>JAZUJH010000051.1:0-81405 GCA_045642665.1 Treponema sp.
AAATTACAAGGCTTGAAACATCGCATTTTCAGGGTTACCTCTGAAAGTTGCAATTCTTAGAGGTAACCATTAGATTGTTTTTTATCTCAGACATCAGATGCTGCAGTGATGCTTGTGATTGTAATATCGTAATCAGTATCGTTGATAGAGAACTTGCGGTTTTCTCCAACCTTCATGTCGAGAAGACGGTCACCGAATGGTGAAAGATAAGAGATGATGCCTTCATCAGGATTAGATTCGAAAGGTCCGAGAATTGTGTATGTAAGGTCCGTGCCGTTTGCTGCATTGTGCAAAGAAACTACGGTACCGAACGATACATAAGAAGTTGTTCTTGTTGACGGGTCGAATGTAACAGCCTGGGCAAGCATGTTCTTGAGCTTTGAAAGCTTGTCGTTTTCAAGGGCCTGTCTTTCACGTGCTGAGTGATATTCAGCATTTTCCTTAAGGTCTCCTTTTTCACGGGCTTCACTAACTTCATCTGCAATCTTAGGAAGGATAACCTTTTCAAGTTCTTCGGCTTCCTTCTTCTTGATGTCAAGCATTCTGGCAGTAGTGAGCATACCCTTCTGGACTTCATGCTTAACTTCAGATTCCTGGAACTTAAAGTCAGGGAAGCGGCCGAGGATTCCGGATCGGAGCTGTGCCTTGTATGTTGAGTCAAGGTCCTTGACGTCATTGATTGTTGTGTACATGCGTGTGATTGTATATTCATCTTTGTCAAGCATGTAGTTGAGCACGTTGTTTACAGGTTCTTCGCCTTTGTCCGCCTTTTCTGCAAAGAGTGAAGTGCATGCAGCCTTGATAGTCTTCTTGTTGTCCACTGTGTTCACGTGGTTGTTGATTTCACGGTAACAGAGGGCAATAATGTTTATGAGAGTCACAAGTTGCTTCTCATAAGAGATGTTGACAGCCTGGAACCATTCTTCATTTCTTGATTCCCTGAAGAAGTATACGGCAGCATCCCTGTAGTTGCGGAAGTTTTCAAAACTTTCCTGAACAAGCTTCTGAACCATGTCCTGCTTTCCGTCCGTAATCAGGTCGATGATAATTTCTTTCTTGAGTACAGTAGGGAAAAGCCTGATGAACTGTTCGTCCCAGTCAGGAACAGATGTTCTGATGCACTGAAGGAATTTGTGTCTGAGGAATTCAGTCTTGAGGTCCTCGTACATCTTCTTAGGATTTTCGATTTCTTCATACATCTGTGCAAACGTAAAGTCTGCAGGGGACTTGAAGTTTGGAAGTCTTTCAATAACTTCAAGGACAACAAGATATGCTGCAACAATTTGCTTGTCAACATTTGAAAAAGATTTGATGAAGCTTGCGAAGTATGAGTACATGTCGGAGAAGAGTTCATCCTGCTTGTCAGTTTCTTCATTGTCCATGTAGCGCATAAGAATTTCGATGCGAGGGAAGAATTCCTTTTCTGCCTTGAATTCGTTGCTGATTCTTTCTTCAAGGCGGGCTTCCTTTTCACGAACCATGTACTGGTTGATGTTGCTCGGGTTCACTCCGAAAGTTGCATTCTTCTTGAGAATGTCCTGTGCCTTTGCATGCCAGCTGGTCCATTCACCTGCCGTCAAAATGGAAGGAACAAGTTCAGCCTTGATTCTTTTTTCGTCGCACTTGTTGTCGAAGCTCTTGATGATTGTCTTGAGTGTCCAGACGATATCTTTCTTAACCTTCTCTGAAAGTTCCGCTCTTGTCTTTGTAGCCTTGAGAACCCAGATGTGGTCCTTTGCGAGGGGCTGGAGAGCTGTAACTGCCATCTTGAGAGAGATTTCGTGGATTCCGTTTTTCTTGCCGAAGTTAATGATGAGCATGTCCCCCTCAACTTTCTTTATGAGACCTACGCCCCATGAGCGGTGGAACACGAAATTCTTTGTGTCAAATGAAATGTGCTTTTCAAATTCCGTGATTGCATCAAAGATATTGCGGTAAGACTGCTCAAGGTTTGATGTTCTGATATAGTCTTCGAGGCGAGGTCTGTCTGAATATTTTCCGCGGAAACATTCAATGATTTCACGGCGTGCCCATGCATCCTTGTTGTCGATTCTGAGATTTGTCTTGAGGATTTCAATCGCGGTATCCCACTTTGAAGTATCCTTGTAGTACTGGTAAAGTTCCTGGAGAAGGAGCGCTGATTTGTCTTCGCTTACAGTCTTTTCAATCTTTTTCTGTACCATCATGAAGAAGTCAATGTCTTCAGGAATGAGGTAAACGAGCTTTGACCACATTTCCTTGATTCCGGAAGGATTCTTTGCTGCAACATAGCGGAGGAGAGCTTTCTTATAGTAGCTGATTGCTGTGTCAGGGCTTTTCTGTTCTTCGTAGCGTTCTGCCAGAGCCTTTGCAACGTCTGCATCTTCGAGATCAATTTTTACGATTCTTTCGTAGAGAGTCCAGAGTTCAGGATTGTTTGTGTTCTTGTAGTAAGCTGCAAGGTTCTTGAGAGCGAACATATTATTCGGATGTGTTTCAAGAATGTGTTTGCAGAACATTTCTACAAGAGTTTCCTTGTGGTTGTTATAGAAAATTTCAACTAATGCTGAAAGAGCGCTGGTATCAAGAGAACCTGTGTAAATTGAGAGCATTCCTGAAATGTAAAGTGCAACGATGTTGTCCTTTGAGTGGCTGAGCTGCTCATTACAGATGTCCTTAACGGAAGTTGAAGTCATTGATCCTTCATCTCTGATTCGTGCAAGAAGATTGTTCAAGCTTTCGATGTTGCTTGGTGTGAAATTGTTGATTCCTGCGCGCGTGTAGATTTCTTCCTTAAGTAAATCACGAACTTCATTCTCAAGTTCTTCTGACATGTTAAACTCCTGTAGCCCCCTTTTGGCGGGGTAATTGAATATAGTTTCTCTCGACGATGTTTTATTAAAAGTTGCTAAAGTTTCCTCTAGTCTTTCCGTATATATACACGACAGTAAGCTGAGTTACTGGTAGGTGTCATTGTAATTGAAGAACCTTCTGTAAATTTCAGGGTCAAGGACCTTTATTTTCAGAAGTATCTCATTAATCTTCTTAAGACTTTCCTTCGTCTGAAGATAGTAGTCCATGAGCCAAAGATATTTGGTCATGAGACGGGGCTTTATGAGCTTTGCATTGTTTGCAGGGTCCTTCAGCTCGTTTTCTTTGGCAGTAATGTCCTGCTTAAGCTTCCCGATTTCCTGGGACCGGAGCAAACGCTTTACATTGAACACTCCAAGAAGAATACCGTAGACGGGAATCCATTCCTGGAGTTCCTCGTTCGTGTAGCCTTCCTTCGAGACTTTCTCGCAAAGATTCTTTATTATGGGTGAGTCAAGAGTCGTAAGGTCCACCTTCTCGGCGTCTATGAAGAAGGCTTCCCTGAAGAGAACCTTGGCTGACTTTGAGTTTCCGCAAAGATCGTAGCAGTCTGCCATCTCTGCCAGAATGACCGCCTGCCCCTGAAAGGAACTGTTGGCTTCAGAGAGACATGACAACGCTTCATCATAGGAACCTAGCCGCTTGAAGCATAGTCCCATTCTTCTGTGGATAAGGGATCTCAGCTGGAGATTTTTTTCTTCAGAAATTTGCCTGTACTGTTCAAGGGCATAAGAAAAAACGCATCTTGTGAACGCATATGAGGCTCTTTCCAATGGGTCCATGGAATTTTCCAGGAGACTTGAAAACTGGTGCCAGGAAGAAATAAGGGTTTCCCCCTGCTCGAAAGGGTCCAGAGTTCTGAGCTCTGTAAAAATGTTTGACCAGTAAGCACAGCAGCGAATCAGAAAGACAATCTCATTGTTGTCCAGGTCCGAACTCAGCACATCATCAAGAAGCTGTTTTGCAGTATCAACCTGACTCGTTTCAATTAGTTTATATGCCTCTGTCAATGCAGTTTCAGACTTAACACCCATAACTCTATTATAATTTTTTATGAAAAAAAGTCAACCTATAAAATTAGAAAAAATGGCTATCATTTATAATGGTTTTTAAAAACTTTGTCAATTATGTTTCTGGAGATTTTTTTAAATTTATGTAAAATTCTGAATATATATACAAAATACCGATGTTTTTTGAGAAAAAGCTTTTGTTTTGCAAGTCCGGCGCAAAAACTCTTTACACTTAAAACAAATTAAGTTACTATATAATGCACTATGAAACAAGTTATTCTCTCACCTTCAATTCTTTCAGCGGATTTCTGCCGTCTGGAATCCGAATTACAGAAAATAAAGGAAAAAGGCGGACGGATGGTTCATATCGATGTAATGGACGGCCACTTTGTTCCCCAGGTCACTTACGGGCAGCCGGTGATTAAGTCAATCAGAAATGCTTCGGATTTGATATTCGATACGCATCTCATGATTGAACGGCCTGAAGCTTCGATTGCGTCTTACGCTGAATGCGGTTCCGACTACATTACTTTTCACTATGAGTCAACAAATCATGCGGATCTCTGTGTGGGAATGATTCATAAGCTTGGCAGGAAGGCCGGCGTCGCCGTATGTCCTTCCACACCTGTTGATGTTCTCAGGCATCTGCTTCCTGTGGTTGACCTTGTCCTTGTGATGACAGTCAATCCTGGCTTCGGCGGACAGCAGTTTATACCTTACACACTGGAAAAGGTTCGTGAGCTTTGTGAGCTTAAGAAAAACAATGGATATTCTTATCTGATTTCCGTTGACGGTGGAGTGAACAATGAGACCCTGCCGAAACTTATAGAAGCGGGAATAGATGTTGCTGTTTCCGGATCATCTTTCTTTAAGGGAGAACTTAAATGGTGAATCTGAAGAATTTCAAAAGAGTTTTCATCCTTGTGTCAGGTATTTTCGTTGCCTCAGGTCTCTGGGCGAAGGAAACTGATTTTCTTTCAAAAGGTTATGATGCTTTCAGCAGCGGTGATTGGGCCGGTGCTTCAATGTTCCTGAGCAGGGTTGTGAATTCTGAAAAAAATTCTTCGGAAGAGGTTCTGTACATGCTCATTACGAGTCTTGTATATTCTGAAAATTATAAGGATGCGGTAACTTTCAGTGATGCTTTCCTTTCTGAATATCCTGAAAGTCCGCTTTCATCTTATGTCCGCTACCAGAAGGGCAAATCATTGTATTTTCTTGACCAATATGATGAGGCGGTAGTCTGTTTAAGTGATTTCTGTCATGAAAACATAGATAATCCTATGTACGGTACCGCTTTGTTCTGGCTGGCCGAATGCTTTTATCGTGACTACGATTTTGAAACGGCAAAGGCTTTGTATCAGCAGCTTCTTGAAGACTATCCCGGAAATGAGAAGTCTGTTGAGGCCGGATACAGGCTTTCTCTTATCGAACAGAGCCTGCGGGAGCAGAAGTTGCAGTATCTGCTGAAGGTTACAGGCGAAGAGTATCTCAGTGCCAGGGAATCCTATGAAAAGCAGATACGTGAGTACCAGAAAAAAATCAGAAACCAGGAACAGGCACCAGCTGTTTCAGGTTCTGAAGCCGCTGGCAGTCCTGCCGGGGAATAGGTCCCGGGTGGTCGGGCTGAAAGAGAAAACTGTCCTGTCTTTTTTTCAGGGCGAAGGTCCTGATTCTTGAAGAGCATATAGAAAAATGTTCAGGTGGAGGCAACTGAGAGGTGAATCCGGATTACGGCGTGGATTCTGTTGGAAGAATAGATTGTCCTGAAAGCTGTAGCACCGGTGATCCACGGATTGCCGCGGAAAAATGCAGCGAAGAGCTGGATAAATTTTGTAAATTATATGGAGTATTAAATAATAAATGGGTCGCACAGTTATTGAACAAGCCAGGCTTCTGCTGAGGAGAAGAAAATTTGGTTATGCCATTACTATACTGGAAGCCAACATGGATAAGTATAAGGGGAGCTTCGAATATTATGTTACCCTCGGTACAGCGTGTCTTTATCTTGGTGATGACGGGAATGCGAACAAATATTATAATCTTGCACGCAGCGTAAGGTTTTCCAGCAGTGAGCTCAGAATCGGTCAGGCGGCAATCTATTTGCGCAAGGGAGAGGTTTCTACGGCTCTGGGTTATTATCTTGAAGTTCTCGAGAATGATCCGAGTAATGAGGTTGCCCGTTCAGCTCTTGAATTCATCAGGGTTTCGGGTGACGACTTTGATCTGATATGCCGTCTTAAGGATAACGGCAAGATCAAGGAATTTTATCCTCCCCTCGGGCTTAATCCTGATATCATACGTAACTGCGTGTTCCTTGGACTGTTGCTCGGACTTGCTGTTTCACTTGCAATTATCCTGTGGCCAAAGAAGAGCGTCGACTGGAAAGGTCCCCGCTCGAATCTTCAGAAATTTGAGCTCTCTTCTGCCGAAACTAAATTGGTTATGAGGGAAGAGGATTCTGTTACGGACAGTCAGAACGTATATTTTATGCTTACTTCTGATGAACTCATAAAGACTTATGAGAAGTCGGTTGATTTTGTTCAGACATTCCATGATAATCCGGCCCAGGTGGAGATCAACCGCATATTGAATTCAAATGCGTCTAATGCACTTAAGTCTAAGGCCAGGAATCTTCAGTCCTATCTGTGGCCTAAGAAGGAGAACGGGATTGACGGTCCTGGTTTCAGTTCCCTGCCGAAAGAAGATAATTATCCTTATCTGCAGGTGGCGGCATCTGATGAAAGCCAGGCGCTTTATGAAAACTGTTATGTCTCGTGGAGAGGGGCCATTGCGAATCCTATGGTAAATGAGGACGGTTCGCTGAATTTCAATCTTCTTGTTGGGTATGAAGACGGCGTGCACGTTCATGGAAAGGTTTCTGTTGTTTTTGCCCAGTCCCCGCAGCCGTCACTTGATTCGTCAAAGCCTATTGAGGTTCTCGGCAGAATTAATACAGTTGGAGGACAGCTGGTTCTTACCGGGAAATCTTATTACCAGCCGATAAAGGGTTTCTTTAGGGACTGATTTTATTTTCTGCGATTTTATGTTTTTTTGTAAAGCTTTTTGCTTTTTTTGAGGTGATTTTTTTTGCGAAAAATGAAAACCGCGTACTATATTATATTAGAAGCACATTTGTGATCTGTTTAATTTTGATTTTGGAGGATTAACGTGGCTAAAGCTGAAGAAAAAGTTGTTTCGGCAGATATGTCAGAAAAGATGAAGGCCCTGGAAGCTGCAAGGCTTCAGATAGAAAAACAGTTCGGGGCAGGTTCCCTGATGAAGCTTGGAACAAAAACGGATGCAACTTCGGTTGATGTGATTCCGTCTGGATCCATTTCTCTTGATGAGGCTCTCGGTGTCGGCGGATATCCTAGAGGGCGTATTATTGAAATGTACGGTCCTGAAAGTTCCGGTAAGACAACGCTGGCTCTACATGCGGTTGCGGAAGCACAGAAGCTTGGTGGTGTTGCAGCTTATATTGATGCTGAACATGCACTTGATCCTGTTTACGCAAAGAATCTTGGTGTAGACATTGATGAACTTTGGCTCAGCCAGCCTGATACAGGTGAACAGGCTCTTGAAATTTGTGAAAACCTGGTCCGCTCAGGTGCAATTGATGTTATTGTCATAGACTCCGTTGCGGCTCTTACACCTCAGAAAGAAATTGAAGGTGAGATGGGTGATTCTGTAATGGGTGTACAGGCACGTCTTATGAGTCAGGCTCTCCGTAAGCTTACTGCAATTGTAGGCAAGAGCAAGTGTACTATTATTTTCATTAACCAGATCCGAATGAAAATTGGTGTCATGTTCGGCAACCCTGAAACTACAACAGGTGGAAATGCTCTTAAGTTCTATGCCTCAATCCGTCTTGAAATCCGCCGTACGGAAACCATTGAAGGCAAGGGAGACGAGGAAGCCTTAGGTAATCGTGTCCGTGTAAAGATTGTAAAGAACAAGGTTGCTCCACCTTTCCGCAAGGTCGAACTAGACATCTACTTTGGAAAAGGTGTTTCCGCATCTGCTTCTCTCCTTGATTCCGCTGTTAAGCACGGGCTTATTGATAAGAGGGGCGCATGGTATACGCGTGGCGACGAGAAAGTTGGTCAGGGCAAGGAGAATGCCGTAAATTTCATTGAAAGTAATCCTGATTACAGAATTGAACTTGAACATACTCTGCGTGAAAAGATTTTCCCAGGACAGGTTCTCAGGACAAAGGAAGGTGAGGTTGTTACGGAAGAGCAGATACGCGAATATGAAAAGCGGATGCGCTCAAAGGGTGTAGGTCTTGGTTACGGGGCATCACAGAAGGAGGAAGAGTTCGTCGCTGTAAAGGAAGAGCCTGTACCTGAAGTTCCTTCCAGGAAAACTGCCGCCAAGACAGCTTCAAAGGCAGCTTCCCTTGCGGCTGAAGCAGCAGAGGGTCTTTCTCCGGAGAATTTGTTCTGATGTCGTCCATAGTGCTCGGTTTAGGGTCAAACAGAAAATTCAATGACAGAACTCCGGTGGAGGTTTTGTCGCTTGCATGTACTTCATTGAAGTCCTTTGTGAAGGATATGAAGGTTTCTTCCGTTTACAGAACTGGTGCAATGTATTATAGGGATCAGGATGATTTCTATAACATGGTTGCAGCAGGAACTTTTGAAGGAACTCCGCAGGAACTTCTGAGAAAAATTAATGAAGTTGAAGCGGAGTTCGGCCGTGACAGGCAGAATGAATTCAGAAACGGGCCACGGTCGCTGGACATAGACATTGAGCTTTTCGGTAGTGAAGTAATTCGTGAGGAGAATCTTATTGTTCCTCATGAGAGACTCCTTGAGCGTGCATTCGTTTTATATCCTCTTGTTGAACTTTTTGAGTCAATGCAGGTTGAAAAAGATGATTTTTTAATTTATAGTAGTAGTCTTGCTGATGTACAGGACCAGAAAATTGATTTGTACATGAAGAGCGGGGATTTTTTGAAGCTTATGGAAAAATCCTTGTAGAAGGGTGAGTCATGCTATGAAAGAAAATACGAATGAGTCTACTGTTCAGAAGAGGAAATTCATTGCGGGTCAGTTTGAAGGACCGCTTGATCTTTTGTGGAGCCTTATCCGCGAAAATAAAATTAACATATATGATATTCCCATTGCAGAAATTACAGAGCAGTTCCTGAATTATCTTGACTATGTTTCTGAAACCAATCTTCAGGATCTTAGCGAGTTTTATTCCTGGGCTGCCAGACTTGTGCATATAAAAAGCCGAATGCTTCTGCCGGTTGAAATCACCTACAATGATGATGAAAACATGGAAGATCCTCGGACTGAACTTGTTGAGCAGCTTATCGAGTATCAGAGGTTCAAGAAGCTTTCGCTCCTTATGGAAGAACAGGAGGAGCATAATGAGTGGAATCTTGAACGCAGAAAGGTCAACCGTTTTATTCCCTTTGAAACGAAGGGGGACGGATGGGAGAAAGTTGACGCGGATTCACTTCTTCTTGACATGAAGCAGATTTATATGAACCTTACAAGCAGCAATACAGAAATCCTTGGCAGTATTACTGATGATATTACGCCTAATGAGAAGATTACTCTGATGAATGAATTTTTGGAACGCAAAGGTGAGTGCATGTTTACGGAACTTATTACCCACAGGGGAAATCCCTTGGATTTGGTTTGCGCATTCATTGCGATTCTTGAGGCTGCTAAATTTGATATGGCAGAAATTTATCAGAACAAGATTTATGGAGACATAAAAATATGCAGGAAGAATTTGGCGGCGAAGAAAAAGTAGCTGCTGCTGAACATGTGGTTGTGGCAGAAAAGAAGAAGCCTTCAAAGAAGAAGGAAAGAAAAATTCCTACAGTTGAAGATGTTGTTGCTGCGGAAACTGCTGATGACTCGAATGAATCTGGACTTTTCTCGCAGAAAGATGATTCCGGTGAAAGAACGGTAATCTTTGCTGATGAAGCAGATTACGATAAGTCTTCGGCTGGAATTGCCGCTGACGAGATTGAAGGTGATAGGCCTGATGAATCTGTTGCTCCAGTAAATAGCGAGACAGTTTCTGCGGATGATGCCGGTTTGAAAATGGAGGCAGGAACTGCAGATGCATCTGCAGAAGAGAATCCTTCGGGTCAAAAAGCATCAGGGCTTGAGGCTGTCAAAGGAATTTCTCCGGAAATAGAGCGTGCTGTTGACGAGGCTGTTGCCGGGGCTGCTGAAGAAGAATCTGGTCAGGATTTTGCGGGCGTCGACCTTGATTCAGAGATGGCCCTTTTGGAAGCAGTGCTTTTTCTGGAAAGTGAGCCCCAGTCCTCTGAAACTTTGGGAAAGATTACAAAACTTTCGGAGGCGGTGGTTGATGAATGCGTTGAGCGTTTGAAGTTCAAGTATACGAACGTTGATTGCGGCATTGAAATTACCCGGATTCTTGGCGGATGGATTCTGACTCCGAAAAGAGAATGCTTTGAAGTTGTCAAGGAACGTTACGGCAAAAAGAATGAGGGTAAGCTTAGTAAGGCTGCCATAGAAACTCTTTCAATCATTGCATACAGCCAGCCGATTACTCGCGCAGAAATAGAAAGCATCCGTCATGTGAATGTCGATAATATGATGAGAATTCTGCTTGACAGAAAGTTTATCAAGGAAACCGGAAAAAAGGATATTCCTGGAAAGCCTGTTACTTATGGTACAACAGATGAGTTCCTTGAATTCTTCCACCTGCAGAGCATTGCAGAATTGCCACAGCTTGATGACAAAGAAAATGAGAGGTTCCAGCTTGCCCGTTAGTAATGAAAATTCAGAAAATAAACCCAGAGATTCCTGGAGACTGCAGCATTTCATGGCCCTTTGTGGTATCGCAAGCCGCAGGGCATGTGAAAAAATAATAGAAAGCGGAAGAGTTACAGTGAACGGAAGTCTTGAAACAAATATGGGAATTAAAGTTTCTCTTTCAGATGAAGTTTGTGTCGACGGAAAGAAAATTTCGTTCGAAGAGACAAAGCGTTATGTGCTTCTGAACAAGCCGAAAGGATATGTCTGTTCCCTTTCTGATGACAGGAGAAGGCCTGTCGCCGCTGATCTTCTTAAGGAAGCTTATTCGGAGCGTCTTTACAATGTTGGCCGTCTTGATATGTTCTCTACCGGACTCATACTTTTTACCAATGACGGGGATTTTGCAAAAACTCTTTCACATCCTTCTGCTGAGCTTGAGAAAGAATATATTGTGGATACCAGTCTTTCAATGCCGCGTGGACTTGCTGAAGAATTTATGAGAGGTGTTCGCATTGATGGTATTTTCTATCGCTGCAAGTATGCGGAGGAACTTAATTCACACAGAATGAGAATTATTCTCATTGAGGGAAAGAACAGGGAAATCCGACGTGTGTTTGAGTCAAAAAATATCGGAATCAAAAGTCTTATGAGAATTCGTATAGGATCTGTAGGTGTCGAAGGTTTGCAGTTTGGCCAGTTCCGTGATCTCAGGGCTGAAGAGGTTAAGACTCTTTTGAAGCTTTGTGACAAGAATTCCTCGCTCAGAACCAAGTAAATTTAGAAATTTTCGTTGTATAACAGAAATTTATATTATCAGGAGATTCAAATGGTAATTGCGATAGACGGACCTGCCGGTACAGGTAAAAGTACAGTTGCTCACAGAGTTGCTGAGGATTTGGGAATAGTATTTCTCAATAGCGGAAGCTTTTATCGTGCAGTGACTCTCGGACTTCTTGAGAGCGGGATAGATTTTGGAGATACGGACAAAGTTATGGAATTTGCTGGAAAGCAGGTTCTTGATTACAAGGAATCTCATCTTTATCTTAACGGTGCAGATGTTGATCATCTTCTGCATCAGGATAAGGTTGATGCAAATGTAAGCCGCGTCTCAGCAATTGTACCGCTGAGACACCTTGTGAATGACAGAATGCGTGAGATTGTAAAGAGTTTGAGCATCATCTGTGAGGGCAGGGATATGACGACAGTTGTTTTTCCTGATGCTGAGTATAAATTTTACCTTGACGCAAGTATTGATGTTCAGGCCAAAAGACGTTTTGATCAGGGCGTAAGCAATCTTTCTCTGGAAGAAATAAAGGCTGCAATTATGAAGAGAGATGAAATGGACAGGAATAAAGCAGAAGGTTCCCTAAAAAAAGCACCGGATGCTATATATATTGATACTTCAGACTTGACCATAATGCAGGTTTGTGAGATAATTAAAACAAAAATTAACGCTTAAGGGTTTACTATGGAACAGAAGGAAGTGGAAATGAATGGTGCGTTGGACTCTAGCGACAGCATTCACACACAATTGGAAGCATCACTTAATAAGATGGAGTCAGTTGAAAGCGGTAATGTAGAAGGTACCGTTGTTGAAGTAAGAGATGATACCGTATTCATCGATATTGGTACTGGTAGAGATGGACAGATTCGCGTGTCTGAATTTGCAGGGGAAGTACCTGAAGTAGGTCAGAAAGTAGTTGTTTATCTTGAAGATCCGTGCGGAAGAAATGGATTGCCTGTTGTATCAAAAATCAAGGCAGATGAAAAGCGTCTTTGGGAAGAGCTCAAGGAAGCTTCAGAAGCAAAGACAGCTGTTGACGGTGTAATTGAAGCATCTACGAAAGGTGGGTACACTGTTAATCTTGGCGGCGGAATCAAGGCATTCCTGCCAATCAGCCAGGCAGACAGCCAGAAAGTAGAAAAAGAAGAAAAACTTATCGGTGTTAAGAGCAAGTTCTATGTTGAACGTCTCTATTCAAACGGAAAGAGAAATGTTGTTGTGAACCGCCGTAAATATCTCGAAGAGAAAATTGATACAAATCGTGACAAGTTCTTTAACGAAACAAAGATTGGTGACGTTGTAAAGGGTTCAGTGAAATCATTTACAAGCTTCGGTGCATTCATTGATCTCGGCGGCTTTGACGGTCTTCTCCATATCAATGATATGTCATGGGGACATGTTACACGTCCAAAGGATTTCGTAAAGAAGGGTCAGGAAATCGAGCTCAAGGTTATCCGTCTTGATCCGGAAGGAAAGAGAATTAACCTTTCTCTCAAGCATTTCTCAGAAGATCCTTGGGTACACTTTGAAGACAAGTATCATGTAAATGATATCGTGGCTGGTAAGGTGACAAAACTTACAGAGTTCGGTGCATTCATTGAACTTGAGGAAGGTATAGAAGGTCTTGCACATATTTCTGAATTCAGCTGGACAAAGAAGATTAACAAGCCTTCAGACATGGTTAAAGACGGTGATGAAGTTAAATGTATGATTCTTGGATATGATATCCAGGCTGGCCGTGTATCACTTGGTCTTAAGCAGGTTACAGGTAATCCTTGGGATTCAATCGGTGAGAAGTATCCTGTTGATACAAGAATCACTGGTAAGGTTGTAAAGATTACATCTAGCGGAGCATTTGTTCAGCTTGAAGAAGGCATTGATGCTTTCCTCGCAGGTGAAGATCTTTCTTGGACAAAGAAGGTTAAGCATCCTGGTAGTGAAATTAAGGCAGAACAGGAACTTGAAGTTATCGTTCTTGAATGCGATGTTGAAAACCACAGAGTTCGCGTAGGTGTTAAGCAGCTTACAGATAACCCATGGAAGGAATTTGCATCACAGTATAAGAGCGGAAGCACACTTGAAGGTGAAGTTTCAAGCATCACAGATTTCGGTATTTTCGTGAAGGCTCCAAACGGAATTGAAGGTCTCGTAAATAAGGCTAACCTTTCAGAAGACCGCGATACTCCATTTGAAGAAGCCGTTAAGAAGTACAATATTGGTGATAAGGTAAATGTTTACGTTGTTGCTATCGATGTGGAAAAGGAAAAGGTTGCATTCTCTGTGAGAGAATACAAGAAGGCTCAGCAGAGAGCTGAAATTTCTCAGTACATGTCATCAAGCGGTGATGATGATAGTGCCTATACAATTGGTGACAGTTTCAAGAACCAGAGCAAATAAGACAGAACGATGAGTGAAAAATCAATAGATATTGATAAAATAAAAGCACTCATCGCTGTTAATGCTGGAGTTAACGCTAGTAATGCAGATCCAGACAAAGTGCTGATTTCAATTATGGAAGCGGCAATGCGTCTGGTGAAGTGTGAGTCTTCCTCGGTTCTTTTTTTGAACAAGGAAGACGGTACGCTAAGATTTACTCTTGCTTTGGGGCCTAAGGGGGCTGAGGCCAAGAGTATTGCTGTAAGTAAAAATAGTATTGCAGGTTGGGTAATCCAACATAATCAGTCGGTAGTGATTAACGATGTTGGAAGCGATTTCCGATTCAATTCTCTTGTTCAGGATAAGACTCTTTATGTGACCAGAAATATCATTGCTGTTCCTATGTGCATAGGAGAAGAATGTGTCGGTGTAATAGAGGTCCTGAATAAATTCAATAATGAAGATTTCAATGCAGATGATCTTAATGTGATGCAGCTCGTTGGCTTTCAGGCTGGCGTTGCTTATGCAAATGCTAGTGTGATGCATGACACTGTTGCTCGTGTAAAGGTTTTGCAGGATGCAGTTGATAAGGGTGACGGGTATCATACTTTTGTTTCTGAAAGCAGTGTGATTCGTGACATGATGAGTGTTGTCGGACGCGTTGCTAAGACAAATTCCTCTGTCCTGATTATTGGTGAGAGTGGTGTAGGTAAGGAACTTTTTGCTGAGCAGATTCACAAGAACAGTAACAGAAAGGATATGCCTTTTGTCAGGGTCAGTTGTGCAGCACTTGCTCCTCAGCTTTTGGAGAGTGAACTTTTTGGTCATGTGAAGGGAGCCTATACAGGTGCAGATTCGGATCAGAAAGGTCGTTTTGAGATTGCAAACGGGGGGACATTATTTTTGGATGAGATAGGTGAAATGCCGCTGAATCTTCAGTCCAAGCTTCTTAGAGCCCTGCATGAAAAAAAATTTGAGAAGGTTGGTTCCAGTAAAACAATAAGCGTTGATGTTAGAATTATTGCTGCTACAAACCGAGACCTGGAACAGATGGTGCGTGACAAAACCTTTAGGGATGACCTGTATTATCGCCTGAATGTTTTTCCATTGAATATTCCGGCACTCAGAAACCGTAAGGAAGATATAATCCCTCTTTCAAATTTTTTCCTGAGTAAGTATAGTTTGGAAATCAAAAAGAATTTTGAAGGTTTTTCACTTTCATCCGTTGATGCCCTGCTGCAGTATTCCTGGCCGGGAAATGTCCGTGAACTTGAGAATACTGTTGAACGTGCATGCATCTTGGGTGCGCCGCCTTTGATTCAGTTGAATGATTTACGTCTGCCCCTTGTGGAAACTGTCAGCGCGATAAATTCCTTTGATGATATTTCCGGTATAAGTTCTGAAGTGAGCTTGGGTGATGACAAAACTTTGAATAACGCGATGAATATCTTCAAAAAACGTTATGTAGAGAAAATTCTGATGCAGACAAGAGGAAACCAGACTGAGGCTGCTAAAATTCTTGGCATACAGCGAACTTATCTTTCCAGGCTTATCAGGGAGTTGGGCATAAGGAGATTGGATTAGCTTGCATGGTAGCGATTAATCCTTTGACAATTCTGCGAAATTCATATATATTTATATTTCTAGTCCATCTTATGGATATTTAAATTTGTATCTTATTTGTAAAATAAGTGAAGATGTTGGAGAAAAAAATGACTGACGAAGTTACTTCATTGGAATCAAAAGAAAATACTGAACAGAAGGTAGGAAGCTTTCTTGTTCGCAACAGAATTTCAATTCTTGTTTGCGTGGCAGTAATTATTGTTGCAGCGATTGCAGTTTCTGTGTTCTTTGGTGTAAAGGATGGGAACACAAGGAAATCATTGTCAAAGATTGATAGCATTGAAAATACATATAGAAAAGATGGTTCTTCCCTTTCTAGTGAAGAGATTCTTGCTCGCCAAACCACAGCACTTGAAGGCCTGGACTCTTATAGGGCAAAGTCGGGTGTTGTCGGTGCAAGATCAAATCTTCTGGCTGCTGATATTTACTTCTCAAAAAAGGATTATACATCTGCTCTTGAAGCTTATGAATCTTGTATGAAGGCTGACAAGAAGTCTTATACATACTCTATTTCTCTTTATAATTCAGCTGTTTGTTATGAGGAGCTCGGAAACAGTGATGAAGCACTTTCTGCATTTGAGAAGGTTTCTGAGGTTGAGAATTTCCCGATGGTTCCTCAGGCATTGTTCAACATGGGTCTTATAAAGGAATCAAAAAATGATTCCGCCGGTGCAGTGGAAATCTATAAGAAGATTGCTGATACATATACATCTGATTCTTATGCAAACTTGGCACAGAGCCGTCTTCTTGCACTTGAGGTTGCAGGTAAGAACTAAGGGAACCTTTAAAAATTGCAATTTTTAGAGATGATCCTAACATTTTTAAGAATTTAATAGGATAAAATTATGGAACGGACAAATTTGTTTGCGGAATTTTTTTTCAGGAGGTTTTTGCGAACATTTTGTCCGTTTTTTTTTGTTTTGTTTTTTTCATGCGGGATAGATAATTTTTATTATCTGGATAAACCAAAGCTCTATGGCGACATTCCTTTTGTTTCGGGAAACGGTATTCTTGGTGATGAAATTAAAAATTATTTTACCTGCATGACTAATGAAGAGTCTGGCAGCGGTGATAATTATTTGTATTTTGATTCTTCGTCAGAATTCCGCTTTCTGGGTACGGCTATTTATTACAGAATTTATAACAGCTCTTCTGAAATGCTTAGTGTAGAAAATTCTATGGCTTCCCGTATGGACAGTTCCTCTTCGGCGTCTTCGGCTGCGGATTATCTAATATCTGCGTACGGTTACAAGCAGCTTGCTACCAGCGGAGGGATTGTTTCTCCTCTTATACAAAGCGGGTCGAATCCTGATAATCGTTTTGTTTATATCAGGCTTACTGACTGGAATGATTTGCAGAAGGCTTCTATATGTGTCAGTGATAGCAGATTGGTTCAGTATGATGACTCATGTACGCTGAAAGTCAACGGGCAGACAGTTTATCCCCGAAGGGAAAATGGAAAGGGCTTTGATTTTTCTGAAAGTTCCCTGGAATCTCCGGTTCCGTCTTCTTCAGATTCTGATGTTTCATGGTCGGCGGGTGACAGTGGGGATGGCTCGGTTATGTATGTTGACATGTATGCAGTTTCTGTGGGAAGGGATATAAGTTATGCTCTGACTTACAGTGTACCTGTTTTTTTGGGTTCGATTTTCATACCAGTTGCTGAATAGTTTTTTTATAAAAATCTTTAAAAAATGGGTATAACTACTTGATTAAAAAAAGATAGTTATATATAATACTAATCATCAAACGGCGCTTTAGCTCAGCTGGATTAGAGCATCTGCCTTCTAAGCAGAGGGTCGGCAGTTCGAGTCTGCCATGCGTCATTAACTCCCAAGAAATTGGGAGTTTTTTATTTTCTGTTGACTGTCCTGGGTAATGACGGGGCGTTACGGGGTGGCCCCGTTTGAAGGGGTAGCGGAAAGCCTTGGGCTTGGAGCGAGGGGGAGACTTCCCCCACCTTGTTTGGCCTATTAAATTAAAAATATTTTTTATATAGGTAGTGTTTTTTTAATTTATTTGTGATAAACTATTGCCGTCTGGCTAGATTCTTGTTATATTATCAATAACCTAGTGATTTAATAGGGAATTATTAGTCGGATTTCTCGAAAAAATCGTGAAAAAAATCATATGTTATAGGTCTAAGGACTGGGAGTATACTATGGCAGAAAATCTGCTTGAGATTCAGAATATCAATGCATCAATCGGAGATAAAAAAATTCTTCATGACGTTTCATTTAATATTAAGCCTGGTGAAACTCATGTTCTTATGGGTCCTAACGGTGCAGGTAAATCAACCCTCGGTAACATTCTTATGGGTAATCCGGAATATACAGTTGACAGCGGAAAGCTTATATTTGACGGAAACGATATAACTGAATTTGAGACAGACAAGAGAGCCAAGGCCGGTATGTTTCTAAGCTTCCAGGATCCTCTTGAGGTTCCGGGAATTTCACTTGAATCATTTATCAGAACAAGCATGCAGCAGGTTGCTGGCACGAAGATTAAGCTTATGGCTTTCCAGCGTGAACTTGATGCCGCAATGGATGTTCTTAAGATTAATCATTCATATGCAGGACGTGATCTTAACGTTGGTTTTTCCGGCGGTGAAAAAAAGAAGGCAGAAATTCTGCAGCTTCTGATGCTCAAGCCTAAGCTAGCTATCCTTGATGAAACGGACTCAGGTCTTGATGTTGATGCCGTGCGCACTGTAAGTAAGGGAATCGAGGAATTCCAGAAGAAGACTTGCGGTTCACTTTTGATTATCACACACTCGACGCGTATACTTGAAAGTCTTCATGTAGACAAGACTCATATCATTGTAAAGGGAAAGATTGTTCACGAAGGTGACGGTTCCTTGGTTGACCAGATTAACGAAAAGGGGTTCGATCCGTTTATTCCGGAAGAAGTGAAGGAAGCTGAGAGAAAGGAAAAGCTTGCTCTGGCTGCTAAGGCTGCAATGGACGCTGTCAAGGCTGCTTCAGCAAACGGAGGGCTTAACTGATGGCTGAAGAAAAATCAGAAAAGACTTTTGTTCAGGACGTTGACCATTCGATTTATGATTTCCGTTATGAAGAAAAGGATGAGGATTATTATAAAATCAGGAAAGGGCTTGATGAGTCTATTGTTCTGAAGATAAGCGAAGAAAAGAAGGATCCTGAATGGATGAGGGATTTCCGCTTGAAGTGTCTCAGGATTTTTAATGAAACAAATGAACCTGACTGGGGGCCTGATATTCATGACCTTGACATCCAGAAAATTGTAACCTATGTTAAGTCTAAGACTGATATGGCCGCAAAGTGGGATGATGTTCCGAAGGATATCAAGGAAACCTTTGAAAAGCTTGGCATTCCTGAAGCGGAACGTGAAAGTCTTGCCGGTGTCGGTGCACAGTTTGACAGTGAGCTGGTTTACCATAATGTAAAGGATGAGGTTGCAGCGCAGGGTGTAATTTATACAGACCTTGAAAGTGCAATGCATGGTCCCTATGCTGACATGATAAAGGATCACTTCATGCATCTTGTTCCTCCTACTGATCATAAATTTGCAGCCCTCCACGGAGCTGTATGGAGCGGAGGAAGTTTTGTTTATGTTCCGAAGGATGTAAAGGTAAAGATTCCTCTCCAGTCCTATTTCCGTCTCAATGCAGCAGGAGCCGGCCAGTTTGAGCACACTCTGATTATTCTTGATGAAGGTGCCGATCTTCACTTCATTGAAGGCTGTTCCGCTCCTAAATATAATGTTGCAAACATGCATGCAGGTTGTGTTGAGCTTTTTGTCGGAAGGAATGCACATTTGCGCTACAGCACAATTGAGAACTGGTCAAAGAACATGTATAACCTGAACACAAAGCGTTCCCTTGTTGAAGAGAACGGAAAGATGGAATGGGTTTCAGGTTCCTTCGGAAGTCATGTGTCTTATCTTTATCCTACAACGATCCTGAAGGGTGACCATTCTTTGTGTGAATTTACGGGAATCACTTTCTCCGGAAAGGGGCAGGATCTGGATACAGGTGCAAGGATGGTTCATCTTGGAAAATATACTTCAAGTGTAATCAGTTCTAAGTCAATCAGCAAATCAGGCGGGCGGAATACTTACAGAAGTGCGGTCATTGTGAACAAGGAAGCAAAGCATTCCAAGGTAAGCGTAAACTGTGACAGTCTTATGCTTGATTCTGAGAGCAACTCTGATACAATTCCTGCAATGAACATCATGACAGATGACTGTGATGTAGGACATGAAGCAAAAATCGGACGAATTTCCAATAAGGCAATTTTCTATCTCATGAGCCGCGGTATCAGTGAAGCTGATGCACGTGCAATGATTGTAAGCGGTTTTGCAAATCCTGTAAGCAAGGAGCTTCCGCTTGAATATGCCGTTGAAATGAATAATCTCATACAGCTGGAAATGAAAGGAAGTCTTTAATGGGTAACGGAATAATTAAGGCCGAAGTGAATCAGTTTCCTTCACTTACATGGCATCATTTGCATATAAATCATGGAAACTTTGAAGGTAAGATAGAGTCCCCTCTTGAAGCTGAGGTCAGGGGAATCGGTGAGGGTACGAGTCTTTTTAGAAAGAGTTCTGACCTGGTTTACGGTTTTGCAGTACACAGTGAAACTCAGATGGGAAAGGAATTTGATTCGCTTTTGGATAAAAGTTTTCTGGAATCCGGAATCCAGTCCTATGAATTTGAAGTAAGCGGAAAATCTCAGGAAAACGTGAAGCTTTCCTATAAGCTGGAAAGCAATAGGTTCTGTGCTTCTGATATTGTTATACATGCAGCTGAAAATTCTGAAAGCTCCTTTGTAATTGATTTTTCTTCTGCAAGGGATGCGTCTGGTCTCTTCGGTTTAAGAGTCCGTGTTTTTGCTGAGAAAAATGCGAAGGTTAATATTGCCTGGGCAAATCTTCTTGGAAAGGATGCAGTTTCTTTTGTTGCCTTCGCATCTAAGGGATGTGATAATTCTTCTGTCGGACTTAGTCAGCTTGATCTCGGCGGATGCCGGACCTTTGCAGGCGGTAGATTTTCTTTGGACGGATACAGGGCTAATTCTTCTTGTCTCGGTGCATATTTTGTGAACGGTGAAAAAAAATCTGACGTGAATTATGTTGCTCACCAGTCGGGAAGGGAAACCAGAAGTGAAGGAACATTCAATTCTGTTCTTCTGGACAAGGCAGAAAAGACCTGGCGCGGTTCAATTGTTTTCCCTAAGGGTTGCGTTGATTCTGCGGGTGAAGAAAAAGAAAATGTTCTGCTCTTTAATCCTGAAATAGTGAACAGGTCAATGCCTGTAATCCTCTGTGATGAGGAAGCTGTTGAAGGACATCACGGTTCATCGATAGGTAAAATTGATCCTGAAGTTCTTCTTTATCTTGGAAGCCGCGGCATTTCTGAAAAAGAAGCGAAGGCTCTCATAATAAGAAGCAGAATCAATGAGATTGCACACAGAATTAATGATGAAGAGCTTGTTGATTCTGTTCAGGATTTCATAGAAGGAGTTCTCTGATGGAAAGCCTTTCCAAATACAGAAAAGACTTTAAGATTTTTGGTCTTGAAGAGAATAAGGATTTAGTTTATTTTGATTCAGCTGCAACCAGCCAGAGACCTGACTGTGTTGTGAAGGCTGTAAGTGATTTCTATGAAACTTCAAATGCAAATCCCCTGCGCGGTTTGTATGTTCTCAGCGTTTCTGCAACAGAAAAGTATGAGAATGCCCGCAGGACTGTGGCAAAGTTCATAAACGCTTCACGTGCCGAAGAAGTTATTTTTACTCGGAATACAACGGAAAGTCTTAATCTTGTTGCATATTCGTATGGAATGGCAAATGTGAATGAGGGAGACGAGATTGTTGTTTCATGTATGGAGCATCACTCAAACCTTCTTCCGTGGCAGATGGTTTGTAAGGCAAAGAAGGCGAAGCTTGTTTTTTTGGAGTCAGATGAAAAGGGAATCATTTCTGAAGAGGAATATACTTCCAAAATTAATCCGAGAACAAGAATTGTTTCTGTTGTCCAGGTGAGCAATGTTTTTGGAATTACTAATCCTGTAAAGGCAATAGGTGAGTATGCCCATAGAGTGGGTAACGGCGGAAAGGGTGCGCTCTTTGTTGTGGACGGAGCCCAAAGTACTCCTCATTTTAAGGTTGACGTTCAGGACCTTGGTGCTGATTTCTTTGCGTTCAGCGGTCATAAATTATGTGCTCCCATGGGAATAGGTGTTCTTTACGGAAGATACGAGCTTCTTGAACAGATGGAGCCTTTTTTGCGCGGAGGTGAGATGATTGAATATGTTACCCGTGAAAGTGCAACCTACGCAGAGATTCCCCATAAATTTGAGGCAGGAACAGTGAACGCAGGCGATGCTGTAGGTCTTGCAGCGGCCCTGGATTATTTAAGTTCAATAGGACTTGACAGGATTGAGGAAAATGATAATCTGCTTACAGCAAATCTTATGGAAAAGATGCAGGCGGTTCCTCACGTTCATATTATTGGAAATGATGATCCTTCTAAGCATTGCGGAATTCTGACTTTCACAATAGATGATGTTCATCCTCATGATATTTCATCAATCCTTGATACAGAACATATTGCAGTCAGAGCCGGACATCATTGTGCGCAGCCTCTGATGCAGAAACTTGGAGTAGGTAGTACTGCAAGAGCAAGTCTGTATTTTTATAACACGGAAGCTGAAATTGATGTCTTCATCGACAAACTTTCAAAGGTTCGAATGTGGATGGGTCTTTCTGACTAACTGGAGAAGAAAATGGATATTAAAGCTTTATATGCACAGATTTTGAACGATCATAGCCAGCATCCTACGCACAAGGGTGTTATGGAAAATCCTACATTTACTTTGCAGGGAATAAATCCTAGCTGCGGAGATAATATTTATCTTCAGCTTAAGGTTGATGAAAGTGGTGTGATTTCTGAAGGTTCCTTTAACGGTTCAGGTTGTGCTGTAAGCCAGGCAAGTGTTGACATGATGCTTGATGACGTTATAGGTCAGCCAAAGGATGAGGCTCTTCGTCTTGCAAAGCTTTTTATGGATATGATTCAGGGGAAAGTTTCGGACGATGCTGCTCTTGAAGATCTTGATGAGGCTGCTGCCCTTAAGAACATCAGTTTCATGCCTGCACGTGTAAAGTGTGCTGTTCTTGGATGGCATACAATGGAAGAAATGCTTAACAAGGGCGAGTCTGAAGGAAACGGAACAACATCTCATTGTGATACTTGCACAACTGAAGATCAGTAACCTTTGATAAGATGGTCAATGAATGGTAAGCGATTATCAATAAGAAAGGGCTCTGGAATTTTTGCAGTTCCAGGGCCTTTCCTGTTAAAAGGAACCGGGAAAATCTGGAATCCGGTTCCTGAATGCTTCCCCGGTTTTACAGATCTGTTCAGGAAATTTGTCGGAAACTTTCTAAAATTTCTTGTTTGCCGGTTTGCGGAATATTTCCCCGGATGTTTCCATTAATATTCTGAATAGTAGTAATAATCCCCGAAATTATTTTCACTGTAGAAGCCTGAAGTGTCTTCGCTTGCTTCCGCATAAAAATCATCGTCTTCCGCAGTGCTTGCTGTTTCTGGACAGTGCCTGAAAATCAGCTTATTGAATTTAATTTCATCAAGTTCATAAGTCTCTATAGTTTCTGAACTGTTAGAAATTTTTGTTCTGTAACCTTTTTCCAGATAAAGACTGAATGAATACTTTTCAACTGTGCTGTAGAAAGTTATCTTCGCAAGATTTCCGTTTATGCAGTTGATTTCAGTGATAATGTAGGAATCTTTTTTTGTTCCGTATTCAAGTGTATTCTGGTCTGTAAGTTTTCCGTTGTAAAGATTTGTGCTGGAGCCGGGTATTTCGTTGTAGAGGAACATACCGGTGATTCTGTCATTTGTCTGTACGGAGAGTTTTTCTGTTGCCCTGGATTTCCCGTCGGCAAAACATATTCCGCTCAGACACATCAGAGCTGCTGCCAAAACAATTAATTTTTTTTTCATTTTTAACCTCGTTTTTTTGGGCCGGAACCCTTTTTTTCTGATTACCTTCTAAATATAGTAGAAAAAAACAAAGTGTTCAATAAAAAGATTGAAAAATGAAAAAAAACAGTAATGTTCTTAAATAAAAAGAACCGCCTTCCGGGAATCAGAGATTCCGAAAAGCGGTTAGATTTGTTTGTCAGAAAAAGATTATCTCTTGTTTACTGCGTCCTTAAGAGCCTTTCCTGGCTTGAATTTAGGAGTCTTTGCTGCAGCAATCTTGATTTCTTCACCGGTCTTTGGATTGCGTCCCTTGCGGGCTGCACGTTTTCCAACTGCAAATGTTCCGAAACCAATCAGCTGAACTTCATGACCTTTTGTAAGTTCTTTTGTAACTGTAGTAGTAAATGCTTTTACTGCAGCTTCAGCATCTTTCTTTGTAAGGCCTGTTTCAGCAGCAATCTTCTCAACTAATTCAACTTTGTTCATTACAATCTCCAAACATTGAGGTTTACTGGCTTTAAATTGCAGGAACCTTGCGGAACCTTGTAATAACAAGCCATTACCTAGATTATAATAGTTTTGTTTTGAAATTTCTAGTAAAATTTTAATGGAATACGTAAAAATCTATATTTTTTAAGGGTTTTCGGCATCTAAAAAATTATAGTGGACGGAAATATTTAAAGTCATCCCTGATAAACAGATTCAGTTACTCTGGTCGATACCGGAACGCAGAATTCTTAAAAAACGGAGCACAAGGACATATTTCCTGTCCTGCAATTTCTTCAGGGTTTCTTATCTGGACATACCTTAAACCGGATCCGTAAGTCCGGTAATGAAAAATGCACGGGGTTTTCCGATGCAACGAACCGTAATGACGTCAGGAGACTTTGTCATAAATCCGAAGGCATGTTCCGTACGGCTGCGGAATCCTGATATCAGTGAAGGGTTTCCGTTCCGTTACTTTATTCAACTTTTCCGGTAATCTCCCGGTTCACTCGATTCTGCCGGCCGCTCGTTTTCGTCAAATGGTATATTCGCTCTTAAATTATATCTTTTTTTTCAGGGAATTTGTAAGGATGCCATCGAGATTTTCTGCAGGAAGAAGCTTATCCTTGGGCATGCCATAGCTGTGCTTAAGAACAAGAAGGTCTTCCGGTTTGGCACCAGGCTTGTTGATATTTTCATTTCGTTGGTAGAAAGGTAGATAATTGATACTCACTGAATAATGAAGGAACCTGGTCTGAAAATTATTGAAATTGGATTGACGCAAAGTAAAATTTTTCATATAATGTTCGGACTAACAAATTATTTTTCCTTGTGGTATTGATTTGATTTCTAACGGTAAGGGAATGATACGAGGTTCTGATGCTTACGTAGTGCTGACCGGGTTTTCTTCAATGCCGGGCAAGGTTAGGAGTACGTATGAAAAAGGATATCCATCCAAATTACAAGCTTACAAAGATTACTTGCATATGCGGTAATGTTATTGAAACACGTTCAACTGTTGAAGATATTCACGTTGAAATTTGTTCAGCATGTCACCCATTCTATACTGGAAAGCAGAAGCTCGTTGATACAGCCGGTCGTATTGATCGCTTCAACAAGCGCTACGGAATGGCTGGAAAGAAGGCTGAATAGTGGTTTTATAATTTGTTGATTATAGGAGGCTGGTTTTGTGACCGGCCTTTTCTGTTTTAAAGTTAAAGATTTTGTTTAGGGGACTTTGTAATGGAAAAAGATTTGACTGAAGGTGGAATTTTTGCTAGGCTGATTCGTTTTTCGGTTCCGTTTTTCTTTTCATATTTCCTGCAAACTTTGTATGGTCTTGCGGATCTTTTTATAATCGGAAGATTCTGCGGTACTGCAAGCACAAGTGCAGTTTCTTTGGGCAGCCAGGTAATGCACATGGCAACAGTAATGATTGTCGGACTGTGCATGGGAATTTCTGTACATGTTGCACGTTCCTGTGGAGCAGGTGATTCTGAAAAAATTCACAGGTATATCGGAAATTCCATTGTGCTTTTTGTTGCAGCCTCTGCTGTTCTGTCTGTCGTGCTTCTGCTTGTTCTTGATCCTGTAATCTGTGTGCTGTCTACTCCTGAGGAAGCAGTGAAAGAGACAGCTTCCTATCTCAGGATATGTTTTGCAGGTGTTCCGTGCATTGTATTCTTCAATGTGTTCAGTTCAATTTTCAGGGGGACAGGTGATTCGAAAAGTCCTCTTGTTCTTGTGATAATTGCCTGTGCAATAAATATTGCACTCGACTATCTCTTCATAGGATATTTTGAATTAGGTGCAACTGGTGCTGCCTTTGCTACAGTTCTTGCACAGTTCGGAAGTGTTGTTTTTTCCTTCGTGCTGTTCAGGTTCGGGAAAAGTTCCGGGGGAAAATTTAGGCTCTCCGCAAGAGATTTTGTTCCTGACAGTAACACGGTTCTTGATATTCTGAAACTTGGACTACCTATTTCTTTGCAGGATGGTTTCATTCAGGTTTCTTTTCTGATAATTACTGTAATCGTTAACAGGAGAGGTCTTACGGATGCCGCCGCGGTAGGTATCGTTGAAAAGATAATAGGAATTTTATTTCTTGTTCCCTCTTCAATGCTTTCATCAGTTTCTACTGTTGCTTCCCATAACTTTGGCGCAAAAAAAATCGGGCGAGCAAGAAAAACTCTTTTCTACGGAGTCTTGGTCTGTGTTTGCTGGGGAATATCTGTAAGCATATTAATGATGTTTGATGCTGAGTCTGCGGTAGGTTTTTTCACGAAGGATGAGAAGGTAATTGCAATGGGTGCTGACTATATGAGAGGTTATGTGTGGGATTCCATTTTTGCAGGAATTCATTTCTGTTTCAGCGGATATTTCTGTGCCTGTTCAAAGTCAGTGCTTTCTTTTGTTCATAATATTATTGCCATCGCTGCAGCAAGAATTCCTCTTGCATATCTTGCGTCTTCAATGTTTGCTGACAGGCTTTATCCTATGGGAATTGCAACTGCTTTAGGTTCTTTTCTGTCTGTAATTATATGTGTAATTTTTTACTTAGCATTCTGTAGATTCAAGTCTGTGAATATAAATCAGGAGGCGTTATGAAAGTTAGAATTGCTGAGGAAATAGATTTGACGAGCTTACGGATTTAAGATTTGATATGATATGTTCTGGGCCTGGTTTAGGCAGGAACAAAAAAAAATCCTGAAGGATTTGCTGGGTTAGCTGAAAAGTATTTCAGAACAGGTGAACATGTGACAGTTATTGCTGAAGAGGAAAATGAGATTGCAGCTTTCGCGACATTGAGTTTTATTTATGTCATGCCAACTTTTGATTATCTGTCAGGTCTGCACGGACATCTGATTAATGTGTATACCGTAGAAAAATTTCGCAGAAGAGGAATTGCTTCAGAAGTTGTTAAAAAAATATTGTGGAAGCAAAATCAAAAGGCGTCACGGAAATTTCTTTGGATGCAACTGAAATGGGCAGACCTTTTTATGAGTCTCTGGGGTTTTAAGAGAATAAGGAGGGAATGAATTTTCAGTTGAGGGATATCTGATTTAAATGTCTGTAAACTTACTTAAAAAAATCTTAAATAAAATATTTTTGATTGGTCGGAATAATTTTTTCTGTAAGGGAAAAATAAAATTTTACATTTTAAAAAACTATGGTATAATCGTATAGAAATTTTTTTAGAAAAAATTATGTATGATTTTACCATGAAAAATAAAATTACTTCCATGAATGAAAAAAATAAGGCAAACAGAAATTTACATCCGAGGAAGATGCTGAATAATATCAGCTTAAAGAAGAAGCTGATTCTTGTTCAGCTGTGCTGTGTTTTTTTTCCTCTTGTTCTTACAGATGCGTTTTTAATTTTCAGAATTATTCAGACTGAGCGGAAGACAAATCAAATAAAGATTGAAAATATTGCTGAGTCCATTTCGTATAGTATTTTAAATTATTTTGAATATCCAATAAATCTGATGGACAATATTTATTCCAACAAATATATAAATGAATTCATTTGCACTGATCATGAAAATCCGTTTGAATATTATGTGAACAAGCTTAATCTCATGAAGGACAGTCTTTATGAAGCCGTCCTGGGAAAGCACAATTTTAATACAGTTGTCTATGCTGATAATCCGTCCATTGTCAACGGAGGTCTTTTTAAGAATGTTGATTTCGTAAGAAATTCTTTCTGGTATACAAAACTGATGGCGCCGGATAAAAATTTTGTTGTCTTCGAGGAATATAAGTTCAGTAACTTTCAGTCGAAGAGATATATTTCAATCGCAAAGCGGATGGATTATTATAGCAAGGGTTCCGGGACCGGTGCAGTAAGAATTGATCTAGACTACGCTGGAATTAATCAGAATATTCAGAACGCGAAATATGAGACGGATGTTTATGTTTGTTCCAGCGGAAAAATTTTATTTTCAAATATTGCCGAATGCGGAATGCATCTTCCTTTTGAAATGCTTGATCCTGATGTGCGTGAAAAAAGTGTGTTGCGTCATGAACTGAATGTTTATGGAAATGACTGGGATATTTATATAATGCCTATTTCTTCAAATGCTTTTGATGCAATCAGGAATAATATTTTTCAGCTCAGCATAATGTTCTCCTTGAATATTCTTCTGCCATTTATTTTTGTTTTTTTTATTAAAGAAAATTTTATTAAGCGTCTGGGCGACTTTGAAAGAGCTGTTCTGAACGGAAGAAATAAAGGTCGTCTTGAATGTCTTGAAAATGTTACCGGAAGCGATGAAATCAGTACCCTTATGTTCAGTTACAATGCACTTGTAAAGCGCATGAATGAGCTTATTGAAACCGAATACAAGAACAAGTTGCGTGAACAGGAGATGAATATTGCAAAGCAGAAGGCAGAGCTTCTTGCCCTTCATAGTCAGATTAATCCTCACTTTTTATTTAATGCACTGGAAAGTATAAGGATGCATTCTGTGCTGAAAAAAGAATTCGAGACAGCTGATATGGTTGAAAAACTTGCGCTTATGCAGAGACAGAATGTCGAATGGGGAAACGACAGTGTGCGGATTGAAAAGGAAATTCTTTTCATAGAGGCTTATCTTGAGCTGCAGAAGTATCGCTTCGGAAATAAGCTTAACTATAAAATTGAAGTGGAAGAAAGCTGCAACAGGTTCAGGGTCCCAAAGCTATCGCTTGTTACTTTCGTTGAAAATGCCTGTGTCCACGGAGTTGAAGAAAAGTCTTCTTCAGTGTGGATATTTATTCATGTATGTATTGAGAAGGATAATCTTGTAATAGAGATTGAAGATACTGGAAGAGGAATGAATATTTTCCAGCGTGAAAAACTTCAGCGTGAGGTTGATTCCGTTAATATTCAGATGCTCCAGGAAAAACAGAAGGGAGTTGGTTTACTGAATGCTGCACTCAGACTGAATATCTTTTATGAGGAGCAGGTTAAGATTCTCATAGAAAGTGAAGAAGGGTCGGGTACAATTGTTACTCTGTCAGTTCCTCGTCAGGTTGCAGAGCTGATGCAGCTTCTATGAAAATAGAATTATGGTCATTTCAGAAAAATATTTTTCAGAGATGACTGCGAGTTTTGATTACTGAAATTACAGGGCTTAAAATATTGCGTTTTAAAAGTTACCTCAAAAAATTGCAATTTTTAGAAGTTTCCTTATATACATCGGAAAAAGTTTTATATAAAATTATTTGTGCAGAGGAAATAGTATGATCAGAGTAATGCTTGTAGATGATGAACCTTTTATTCTTGAGGGATTGAGTGTTGTTATCGATTGGGAGAAGGAAGGTTTCGAAATTGTTCACAAGGCAGCAAACGCTAAAGATGCAATCGCGTTTCTCAGAAAGAATGAAGTGCAGCTTATTATTTCCGATATTAAAATGCCTGATATGACGGGTCTTGAATTTTTGGAATATATCAGGAATGAACTTAACACCGATTCTTATTTTGTTATTCTCTCCGGATTCAATGATTTTAAATTTGTACGCAATGCCATGCAGTTCGATTGTCTTGACTATATGCTCAAACCTATTGACAAGATTGAGCTTACAAAAATTCTTGGAAAAGTTAAAGATCTTTATGCCGAAAAAATTTCCCGACAAAAAAATAAATCTCTTGTGGAAAAAGAATTTTTTTCCAGAAACATTCTTCCCATGATTTACGGAAAATATGACTCAGCGAATCTGGATAATGTGAAGAAGTATATAGGAGACTGCCCGCAATGCAGATATGTTTCTATTGAACTTAATCTTAGCAGCTCGAAGATTAAGAATCTTTCTGAAGAAGATAAGCTTAGCGTTTTGCGAAGTTTGTACGAAAGATGCCTGTCCATGTTCAGTGATTTCCCGTACCGTGTTATCCATAATGTTTCCGTGCGCAACGGAACCTATGACGTTGGAATTATATTTGATGAAGAAATATTGAAGTCCGGATTATTTTCCTGTGCTGACGAAAAAGATTTTTTTGAGCATCTTAAAGAAAAAATCAGAAATGAATTTGAGTATCCTGTTTTTGTTTTTGCAGGAAACAAAGTTGAGTCCATAGAGAAAATTAATTTGTCCGTAAGTTCAATTCTCATGGCAAGGTATATTGCCAACATGGATTCAATTTCCCAGGAAAAGAATGTTGAGTCAAAGGAAGCTCTGCTTGAAGCAAATAAGGCTGATAAAATTTGTGCGGACGCCCTGATTAGTGCAGTAGAACTTAACAATGAAGCTGACATAAAGAAATATACCAGGGAACTTTTTATTTCTCTTAAGAAAAAAGATAACCATAATCTTACTATGATCATAAACTATATAATTTACGAGATTATTCATCTGGCTGATGAGCAGGACCATGATGTGAACCAGCAGGAAATACTTATGAACATTGGTAAGAATGCATATGAGGAAATCTTTCTTGAAGAATCTTCCCGTAACGTGGAAATATTTTTGCTGGATTATGCTTCATATCTTGCTCAGCTCAGAGGAAATCAGGCTAAGGGTCTGATGGTGAATATTGAAAATGATATGCGCAACAGCTATAAAGAAAATTTGACCCTCAAGGAATTCAGCAAGAAATATTATATCAATGCCGCTTATCTCGGACAGATTTTCAGGAAGCAGTTCGGCGAGTCCTTTAAGGATCATCTTAACAGAATCCGTGCAGAAAAGGCCTGTGAACTTCTCATAAAGACGGATATGCGTGTCTATGAAATTGCAGAGGAAGTCGGATATAAGGACCTTGATTATTTCATTGAAAAATTTATTTCCTTCTATAACTGTACGCCGGCAAAGTTCAGGAAACAGGCCGTTGCAAACTGAATTTCACAAAATTAAATGTAGGATGCTGTCCGGTACGCTGAATTAACTTCAGGTCTTGCCGGACATTTTTTTTGATGCTTAAACTGTCGCTATTCAGGCGACCATGTGAATCTTCCTGTAAGTTACCATTTAGGTAATAAGTTAAAGGAGGTAGTAGTATGGTTGAAATGACTTACATGTTCAGCGGTAAGTTCGGAAGAATCCGGGAAGGTCTTTGCAGGCTTTCCATGAAAGGTGGCATTGCGGTCAAGACTGCAGGCGGGTATAAGATTTATGATGTCAGGAACGGAACACTGACAAATGTTACAAACTTCTGTTTTGATATTGGAAGTGATTTTTTCTTTGTTGTTCCGACTTCCAAAGTTAATGTCGGAGATATTATTCTTGTTGACGGAAGACCTAAATGTGTTATTGGAACAACTGAGTCCAAGACAATTAAGGTAATTGAATATGAGACGTCTTCGATTATGGAGATTGTTCCTGAACGGCATGTGTTCATGGGAAATATTTATTTTTATGGAAAAATTATTTCGGTTCTTGGTAATACTTTGAAAAAGGGAAAGGGGCTTGAAAACATAATGAAGTTGATGATGATGAGCCAGATGATTAGCAGAAACAAAAGTTCTGGAAATGAAAATTATTTTATGGACCTATTAATGATGAATCAGCTTATGGGTTTCAAAGATGATTCTGATTTGCTGTTTGACGGGATGTTTGACTTTGAAATGTCAGGCAGTGATGAAGAAAATGAAGATGCTGACGGAGAAGAAGAATAATGGGGTACGGAAGATATAGTGCAAGAGAATTTGCGGAATATTCGATTTCAGTTGGTAAGGTTTATTCAGAAAGTTCTGGCAGAGTTTCTAATCAAGTTTTCAGGGCCGCAAGATTAGAAAAGTCCCTTGACCCTAGGAATGTGATGCGTGAATGTATAAATGATGAGGAGCATCCGAACACAGTACCAATCATACTGGCCCTTGATGTTACAGGTTCCATGGGATGTGCTTGCCAGGAAACTGCGGAAGCATTAGGACTGATAATGAAGGATCTTCTTGATTCATATAAGGATACGGCATATAACCTTGAATTCTGTATGATGGGAATCGGTGACCTTGATTATGATGAGGCTCCGATTCAGATGGGACAGTTTGAATCGGATGTCCGCTTTGCAAAGGATCTTGATAATATTTACATGGAACACGGCGGCGGTGGAAATGATTTTGAAAGTTATACAGCTGCGTGGTACATGGGATTTTATCATACAAAGCTTGATGCTTATGACAAACAGGGCAGGAAGGGAATAATAATTACAATGGGTGATGAGCCGTTGAATCCGTATCTCCCCTGCCGGCGTCTGAAAGCTGTTTCCGGGGACAATGTGCAGGATGATGTAATGACACGACAACTTTATGAGGATGTCATTAATAAGTTTGATGTCTATCACATTAATGTTGAGCACGGGTTAAGATTTGACAAAAGCGTCATGAATTCATGGAAGAAAGTGCTTGCACAGAATGTTTTAAGTTCAACTGTAAGGGGACTTCCAAAAGTTATTACTGACTGTATAAAGAATAGTATAGACAAAGGTCCTGAAGTAATGAAAGGGGTAGAGGCTCCTGAAGAAAAAACAAGGGGAATGCCTGTTATTTTCTGGTAGCAATTTGACGATCGGAGCTTATGATGAAGAACATTGATATTGTTATAGGTGCTAATTTTGGTGATGAAGGAAAGGGTAGTGCCGTTGCAAGGATTGCAAGAAAATATGATCCGGATACGAAGACTGTAAATATTCTTACAAACGGTGGCAGCCAGAGAGCTCATTCTATTGTTGTCAACGGAAAGTCCTTTACTTTTCAGCACTTCGGGTCTGCGACACCATTTGGGGCTGTGACATATTTTTCTAAATTCTTCATTATGAATCCGATGCAGTTTGCCAATGAACATAAGTCTCTTGCAGAAGCTTCTGTAAAGCCTCATGTGCTGAGGGATGCAGGATGCAGATGGAGTACTCCTTACGACATGATTGTAAACCAGATTACAGAAGAGGCGAGAGGAATCATGAAGCACGGCTCCTGTGGCATGGGAATTTGGGAAACTGTAAAAAGAGGTTTCCGGATTTCCTTTGATGAGTTCATGCAGATGGACTATGAGAAAAAAATAGTTTTCCTTACTGGCATCAGGGATGTTCATTTCAGGAGTGTTTATGTTCCTGAAAAATGGATGAACATCTGGTATAGTGAAGGCCTTGTTGAGAATTTCATTAATGACTGCCGGTATCTTTATGAGAATACAGCGTCTTCAGATTTCAGCGAAGTTCATTCAGATTATGATAATCTGATTTTTGAAAACGGGCAGGGACTTCTGCTTAATGACCCCGGATTTGATAAGGCTGGAACTACTCCTTCAAAAACTGGAGTCGAATATTCTTCGGCATTGCTCGGGCCATACGGAAATGAGGAAATCAATGTTCATTATGTTACACGTCCGTATCTTACTCGCCATGGAGCAGATGAAAGTTTTGCCGAAGAGTGCATGAAAAATATTTCCTCCGGAATTTATGAGGACAGGACCAATCACTATAATGTTCATCAGGGAAAATTCAAGTATAGGAATCTTGATTTGGGTTTCCTCAGACAGAGAATTGAAAAGGATTTCATGAACGCGCCGACAAATTCAAATCTTGTTGTTCAGCTTACCCACTGCGATGAAATGGACAGGCTTGAGGATTTCAGAAAGAGTTTCAGTTCAGCAAAAATTTTAACAGCGGACAGGGCTGAAGTTACGTCTTAAGTGATTCTTTCATTCAGGATGAATTATTGTTCCGGCTGGCTGATTGTATAATTTATCCTAATTTTTTCTATATTTTATCCCATTGCGTTATGGCCATTTGGATTTATACTTTTATCGTACGTTGCTGAAGATATGAATGTCCGATAAGTTTTGGATGTTTGTCTTATGTACGATACCTTTTTTTAGTTTACTTAGGAGGAACAATGAAAAAAGTAGTCCCTATGATGGTCGGCTCATTGATGGCATTCTCTGCTATCTTCATGGGCTGTAACGGTAGTTCTGACGGTGCAAAGAAGAACGGGAAGGTTACAAACTTCACATACTTTATTGCAATGCCAGGTGCAGAAATCAATAACAAGAATGATATTGCAGACATTATTGCAGAAAAGACAGGTGTAAGAGTTAAGGAGACATGGCTTACTGGTCAGACATCTGCAGAGGCAACTGGTACAATCGTTGCCAGCGGTGAGTATCCTGACTTTATAAACTCCAATGATATGCCGACTCTTATTGATGCAGGTGCACTTATTCCGCTTGATCCGTATCTTGAAAAATATCCGGAATTCCGTGATACATATTATACAAAGGAAGAATGGGAAAAGTTCCGTCAGCCCGATGGTCACATCTACTGGATCAATCAGTTCCAGAATACATACGGGAAGAGCAAGACAACAACTCATAACGACGAAGCATTTTGGATTCAGAACCGCGTACTTGCTTGGGCAGGATATCCGAAGATTGAGACAATGGACGAATACTTTGATGTAATCGAACGCTACATCGAAGCTAACCCGACTATGGAAGACGGTACACCTCATATTGGTTACACAATTCTCTGTGAAGACTGGAGATATTTCTGTATTGAAAATGCAGGACAGTTCCTTGCCGGATATCCTAACGATGGTTCTGTAATAGTTGATACAGAGACGCTTACAGTTGGCGACTACAATACATCATATGATACACAGAAGTATTTGAGAAAGCTTAACGAAGAATTCAACAAGGGTATTGTTGATATTGAATTTGCAACTCAGACATACGATGAATACATTGCAAAACTTTCTACAGGCCGCGTACTTGGTATGGTTGACCAGTGGTGGGACTTCTTTGCTAATGTGAACGATGCATTCAAGCAGCAGGGGCTTGACCTTAAGGGATGCAACTATGTTCCTCTCGGACTTACAACAGAAAAGGGAATGCCAAACCGCTGGCACACTTATGCTGATACAGTTAACCAGGCTTCTGGTTGGGCAATTACAAAGGATTGTAAGGATCCTGATCTCGCATTCAAGTTCATGGTTGATCTTTGTATGAACCAGGAACTTCATGATCTTCGCTTCTGGGGTGTTAAGGATGTGGACTATCATGTAGATGAAAACGGTCTCTTCTATCGTACAGCAGAACAGAGAATGAGATGTTCTGAAACAAATTACAAGGCATCTCATATGTGCGCATACTCATATTTCCCACAGTGGGGCGGTACAAGCCAGGACGGGAAGAATGCAATGAGCCCTTCAGAACAGCCAAGTGAATTCATGGACGGCATGGCTGAACCTCTCAAGAAGTGTTTTGAAGCATACGGTGCAGGAAACTATCCTGACATGATCGGTTCCGTTCAGGGTGAAACACTCGGACCTTGGTTCCCGATGTATTCTTATTCAAACAATTTCACGACAGAAACTCCTGGTGGTGTTGCCTGGACAAAGATGGGAGAAGTTAAGCATGAATGGCTTCCACAGGTTGTTATGGCTAAGAACTTTGACGATGTATGGGCAAAGTACATGAAGGCTTATAGTGCATGTAAACCGGAGGACTTCCTCGGTGAAATGCAGGTTATTCTTGACAAGTTCAAGAACTAATCGTTCCGGAGAAAATCTTGCAGAAGTTCTATAGGTGGGAAGGGATAAATCTTTTTTAAGTTATGGAGCTTCTGTGAATACAAGAACTGCCTTACAGAATATAATTTTTTTAGGGCAGTTCTTTTTTTATGGGAGAATCGTAGTATGAGTAAAAAAAATCTTCAGAAAACAAAAATTTCTTGGGCAGAAGTAAAAAGACAGAGAACGTTGATTATCATTTCCATAATAATGGTTGCCTACGGAATCCTTTTCTATTATTGGCCGCTTACAGGTTGGCTTATGGCATTCCAGAACTATAAGCCACGGTTAGGTCTGCTTCATTCTCAGTTCGTTGGCTTTGACAAATTCAAGTTTCTTTTTTCAGATCAGACTTTTATCCGTGTAATCCGTAATACATTCTGCATGGGTGCACTTAATCTTGTGACAACAACATTTATGGCAATTTTCTTTGCACTTCTTTTGAATGAGCTCAGAAACAGGGCTGCAAAGAAAGTTATCCAGACAATTTCATATATGCCTCACTTTCTTTCTTGGATTATCGTAACAGGTATTCTTCATGACAGTCTTTCAAACACAGGTATCGTGAATGATCTTCTGTTAAGATTTAATATTATTGACAGACCTTTTAATTTTTTTGCGAAGCCTGGAGCCTTCTGGCCTATTGTAGCTTTTGCAAACTGCTGGAAGGAAACAGGTTGGAATGCAATTGTTTATCTTGCCGCAATTACAGCAATTGATCCTTGTCTGTACGAGGCGGCAAAGATTGATGGTGCAGGAAGACTTCAGCAGGTGAAATATGTAACACTTCCTTCAATCAAGCCTACAATTATGGTTCTTCTTATCATGAGCATCGGTAACGTTCTTAATGCAGGTTTCGAAGTTCAGTACCTCTTAGGAAACGGGCTTGTTCAGAGAGTATCTCAGACAATTGATATTTATGTTCTGAACTGGGGTATCAGTCAGAATGACTTCTCCCTTGGTACTGCAGCCGGTATTTTCAAGAGTGCGGTCAGTATTGTTCTTATTGTAATTTTCAATGCATGGGCAAGAAAATCAGAAGAGGAAAGTCTTTTCTAGTTTCATATAAATCTAAAATAAAAAATTGAGGAGCTAATTATGAGCTTAAAAAAGAAGTCAGTTGAGGATTTAATCATAGATTTTTTTGTATGGCTTTTTATGATTCTGTTTGTAATCATTACGCTGTACCCTGTTATTAATACAGTTGCTATTTCTTTTAACGAAGGTATTGATGCTGTTCGTGGTGGAATTTATTTGTGGCCACGTGTATTTACCATGAAAAACTATAAGACGGTTTTCGGTATGGAAAATCTTCTTACGGGTGCAAAGATTACTGTGCTCAGAACTGTGATAGGTTCAATTACGGCTTTGTTTGTAAATGCTTTGCTTGCATTCGTTGTCAGCCGCAAAAGATTTTTGTTCCGTTCCCAGCTTTCACTTTTCTGGGTTATAACAATGTATGTAAACGGTGGTATGATTCCGGTATTCCTTTTGTACCGTGACCTTCATCTTACAGGAACTTTCTGGGTATACATCATTCCTGGTATGATCAGTGCATGGAACATGCTTGTTCTACGTACCTTTATGGCCGGTATTCCTGATTCACTTGAAGAATCAGCACAGCTTGACGGTGCAGGGTATATGACAATCTTCTTCAAGATTATTTCTCCTTTGTGTAAACCTGTTTATGCAACAATCCTCCTTTTTGTTGCAGTTGCACACTGGAACTCTTGGTTCGATGCTATGCTGTACAACCGCCTCAAGACTGGCTACACAACAATGCAGTATGAACTTATGAAGCTTTTGAGTTCTGTTATGCAGCAGAGCGGAAGTGCTGATTCTGCAAGAAACTCTGCAGCTTCTATTACACCTGTAACAATCCGTGCAGCAGCATCTGTTGTTACAATGGTTCCGATTATTTGTCTGTATCCGTTCTTGCAGCGTTATTTTCAGAGCGGTCTTACAATTGGTGGTGTAAAGGAATAAGTTTCAATATGGCTATTCACTCTGCATTATTTTTTAGTGCTGAGTGAATTTTTTTTTGTTCAAGAAAATATGGGTCGGGATATGGATAATTTAAAATCAAGAAAAGTAAAAAAAATTTTCAGACTTGTAAATGAAAATGGTGCAGCTCTTTCAGACAGTGATGTTGAATTCAAACTTGTGAACCATGATTTTTTATTCGGATGCACGGCAAATGATTTTGTGTTTCATAATTTAATTGATGATGAAGAGAAAAAAAAGCTGTGCAAAAAAAGAATGGAAAAGTGGCTCAGGATTTTCAATTATGGAACAGTCCAGGTTTATTGGGGCATGTATGAAAGAGAAGAAGGAAAGACTATGTTCGCTCCTGTCATGTCCGCAGCAAAGTATTTGAAGGAAAATAATGTAACGCTGAAGGGGCATCCTCTTTGCTGGCATACGGTTTGTGCTGACTGGCTTTTGAAATATGATAATGAAACAATTTTAAAGAAACAGCTTGCACGAATCAGACGTGATGTCAAAGATTTTGAGGGCGTAATTGATATTTGGGATGTAATTAATGAGACGGTAATTATGGATAAGTTTGACCGCTACGATAATGCGGTTACAAGAATCTGCAGGCAATATGGAAAACAGGAACTTATTAAATATGTCTTTGATGAAGCTTACAGGACAAATAATAATTCAACCTTACTTATAAATGATTTCAATATGTCCAATGCCTATGTTGATGTCATTAAGAAGTCGCTCGATGATGGAGTTCCTATTTCTGTAATCGGACTTCAGTCTCATCAGCATCAGGGATATTGGGGACTTGAAAAATTGGAAAAAGTTTTATCCCGTTTTGAACCTTTGGGACTTCCTATACATTTTACAGAGAATACAATTGTTTCCGGTCCTAAGATTCCTCCTGAAATTGAGGATCTTAATGATTTTGAGTACAAGGATTCTGATTACTCAATGGAATTTGAGGAGGAGCAGAAAAATAATATTGTTGAAATGTATTCAGCAATTTTTGAAAATCATCCTCAGGTTACAGGAATTACGACCTGGGATTTTTCTGACGGTGCATGGCTGAATGCTCCAAGCGGTTTGCTCCGTAAAGACGGTACAGAAAAGCCTTCTTATAAGGCTCTTGATGAACTTATAAATAACAGGTGGAATACTCGGGAAAAAATAAGAACCAATAAAAATGGAGTTGTCAGCGTTGAAGGGATAAAAGGAACTTATGAAGTTTCATGCAACGGAAAGGTCATTGGTTCTGTGAAGATGAGTGCTGATTCAGATAATGAAGAACTTGTTGTTATCGGCAATTTAGATTCATTGCAAAGTTAATGCGGACTGGATTTTTTCTGTTTTTCCTAATAAAAATATACTAGTTTTATTTGTGTTCTTACCTCCTTGGACAGAGAAACAGGTTGTTGATATGTTTCTCTGTCTTTTTTGTTAAATCAGTCGTTCAAATACGATTCTTCTCATTCTGTCTGATTCAGTGAACTGAACTGTTTCCACATATTCAAAGCCTTCACGCATAATAATGTGCTGCATGATTTTATTATCCTTGTGAGTATCGATTCTCATTATCTTTTTTTTGTTAAGATATGCGTGGAGAAGTGCAAAGTCAAACATCTGGTGAGAAATACCTGAGCTTCGGAATTCTTTTGCTGCAGATGTTCTATGGATTGTTGCATAATCTCCTTCCAGTTTCATGGATCCATCAATTGGATTGTGATAAGCTTCTTCTCTTTCAAAGCTGATGACTTCATAGGCGGCTGGTCTGTCGTCTTTGTAAATTAAAAATCCTTGCTGTCTTGAAATATCATTTTCAATTATTTTTTCTGACGGTGTGCATATCTGCCATTGGTCAACATTGTTTTCTGCAAGATATTCTTTTCCGTCATTAATAATTTTCAGAACTGTTTTCATATCATTTTTCTGTACAAGTTTTACTGAATAAGGACAGTATGAACTTTTTATGAAACTTTCAAGAAAAAGAATTTCCCGTCTAAGCCATTCAATTTTATTAATATTTCCTTCATCAAATATCTTTTTGTTTTCAAGAAGAGCTTTGTACGGAGTCACATAAACAGGTGTGAAATCAGCATCTCTTTCATAGTCGTCGAGATTCTGTTTTTTTTTCTCAGATGAATTTATTGTACATAAATAGTATTCGCTTTCCATTATGAAGTACGTGTCATCGGCAAAGATATCAGGATTTGACTGGACTGCTGAAGCGATTTTTTTGTTTACGGAAATATCAACATATCCTGTCTCTTCACGGACTTCACGAAGAAGAGCATCTTCTGGTGTTTCATTTTTGTGAAGCTCTCCGCCAGGAAATTTATAGTCCCCCTGTTTTGTATGAACCATCAGAAGAAGTCCCTTGTCATTTAAAATAACTCCGCGGGAAGCTTTTCTGTAATTAATTTTTTCATGATTTTCTTTTCTACCTTCTGTCAATGAAATGGAAATAAGCTTATCCATTATGATTGCTCCTCAGTTCTTTATTATGTTATCCCTAAAAAAACTTTTAGAGATGCCTGCGATTTTTGATTCTTGAAATTAAAAGTCCTAAAACATCGCGTTTTCAAAGTTACTCCAAAAATTGCAGTCCTTGGAGGTTCCCGTAAGAAAAATCTTTTGGAACCTGTTTCGTGGAAATCAAATATCTTGGAGTAATCCTTCTGCCTGAAATTTGATTCAACGATTTCTGGTTCCTGAGTTTCAGAGTCAGTGAAATCCGTGTTTTTTTTTTTTTGTTCTGGCCGTTATATTTTTGATTGAATTCAAATCCGTAGGGGGTACGAGAAATAGATAATCAATCTGAAGATTGGCATGGTCAACCGGACGGATGTTCTGTTCCTGAATAAATTCTTTCATCGTATAAACCGGTGTCCTTTCATTTTCATGCATCCCGCAGATAATCAGTTATTTGTTTTTAGGTTTCTCCTGCGGATTCCATTATATTTTGCAGACGAAATAAATATTTTTTCTGCAGGTGATTTTATTTATTTCTTGTATGCTGAAGTTTTTTTCGAGACTTCTTATGAAGTTTGTTGTCCCGGAATAGCTTCTGTTTTTTTTTTGCATAAGTGTTTGTCGTTGCTGAAATCAGAGAAACTGACTTCAACACGCTGAACTTTAAGTTAAAAATTTCATTCATGACAGATTGAAGTCTATTTATATTTCTTTTTGTTGTCAAGAGTTTGCTTATTTTTTTTTATGAGTTGAATTGAATGTGAATAAATGTTATTATATGATAGAAAATGCGAATGTTTGGAGTTCATATGAAAAAAAAATTGCGATTGTAGCAGCCATGTATTTTTCTGTATGTCTTTTTGCCCAGAATTATTCAGTGAAAGATGTTTTTGTTGATGGCTTCGGGTTTGAGATTGATATGGAAGAGGAAATTCCTCAGGAAAATCTGAATATTATTTATTATGTCCTTGCCCATACTTATGAAAATAATATTCATAAAATGAGAGGGGAGAGCAATAACAGGGTTTTCACGAAAACTGATGGAAGTGAGGCTGTTTTTGATGCTGAAGGTAAGTTGGTAACAAATTATAATGCTGGTTCATTTAATTTTGCCAAATATGAGGAGCCTTTCAATAAATGGTCCCTTGATATTTTTCCATGGATTATCTGGGGAAGCGGAAATGATGATCCCACAGATTCTGTTGAGCGATTTTATTACTATCTTTGGGATGTCGCAGATTGTGGCATCCAGTATTATATTTTTGAGGGCTCAAATAAAAGGCTTAAGAAAATTAAGTATAAAAATTTGACTAACTCAGAAAAACATGTGGTCCATTTATTTAATTATATTCTCTTCAATGAGAAACATGATATTGAATTAAATAAAAAGAATGCAAAGAATTTTCAGAATGATGAAAATTTATATTACGCTTATGTTACAAGAATTTTTGATATTTGCGGATATAATCTGAGCAGGTAAGAATCCGTGATACTAAAATGAGGAACCTGTTCAGCGGAAATAATTAAGTGAAACTTAATTATACTTATTTTGTTAAATTGTTTGTAACGGAGAAAATTTTGGATGTAAGTTTATGAAAAAGATTGTTTCTTTACTTTTAATTTTATTTTTAGGTTTTTCTGCATTTGCCGGGAAATCTGAATGGTCATTCGGACTTTTTCCTGGAATGGAGTATTCTGCAGTGGATGAGGATAATCATACAGATTTTTTCCATGCTAATATTGAAGTTGCAGGTGAGTATGATTATGTTTTGGATAATGGCTTAACATTGGTCGTCTGTTCAGGTCTGCTTTTGGGAGAAGACCTTGTATTCAGCTTAAATGATTCCTCTCATCCTATGGCCGGCATAAAGATGGAGCTTGCCGCAGGAAAGACATGGAAGAAAGAATTTTTTGCATTCAAATTATTTGGAATGCCTTTAGGTTTTCAGGGGAACATTGTTTTTGACGATCCTGATTTCTTTTTCTGTGATTTGCTGAAGTCCGGTGCAAAAGTGCAGGTGTTTTTCGGAAAGGGAAATATTAAATATGGTATGGAATTGGGGGTAAATTATATACCGGCAGGTTTCTGGAGAGATACCTTCTTTATAAATAAAGGAGGATACGAAACTTATGCAGGCTTGAAAATACTTTTCATGTGACATAAATTATGGTGCCAAAAAAACTCAGTTTTATTAGGCACCTTGTTTCAGGCAGTTTTCTGGAATGCATAAACAGGAGGGTCGTTTATGCACTTTTTTATTAGTTCCTTTCCTGTTAGTTCATTTCATAAAAAGCTGTTTCATCTTTCGTCCTGAATTCATGTTTTTCATAATAGCCTATGAGTTTCCTGCTTTCATCACGCAAAGCAACCATATAAATATCTTTGTCGTGCTTTGAATTATAAAAAGTGTGGACCTTGTTGTTGTTTGAATTTTCATTGAACCAGGCAACAACTTTTTTAATTATCTCACAGGAATTATTGTTGTGACAGTTAAATAAGGACTGACCAAGAATCTTATTGCCTCCCCGTTTTTCATAATTTTTTTCAGCAGCGGGGTTCATGTAAACAATGGTGTGTTCAATATCACAGACTACGATAGGTGCTTCATCCTGTTCGCAGATGCTTTTAAGCAGTGAATTAATCAGAATTTCATTCATTTCTTTAATCCTATTGAAAGTTGTTGCAGAGATTTGAAAATAACTATGCAGCCTGAAACATTTTTTATATTTCGTACTGCATATATAAGTTTTATTTGATTATGTAGTCAACGGCACTGTCAGCAGCAATTTTGCCGTAGATACATATATCTGCAACTGCATTTCCGCCAAGTCGATTTCCACCATGAATTCCTCCTGTAACTTCTCCGGCAGCATAGAGTCCAGGAATGACGTTTCCATCTTTGTCAAGAACTTCTGCATTCGTATTAATTACAATACCGCCCATTGTATGATGAATTGCAGGTCCAATTTCAGCTGCATAGAAAGGTCCTTTTGTAAGCGGGCGAGGCATTTCATTTGCTTTGCGTCCGAGAGGATCATTTCCGCTTTCCTGGATTTTCGCATATTCGTTCATCGTTTTTACGAACACGTCGGCAGGAATTCCAATTTTTACTGCAAGCTCTTCAACTGTATCTCCTTGCGCAAGGAGTCCGTTGTTTACGTAACCTTCAATAGCCTTAAGAGATTCACGGACATCCTGGTCAAATACAATGTAGGCTGTTTTTCCTGTCTGTTCAAGGATTGCCTTTGACATTACATCACGTGTTGCCATTTCTGTGCAGAATCTATTTCCTTCACGGTTTACAATAATTGCTCCGTTACCGCGAACTGCTTCTGTAATCATTGTTCCGTTTCCTGGAATAACAGTAGGGTGAGTCTGAATTTCATCCATCTGTGTGAGTGCTGCATTAAATTTTTCTACCATCGGGAAAGCATCTCCTGTTGCACCCCTGTGGTTTGTTGTTCCGAATCCTTCAAGTTCATTTTTATAGTAAACAACCATTTCAGGATTTGCACCGAAACCGCCTGAAGCTATGATTACTGCTTTAGCGTTGATTTTGTATTCACCGTTTTCCGCAGAAACTTTTACACCGCATGCGCTTCCGTCCTGTGCCCTAAGAATTTCTGTAACACGGGAACCAAGTCTGAGATCTGCTCCTGCTTTCTTTGCAGATTTTTCTAGAACTGGTATAAGATGAGCTCCTACAGCTGCACCTCCCTGCGGCCTGTGTGTTCTCTTGTTTGAAGAACCTGCCATCTTTCCTACATCAGTTAAATCTGCTCCGATAGAAATTAGCCAGTCAACTGTTGCAGCAGATTCTTCTACCATTCTGCGTACAAGTGCAGGATTATTTTTGTTGTATCCGCCTTTCATTGTGTCTTCATAATAAGAGTCATTGGAATCTTCGATTCCAAGGTTCTTCTGTACGGACGTTTCACTTGCATTGAGACCACCGGTTGCAGAGATTGTATTTCCTCCGAAGGATCCCATCTTTTCAAGAAGAATAATTTTTTTTCCAAGGGAGGCGGCTTCTGTTGCTGCAGTAAGCCCGGCTCCGCCTCCGCCAATGATTACGATGTCACAGTTCTCATCTTTTGCAGCCACTGATTTTTCCGTCTTACCTTTTGCAATATTTAAAGCTTTGTCAAGTGCTACGAGAGTTGCCTTTGAAGTAATTGTTGCACCGGAAACAGCATCTATTCCCGAAGATGTACCTTTTGCAGCAAATTTCTGAGCCATTTCTATGGCCGCAGGTTTTGCGAAATCAGTTTCGCTTTCGCTAATTATTTTTGCATCAGAAATCTTTCCGCCGGAAACAGAAAGTTTAACTGTAATCGGTCCGTTTCGTCCTTCTGAGGATGCTGTATAAACACCGTCAGGAAGAGAATCCTGCTTCATGTTCTTCCCGATGAGAACAAGGGCTAGAGCTGAAAGAATAAAGAAAGCCAGTATGACTGCCAGACGTTTTATTTTGTTTTCCATGAAAAACTCCTTCTAATTATATGATTATATTATAATGAAAAAAACTTTCCATGAATAGGGCTTGTAAATTAGAAGGACTAATGGTTTTTGTTATGTATTGCATCCGGAAATATATGAATTATTTTTTTCCTTTGTAAATGAACTGGAGCCCTGTGTTTTTGAAGGTTGTACCCCAGGTTCGTTCAAGAATCGGGGGAAGGGTTACGGAGAGAACTTCCACTGTTTTTTTTGCCAGTTGACAGTCATTCATTCCTGAATTCTTGAGCTGCTTCCATTCCCTGTTGAACTTTCTGATATTTCCTGCACTTCTTAAACGTAATGTCCCGTTAGGCATGATATTATTTATTTCTTCCTCCATTTTGAGCATTATCTGGTTTACAGAAAGAACCGCTTCCTCGGTATGGGAATTTGCATGTTCAATATGGTCACCAAGCAGGTGCGTGTAATAAATCAAAGCTCCGATGGCATGATTGAATTCTCTTGCGTTATAGGTTCCGAAGAATTCTTCAACGGAAGTTGTCATCATGTATTCTCGGATTTCCTGTTCCCTGTAGATGTCATACAGAAAGGCGTTATATATTTCGTGCTGCTTTGTGGTCATCTTGAATTCATCAAGATTGTTAAGATTGAAGAAAGCTTTCTTCAGTGCTTGATGTCCGTAAGGATCTCCCCAGTCATATCCCCAGTGAAACATGAGCCTGTGGGTGTATCTGTGCCAGCTGAAGTTAGGATATTTGTCCTGAAGTTTTTTATAGAACTGCATGTTCTCTCCTTCAGCACTCTGGTCGTCAATCCAGTAGTTGAAGTCTTCGAGGAGAGTCTTGAGATGTTCATAATTTGAGTTCGTTATTGAGATGTTTTTGGAACTGCTGCCGTTGTATAGTCCAAGAATTCTCATCTGATCTTTTGTATGACATTCACCCCAGATTGATCCGTTTTCCAGACCGCTTTTTGCTGACAGGGCTGTACTCAGGGATGCGAAATAAATCAGAAGAGAAAAAATATATCTGATGTTCCGTTTCATTTTACTTTTTCCCATTTACCGGTAGATACATTTGGAATGTAGTATTCGAATATTCCGTCTATGTTTATTCCAATTAGACATGGCATTATATTTGCTGCTGAGAGTTTCTTTGTTGGCCCTTCATCAAAGGGAAGTTCCAGCGAGATTGTCTTTGAATAGTCTCTTGAATCTGAGTGTGTGTATGAAAAACTTTCTGTGCCTGTGGAAAGTGTGATGATGTAGTTTGACTGCAAAGCTTTCCAGGAAAGTTTCGGTATATAATAGAAATTTGTATTTCCTGATGAAGGAAGGTTTATTCTCGTCAGATTGAATTTAGAAACATTTGTAGTTTCTGTTCCTGTTATTTTTTTGTATGTATCAATTCCGTCGTCTATGAAGGAAAGGAAAGCATTCTTGTTTTCGGCCGGAGCAGATTCTTCTCTTTCGATTTTTCTGTATTCAAAGCTTATGAATCTGAGTCCGCTTGTGAAGTATACAGTGTCCTGAACTTTTGCAAGGTTTTTGTCGCTTGCAAAAAGTTCTGCAAGTTCAGCGGTTTTTCCGAATCTTATTTGTGAAAGGGATTTAAGCATTGCTTCCGCAAGTTTATGTTCTGCTGATGAGATGTCATTGGTAAGCAGATTGTAACTGCATGAAAGTTGTGTAAAATCCGCTTCCAGTCCACGCTTTTTCAGGTAATCAAGCTCCTTCTTTGCTTTGTCAAGCTCTTCGGTGTAAACGTAGACTGCATAAAAGAAGTAGCTCAAATCATCCTGGGTGTTCTGGTCAAGAAGACTGTTATTCCTGATAATCTCAGCATATTTTTCTACGTTCCTGTCATTATTCTTCATCAGAAGATAGATATTGTTTTTTGCAGCTTCCTTTATGTAAGGGCTCTTCTTGTTCTTGAATATTGTTGATGCATTGTCAATCTGGTAGACTTTTTCAAATGATGCAGAAGCTTTCTCCGCCTGGCCGGCATACATATAACATTTGCCCAGCGTAAGCCAGTATGGCGAGAACTTCCGGAACGATTCTTCCATTCGTTCCAGTGAGGGCAAATTTCTTTCAGCAATTTTTGCAAGTTCCTCCGTATCGTAAGTGGAGTCAACAAGAGATGCAATTTTTGCGAAACTCTTCATTTCGGATTCGTTTATAAGTTTCCGTGATTTGAACTTATTTTTCTTATAAATTTTTGTGCTTGTAATGAAAAGAGATGCTCTCTGGCTGTCTATCTCCTTCAAGTCTTGCTGGCTCAGTTCAAAAAGTTCTGCATTTTCTTCAAGCCTTATGTTGTTCACGGTACGCGCATAATTGAACCCTGCGTTAAGTGTTGCGTATGCAAGACTGATGCCAATTGAAGCAGGATCCTTTGACGGAACGTAGAGTACGGAGCCGAAGCTGTTAAGTGAATTGAATATTGCATTTTTTCTTTTAAGTGCGGATACTTCTTCAAGATGTCGTCTCTGGTTTTGTGTAAGCTTTAAACGCGTAAGGCTTGTTAGCAGATATTCATATTGATTTATGAGTTCCGATTTTTTTAGTGAAGATGGATTGATGTTGTTCAGAATATCTGAAAATTCATTTTCAAGCAGACCCTTGTTCTGTGATTCAATTATTTTGCATGTCGAAAACTGAATGTAGTTTAAGAGTGATGCAATTCTGTCGTCCTGGCTTTCTGCAAAAGTCATTGTGCATGAAAGAATAAAAAAAATCTGTGAAAGTAATTTCTTTTTCATATAAACCTCTTTTTTATATGCAACTAAAAAAAACGATGTTTCTTAAAGGCAATCAGGGCAACCCTAGAATGCAATGTCCGAGATATGCCTGTCATAGGATTTTAAATTCTGCAGGAACTTTCATAGCTTTGTGTGAAAGTTTTGCGTCATATAGTGAATGTTATCAGTTGTTATGTTGTTTCACGAAACAGTTCCGTCTGATGTTTTTTCATCAATTATGTAGTCGTACCAGTCATCAACAAGATGTTCATTTATGCCGTCCTGAATGGATATTCCTGCTTCCTTTACGCTGTCCTGTGTACCGGAAATTAATGGATGCCAGGAATAAAGTTTCCTCTTTTCATGTATGAGTCTGTATGCACATGTTGATGGCAGCCACTTAAAATTTTTTATTTTTTTCCTGTCGAGTTTTATGCATTCTTCCTGCAGTTCAAAGCGGTGACAATAGTCTGTGCAGCGGCAGGTTTTAGTGTCCAGTAAATTGCAGGCTACTGTCGTATAGAGAATCTTTTTTTTCCAGAGATAGCCGTCAATGATTTTTCTGAAGCAGCATCTTCCACAACCGTCACAGAGGATTTCCCACTCTGCGTCCGTCATGTCCTTAAGTTCCTTTGTTTCCCAGAAGTTTGGGCTTATTTCATTGTTGTTCTGCATATTCTATTTATATTGCAAAAGAATAATTTGTTCAAGATGAAATTTATCAGTCTTCACTTTCCGGCTGTCATGGTGTGTTGTGTATCAGGAGTTCTCTGCCATTCAGTGCAAAATATTTATTACGGAGTCTCTGATGTCAAGGTTGCTTAGAATATTAGGCATTTCCAAGGGGGCTGTGAGTTTTGAACTTTGAAATTACAAGGCTTAATACATCGCTTTTTCAAAGTTATTTAAAAAATTGCAATTTTTAGAGCTTCCCTATTGTAAATATGTTATCATGTTCTTTTTCCTGTACCAGCGTATTTCTTGATTGTAGTCTGATATATGAATGTGCTCCGTGATGTAGTTAAAATTTAAATCAGCCAAGGTGGTGTCATCGTTACTTTCATGGGGAACAAAGATATGATAGTCCGGATGTTTCGTCATCACTGCCATCCTTATAAAATAGTCTGTCTATATCAGGATCGGGTAGATATTCGCCGTCATTTTTAGTAATCTTATCTTCTGAATCTTTTTTTTCAATAATATTCTTGCTTGAGTTTTCGGCATCAATAAGAAATTCTTCAAGACTTTTAGGCACTTTGATTGATTGTATTTTTATTACTGTAAAATGATTTGCTTCAATAATTTTAGGTCCTTCATCCAAGAAAATTTTACTCATGCATGAACATAATTAAAATGCACTCCGTCCTATGGCAGTTACATTCGAATGACCACTGATGTATTTCGGCTTTTTTTATATGATAAAGCGTAATGAGAGATTCTGTTAACATGTTCAGGAATTGAATATGTTTCATACGCGGTGTTCGTGGTATAAAGAATGCATCCTTCTGATATGCAGAGAAATCTTTCAGATATTATATTCTGACAATTCAGTTTAAATGCCTTCGCCTGAACACAATCGCAAAGAGCTTTTTCTTCATTTTTCTTAAGATAACTTTGGATTTTTTGATACCTTTCGGAATGAAATTTGTTTAAGGCTGATACAATTAATGAAGGTGTTTACAGGGAGCGTTCAGGAACCTGAGAATTTCAAATTCCGTAGGCTCCCCTTAAATATTTAATACCATTTGCAGCGGAATCAATCTTATGGTTCAAGATTCCTGAATCTTTAATGATTTAAGCAGCTTATTAAATTGCCATGCATATCTTTGACAAAAAATGCAAGGCAGTAAAGTTATTTTTTACATTCGCTGCAGTATTTGCAGTTTCCTTCACATTTTCCGCAGCTGCAGGTTCCGTTTTTTCTTGCTTGCTTTAATGCAATAAATACAAGTGCAGATATGATCAGAAGAATTATAATGGATGCAAGGTTCATGAATCCTCTCTATACAAAAATCATTGCAATAAGGTGTATGATCAAAGCAAAAATCCATGCAATGGCTGTCTGACCGAGTACAACATATAATGCATAACGTTTACCGAGTTCTCTTTTTACGCTGGCAATTGCAGCAACACAAGGTGTGTAGAGCAGACTGAAAACCAGAAGAGCAAGCCTTGATGCTGCTGGAATAGTTCCCGTCAAACCTGTCACTGACGGGAAAAGAATTGTGAGTGTTGATACAACGCTTTCCTTTGCAATGAATCCTGTAAGCAGGGCACTTGAAATCCTCCAGTCACCGAAACCAAGTGGCTTGAAGACCAGAGCGATTAATCCTGAAATCTTTGCAAGAATACTCTGTGATGAGTCTTCGACAACAATGAAATGCAAGTCAAATGTCTGCAGGAACCAGATGACAATTGTTGCAACAAAGATTACGGTGAATGCTTTCTGAAGAAAGTCCCTTGCCTTTTCCCGAAGGAGTTGCATTGTTGTTTTCAGTCCGGGCAGACGATAGTTAGGAAGTTCCATGACAAAAGGTACGGCTTCGCCTCTGAATTTTGTGTGCTTATAAATCTGTGCACAAATTATTCCACTGATAATTCCGAATACATAAAGACCTATTATTATAGGTCCTGAATGTTTCGGAAAAAATGCTCCTGCAAAGAATGCAAGGACCGGGAGTTTTGCGGAACAGCTCATGAAAGGTGTCAGAAGAATTGTCATCTTTCTGTCCCGCTCAGAAGGTAAAGTTCTGCTTGCCATTATTCCAGGAACAGAACATCCGAAGCCTATTAGAAGTGGAACAACGCTTCTTCCGCTCAAACCTATTCTTCGTAAAAGCTTGTCCATGATGAAGGCAATGCGTGCCATGTATCCTGTGTCTTCAAGAAGAGAAAGAAAGAAGAACAGGGTTATGATGATAGGAAGGAAACTCAGTACGCTTCCGACTCCATTAAAGATTCCGTCTATGACAAGTGAGTGGACGACAGGATTGATGTTCAGTTTCGCCAGGCCAAAGTCTGCAAGGTCAGTAAGTTTGTCTATTCCCAGTGCAAGAAGATTCTGAAGACCAAGTCCAATAACATTGAATGTCAGATAAAAAATTGTTGCCATTATCAGAACAAATACAGGCAGTGCTGTCCATTTTCCTGTAAGCACTTTATCAATTTTTTTGCTCCGTATATGTTCCTTGCTTTCCTTTTGTTTGATTACTGTTTTCTCAACTACGCGTTTAATAAACTGGTAGCGCATATCTGCAATGGCAGCCTGTCGGTCAAGACCCCGTTCCTGTTCCATTTGAATGATGATACGCTCAATCATTTCTTTTTCATTTTGGTTAAGTTCCAATGTCTCTTCAAGATCTTTGTCGCCTTCAATTATTTTTGTTGCAGCGAATCTTACGGGAATAGCTTTTTTCTCTGCGTGATACTGTATGAGATGCATAATTGAATGGAGGCATCTGTGAATTTCACTTCCTTTACCGTCAGAAGGGCAGAAGTCGTTTCTTCCTGGCTTCTCCTGATATTTTGCAACGTGGAGAGCATGTTCAAGAAGTTCGTCCACACCTTCATTTTTATTTGCGGCAATCGGAACAACAGGAATTCCTAGTTCCTGCTCCAGTTTGTTTATTTTTATTGTTCCGCCGTTGTTGCGAACTTCATCCATCATGTTAAGGGCAAGAACCATTGGGATTTCAAGAGTCATGAGCTGCATTGTAAGATACAGGTTTCGTTCAATGTTCGTTGCATCCACGATGTTGATGATTCCCAGAGGTTTTTCATCAAGAATAAATTTGCGTGTAACAATTTCTTCTGATGTATAGGGGCTCAGTGAATAAATTCCGGGAAGGTCTGTAATCAGAGTGTTTGGAGTATTTTTTATTTGGCCGCTTTTTTTATCAACAGTAACTCCCGGAAAATTACCGACGTGCTGGTTTGAACCTGTAAGCTGGTTGAAGAGTGTCGTCTTTCCGCAGTTCTGGTTTCCTGCCAGGGCGAATGTAAGTGTGGTACCTTCTGCAACAGGGTGCTCGTCATTGCCTGCATGAAATTTTCCTCCTTCACCAAGCCCCGGATGGTCATTGCTGGTCGAGGAATTTTGTACTGCATTTTTGTTTGATTCCTTTTCAGGATTTTTAACTGTTGATGCTTCAATTGTAATTTTTTTTGCGTCAGCAAGTCTGAGTGTAAGTTCGTACCCCTGAATGTTTACCTGCACAGGATCACCCATTGGAGCGTGCTTTACCATCTGAATTTTTTGTCCAGGAATAAGTCCCATATCTAAGAAATGTTGTCTGAGCTCTCCGTCTCCGCCTACAGTCTGGATGAGAGCTTCTTTACCTATGTTTAGTTCATTTAATTTCATTGGTTATGTTAACCTCTGTTACCGAAGGCTAACATATAAAAAAATAAAAGTCAATCATAATGAATTTTTTACCCATTGAATATAAAAAGAAATGTATTTTTAGCCCTGTCCAGCTTGCAAAGGGAGTGTTCTATCAATTGTATTCATGTAGCTGAACTGAAATTTTTTTATAAATGTTAACGTCGAATGAGCTGAATGAAAATTTACTTTTTTTAGTTTGTGGTATTTAAAAAATATTTGAACTTCTATATAATTATAGACAGATTTCCTAAAAATGTTTTTGGAGATACCTTATATTTTATTTTGGAGTGCCCGTATGGAAGAAATTAAATCACTTAAAAACGAAGATAATGTTGAAGTTGCTGTGTTCGGCAATAAAATAAAAATTCCAGTTGTATCAATAGGAGATAATTCATTTGATGACAAAGGAAATGAAAAGAGAAGCTTTTATTTTAATGCAAAGGAACTTGAACTTTTGAACTGGTTTCTTCAGAATGTAAAAATTGAAGACTATTCATCACATATTCTTCAGTATGTAAACGGAATTTATTTTGAAAATGATGAAAAGGAAATTTCTGAAAAAGAATTGAATAAGGAAGTAGAAATTACAGCCATTGCCGTAAATGTTCTTGATGATGTGGAAGATGATGCATGTGTTCCTGATATTTCATTTATTGGTGAATGCCGTTGTGATGAGGACGGAGGAATTTGCATCGGATTCAGGAACAAGGAATTTTTGGGTGTTGACGCACAGGACTGGACTTTATAGTTCCTGGACTTATTGAAAATTTTGTACTTCCTGTCTGCAGTTATTAAGAAATTCTGAATCTGTTTCGTATTGTCTTTACATTATTTTTGCAGGAGAAAAAATTGAGCAGAAGAATTACAATAAGGCCTTTGGTTCGTAAGAATTATAAGGATATAGTATCACTTGTCCTGTGTCCCTTCCTTTTATTTGTTGCGGATATTGATGTAAAACTTGTAGGACATTTTACTTTTTCAATGTTTCCGTTTTCTGCTTCTCAAGAAGGTGGGCATGGAAGTACTGATGAAACGGATTTTGTAATGCTGGTACCTGTTAGATTGCATGCATATCATCTTCATCAGGGAATTGGAAGGCAACGCTTGGTCCGGGAGTAGAAAAGGTTAACAGATTAGGTAAATCGGTTAAAAGTGTGTAATTGTGAAAGAAAATTTTATCTTCCGTTATAAAATAATTTGTTTGATGAAAATAATGCAGAATATAAAAGTAACATAAATGTCTTACCTTATGTTCTGCATTTTATTTAGAACCCGGAATGTTTTTATGGGGCTCTCTGAGATTAACGTTTTAAACGAAGCATGTTTTCTTCGGTTTTCATTATCTCCATTTAAAAGATGTAAGACCTGCTATGTAGATTACGATTATGCAGACAGGAACAATATATTTGAACAGCGGTTTCATCCAGTCCCTCAATTTAAATCCTTTTCCGCAGTTTACTTCAGCTTTTAGATTGTCCCATCCCCAGCCGATTTTTTTTAATCCGCAGAAGAGAGAAATTGTTAGGGCTCCGAGAGGAAGAAGGTTTGTGCTTACTATGAAATCCCAGAAATCAAGCCAGGTTGTTCCTTTTCCAAAGGGCTGGAATTTTAAGACACTGAACCCCAATGCAGTTGTAAGTGATAAAAGAAAAACTGTAAGACCGCATATCAGGGCACCTTTCTTTCTGTACCATAGAGTAATCTCTCTGGTACACGCAAGTATATTTTCGCAGACTGCGAGTTCCGTTGAAAAGGCTGCAAATATCATGAACAAGAAGAACAGGCTTCCCCAGAATCTTCCTCCGGGCATGTTGCAGAAAACCGTTGCCATTGTATTGAACAAAAGGGAAGGTCCTTCTCTGACTTCAATTTTAAATGAGGCACATGAAGGGAAGATGATAAGTCCTGCCATGATTGCTACGAAGGTATCAAGAAGAATAACTGTCAGTGATTCATTCAGAAGTGATTTCTCTTTTCCGATGTAGCTTCCGAAAATTGCCATTGATCCGATTCCTATGGACAGTGTGAAGAATGCCTGGTTCATGGCGTTTACTATGACCTTAAAATTTATTTTTGAAATGTCAGGCATCAAATAAAATTTATATCCTTCCGAAGAACCTTCCAGTGTTCCGCTTTTTATTGAAAGTACAATCATAAGGACTAGGAGTATGCTCATCATATATTTTGATACGCGTTCAAGTCCTGTCTGTAAATTGAATGTCAGTAGAGTGAAACATATTGCAAGAGAAATTGCAAGTAATCCAACGTTCAGTACAGTATTCTGGATCATGGTCTCAAAGTTTAACGGAGTTTTTCCGTTTCCCATTCTTCCGTTCAAGAAACTAATGAAGTAAAAAATAAACCAGCCTGTAACAACTGTATAGAATGCCATGAGTGCAAGATTTCCCAGAAGTGCAACATATCCGTGAATATGCCATTTTTGTCCCTTCTTTTCAAGTTTCTGATACATCCTTACAGGACTTGACTGTGATGCCCGTCCGAGAGCGAATTCCATTGTAAGAACGGGAATTCCAAGGAGAAGAAGAAAAATAAAATAAATCAGTACAAATATTCCTCCGCCGTTCTGTCCTACCATCCATGGAAATTTCCAGATGTTTCCGCAGCCGATTGCACAACCGGCGCTCATGAAAATAAAGCCCAAGCGGCTTCCAAAATGTTCGCGTTCCATTTTTATTCCTTAATTTTTATTTGGCACATTGTATCACAAAATACTGTTTTTGCAAAACAAAAAGTAAAGATTAGTAATATATTTTTAAATCAGCAGTCAGAGTGCGTGTACAATTTTTTTTAATATGATATAATATCATCCATGATTTACAGATTTACAAAAAAGACATTCGACAGTGTCAAATGTTCAGAGTTTAAAGCTGAGCCCAAAGTAGCATCAAATCGCTATTGCGAGTGGGAGGTGGATTTGATTGATAACGGATGAAGCAAACATTATCTTGTTTCCAATGCCTATTGCTTATATTATTTCGTGTTAGAGGCAAATGGGATTTGGTCTGTCCAGGAACTAATTCAGGTTGTAAACGAGAAAATGAAAATTCATCTGGAGAAAAACGGTTTAAAGAATATTTGGGATGATTTTGTTCAGGATGATATTGGCAATGTCATAGTAGAAAAAAAATTATAACAGGAGTCTGATTTCAGGAATGAACATTATTAAATCTTATTTTCGTAATTCCAATGAAATTTCTGTTGAAGAATTCAATGAATATCTTTCAAATTATCTTACAAAATCAATGTCTCCTGATGGTGAGTACTATAACTGTGCGGATGCTTTTGTAAGTGATCTGATGAAGGAAAAAGCTCTGCCTGCAGCTGTGCGTGAAAAAAAGTACGTGATAAGAATACCGGGGACATAAAAAAAGTAGGGGCCTATAAATTTATTATTGAGCTTAATGATTTTAAATCAAAGATATGGAGGGAATTGATTGTCCGTCAGGACTGTAAGTTTTTAACTTTTGCATATTCTGTAATGGCAATGTTCAATGCAATCGGATTTCATTTGTTCGGTTTTTAAGTTGACAATGCGGATTTGGATAATTTTAAGAAAATAGAATCCAAATATTTATTTTTTGGTGAGACGATTGAAGGTATTCAGGGAAAAAATCCGAAAAAGATTTCAAAAAAAATATGTTGATTTTAGTGCGGCAGCAATTTCAAATTTCTTATTCTCAAATAGAGAAACCGTAATTTATCTTCCCTCTCCGGAAGATTCGCCAAGCAATGACATTGATACATGTAAAATAGTTTTACGGGACGTTTTTTGTCAGGATAATGCGGAAGTTGTTTTTGCCTATGATTTTGGTGATAACTTGGAATTCAAAATTAAACTGGAAGACGTCATGGATAATACGGAATGGCTGACGGTCCGCTGTCCTGTTAAGGTTGTCGCTGGAAAATATTGTGGAATAATTGATGAATGCGGAGGAGCTCATGGACTTAAGCATCTTCTGAATGTACTGAAAGAAGTTCCGGAAAACGAAGAGTATGCTGAAACTGTGAAATGGTTGGATAAGGAAAATTTTAATTTCAAGGAATTTGATGTTGAAGAAATAAACTCGTAGATTAAAAGTTCATTAAGTTTTTATAAAGATACAGCTGAAGATTTTATGAGATATTAGTAGTCCCTGACAGATAATTGGTTTCAAAAAAAGTTAATCCTGAAGCCGGTTATCTTATGCTAAGCCCTTTGTCCAGACAAAAAATCTGAAAACTAACGAATTTAGGCAGCGATGGAATCTGTTGTTGGAGCATAAGCACCAGCCAATCCATTCTCGTATGCCTCGTCAGGAGTTATATAATCCGTCCCCTGATGAATCCGTTCACTGCTGAAGAATTTTACGAATTCTCCAGGACTTTTTCTCAGTTCTTCTTTGCTGTAATAGTCGCATAAAAAAATTCATTCATATTTCAGAGTCCGCCATATGCGTTCCACGAAGATGTTGTCCTTGCACCTTCCGATTCCGTCCATGCCGATCTCAACATCATAGGATTTCAGCAGTTCAACAAAGGCAGCGCTTGTATACTGCGAGCCGCAGTCCGTGTTGAAGATTGCCGGAACCCCATATGTTTCAGATGCTTCCTTATTTCAAGAATCCTGCATTGCTCAGGGATTGTCACCTTGCACCCGTTTTTGTTCTTCAGGTCCGGGTCTATTATTTTCCAGGCCGGTCCCGGAAATCCCCGTTTTTTTTGAAGTTCGATTTCCGGCTGCTTTTTTCCGAGTTCCTTCAGCACCATGTCCTTTTCTTTTTCAATGCGGGCGATTTTCTCTTTCAGCTGTTTCTGTTCCTCTGTCTCCGGCTTACCGTCGATGAAAAGCTGAATCAATTCGCTCAGCGTGCCTGGTGAAATGTCATGCTTTACGGCAATCTCAGCCTGTTTTTCACTTGCCCCCAATGACTCTCGGACGATATCCAATTTGAATTTGCCTTGTCCTAAGATACTGAGATTCGTTATTTTGAAAATTCATTGTCCAATTTCTGGGCTTAGTATAAATTAAGTTCTGGCAAATGATCGGACGCGGTACCCGTCTTGCTCCAAATTTGGTTTGCACAGATGAAACCGGTTCATATATTGGGAAAAAATATTTCTATATCTTTGATTATCTCCGAAATTTTGAATTCTTTAGAGAAGAAAAAAATGGAATTGAAGGAGCTGCAGGTAAATCATTAAGTGAAAGAATATTTGCACATAAATGCAGCGTAATAAAATTGCTTCAAGGTGCTGCATGGGCAGATCAGAAATTTGTTGATTATAGAAATCAATTAGTAAATGAAGTTCATGCACAAGTGGATGCATTAAATACTGCACTCACACCAGTACATCTTGTTCAGAAACATGTTCTGAAATTTCAGAATATTAAAAGTTTTGAATATCTGAATGATGGAGATTTGATTAATTTAAATACTCATATAGCACCTCTTGTTTTTAATGGTGAACCTGATCAGTATGCAAGGAGTTTTGATAATTTCTGATATGGAATAATGGAATCAAAACTTGCAGCTCAGCCAATTTTACTGTATCGAGGAAAAATTAAATCTGTAGCAGAAAAAAAATACATAAAGCTTAAATTAATGCAGTAAAAAAGCATTTACCAAGACTACAGTTTCTTGCTGTTAATTCATATTATGATGGATTAAATGTTCTTGATTTTGAGGAAATTCGTAAAGAAATTAGAGAATTAGCTCAATTTGCTGTGGACACAATTCATATAGACCCTATTTTCGTTAACTATGAAGATGAAGTTTCTGAAGTTGATGTTTCACTTGGAGCAGGTGACCCTAGTCCTGCAGATGATTTTGAAGAATACAAAAAGAAAGTTGATTCATATCTTGCAGAGCATATGAATGATGACGCTGTTTGTAAATTGAGAACAAACCAACCATTAACAAAAGATGACTTTGATAGTCTTAATCATATTTTCAAGGAAGAACTTGGAAATGAACAGTTGTTTGATGAACTCAGCGAAGGACGTAGCTTAGGTGTATTTATTCGTCATGTTACAAAGATGGATAAAGAAACAATAAATGATTTTTTTGCAGATTTTATCAATGATACAAATATGAACAGCTTGCAAATTGAGTTTGTTCAGCGATTGATTGATATTATAGTTGAACAGGGTGAAATTAATATGGAAGCTCTCATGAAATGAGGAGCACCATTTGATAGACCAAAATTCATTACATTATTTGGAACTGAATCTCAAAATAGAATTTTTGCTGTTGTAAGAAGTATTAAACAAAACGCAAGAGAAGCTGCGTAAAGTGTATGGGAAACAAAAAAAGCTATTGAGCTCCAGGTTCCCTTATTTATTTTGTTAATTTTTGTAAAAGTATCTGTCTTCTGTATATCAAGAATGTTAAAAGGATATTTGTCATGAAATATTTTATGGTATCCGAAAACACGTTCCTGCATGGACTCTGCAAGAAAATATGGAATGAGCTCATCAGAAGCCGTGAAAGCTTCTTTATTCCAAAAATGAAAAAAATTGTTCGTTCCTATTGGGACCTGCGGATCCGGAAAACTGAATTCGTTTTGCTAAGTTCTATTTGTGCGGGTGCATGAATTTCAATAAAAAACAGCCTTCCTGATTCTTCAAGAAGGCTGTTTAGGTTATGGCTGAACCGGTGAATCAGTTCCAGTCATAATGTTTTTAAGCTTGCCTCCAAAAACTGAAGTCTCCGGAGGCTTCCCAAATTATTTGCTTGCACCTGGGAAAGGAGTCTTTTCAAATTCCTTGTTTCCGTGTGTATAGCTTGGGAGAACTTTTGGAGATACAGCATCACTGCTGATACCTGCAGCGGCTCTTTCCTTTTCAAATGCTGTAACGTGATCAAGGTTCATCTTTGCTGTTTCAGAAAGTGCAATGTTCTTGAACATCTTACCAGCTTCAATACCAGCTTCACGTCCGAATACAACAACGTCAAGGAGTGAGTTACCCATAAGACGGTTTGTTCCGTGAACACCACCTGAAGCTTCACCTGCTACTAGAAGGTTTGCAACATTTGTGTGGCAAGTATTGTCAATTTCAACACCACCGTTCTGGTAGTGGAGTGTAGGGTAAACAAGAATTGGTTCCTTGCGGATATCGATTCCGTACTTGATGAACATGTTGTACATAGCAGGAATTGACTTAAGGATTGTTCCTTCTCCGTGAATCATTTCAATCATTGGAGTATCAAGCCATACAGCGTCCTGAACATCATTCTTAACACCTCGTCCGTTGCGAACTTCCTTGATGATACCGGAAGCGTTAACGTCACGTGTTTCGAGAGGGTGGATATAAACTTCACCGTCTTTGTTGATGAGCTTTGCACCGAGTGAGCGAACTTTTTCTGTAACGAGCTTACCGAGAATCTGTGTAGGGTAAGCAGCACCTGTTGGGTGATACTGGAGTGAATCCTGGTACAAGAGTTTTGCACCTGCACGGTATGCCATGACAAGACCGTCAGCTGTAGCACCGTAGTGGTTTGATGTAGGGAATCCCTGGTAATGCATACGTCCTGCACCACCTGTAGCAATTATAACAACCTTTGCCTTTGCAATGCGAACTTCACCTGTTTCTATGTTCTGGAGAACTGCACCGCAGGCTTCACCTTTATCATTCTTGATAAGTTCGATTGCAGCTGTAAAGTCTACAACTGTAATACGGTCCGGGCGGTTGAAAACTTCATCACGGAGTGTACGCATGATTTCAGCACCGGAGTAGTCCTTGCATGCGTGCATTCTCTTGCGGCTTGTTCCGCCACCGTGTGTTGTAACCATTGTACCGTCAGCTTCCTTATCAAATTCAACACCGAGGTCGTTGAGCCATTTGATTACAGAAGGAGCCTTGTTTGTAAGTGTGTAAACAAGTTCTGGCTTTCCGTCAAAGTGTCCGCCACCGAAACAGTCAAGGTAGTGCTGTGCAGGAGAGTCGTTTTGCTTGTCTGCAGCCTGGATACCGCCTTCTGCCATCATTGTGTTTGCGTCACCTACGCGGAGTTTTGTTGCAAGAAGAACTTTTGCTCCTGCTTCAGATGCCATGATTGCTGCTGATGTACCAGCTCCGCCGCCACCGATTACGAGAACGTCTGTTTCGTAGTCTACGTGTGCAAGGTCAATGTGTTCTGGTTCAATGCGAGGTTTTGCCTGGAGCATTTCTGCAAGCTGGATAGGAGCTTTCTGTCCCTTGTTAGGTCCGATCTTGAGTTCTTCAAACTCACTTGTAATGCGATCAGGGTGATATTCCTTCAAAATCTGATCTTTTTCATCAGCTGTAAGACGTGCATGTTCAAACTTAAGGTTTTCTTCACGTTTTTCAGCAACAATTTTTGCTGCTTCGTCTAAGTAATTTCCGTACATTCTTGTACCTCTTTAGTTTTAATCACTGTGCAGCACCATGAAAGGTGCCTTAAAAGTTTATCTAAGTTAGACACGACAGTTTTGTATTCGCAAAACTGTGTTAAAGAAAATTGCCGGTCATGACAATTTTTTGCCACTATTTTTCGATGTCCCTGTTGTTGTAGAGTTCCTTCATCTTTTCGATGGAGTTGTTCATCATTTCCTGGATAGCAGCTTCACATTTTCCTTCATCGATTTCTGCAACACGGTCAATGAGGTGCTGTGTCTGTGGCTGAATATACTTACCGTTGATACGGCGTGCAAGTCCTGCAACCTGTGGGTGGCTGATACCTGCAGGACAGCGTGATGAACAGCATCCGCACATTACGCAGTCGAATGAAAGTTCTGCACACTTTGCAAAGTCGCCGCGCTGAGCGTAAGCAATGTACTGCATTGTGTTAAGGCTTTGTGGGCAAGCACGTGTACAAGCGTCGCATCCTACACAAGAATAGATTTCAGGGTAGAGCTGCATCATAACTGCCTGTTCCGGTTTTACGGTGTTGATGTCGTAAACCTGCTTAACGAGTGGGAAGAAAGGAAGCGTTGCGATGTACATATCGTTTTCAACTTTCTTAGAACAAGCCAGACAAGTCTGAAGCTGGTTCTGTCCCTTAATGCGGTAGATTGTAGCACAAGCACCGCAGAAACCGTTACGGCAACCGCAGCCTCTCTTGAGCTGGTAACCTGCATATTCCATAGCGTTCATGATTGTGAGTTCAGCAGGAACGTCATATTTTTTGCCAAAAATATAAATTGTGGCCATTTCTTTATCTGCCATTGTTTTACTCCTATAGCTTTAGAGCGCCAGGAAGGCGCATCAACTTTTTAGCTAATGATGTCCGCGAGCTTTCCCAGTATAAACTCGCAGAACAAAATCCCCCGTAGAAGGAGATTCTGAGAATTAATATTCTGGTGGTAACTCTCCGAGCTGGTCGAAGCTGAATACAGGACCGTCCTTGCAAACGAATTTGTCTCCGATATTACAGCGTCCGCACTTACCGATACCACACTTCATGCGCATTTCCATTGTAGTGAAAATCTGGTTGTCCTTGAAACCAAGGTCCTTCAAAATTTTCAGGGACATGTGGATAAGGATTGGAGGTCCGCACATGATAACAGTCATGCCTGCATCAGGTTTGAGCTCTGTAATGAAAGGTGGAACGAAACCTACATGTCCGTCCCATCCTTCTTCTGCACGGTCAATTGTAATGTCAATTGAACAGTTAGGCTGCTTCATCCATACGTTCTGCATTTCATCGAGACGTACAAGGTCAGCCTTTGAGCGTGCACCGTAGATAACCTGAATCTTTCCGTAGTTTTCACGCTTGTCCATCATGTAGTTAACTACTGAGTGAACAGGAGCAATACCGATACCGCCTGCAATAACAAGAATATCTTTGCCTTTGAGAGCACCTTCTACAGGGAATCCGTTTCCAACAGGTCCGCGTACACAAATTTCCTGGCCAACTTCTGCAGAGTGGAGCCATTCAGTAACGCATCCGCACTTCTTGATGGAGAATTCCATATAGTCTGTAAGAGTAGGGCTTGATGTAATGGAGATCATACTTTCTCCGACACCAGGCACTATGAGCATGGCACACTGTCCAGGAATATGTTCAAAGAGCTTCTTGCCGTCTTTGCCAACTACGCGGAAAGTTTTTACATCCGGAGTTTCCTGGCGGATATCAATAATTTTTCCTACGTATGGAATAAATGATTCGTTGTTTTCCATTGTTTTCTCCGCCTATTCTTCTTCGTTGTAAGTCTTGATGACTTTAACGATGTTCATGTTTACAGGACAGCTTTCAAGACAGCGTCCGCATCCTACACAAGAGAAAAGTCCTTCGTGAGCCATAGGATAATACATGAGCTTATGCATAAATCTCTGGCGGCTTCTTTCCTTCTGAGTGTGGCGTGGATTTTCTGCTGCCATCTGAGTGAAGTCATTGTACATACAGGAGTCCCAGCAGCGAACCTGCTTAATTCCATTTCCTGTATTGAAGTCACGTACGTCAAAGCACATACATGTCGGACATACATAAGTACAGGTTCCGCATCCGAGACAAGCTTCAGAAACCTGTTCCCAGATCTTTGAGTTGAACATCTTGAGCATTTCATGCTTTTCAAGCTTGGATGTGTCAAGGTGTGCAAACGGGAGAGCCTCAATCTTTGCAGAAATATCCTTCTTGCATGATTCAACTGCCATTTCGTCAGCACTCTCAAGTACAGCCTTTACGGCCTCAAGAATTTTTGAACCTTTTTCTGTGTTAGCATTGAGATATACTTTTCCGTCATAAATCCATGCACTTGCGTCTCCGGCCGGATTTGCTGCATCAATCTTCCATGTAGAACAGAAACAAGTCTTTGCAGGTTCATTACATGCCAAAGTGATAACTGTTCCGTGGTCGCGGCGGTTCTTGTAGTATGAATCAACAGGCTTCATGTTGAGGTAAACATTGTCTACAACTTCAAAAGATTTTGCGTCGCAGGCACGTACTCCGAATACTACAAAGTCCTCGAGTTCTTTTCTTGGATCTTCAACTTCAATTTCCTTTCCATTGATTTTGTAGCTTACCATGTGCTCTGTCTTCGGGAAGAAGAAATCCTTTGCGGAACGAACTGTCTTGAGTTCTTCTGAAAGTTTCTTTCCCTTTGACCAAGGTTCGAAGTTTGATTTTCCTGATGAATTTGTTACAGGAATGTAAAGCTTCTGTGTTTTTGCGATTGCTTCAAAAAGTGCATCGATTTTTTCAAGTGGAAGTGAATACATTATTCGTTACCTCCATTATCGCTTGAGCGGTCATAAACGATAGTTGTTTCTGCATCACCTTCTGTAAATGTAAGCATAGGAGGTTTTGTTTCCATATCGCTTCCCGCAATATATGGTCCGTAGATTTCGTTGATGTCCTTTGCGAATTTGCGGTTCAGGAGGTGGAGAGGGATGTGTTCTGGACAAACACGTGAACATTCACCACAGTCCGTACAACGGCCAGCAACGTGCCATGCACGGATGATGTGGTAGAGGCTTTCTTCGAAGCTTACCTGTGCAACCTTCTGCGATGTGTAGAGCTTGTTGTTGTCGAAAACACATTTCTCGCAAGTACAGGCAGGACAAATGTCACGGCAGGCGTTGCAGCGGATACAGCGGCTGAATTCGTTCTGCCAGAAGGCATAGCGTTCATCTGCTGTCATTGCTTCAAGCTTTGCAACTTCATCGAATCTCTTTGAATCCAGCACATCGCCTTCTTCTCCGATGAGTTCATCATAAGTTACGTGCTTCTTTGACTTACAGTTTGCACAGCGTTCAGAAAGTTCCATTGTTTCAGGATCAATCATTCCGTCACAAGGAATTCCAACTACAACAACATCGTCACGTGTTATGCGGTTTTCCTTGAGAAGTTCTGTGAATGAGTATGTGTCACATGGCTTGAGGAACACCAGTACCTTTTCAGAAGGAATAGGTGAGTCCGCTGCATTAGGATCACGCTGCTTAGCCATTGTGTTGTTCATTCTTGTTGTGCTTTTCTTTATTTCAATTTCTTTTGTAATCTTTACAAGATATTTCGAAAGGTTTGCACCGCAGAACTGGTCATACACGAAATTCTTTTCAATGTCCTCAACACTTGTGAATACAGATGGAGTTACGTCGTAATCAAAAAGACCTTTTCTCCATCCTACAACTTTCTGTACTGAACCGTCAGCAAGTTTGGCCTTGGCAGTATCGATAAGAGTAGATGTTATTTTGCTGTCTTGCATCTTACGTCCTCCAGCTTCTTGTTTTCACCCAAAGATGTAATCTTGGCAACGAAATCGTTCATGATTCCTGCAAATCTTACACCTTCAGCTGCTGAACACCATTCAACTCTTGTTCTTTCCTTTTCAATTCCGAGGTAGTCGAGCATAGAGAAGAGAAGTGTCATACGTCTTCTGGCAAAGTAGTTACCAGTAGAGTAGTGGCAGTCACCCGGATGGCAACCGCAAAGAATTACACCGTCAGCTCCACGCTGGAATGCACGGAGAATGAACAATGGGTTCAGACGGCATGAGCAAGGAATTCGGATGATCTTTACGTTTGCAGGGTATTCAAGACGGTTATTTCCCGCAAGGTCAGCACCTGCATAGGAACACCAGTTGCAGCAGAATGCTACGATTTTTGGTGTCCATTCTTTGTTTTCATTATTTTCCATAAGTATTTTCTTCGATTAGAGAACCGAATCAACCTCCGCCAGAATCTGTTTGTTAGAGAAGCCGTTTAAGTCCATAGCTCCTGAAGGACATGCAACTGTACAGGCACCGCAACCCTGACACATAGCTGTGTTAACCTGTGAAACATGGCGAGTGATTGTTGTACGGTTCGGACCGCGGAAGTCCTTGTCAACATAAGAGATTGCCCCATAAGGACAAACGTTTGCACATTGGCCGCAACCGTTACATGCGTTTTCATCAGGATGAGCTGTACATGGATTGTTCTTGAGCTTGTCCTTTACGAGAAGACAGATTGCCTTTGCGGCAGCTCCGGAAGACTGTGCTACGGTTTCAGGAATATCTTTCGGACCTTGGCAGCATCCTGCAAGGAAGATACCTGCTGTAGGACTTTCTACCGGACGAAGCTTTGCATGAGCTTCAAGGAAGAAGTCATTGTTGTCCATGGATGTGGTAAGCATTGTCGCAAGAGGACGTGCAGACTTATCAGGTTCGATGGAAGCTGCGAGAACTACCATGTCAGCCTTGATGTGAACCTGCTTGTTAAGAATCAGGTCAGATCCCTGAACATCAAGAGTTCCGTCAGCCTGGGGCGTTACTTTTCCTACCATACCCTTGATGTAGTTTACTCCGTACTGTTCAACAGCGCGGCGGTAGAATTCATCGAAGAGTTTACCTGGAGTACGGACATCAATATAGAATACTGTACAGTTCGTATCAGGATAATGGTCTCGTGTAAGGATAGCATGCTTTGCTGTGTACATGCAGCATACCTTTGAACAGTATTCGTGTCCCTTTTCAGCTCCTGCTGAACAGCGTGAACCTACACACTGGATGAATACAATGTTCTTTGGTTCCTTACCGTCTGACGGACGCTTCAAGTGACCGTTTGTAGGACCAGAAGCATTGCAGAGGCGTTCAAATTCCAAAGAGGAAACAACGTCCGGGCTCTGGCTGTATGCGTATTCGTCGAATTTTTCAAGGGAAATAGGATTATAACAGTTGCAACGATGATTGCACCGTATTTTTCTGTAATCACCTCATCCTTCATGTCAAAGTGAATTGCATCTGTTCCGCAAGCTTTCTGACAGAATCCGCACACATTGTCCTTTCCGTTCTTGAGTCCCTTCATGTGAAGACAGTAATTGTCATCAATTGTTGCAACTTTCGGGACTGCCTGAGCGAAAGGAATGTAGATAGCCTTCTTGTTGTCAATGTTCAAGTTAAAGTCGTTCGGAACTTTCTTGTTCGGACAAGCTTCAATACATGCACCACAGCCCGTACACTTTGTTTCATCAACAAAACGTGCATGGCGTTTGATGTCGATGGAAAAGTTTCCTATGTAACCTTTAACGCCTACAACTTCTGAATAAGAGAGGATGCGGATGTTAGGATTCTGGCTGACTTCAGTCATCTTCGGTGTAACGATACAAGAAGCACAGTCAAGAGTTGGGAATGTCTTGTCGAGCATAGCCATCTTTCCGCCGACCGACGGTTTTTTTTCTACTATATCGACAGGGAATCCCGCGTCAGCAATGTCGAGAGCTGCTGTAATACCAGCAATACCTCCTCCAATAACAAGTGCTCTCTTTGTAACAGGTGTTTCACCTTCAATGAGAGGTGTATCGAGAATAGTCTTTGCAACCGCAGCCTTACCGAGAGCGATAGCCTTTTCCGTATTCTCATTTATGTCCTTGCCAACCCATGAAGTCTGTTCACGTACGTTGGCGACTTCTACTTTATAAGGATTGAGACCTGCACGTTCTGCGCAGGCACGGAATGTCTTTTCGTGCATACGTGGAGAACATGAACAGAGGACAACGCCCGTAAGCTTGTCATCCTTGATATGGTCTTCAATCATTTTCTGGCCTGCTGATGAACACATGTATGTGTAGTGTGTTGAATAAACAACTCCGTCTACCTTACCAAGTTCTTCCGCTACTTTTTCTACGTCAACTGTACCGGCAATGTTTGTACCACAGTGACATACAAAAACACCAATTCTTTCCATATTGCCACTCCTTATTTCTTATACTTTCTGAACGCGCTCATAAGAAGCTGCTGAGGTGTATCGTCATCAAGGAGCGCAGGAATGTCTTCTGCTCTAAGATGATTCGGACCCCTCTGGCGTTCAACAGCAAGTCTTACTGCTTCAATGATTTTAGCAGGTTCAACCTGTCGTGGACAGCGTTCAAGACAAGCAAAGCATGAAAGACACTTGTAGATTGAGTCGGAAGCCATGAGCTTGTCAAGTTCCCCCTTTTCAACCATCTGTACAAACTGGTGCGGATGATATTCCATTGCGTCATAGTTCGGACAAGTTCCGGAACATTTTCCGCAGACCATGCACTTCTTTGTGTCCGTTCCGCTGATAGCAGCAATCTGTGCCTTGAGTTCATCAATTTCAGATTTAAGCATTTGCAGCCTCCTTAACTCCGAGAGCCTCCGCGAGAAGTTCCGTGAAGTAGATAACGTCAAGTTTGCTGTCGCCCTTATTTTTGATAAGGTTGTAGCGGCAGAGAGGGCAGCTTGTTACAAGGAAGTCTGCTCCCATATCTTCTGCGTTTGTAAGAATAGCTTCTGTGCGTTTTGCAGGAATTGATTTGTCTTCCAAAGCCGTGTATGCGCCGCAGCATTCGTTGCGCTGTGCATAGATTACAGGCGTTCCGCCTATGGCCTTGATGAAGTCTTCAATGAGCTGTGGATTTTCAGGGTCATCCAGCTGGAGAACTTTTCCTGGTCTTAGAAGAAGACATCCGTAGTAGGCGCCGATCTTCTTTCCCTTGAAGGGGTTCTTTACAGCTTTCTTTACATTGTCCCAACCTATTTCATCCCTGAGGATTTCAAGGAAGTGAACAACTTTTGTTTCACCGTGGTATTCAATGCCATCTGTCTTAAGATAATTGTTTACCTTAAGGATAACATTCTCATCATTCTGCATGTCAAAGTTAACCTGCTTGATCACGTTGTAGCAGGCAGAGCAGAGTGTGACAAGATCTTTTCCTTCCTTCTGTGCATCTGCAAGAGCGCGTACAGAAGGAAGCTTTGTAGCAATTTCATCCTTGGCAAGTGGATATTCACCGCCGCAGCACTGCCACTCAGGGATTTCGTCAAGTGTGAATCCTAATACTTCTGCGGATGCACGTGCATACTTGTCAAGGTCAATGGCCTTGTTCTTCAGCGTGCATCCGGGGAAGTAAGCGTAGTGTTTGGTATTCTCCATAAACTACTTCCTCTAACTGTTAAATTGGGTGATTTGTTTCCATAAAACGTCCTAACTCGTTTAACGGAAACCGGCATTCCTCAGAGAGATTGCTCTGTCCGGGGAATGCCATATATTTTTTTTATAAAAAATATCCTAGGTTCTGAAAGACTTAAGCCTTCTTCACGCCAGCCATTTCTTCCGGGTGGAATACTTCGTCAAACTTTTCTGCCGTAAGGAATCCAAGCTGAACGCAGGCTTCCTTCAGGGAAATGTTTTCTTCGTATGCCTTGTGGCTTGTCTTTGCAGCGTTTTCGTAACCGATGTAAGGGTTGAGAGCTGTGACAAGCATCAGGGAGTTGTAAAGATTGAAGTGCATCTTTTCTTTGTTAGCTGTTATTCCGACTGCACAGTTGTTGTTGAAGCTTACCATAACTTCAGCAAGGAGACGTACAGACTGGAGGAAGTTGTAGGCGATTACCGGCATGAAGACGTTAAGCTCAAAGTTTCCCTGGGAAGCAGCCATTCCAACAGCCGCATCATTACCCATTACCTGTACAGCAACCATTGTCATTGCTTCACACTGAGTTGGGTTTACCTTTCCTGGCATGATTGAAGAACCTGGTTCGTTTTCAGGGATGAAGATTTCGCCGATACCGCATCGTGGACCTGAAGCAAGCCAGCGTACATCGTTTGCAATCTTCATGAGGTCTGCGGCGAGAGCCTTGAGAGCACCGTGGGCGAATGTAATCTCATCTTTTGATGTGAGGGCATGGAACTTGTTTGGTGCTGTAACGAAGTCCTTTCCTGTAAGCTCGGAAACCTTTGCTGCAACAAGAGTATCGAATCCCTTTGGCGCATTAAGTCCTGTTCCTACCGCAGTTCCGCCTAGTGCAAGCTGCTTGAGGTACGGGAGTGTGGAGATGAGCATTTCCTTGTCTCGTTCCAAAGAAGTTCTCCATCCGGAGATTTCCTGTGAGAACTGGATAGGTACAGCGTCCTGGAGGTGTGTGCGTCCGCTCTTTACGATTCCTTCGTTCACCGTCTCAAGCTTTTTGAATGTGTCCACGAGGAGGTCAATGGCAGGGAAGAGCTTGTCTTCAAGTTCCACAACTGCAGCAATGTGCATGGCCGTAGGGAATGTGTCGTTGGAAGACTGGCTCATGTTGATGTCATCATTAGGGTGGCATAGCTTTGAACCTGCAATCTGGTTTGCACGGTTTGCAACAACTTCGTTGCAGTTCATGTTGCTCTGTGTACCGGAACCTGTCTGCCATACAACGAGAGGGAAGTTGTCGTTGAGGGATCCTGAAATAACTTCATCACATGCTGCTGAGATTGCATTGAGCTTTTGTGTTGTCATTTTTTCAGGCTTGAGCTCATTGTTTGCCATGGCTGCAGCCTTCTTGAGATAACCGAAGGCCTTTGTTATTTCGCGAGGCATTGTCTCTATTCCTACGCCGATGAGGAAGTTTTCATGGCTTCGTTCAGTCTGTGCTCCCCAGAGCTTGTCTGCAGGAACCTTTACTTCTCCCATGGAGTCATGTTCAATACGATAATTTTCCATACTTTTTATCTCCAAAAGTGTTTTCTGATGTGATCCGTTTAAACGATAAAAAACTGCTGCACCCTTAAGGTACCAGCAGTCCTGAAGTTTTTTTCGGATTAGTTGAAGTTAAGCTGCTTGATAACGTCCTTGAGACAGTCTGCACTGTGGCGGAGCGAAGCAACTTCTGCATCTGTAAGAGGGGCTACAAGGCGGCTTGTGATACCGTTGCGTCCGATGACAGTCGGAATGCTGAGACAAACATCAGAGATTCCGTATTCACCGTCGAGCATAGAGCTTACAGTCATGAGGGAGTCTGTGTCGTATGTCAAAGTTTCGCAGAGCTTTGCAGTTGTAACACCGATGCCGTAGTTTGTGCACTTCTTTGCGCTGATGATGATTCCGCCTGACTTGCGGATGTAATCTTCTACATCGTCATGATTGAATGCAGGAAGGGAACCGTTTTGGAATGCCTTCTGGTATTCGTCAACAGGAATTGAACCGATGTTGGCAAGTGACCAAGGTACGAAAGATGAGTCTCCGTGTTCACCGAATACGTAACCGTGTACATTTTCCTGTGCAACCTTGTATGTTTCTGCAATGCGAGCACGGAAACGGGCTGTATCGAGCATGGTTCCTGAACCGAAGATATGGTTCACGGGGATTCCTGATGTCTTTACGAACTGGTATGTAAGGATGTCAACAGGGTTTGCAACTATAACATAAAGAGCGTTAGGAGCAACCTTTGTGATTTCAGGGATAATTGATTTTGTGATGTCAACGTTTGTCTGAGCAAGGTCAAGACGGCTCTGACCAGGTTTGCGTGCTACACCTGAAGTAAGAACAACGATGTCAGAGTCCTTTGCGTCAGAGTAATCTCCTGCGTGAATATAAACTGGTCCGATGAAAGGTGTTCCCTGGTGGATATCCATTGCTTCACCCATAGCGCGGTCCTTAGCAATGTCTATCAGTACAATTTCTGATGCAAGCTGTCTTACAGTGAGCGCGAATGCTACTGTGGATCCAACCTGTCCTGCACCGATAATTGTAATTTTGTTAGTATTAGCCATAATTTTCTCCTAAGCAATAATAGCCACATTATCAATAGGTTTATGATTTTGATAATCGTGCCAACGGCATTTGCCATATATTATAATAAAAAGGGGGCACATTGTTAATAGTGTCAGAAAAAAAAATGGCGATTTCCTTTCTATTATGATAGTATATATATACAAGTTTATAACTTATTGTGAAATTTTCAACATCCTGCTTCTTATAACTATAAGTTGTTTGTGATTTAAGTAACAATCTGTCGAAGCCTTTGAGCACCGGTACTGCCTAAACAAATTTTGGCTTCTCGGGTTGGTCAGGGATAAGGTTCCTGATAGAAATTTTAATTCCAATCTGCTATCATTCAGGAATGGACGTTCTAAAAAGATTTTCAGAGACAGTGATTGGACAGATGAAACTTGATATACAGGAAGCTTCCGGTAATGAAGTTTTCTGGGTCGGCAAAATAAACTCCGAAGGCAAGATTGTTTCTGCGGTGGTCGGGTCAAGGGGGAACATTGATTCGGTCATCGTCAACAGGAATCTTGCAAGGGAAGGCCATGTGCTCATACATAATCATCCTTCGGGAGACATCCATCCTTCTGAAGCTGACCAGGGGATTGCTGCGAATGCGACGGATACTTCCCTGGGCTTCTATATCGTCAACAATGATGTTTCTGATGTCTACGCGGTTGTCGAACCTGTAAAGCCGAAGGTGACCGTCAAGCTTAATGAAGATAACTGCGCCTTCTTTCTTTCAAAGGACGGTCCCCTTGCTGAGGATAATAAATTTTATGAGGAGCGCCCGTCCCAGATTTCTCTGCTCAGAAATATTGTACAGGTCTTTAACGGTGACAGAATAGGTGTCTTTGAAGCCGGTACCGGAGTCGGAAAAAGTTTTGCATACCTGATTCCCTCTCTCCTTTGGGCTGACAAGAATAATGAGAGGGTTGTGATTTCCACGGGGACGATAAACCTCCAGCAGCAGCTCATGGAAAAGGATATTCCCCTTGCTCAGAAGATAATAAGCCGTGAAGTGAAATCCATTCTGCTTAAGGGAAGGCAGAACTATGTCTGTTTGCGGCGTCTTGACGAGGCTGCAAAGGAAAGGGACCTTTTTGACGAGAACGTTGAATTTCTTGACAAAATTGAAAAGTGGGCGCGGACAAGTGATACCGGAAGCCGGAGCGATTTAAGTTTCATGCCTCCTGAATCAGTTTGGTCACGCGTGAACAGTGAAAGCGACGGCTGTCTTGGTATGCGCTGCCGGAACCGCGAGAAGTGCTTCGTGATGAAAGTTCGTAAGGAGGCTGCGGATTCAAGGATTATTGTAGTCAACCACCATCTTCTTTTTGCTGACATAGAGAGCCGCATGGGAGGTGCGGGTTATGAGGATACTGCCGTTCTTCCTCCGTACAGGAGAATTGTCTTTGACGAGGCCCACGGAATCGAGGACAGCGCCACGAGTTTCTTCAGCGAGAGCGTGACGAGGTTCAAGGTAGTGAAGCAGCTGAACCTTCTTCACAGAACCTTCAGGAATTCTGTTGCGGGGCTTGTGGCACAGCTTTCTGTTGTGTCAAATTTTGAGAACCTTATGGAGAAGGTTGTCATTGCCGTCGGAGATGTCAAGGAGAATCTTGTGCTTCTTGACGATGCTGCCAGGCTCTGCATGGAAAATGAATTCACCGCCAGAATAGATGGACAGAGCTGTGCTTTGTATGCACCGGTGTTTGAGGCTGCGGAAGTTCTGAAGAAGGCCATTGCAACTCTTACAGGTATCCTGCGGCAGGCTCTTGACCTTGTTGATGAAGATGACAAGGAAATACCGTGTGTCTTTGAAACGAAGTCCGTTACTAGAAGACTGGAGGATGTTTCGGTTCTCCTTAAGAATTTCTGTGAGTGGAACGAGTTTGAGGACAAGGTGTTCTGGATGCAGAGGGTAAGGATTCCTCCCAAGAGGCAGGGAGATGAGGCCCTTGAATTTGTTCAATTCACCCAGACTCCTCTGGATATAGCACCTCTCATGAATGAAGGGGTCTTTGAGCCTATGGGTTCTGTTGTCTGTGTAAGTGCAACCCTGCGCACGGGTACCAACTTTGGTTACTGGATGAGGCGTACGGGACTTTCGTTTGTCGGGGAGGAAAGACTTGTGCAAGGAGTCTTTGAATCTCCGTTCCCCTACAGGAAGAATGTTCTCTTCGCGGTTCCCGGTGACGCACCTTTTCCTGACAGCAAGAGCTTCCAGTCCTACGTGGAGGAGACTGTCCTTAAGCTGGTCAGGGCCTGCGGAGGAAGAACTCTAGTCCTCTTTACTTCACATGAAAGTTTGCGAAGTACATTCCGCGGAACCGCCGCCGGGATTTCTGGTATGGGATTCAGGCTTTACAAGCAGGGGGACGATGACAGGTTCAGACTTCTCGAGAAGTTCAGGGATGACAGGGAAAGTGTTCTTTATGCGACTGACAGTTTCTGGGAGGGTGTTGACGTTCCCGGTGACAGCCTCAGTCAGGTGATAATTATAAAGCTGCCTTTCGCCGTTCCCAATGATCCTGTGTTCGCAGCAAGAAGCGAGTCCGTTGAAAAGAGGGGCGGGTCGTCCTTCATGGAACTCAGCGTTCCGCAGGCGGTAATCAAGTTCAGACAGGGGTTCGGTCGTCTTATGCGGAGAAGTGATGACAGGGGAGCGATTATTGTTCTTGACAGGAGGATTGTTGAGAAGCAGTACGGGAAGACGTTTACAAGCTGCGTTCCTATGACGCGCAGGATGTATAATCCTCTTTCTGATATAGTGAAGGCCGTCGAGGACTGGGTGAAGCAGTAGTTTTTGTGGGCACTGCACCCGTTTACAAAAAAAAGAAGTTTTTGCAGGTCTCGATGATAAAATTTATTGAAAAAAAAAATTCTCTAATGTATAATAATCGTCGCACCGCGGGGAGGTCCCGGAAAAGGATTTCATTTGCCGCTGCACTGTGATTTTTTGTCAGCAGGGGATTAAATTCTTTGCAAAGAATTCGATTTTCTTACTTGACATATAATTACAAATTTTATAATATGGTATAACCGAAATTTTTAGATATGGAGGATGGTCATGGCTGGAGCCAGTAAAAACTCTCGTACAACTGTTGCAACACAGAAGTTTATGTGCCCTGATTGTGGTGGTGAAATAGTAATGAAGACAATGTTTGAAAACGGAAGACTTAAGAACATTGCCGAATGCCAGAAGTGCAAGCGCACAGAACGCAGACCAAGAGATTTTAGATAATCTCGGGTTGTTTTTAATTAGGTAAAGGCTTCCTGGTGGTGTTCGTTCGAAATAAGCCGGGAGCTTTTTTGTTTTAAAAATAAACAATCTGCCGTGCTGCAGGTTGTCTAATTAGATAAAATATAAGCATTTATATATTGACTAATATTAACGTATGATATAAAATGCACTTAGTTTTTATTTGGGGGTAATCCTTTGTCAGTAAAGAAATCATCTGCAGAAAAGAGACATGCTCAGAGTGAAGTTCGCCGCATGCGCAACAAGGCTGTAAAGTCTGAATGTCATACAAGTGTTAAGAAGTTTGTGGCAGCAATTCAGAAGAAAGACCAGAAGCTTGCTGAAGAAGCACTCAAGGCTGTACAGTCAGAATATGCTAACGCATACCGCAAGGGTGTAATGAAGCGTAATGCCGTTGCTCGCAAGACAAGCCGCATGTATAAGCTTTATAACAACACTTTTGCTACACCAGCTGCAGCTAACTAAAAACATGAGTAGAAATGAGTCCCAGAAGTGAAAGTTAGCTTTTGGGGCTTGTACTTTTAAACTTTTCTTTTTTTTCGTTGGGGTGTATTGATGTCTTCTAAAAAGATTACAAAATATGATTTAGTTGAAGCTGTATACCAGGATATGGAAAGGACAAGCGAAAAGCGCGTGGTTCAGGAAATAGTTGAGAAGCTGCTTGAACAGCTTAAGCAGTCCATGAAGGAAGGCAACACTATAGAACTTCGCGGATTCGGAACTTTTGAACCAAGACTCCGTAAGGGCAGGTCTAAGGCCAGGAATCCGAAGACTGGGGAGCAGTTATCTGTGGCTCCACATTACGTTGCAGCATTCCGTTCTGGTCAGGAACTTAAAAAGGCCCTGTGGTCTTTGCCGGTGGACGGTGAGGTTTCTGGAAACAGCAGCGAAGAGTAATATATCGTTTAGAGAGCATCATTTCGATATAACTAACTATAGAGGCTAGTCCGTTGATATCGGTGGGTTGGGGTCGACGGTATAGTTTATAAACAAAAAAAAGTTTGTTAGGAGAAGAGTGTCTGTATGGCAAATGAAGTATTGAACGAAACAGTCTTTGGTCAGGGAACTGAATTTGAAGGTGTACTTAGCTTTACTGATAATCTTGTAATTACAGGTAAATTTACAGGCACAATTGAAGCTACAGGAACTTTAGAAATTGATAAGACAGCTGTCTGCAATGTGGACAGGATGTCAGCCAAGACAATAATAATTTACGGAAGAGTTAATGGTAATGTTGAAGCTTCTAACGTTGTTGAACTGTGCAAGGGAAGCAAAGTTAAGGGTGATATTACTACTGCAAATTTGAGAATTGCTGATAACGTTGAATTTGAAGGTCAGATTTCAATGCTGGAGGAAATTCCTGATATTGATTTGTTTGCAGAGACTTCAGAAGAATATAAGAGTGCTCTTTTATTAAGAAACTAGATAATTGTTATGACATTTCAGGCATTGCTATGCCTGTTAATGTTGTTCAGTTTAAGATATTTTGAATAAACAAGACATTGACAATTGTTGTATTTGATATACAATATTTTTATAGAGTAGTTTATTTTGAATCCTTGGCACGTGTTTGCCTTAATATAATATAGGAAATTTCCGGGGCTTTGTTCCTTGGATTTTCTATGGATTGCATCTTTTGGGCTGCTTCTTTTGGTGGCTTGAAATTTGCAGGATAAGCTTGAAGCATGGTTTGTTATGTCTTTGGGCGTTCCCTACATTTTTATTATAATAATTATTTTCAGTGGCGAATATTTTAAATAAATCATGTCGTGAAAGTAAATGAAAGCGGTACATTTTATTAAATCCTTATAACATATTTTTGATTAATATATTAGATTAGAATCCAGTAGGAGATTATTAAGTTATGTCTAACGAAACAGAAGCCGGAAACGAAAATTCTTTGGTTGAAGAAGAAAAGCCGGTTGTAAAGACTGTACGCAAGAGAAGAACGACAGTCAAGAAGACTGCGAAAGCGGAAGAAATTCAAACAGAAAATTCGGTGGAGCCTGTAGGTGGAAAGGAACCGGAAGTTCCAGCAGTTGTAAACGATGTTCCTCCGAAAGAATCAAATGAAGCAAAGAGTTTATCAGAAATAAGAGTAATTCCGGTATCAGAAAATATTTCTATTGAATCTAGCGAGAATCCTGCAAGGGAAGATGAATGCCAGGAAAGGTCTGGTGCAGAAAATCAGCAGGGGGATCAGAACCAGAATTATCATAATAACAATAATCATGGCGGACATTTCCAGCAGCGTCATTATGATAACAATATCGGAAACGGCAGACGCTATAACAATAACGGAAACAATAGCCGCTATAACAATAATAATAACCGCAGATACAATAATAATTACAGAAATAATAATTACGAAAGAAACCAGCAGGCCCGGATGGAAGCTGTTGAAGCTGCCCAGCGTATTGAAAATCCTGAAGAATATGAATCAAAGCCGCGCATCATTATAAATGAACTTACAAAAATGAGTATGCAGGATTTGCGTGAACGTGCAATGCAGTACGGTGCAACAGCAGATGATCTTGCTCCAATGAAGAAACAGGATGTTATTTTTACAATTCTTAAAGCACATACAGAACACGGCGGAATAATTTTTGCAAGCGGTTCCCTTGAAATTTTACCGGACGGATACGGGTTCCTTAGAAGCCCTCAGAATTCATATCTTCCTGGTTCTGATGATATTTATATTTCACCAAGCCAGATCAGATTGTTTAACCTCAAGACAGGTGATACTGTTTACGGTCAGATCAGAAGTCCTAAGGAAGGTGAAAGATTTTTTGCGTTGCTTAGGATTGAGACAGTAAACTTTGATGAGCCAAAGGTTGCACAGACTCGTGTTCCTTTTGAAAATCTGACGCCTCTTTATTCTAATGAACAGCTTAAGCTTGAAACAGACAGCAGGGAAATGAGTACAAGAATTGTTGACCTGTTCTGTCCTATAGGAAAGGGGCAGCGTCTTCTTATTGTTGCTCCTCCAAAGGCCGGTAAAACAATTCTTATGCAGAAAGTTGCAAACGCAATCACGACAAATAATCCTGAAGTTTTTCTCATTGTTCTTCTCATTGATGAACGTCCTGAGGAAGTTACTGAAATGGAACGTGCAATAAAGGGTGAAGTTATTTCTTCAACATTCGATGAACAGGCTACACGTCATGTTCAGGTTGCGGAAATGGTTCTTGAAAAGGCTAAGCGTCTCGTGGAACACGGAAGGGATGTAGTCATCCTTCTTGACTCCATTACCCGTCTTGCACGTGCATATAACCAGACAGTTCCTACTTCAGGAAAAGTTCTTTCCGGTGGTGTTGATTCAAATGCTCTCCACAAGCCTAAGAGATTCTTTGGTGCAGCACGCAATGTTGAAGAGGGCGGTTCCCTTACAATTATTTCTACAGCGCTTATAGAAACCGGAAGTCGTATGGATGAAGTTATCTTTGAAGAATTCAAGGGTACAGGTAACAGTGAAATTAATCTTGACAGAAAGCTTGCGGAACGCAGACTCTTCCCTGCAATCAACATCAAGAAATCAGGAACCCGTAAGGAGGAACTTCTTCTTGATCCTGCTGATCTTCAGAGAGTCTGGATTCTTCGCAAGGTTATTAATCCTATGGAGGACGTTGAAATTCTGGAGTTCATTCTTGATAAGATGGGAAAGACTAAAGACAATAAGGCGTTCCTTGCTTCCATGAACACTGGTGCGGCAGCTTTGGACTAAGTGAATATTTTTTGACGGAACATTAAATCCTGGTGCGTTGGCCAGGATTTTTTTTTTCAAATTTCCTGCATGTAAGGGAATGAATATTGGTTACAAAAAATATCTGGAAATAAAAAAAAACCAACTTAGAAATCTAAGCTGGTTTTAACAACTATTAGAGGGTATAGGGATTGAACCTACGACATACGGAATATGAGTCCGTTGTTCTACCGACTGAACTAACCCTCCGTTTTGCTGATATATCTACTATATTCTTTTTAGAAAAAAAAGTCAACAGCATCTGGCGGAATTCATTGAATTTTTTTATTTTTTTTCAATAAAGGAATTCAGAGTCCTGTAGAAGGTCTTTATGTCAAATGGCTTTGAGATATGTCCGTTCATTCCTGCACTCAGGGCCATCTTCTTGTCTTCCTCAAAAACATTTGCCGTCATTGCAATTATGGGGACGCATCTTGCATAATCTCCTTCCAGTTTCCGTATAGTCTTTGAGGCTTCGTATCCGTCCATTACAGGCATGTGAATGTCCATGAGAATTATGTCGTACGGAGTTCCTCTTGAATCTGATTCGGCAAACATTCTTACAGCTTCTTCTCCATTAGTTGCAAGTGATGTTATGGCACCGTTTCTGCTGAGAAGCTCTAGAACAATTTCCTGATTAAAATTATTATCTTCTGCCAGAAGTATTTTTATTCCATGAAGTTTATGGTTCGGGTCGAAGGTAAAATCCTTTTTGGCTTCGAAGGTTTGGGATTTATGTATTTTATTTTTGTCCGTCCTGAAAGGAAGTTCAATGATGAATGTCGATCCGACGTTTATTGTGCTTTCAACTTTTATCGTCCCTCCCATCTTGTCTACAAGGTTTTTCGTAATAGCCATTCCGAGCCCTGTTCCCTGGATTCCGCTTACAGTGGTGTTCCTTTCCCTTTCAAAGGGGTCGAAAATGTGGCTGATGAATTTCTGTGTCATGCCGATTCCTGAGTCCCTGATTGTGAAGGTGTAGTTGCTGAAGCCTTCTTTTGTGCAGGGTGCCTGTTTTACGTTCAGCTCAATCTTTCCGTTAACGGGAGTAAATTTTATTGAGTTGCTCAGGCAGTTAAGGAGAATCTGGTTAAGCTTGAGCCTGTCGCACCAGATTTCTGTGTCTTCCGGTATTTCTGACATTACGTAAAGCTCCAGGTTTTTTTTATGCGCGTCATTGAATATAATGTTTTCCAGTTCAATCAGAAGTTCAGAAATGGAAGTCTTAGATTCTTCGATGCTGAATTTTCCTGACTCGATCCGGCTCATGTCAAGGACATCATTTATGAGAGATAGCAGATGTTTTCCGGAAGTCTGTATCTTTGAAAGATATTCCTCAACTTTTTCTTTGTCATCTGAATTTTCCTGGGCAAGGTTTGCGAAACCTATTATTGCGTTCATAGGAGTGCGGATGTCATGGCTCATGTTGTTGAGAAAGGCAGTCTTTGCCTTGTTTGCACGTTCCGCCTGTGTCAGGGCATCCTGGAGAATCTTTTTCTCGTTCATCTCATTTTTCCTGGTCTCCGTAATATCGGTGCAGGGGCAGAAACATATAAGGTGTCCGTGGGAATTTAGGGAAAGGAGAGGCATCATTCTTATATATTTGTCAACTGTTGGCAAATATATTTCAAGGTTCTCGGCAGTGAATCCTTCCATGTACATTGATTCAATTCCTTTGCAGCTGAAACACTTTTCAGCATCCTTGCTTAGAAATTGTACCTTAAATTTTTTGACGAAAGCTTCGGCAGCTTCATCAAAGGATACCGGTACGGAACGGTTTGATGCCCTGATAAAATATGTTCCGTCTGCAGACATAACGTCTTCTATGACAAAACCCTCTGTAACATCTGAAAATACGGAGAACCAAGCGTTCTTTATGATGGCATCCCTGAACATGGTACGCTCTGTCCTTAGATTTTCGCTTGCATTCTCATATTTTGTTATGTCCTGTATGAGACTGTAGTAGCGTATCGTTCCGTCAGGAAGTGTAACTCGTTTTCCTGAATCGAACAGCCAAACATAGTTTCCGTTTTTGTGCCTGACCCTGTATTTGACTGCATAGGAGTTGCCCCTTGAATACTGTTCGTGCAGTGATGTTTTCAGGGCCTCCCTGTCTTCATCGCAGCAGTTTTTGAGCATGGAACCGCCCATGAACTTTATGAATTCCTGCACAGTGTATCCCTGTATCTGTGCTACAGATTCACTCATGTAATTAATCGTGAAATCAGAATCGCCGTTACAAATTTTGAGTCCGCCTGTAATGCCCGAAAGGATTGCGCCGAGTCTTTCATCCATGTCATGACGTTCGTTTTCTTCCTGGGTAATGTTCACGAATGTTCCGAAAAACATCCTCGGCTTACCGTTTGCAAACCTTGCACCTGTTCCGTGGGTATTGAACCATTCGTATTTTCCGTCCTTCTTTTTTACCCTGAACTTGATGTTAAGTTCACGTGAACCCTTTATGCCTTCATCATAACGCTTAAGAGCTTCATCCTTGTCATCAGGATGTATTCTTTTTACGAATGTTTCAAATGTATTAGGAAAATCCACTTCGTTCTTGAATCCCAGCATTCTTCTGAACTTGTCGCTCCAGTTTACGCGGGTCCTGTTACCGTGAATGTCAAGATCAAAATACCACATGCCTGAATTTGCAATCTCGCTCATGAGTTTTAGGAATTCCTTGGCACGTTCTGTCTGGAGTTTTTCGCTGTACTCACTTACATCCTGGTGATAACCTCTGAGCCTGATTCCTTTTCCTGTGAAGGTATTGTCTGATACTCCTCCGCAGCGGATAGTAATTTCTCCTTTGAAAGGATGATGGTAAGGGTATATAACTTCATCCGGGATGCCAAGAGTCATTTTCTCTATGCAGGAGGTAACGTTCTCAATATAGTTTTTGTCAACATTTGAGTACCAGAATTTATAGGCCTCTTCAGGAGATATATCCTTGTCACATCCGACAAGGGATGTTGTTGTTTCATCTATTATGAACTTAGTGTCCCCGTCTCCTATTATTATATTCCACATACCAATGTGAGCGCTTATCAGAGTTTCTGAAATCTGTTTCTGTGTAAAGGAAATCAAGTTGAGAGTAATTTCGTGCTCGTTTTTTTCAAGGATGCGCATGTTCCTTTCTTTTGTGATTTCCGTCCTGTAGCGTATGTTCGAGAAGTATATTGCAAGAATGTTTGCGGAATCCTTGAGAAGCTGGAATTCGGGAGAACCATGAGTCCATTCGGTATGAGGCTTTTTGCAGTCACAAATTCCTATGAACCCCTGCAGCCTTTCTTCATCGTAGATACCTGCATGGATACATGATATGAAAGGAACCGTAATTTTTTTGTGAAGACTTATATTCTCCTTCTCAGATAGTTCTGATATGTTGCTGACTGCAAGATGCTCTTCGGATGAAAAGAAATCATCAAGAGAAAAATTGTCTACAGAAATAACTTTTTGCAGATTGGATTCGCTTGGAGATGACCACTCGAAACATTTTTCGGCAATGGATCGGCTGTCATGGATTTTGTAGATATAAACGTTGGTGGCATTAAATTCCTTTCCAAGAAATTCCAGCAGATGAAAAACATTTTTTCCGTTGTTTTTGCTTGAAAGTATTGAAAGAATTTTGGAAAGAGTTTGCATTACGGCCTCCTATTACTATAGTATAAAAAGATTTATTGTGAATTCAATTTGCAGATATTAAATTCCTTTCATTTAATGAAAATACAATATGTTATAATATTATTGCTGCTTCAGGACTGGAAAAAAGTTTTACGGTCAAACTCATGAACGACGCTGTAAAGACATTTATATTATGATCCAGCGGAAAACTTGATTGGATTTATTGACGGGGCCGGAACTTTGAAATGGAGGATATAATCCCGGTGAAGAAAAATTGTTTTAAGGGAATCCCTTCATGAAATTCTATGAAATCTGGAACCTGTTCTGCTTATAGGAATTCCCCTGTTTTGATGCAACGGAGATAGTCTGCATCTTCTTAAAATGTAGTGCTGAATTTTTTGTTTGGATACGGAAGATGAATATCTGATTTCCATAGCAGAAACTTTTAATATATTTCAAATGATTTTTATCCTGCTCATGATACATCATTTGCTTATATAAGTTCTGAAACTGCATTCGGAATTTCATTCGGTTGGTTTGTCAGCAGAAATGAACGGAAGAATGAAACTATAATTTAAATGGTGATTATTATTCACTGTTTTATTTTGCTGTTCCAATTTTTTACGCAAAGAATAATCTCTTCAGCATTACGATGCAGAATATCAGTTCCTGTTATTTATCAGTCTGAGAAAATAATCGTTCGTTTTTCTCTGCGGATAAAAATGATGCGGCGGAATTCTGCAAGAAGTTTTTCGGCTTGAATTGTCAAGCTAAGTGCAGCGAAACGCCATAAAATACTTCAAATCACTAGTGTCCAAGATAAGATAGGTACTTTTTAAAGTCTGTAATTTGTGATAATATTCAGTAACCACTGAAAACATTATCACATAGAAAATTACAGACATGAACAAGTATAACACATTATCGGGACAATTACTATA
>JAZUJH010000052.1:0-248442 GCA_045642665.1 Treponema sp.
TTTCTGAACGGTTTCTCCGGCAACATCCTGGCGAAGTCTTGTAATATAAGTGAATCGCAAAGAATGAGGTGTGAGTATTCGTTTTCCAACATTAATATCAGTCATCCTTATGATTTTTCTAAACCATTCTTCTGCAAGCCATGCTCTAATTGGTTTTCCATAACGCTGGAACACATAATCCTCAGGTCCTAAATTATGCTTTGCAATATAAGCCTGAATTATCCTTAAGATCTCATCAGGAAGTGGTGCAACTCGGATTTTCTGATTATCTTCAGAACCACACTTATTGTAATTAGTTCTCTTCAAAGTATTACGTCGCATAAATCCATCTACAACAAGAACTTTTTCATCAAAATGAAACTGTTTTACTTTAATTGCGATTCCCTCACCAATACGAAGTCCACAATTTGCAATAACCAGGAACATCAAATACATTGAGCTGTGTCCTTCATTAAACTGCGGGAACTTTCTGTAGCGTTCTTCATTAAAACGAATCCATAATGATTCATTGAACAACATTTTAAGCTCTTCTTTTGTGAACAAGCTTTTCTTTTTGCTATTTCGAATAAAGTTTGGAAATGCCGGACAAGGAATGTAGGGAAGGTCATGAAATGGTGCTTCTGCATAAATCTCTCGAACAACAGTAAGGAAATTGTTTTTCCATCCGCCAGAACGGTTTATGTCTGCTAGAAATTCTGTAATCATTGGAATTGTAATATCCTTTAATTCCAATTCTCCAAAATTTTCCAGGAACAATTCCAGCATACGATGCTTGTCTTTTATTGTGTCTATGCTCCACACTTTTCCAAGCTTCGCCATTCGTTCAAGATGTGGCCCTCCAGGAAAATACATCCATTCACAAATATCATTGAGAGTTACTTTCTTTTCAACAAAGAGTGGTGGAAGAGTCGAAATAAATGCATTGGCCTGTGCCTGAGTTTTACAGTTTTTGCAGACCTTTTGAATTTTCTTTCCTGTAATAGGGTCGAAGAAATAGTAATACCAGCGATGAATAATTTTGTCTTTTGATTTTACTGGCTTTTTAAAGATGTGATAATTTGAGTCCATTTAATCCTCCAAAGATTGATTTAATCAACTGGTTGATATTCAGTTGACATTTAATCATCTCTGAAAGATCAAAGATTATGTAAATGCTTGTAATATAAGGATTTAGTGTCTATCCCAAACACTACGCCAAATATGGTCTAATGATTTGAACTAAGGACCAAAGGATTATGAGTCCTCTGCTCTAACCGCTGAGCTAATGGCCCGTCTATTACACTGTTATAACATAGGATTTTAAACTTCTTCAAGACGGAAAGGACATTTTTAATAGTTTATGGTAATATTATTGGTACTTTTCTGTCCAGGATCAGTTCATCTGGTTTAACTTTGCATTTGTAACAAAGAATTTTAACACCGTCGGCCTTTGCTTTTCTTAGTGCTTTCCCAAATTCCGGGTGGGTTGCATCATTCGGTTCAAAATTTCTGATATTTTCCATCTGAACAAGAAACAGAGCTGCCGCCAGGTAACCGTTTTTCTTTGCGTCAATAAGTTCCGTAAGATGTTTGACTCCCCGTTCAGTCGGGGCATCCGGAAATCTGCAGATTCCATCTTCTTCAAGGGTCACCCCTTTGACTTCAAGAAATCCTTTGCCCTTGTTCGTTTCAAAGTAAAAATCGAACCTGGAATTATTGTATTTGCATTCGCTCCTGAACTTCAGACCCGACTTTTCAAATTTTTCTTTTATCACAGCATTAGGTGCCTGACTGTCCATGTTGATTAGTTCAGAGCAGCCGTCAGCCTTTAATTTTTCAACAGCAATAAGAGAGTAGCGAAGTTTCCTTGTGCCCATGCGTCCTTCGAAGTCTTCGAGATAAACAACCGAATCCTTTACAAGAAGATCTTTGCAGCGGCCTGTATTCTTTACGTGAACGGTCTCTTCCTTTCCGTTTACAGTAACCTGTGCAACGAACCTGTTGGGTCTGTTAATGAATATTCCTTTAACAATGTTCTGGTATTTCATTTTCCGCCCTGATTCCTAGAACTGTTCCAGACGTTTCAGAAGAAGATTAAGCTTGGTTCCGTAGTTGCTGTCCATTGCCCATGTCATTGAAAGTTCGTATACGGTGGGAGCCTTTCCTCTGGGCTTGACCCATTTGTATCGGCTGTCAATCAGAGGATTATTCAGTTCAACATCTTCCGTTGAAGCATAAGCGTGCAGGTGCTGGACATGAGCCCTGATTCCTTCCTGCAAAGTTGCAAATTTTTCTCCCCGGTGCTCTTCATCTATTGCTCCAAGTCCGCAGAAATTGTTCATGTCTTCAGTGACAAGTCCTCCAAACCTCATGAATCCTGTTTCCAGGCACATCTGTACAAAAGCGCAGTCACTGTTTATGCCTTCAGCCGCACACTCGGAAATATAAAGCTGTGTCATTGTCCTGATTTTTTTCTTGTCAGCATGCGGATTGTTTGACATAAAGAATTCATAAAGCTGCTTAGAAGATTTTATGCCTGAATCAGTAAGGTTCCGTGAAACCTGAATATATTCACCGCTGTTCCTGGTTGTGGTGCAGGAAAATAAAGATACTGAAAAAATTATCAGGAATAAAATGCTGGAATATTTTTTATGCATGGAACTATTATAACATGTATTTCCTGATTTGACATCTTTTGTATAAAACAAGGGCATCCTGAAAACTTGTATCCGGATGCCCTTCAGTTTTTTTTAATATCAGACCTTGGACTGCCCCTAATTTTTTTGGCAGAAATTATTTGATTGTAGTTCCGATATAATCTTTTCCGTCAAGGATTGCACGGATGTTAGGAATGTTCTTTCCGCCTGCGCAGATAACTGTAAGTCCTATTTCAGATGCCTTCTTGCTTGCGATAGGATCAAACGGACAGTTCTTTCCCGGAACCCATTCGTCTCCAACCATTCTGCGGAAATCTGCCCATGAGATTGTATCAAGAGGCTTTGCATCAGGATTCTTTCGAGGGTCATCAGTATAAACCTTTTCAATGTTAGAAAGATTTACGACTGTGTCAGCTGAATATTTTTCTGCCAGAAGAACAGCATCATTATCTGTAGAAAAACCAGGCTTCCATCCTGCAGCAACAAGAATGCGCCCTTCAAAAACTTCAGGGGCCTTTGTAGGGTCTGTGATTACATCGCAAGGACAGAGAGGACCGAAACATGTCTTAAGAATCTGTGCGTTAAGTCTTGTAGCCATAATTCCCATCCAGTCACAGGCACTGTTAAGTGAATCTTCGTCAGGATAGGATGCATATTTTTTCTGCTGGTCGTCAAAGGATGTAAGAACTTCCTTGTATGCGTTCTGATAAATTCGTGCAGGTCCGCCGCCGCCAGCAACAAGAATGAGTCTTGTTGCTGGATTTGATGCAAGATAGTCTGTTACCATTCTGCTGAAGCTTGAAAGCATTTCACAGTCAGGTTTTTCAGGTGCAATGATGGATCCGCCTACGCTGAGTACCTTTGTAATCATAAAATTAACCTCTATAGTTTAGTATATTCCAGTAATGACTGGATCGTTCCAGAGGGAACTGTATTTAAGTTCGCTGTTGCTTGCTTCTTCCCATGTTGACTGGAGTGCAAAAGTTCTTGTCTTTTTAACTGTCCTTGAGGTTTTTGCTGAAGCTTTAATTTCTTTCCAGCCCAGGCTGAATGTAATGTGCTGGTTGTCCATGTTCCCGAAGTAAAAATTTTTTGGGGCCTCAACTTTATTGAATGTTGAAAATTCCTTGCCTGCACCAAGAGCTGTATCTACAGGGAACCATCCGTAGTTCTCAAAATAAATTTCGCTCCACCAGTGGTTCTGTGTTGTTGAGTTTGTATTTACAAGAACTCCTCCCACAGGAACAGCAGGAATTCCTGCACTTCTGCAGAGAGCCGTAAAAATTATTGCAAAGTCATAGGAATCGCCTGCAGATTTTTCAAGAAGTTCAAGAGGTGACGCTTCGCCTACTTTAGCTGAGTTAAGGACCTTGAAGTTTTCAACCATATAGTCGTAAATCAGTTCGGCCTGGTAGTAGGGATTCCTTGAATTTGCGGTTATCTGCTGTGAAAGCTTCCTGATGTTTTCATTTTCGCTGGGCACGCAGTTATCCTGGCTTGTGTATGCCGAATAAAGAAGACGCGATCTGTCTCCGTAGCGTGCAATGTTCTTTGGATTTATGTTTGAATTCATGGAATAGGTGCTTATTGTAAAATTTTGTGTAAACTTATGGCGTTCAGTATCAGAAAGATTTACCTGATGGATTATATCGAACAGGTCGTCCCTGAGCATAGGTTCAGGATTAACTTCCCTGAGTTCTGCACAAGGCTGGAGTGCTGAAACAGGAGGTCTCGGAATGAAGAGAGTAACCTTTTCGTTTTCATATTCTTCCTTTGCCTGAAGCTCTGTACTTACGCTTATGATATAAGACTTGCTTGCGTTGTAAGTTTTTCTTCCTGCAGGGAAAATTATTGTTACGGGTGTCCTTTCGCTTGAACCTTTTTCGGTTTTGATGAAAACAGTTCCGCTTCCTGCTCCATCCGGAACATGAACCTGAATTTCTGTATCAGACCAGTATTCGTAGTCGTAGTTAAGCTCGCTTGCCTGAATGAAGTCTTTTGTTTCCTGGAAGTCTGAGTCATTCTGCAAAGGAGATTCCCTGTTTGCGGAAAAATAAACTTTGGATTTGCTTCTTGTGCTTCCGAAGTTTGAGCCTGTAATTGTAATGATTTCACCGACATTTGCTGAAGAAGGCGATATGTTTGAGATAACGGGCATAGTGTTTCTCGGATCAGCCTTTACCGGCTGAGGAATTGATGAAACGTTTGCAAAGAATTTTGCATTTGAAGTGCCCGTAGAAGTTTTTACGTAAACAAGTCCGTCAAGGATGTTGTATGGAAGAACTATCTTTATCTGGTTATCCTGCCAGTCAATGTAACCGCTTGATGTAATTTTTGAACCGGCAATTTCTACTGTGGAAGTGTTCCTGCTTAAACCGAAGTTGCTTCCGTTTATAACGAGCACGTCTCCCGGAGAACCTATCGGCGGTGTGATGGATGTAATCTCAGGAGTCTTTGTGACGGTCCTGGTCTTTAGTGTTGTGATTATGAGTATGTCAACAACAATAAGCCCCAGCAGGATTACTCTTACTAAAGGGCTTTTTCTGAAAATATGTGAAAATGATTTGAATGGATTCAATTTCAGTAACCTGTGTTATAGTTTATTAAGTTTGCAGAAAAAACTGTAACGTCAGATGTTCCTTTTAATGTTCTTACAGGAGTAAAAACGTCATACACATCGAAGTTAGAAGAAAAGCTTCCCGTATTTCTGCGCCTTCCTGTATAGTTTACCATAACCTTGCTGTTGTTTTCCATATCCCCGGCAGAAAAAATTGTATAAAGATTTATGGAATCTGCTTCCTCATTTTCTGAATCGAATACAGCAATTGCAGCGGGGTTAAGCATTCCATTTTCTGTTTCCGCTGAAATCTTCAGGCTTGCCGGCGTAAAGAAATCAGGTCTCGCAACAGGTACAAAGGCAACTGCCGAAGATGAAACCGTCCTTGAAAGTCTCGCAGGAAGAAGGAACACAAGGGCCAGAGCCGCTGCAACACCAATGGAAGCGTCCCTAAGAATGTTGAGGTGACGGAAGCTGTTCCAGAACCTTTCAGGGCTTGTGTTTTTTATGACCCTATTATAGGAGAGCCTTGCCTGAAGCCGCTTGAAACTTTCATCCATATCTTTTGGTGTCAAACTTACGGAGGCACTGTCAGATTTCAGAATTTTCTGAACATTTGATAGGCGTTCATACTCTTTGCGGCATTCAGAACACTTAGTAAGATGTTCTTCATACTGGAGCCTGTAATTTTCAGGCAGTTCATTATCCAGATACAGTGAATGAATATCTTTTTCAGGGCAGGTAGACATCTTCTTCTCCAATGTATTTCATAAGCTGTTCACGTGCACGGAATACTCTGACCTTAACATTTCCTTCAGTTATTCCAAGCACCTGACCGATTTCCTTATAGTTCATATCCCCGTATTCACGGAGAACAAGAACTTCCTTCAGCTTGGGAGGCAGTTTGTTGAGAGCCTCCTTTGCTTTTTTTACAGTTTCATCTTTGAGCAGTTCAGTTTCTCCGCTGTCAATGGACTGTCTGCCCTCGTAAAGAGCCTTGTGATAAGCCTTGGCTTCCCTGGTCTTTCTCTTTACATAGTTGAGCGATGCATTCTTAACAACCCTGATGAGCCAGAACTTTGCATCATCGATGGAAGGAAATACCATCTGCTTTTCATTTGCCTTTATATATGAGTCATGCACCAGATCTTCTGCAGATTCTTCATCATCTACAATCCTGTAGGAAACTTTGAACAGCAGCTCCATTGTTGCATCATAAATTTTCTTAAAATCCTTAGGGTCTGCACAGTTTAATGGTTCTTTGCCGGCCCCGTTTCTATTACTGCTAAACACTTCGTCCTCTGTTTGGTTACATTGTAATGCAGAAAATTATAAAAAAAAGTGAACCTCTTTTTAGGGATGAACTTTACTGTTTTCTTTCCCATACCGGACCGTTAGGCGTGTCCGTCACAACAATTCCTTTTACAGTAAGTTCCTGCCTGATTTCATCAGCGCGGGCAAAATTTTTGTTCTTCTTGCATTCAGTGCGTTCCTTTACAAGAGCATCAATGATGTCTGCTTCAGGATCTCCTTCGTGGCTGATTGTTACAGGCCTGCTGATTTTTTCATACTCGTCTGCAGCGCATTCAAGAAGTTTGAGACCGATTACCGTATCCATTCTTCCTACAAGTTCAAGAGTCTCTTCTGCTTTGAGTGTCTGGTCCTTGACCGCTTTCTGGAGCTGGCTGAGTGCAACAGGCATGAGAAGGTCATTTTCAATGGCGTTCCTGAAGTCTTCAAGATATTTGACGGCTTTTTCGCTAAGTCCTTCCATGTTAAGACATTCACCCTTTGAGTATGCTTTGACTGTCAGAGCCTTTGCAGGGTCGCTTGTGTTCTGGGCAAGCTTAAGAATCTTCTGCACAAGTGCCGCACGGGAGTTCTTTGCACCGTCCATAGCTTCCCAGCTGAAGTATGCCTGCTTCCTGTAGTGTCCGCCAAGAAGGAAGAATCTGTAGTCCAGCGGATTGTATCCCTTGTCTATTAATGACTGGAGGGACAGAAAGTTACCATGGGATTTAGACATTTTTTCAGTTTCTCCTGCTTCAGCTGCCTTCTTGTCCTTTGCGATTACAAGGAATTCGTTGTGGAGCCAGTAGTTTACCCATTTCTTTCCTGTTGCGCCTTCGCTCTGTGCAATTTCATTTGTGTGGTGGACAGGAATATGGTCGATTCCGCCTGTATGGATGTCGAACTGCTGTCCGAGATATTTCATGCTCATTGCAGAACATTCAATATGCCATCCAGGATATCCTCTTCCCCAGGGAGAGTCCCATGTGAGAGCCTGGTTTTCAAACTTTGACTTTGTGAACCAGAGTACGAAGTCAGCAGGATTGCGTTTGTTTTCGTCAACAACTACATGGTCTCTTTTTCCTGCACCTGCCTTAAGGTCGTCAAGGTTCAGGTTCGCAAGCTTTCCGTAGTCAGGATAAGTTGTAACATCGTAGTAAAGATTTCCGCCTGCCATGTAAGTGTGACCGTTTTCTTCAATCTTCTTGATAAGGTCAATCATGTCCTGAATATGTTCAGTTGCTTTGCAAACAACATCCGGGCGGATTATGTTAAGACGGTCGAGGTCATTGTAGAATGCTTCGGTGTAAAACTTGGCGACATCAAGAACAGACTGGTGTTTTTCTTCAGCAGATTTTACCATCTTGTCTTCGCCTTCATCATCATCACCTGTAAGGTGTCCGACGTCAGTGATGTTCATTACATGTTTCTTGTCGTATCCAAGGAATGTGAGTGTTCTGTCCAGTGTATCAAGGAAAACGTATGCTCTAAGATTTCCGATGTGGGCATAATTGTAAACAGTTGGTCCGCATCCGTAAAAACCGACATAACCTTCCTTAATTGGCTTGAATTCTTCCATCCTACGGCCCATTGTATTATATAATCTAAGTCCCATATTTGCCCCCGCAATTTATACTCGAATTTTTTTTCGTTTTAATGTATAATGAAAATATGAGTCTAAGCATACGTGAAATAAGCGAAAATTTCAAGAAGTCTAAAAAATTCAGAGGCGAAATGCTTTTTGATGAACCGATGAAAAATCATACGACAATGAAGGTCGGCGGAAATGCTGAGCTTATGGTTTTTCCGCAGGATGAATTTTCAGCGGCTGATATAATTTTTGAATGCAGGAAAAATAATGTCCCTCTTTTTGTTCTTGGAGGCGGAAGCAATCTGGTTATAAATGATGAAGGCATAAAAGGTGTCGTCCTTTGTACTGAAGAAATAAAAGGTGTTTCCGTTAAGGCAAGGGATGTCAGGCCTTTTTCCGTTGAGGGACTTGATTTTATAAACGAATGCTGTACTGTTGATGTTACTTTGGGAAGCGGCTTTGCCATGGATGATTTCTGCTCATGGTGCGCCCGCTACGGTATAACAGGAATGGAAACTTTTGCAGGTCTTCCCGGATCGTGCGGCGGTGCAAGCTATATGAATGCACGCTGTTACAATGTAAGCACAAGTGATGTTCTTAAGTCCGTCGAATATATAGACTTTGATTCCTTTACAGATTTTAGTGAAGGTGCCGAAATTGATTATGATGAGTGCATAAAAAAATATGAAAAGCAGGAAGGCGACTGGGATTACAAGAAGTCTCCCTTCCAGAAGATGAATGTTCTTGTCACGAAGGTTACATTCACCCTTACGGGGCTGGATGTTTATCTTTCTCAGGAATCCTTTTCTAATCCGATGGTGTTCGACTACATTATGGAAAAGAATAATTCCTACAGGAAGGACAGGGAAGATAAGGGGCACTTTAAATTTCCTAGCGCAGGTTCTGTGTTCAAGAATAATCGTAACTTCGGTAAGCCCAGCGGAGTTATTATTGATGAATCAGGATTGAAGGGACTTGAATTTGGAGGAGCCCAGATTGCACCTTGGCACGGGAATTTTATAATCAATAAAGGTGATGCCAGGGCTTCTGATATAAAAGTTCTTGTCGACAGAGTCATTTTGACTGTAAAAAATAACACAGGTTATGAACTTGAGCCTGAAATTATTTTTGTCTGAGTTTTATGGAGAGCCCTTAAAATTGCAAATTTTAGAGGATCCCTGTATGTAGAGGGGAATTTTCATAAGACAAAGCTGGAAGTTGCATCGCTTAAGAAGGTTCTTTTTTGTGAGTGTTTCTGTACGTTTTTTTAATGCGCTGGAAATTATTTGAAAGTCTTAATTGACAATACATATTTTGGTTCTTATACTTTAAATATAACGTATAGGGTGGTAATAAAAAATGCTTCAGTTAACATTTGTAAATTTTAAGCCGAATTCATATATTCTTATGGAAGGTAAACCTTGGATGGGTAAATTTTTTATCATCCAGAGCGGTAAAGTTCAGTGTTTTAGAGAAACCGCCATTCCAGGTTTTGAGCAGTCCACTTTAGGACCGGGAGACTTTGTCGGAGTTGTTTCCTGTATGTCCGGCCACAGCCAGATTGAATCTGTTATAGCAGTTACCCCTGTCGTTGCAATTATGGTTGACCGTGAGCAGTATCCTGAACTTATTATGAAGAATACGGCAGTTGCCATGAAGATTGTACGCTCATTTGCCCGTGAGATGCGTAATCTCAATGACCGGCTTACCCGTGCGGCTTTCAATAATACTGTTGCCGAGGATCCGGCTCAGATGTATGACATCGGTAATTTTTATGAGAAGTCAGGTTTTTCTGAAATTGCGGCCTATGTTTATTACCAGTACATGAAGGAATGTCCTACGGCCCCTAATATTCCTGATGTTGCCAAGAAGTATAAAAGCATTACGAAGATGCACAAGCCGCCGTTCCTTGAGTCAACAGGGGAGCTGACCCGCTGTTATCCAAAGAATACAATGATTTTTTCTGAGTGCCAGCATGGTGCTGATATGTTCATTATCCAGGAGGGGTCCGTAAAGATTTCCAAGGTCATTGACGATCAGGAAGTTATTCTTGCAATTCTTGGAAAAGGTGACATGTTCGGTGAAATGGCACTCCTTGAAGACAAGCCCCGCTCCGCTATTGCCATTGCGCATGAGTCCTGTACAGTTATGATTGTAAACAAGAACAACTTTGACCAGATGGTTGCAACACAGCCTCAGCTTGTTTCTCGTCTTACAACAACTTTGTCTGACCGTTTGTGGTCCATGTACCGTCAGGTAGCGAATACCCAGCTTAAGAATCTCCGTGCACGTATGGTTGATATGCTTTCAATTCAGATTGAAAAACAGAAGGGAGCTCCTGTTGACGGAAAGTATCGCACTGGACTTACAACAGTTGAACTTATCAATCTCTGCGGAATTTCTGCCCATGACAGATCGGAAGCAATTTATCAGCTTGAGCAGACTCAGAATATTAAGATAAATCTTGGCGAAGTTATTATTGAAGATGTGAAAGAACTGCTGAAGCAGGCTGCTTTCTTCCGAAAACAATATAAGTGACAAGGTTTAAAATGAATTGTAAGTATGTTTCAGCAGTTTTTGCTATTATTCTAAGTCTATCTTTTTCTGTACAGGCCCAGGAAATTCAGTCAGAGCAGAAAGAGTCCTATCCCATGGGATTTTACGGTATACAGCTAGGCATGTCTGTGGATGAAGTAAAGGAAGCTCTTAAAAAGGACAGCCGCTTCGGTTACAGGGGTGACAGGGATGTTTCGCTTCTTCCAGGCGATGCCAGAATTCTTATTGAAACTGACAGCACAAAGCTTTCACCTTATTCAATTCTTTCCAGGTGTTATTTTCAGTTTTACGAGGACAGGCTTTATATCATTACAATCAACATGAAGAACAGCAAGATGGATCATTATTCAATCTTCAGGACTCTCTGTGATAAGTACGGCAGTCCGACTTCCCTGAATCCTGAAAAATCAGAATGGAAAAATGATTCTGTTATTATGACTCTTGAACGTCCTCTTACACTCAAATATGTGGACAAAGCTGTTTTTGATAAGCTGCTGAATGCTTCTCTCGTTAACAAGTCAGCTTCAGAGCAGAATCACGATAAATTTCTTGAAGGTCTTTGATAAAAATGAATGTTTCAAAAAAAATATTATGTAAAATTATTGCTGCGTTCCTGTTTTCAGGATTTTTGTGTCCTGTTTTTGTTTCATGCCAGGAAAAAAGAAAATACGAACTTCCTGTTGAGTCTCTGGTAATCCGGAAATCTGACGGATCCCGTGCTGCTGTGGAGGCAGAACTTGCAGTGAAACCTGAAGAAAGAAATTACGGTTTCATGAACCGAAAGAATATTCCGTCAGGTACAGGAATGCTTTTTGTATTTGACCATGACCAGTATCTTGACTTCTGGATGAAAAATACTCCGTCTCCGCTGAGTATTGCTTACATTGGTTCGAACGGTGTGATCTATGATCTTCTTGATATGAAGCCTTTAAGCACTGACAATGTTTCAAGCACCAGATATGTACGTTTTGCTCTTGAAGTTCCCAGGGGGTGGTTCGATGAACAGGGCATAAAAACAGGGGACTCGGTAACATTTGCTGACGGAAGTCCCCTTATTTCAAGATGGTAGATTATCTTGCTTTCTAGCAGCTTCGTTCAAGTATTTCCAGCTGCTTTTTAGCAATTTCATCCTTCGGATCAATTTCAAGGACTGTAACAAAGTATTTCCTTGCTTCACTTTCATTACCCTTCTTAAGGAATATGAATCCCAGGTTGCTTATGACCTTTGTATTGTCAGGGTCAATTGAGAGTGCGTCATTGAGAGTATCCATTGCATCATCAATACAGCCTGTCTCTATCTGGCATATGGCAAGTTCATTGAGAGTGTCAGCATTTTCATCTCCGCCTTCACATTCTCTTGCCTTTTCAAAAGCCATGATAGCGTCTTCATAGCGTTCCATTCTTCTTAATCCCCATCCTAGCATGAACCATGCGTTCCATACATAAGGATTGTCCTGAATGAACTTACGGATTTCTGCAATGCCTTTATCTTCCTGTCCTGAGGCAATAAGTTCGTATGCCATGTGGAAATGTTCATTCTCAAGGCTGCGGTTTTCAATTTTATTGATGTTTTCCTGTGCAATCTTTTTGCGTTCAACACCGTCTTCACCAAGATCTTTGTCATCCATGTCAGCTGTAAGAGCAATATAGCTTTCAAAACATCCCTTGGCGTCGGCGTAATTATGTTTCTTCAGATAGAAATACGCTGCATTGAAGAAGGCTTCCGGAACTTCAGGTTCTGCTGTCATAGCTTCCTTGTAGTAGCTTATTGCAAGTTCATCGTAAGCGTCCGCATCGTCATGCAAAGAATTTTTTCTGTAGTTATCAGCTCTCTGGTCAAAGAATATTGCCATGTTAAGTATAACAGCAACACTTTCGGGTTCAAGACCGTGAAGGGCTCTCCATATTTCCTCTGCAAGTTCCCAGTCTTCATTTCCTGTTTTAAGGATGGCCGCCTCTGCAAGTTCTGTCTTAATGTCCGGGCGGGCTTCCTTAATTATTTTGCGGTAGTATTCAAGATGCTCATTTGTTTTGTCGTATGCAAGAACTGTAAGAATTCCCGAAAGAATCTGTTCCTGCGTTAATTCTTTGATGTCAGGAATTCCGTCTTCATCCGAAGTTTTCTTCTGGACAGGGAGAGGAATAGATGTGTCAATGGCCATGGCTTTCTTTGAAAGGGAAAAACCTTTCGGCAAGTTAATGAAATAAACTGAATCCAAAGGATTTGCTGGGCTCATAAAAATGTCCTTATAGTTCTTTGATTTTTCTCGATTTTATTCGGGATTTATTTACTTTAAAGTATGCAGAAAATTTTTACAATAGGGAAGTGAAAAAATTAGAGATGCCGTCCAGTATGGCAGCATCTCTTTAGCTGTTTTTATAATGCTGAATCATCGGTGTTGAACTGGAAACCTTCAATTGGCATTGAAGAGTTCATGGCAGAATTTCTTAACTGGTTGGCGGCTCGCTGTGCCTGTACCGCTGCTTTTTTCTGAGCGGCAAGTGCTGCCTGTACTGCCTGCTGTTCTGCTTTTGCCTGAATATCAAGTTCATTCTTTCTTGCTGATGTAAGATAGTTGTTGATGTGAATTTTGTAAGAAAGTGTGATTGATGATTCATCAAACCTGATGTTTGCGGCAAACATGTCTTTTCTTCCCTCAACAGGTGTAGCACCTATGATAATTCCATGAAGCTGTATGACTTCATGGGGCTCATCAAATTCCAGGCTGAGGCTTACCTGCTTGTTCATAAGAAACTGGGAAAGTCCAAGAAGAATAACTTTTGCACCGCTGAATGAAATGTCACGAAGAATACAGTGGCGGGGAACGTTCTGTATTTCTATTACGCATTCTTCTTTCGGGATACCAAGCTTGCGGCATGAATCTGCGTTAATTGGAATTCTTTCTTCCTTTCTGCGAATGGCATTTGCATTGGCATCAAGAAGATGTCCCAACATTTCAATCATGCTCTCAGGAGGTCTCTGAGTATACTGGATTGTTGCAATTGCAAGATCCTTGCTGCTCATGTATGAACTTAAATTTTCAAGTTTACCTGATATGAAGAATGTTAATGACTGTCCGTCTGGCTGGTAGAAAGTAAATTTGATACTCACCGGAGGAACATTTGGCTGTGCAAGAGCCTGAAATGCACCACTTTTTGTGCCAATGATAATCTTGGCAGAGGAAAGGGATGTTGAGTTGATGATACAAGGCCACTGTGATCCATTACATTTGATATAAATCTGTCTTGGATCCATTGACAATGTATGAATGATCTCTTTTGTAAATGTAATTTCGGTATTACGATACATGTCGTAATACATTGTTAATTGTTGACTAGTAGTAATGGCCATACTTATATGATAATTTAATAAAAGTCTGTTGTAAAGTTGAAACGGAAAAAAATTATAGAAAATTACGAAATATTATGGTTTCATAAAAAAACCGGCAGAACCCTGCCGGCTGTAAATATGTTTTCAGAAACTGTTAGTTGCTTTTTGACATTTTGTTTACTTTTTCAAGACGGTCCAGAGCCTTCTGCTCAGCTTCATCTGCATTCTTCTTGAGAATTTCAGTAACAGTGTTGATGTTGTTTGCCATGAATACCGGCTGAAGTGTTGCATCAAGACAGTCTCTCCAGAGAGAGCTTTCCGGGTCTACAGTGTTGCGCTTGAGTGTAGCCATCTTGATTGGAATGTGAACGTACTTGTCATGAACAAGACCGATGACAATCTTTGTCTTTCCTGCCATTGCTGCATGAACTGCGTTGTTGCCAAGGCGTTCACAGTAGATGGAGTCGTTGGCTGTTGTAACTGCTGCACGTACTTCGTAGCTAGGATCAATGTACTTGAGGTTAATGTGTGTGCTGTTTTTCTTGAAGTAATCTGTGATGCGGTCACGGATGTATGTACCGATGTCAGCAAGCTTCTTGTTTCCTGAAGCATCTGTTGCGTTTGTGCTTGTGAGAAGTTCCTGTCCTGCACCTTCAGCTACAACGATAACTGCATGACCTCTTTTCTTGAGGCGTTCTTCAAGGTGGTGAAGGAATCCGTTAGGGCCGTCCATATCAAAAGGAACTTCAGGAATGAGACAGAAGTTAGCTTCGTGGCTTGCAATTGCTGCTGCTGTGGCGATGAATCCTGATTCACGTCCCATGAGCTTAACAAGACCGATTCCGTTAATCTGGGAAACAGCTTCCATGTGTACGGAGTTGATAGCTTGTGTTGCCTGCTGCACGGCAGTTTCAAAACCGAATGAGCGGTCAATGAACTGAAGGTCATTGTCAACTGTCTTAGGAACACCTACTACAGCAATTTTAAGTCCGCGGCGGTCAATTTCATTTGCAATGTCCAAAGCACCGCGCTGTGTACCGTCACCGCCGATGATGAACATTACATTGATGTTAAGACGTTCAATGGAATCAACGATGTCGCTTGTTCTGTCTCCGCCTCCGCGTGATGTACCGAGGTAAGATCCGCCGATTTTGTGGATAGTATCTACGTTGTCTGGATTAAGTTCAATTGTATTGTAGTTTTCTTCGGTAAAGAATCCTTTGTAACCGAACTGGATACCGCGAATGCGGCGAACACCGTAGCGGTTCCAGAGACATCTTACGATTGCACGGATAACGTCATTAAGACCCGGGCAGAGACCTCCGCAAGTACAGATACCTGCTGTCACATGGGCTGGGTTAAAATATATGTTTTCTCTAGGGCCTGCCTTTTCCATAAGGTTTGTAATGTCGTTGGCATCACCTTTGTCATCAGAAAAAACATTTACCTGGTTACGAACAAAAGATGTGTCCTTGACATAAAGAGCACGGAAATTTCCATGTTCACGGGAAAGTTCAATAGGAGATGTTACTTTGCATTCACCCAAATTTTCAACTGTAAAATCATATTTCATGGCCATAGGGAACCTCGTATAATTTATTGTGGATGTGTATTTTATACACGTCTTTCTAGAATATCTTTTAAATGCAAAAAATTCAATATATATTGCATAAACTTGAATTCTTTTTAAAACTAAATTTATGATCCGCTAATCGTATTGTTAAGGTCAGCCCTAAAAAATAATTTTCACAGATGCCTGCAAGTTTTGATTCTTGAAATTTAGGGCCAAGGACATTGTGTTTTCACAGTCAACTCCAAAAATTGTATTTTTTTTGGGCCCCTTAATTTTATTTCAGGTACCGGAATTCCTTGAGGATATTTTCGAGCGTAGTTCATGGAGGACTTGCTGTCTTTAGAAAATTCCGGTCCCCGGGAATCATTTTCATGGACACATGAGACCTTGTATTTTATGGGAAACCTGAGACTTTTTTCAGAAACTATTTTTCAAGGAAACTTAAAACATCTTCCGGAGCTGGTACAACGGCTACAGCTCCTGCGTCAAGAAGCTCTTCTCTTGAACCGAATCCCCATTCTATTCCCAGGCAGTCCATGTTACATTCTGTTGCACCTTTTACATCGTACATTCTGTCTCCGACCATGATGCATGATGTTCTGTCTGTTATGCCGTTCTCTGTGAGCACGTATTCAATTACTTCAGATTTTTTTCCGCGGTTTTCATTAGCTTCGCTCCCGCCTACAAAGTCAAAGAGGTCGTGTAGCTTGTATTTTTTGAGAAGATCTTCCGCAAAAATCTGTGGCTTGCTTGTTGCAACAAAAAGTTTTTTTCCGTCCGCCTTCAGGCTTCTCAGAAGGTTTTCAACGCCTTCGTAAACCTTCACCTGATAAAGTCCTTTTGGCCTGTAGAATTCTCTGTATTTTTTTACAGCTTCCTGTGCTTTTTCCGGAGAGAATCCGAAGAAATTTGTAAAACTGTCTGCAAGCGGAGGTCCGATCAGACGCTTATAGAACTCATGCCCGGGATTACTGATTCCGTAGAAATCCATTACATAATCAAACGAATTGAAAATGCCTTCCGATGTGTCCATTACAGTTCCGTCAAAATCAAATAAAATGTTCGTGTATCTGCTCATAGTATTTCCTGTAAAATTGTTTTAGGCCTTGAGAACCTGTAATGCTTCTAGTTTTCCTGTTCCCATAGCATCTTCATGAATACGTCCGCATCAACAGGCTTCGAATAGAAATATCCCTGTGCAAGCTGGCATCCGAATTCCTTAAGAATCTGTACATGCATTTCATTTTCAACTCCCTCGCATAGTGAAACTTTTCCCATGCTGTTTATGAGATGTATCATGTGTTTGAGTACAAGCTTTGAGTTTTCTGAGAATTCTATTGTGCGCAGAAATCCCTGGTCAATTTTTATTATGTCCACCGGAACTTCGCTAAGCATTCTCAGTGAAGACTGTCCCGAGCCGAAATCATCTATGCTTATCCTCCAGCCTTTGTCGCTTAGCTTTTTGATGAAATACTCGTTGAAGCTGTTTTCTGAGCTTTCCCGTTCTTCAATTTCCAGTTCAATAAGTTCCTTCGGAATGCTGAAACGTTTTTCAAGTTCCTCAAGTTCGCTTATGAAAAGGTTGATGTCGTAGTCCACTCTTGAAATGTTTATGGAAACAGGAACCGCCCTGTCGTTTTGTGCTTCAAGAATTCTGTTCTGGAACTTGTAAACTTCCTCGTAGATATATTTGTTCAGCTCTTTGATGTAGTCATTCTTTTCAAGAAGGGGTATGAAGTCTTCAGGGGAAATTATTTTTCCGTCCTTTATCCAGCGGACAAGAGCTTCTGCACCCTTTATTTTTCCTGTGGAAAGTTCATATTTTGGCTGGTACATTACTTTGAATTCCTTTTTCTGTACGGCCTTGATGATCTGGCTTTCTATGCGGTTGGCCTTTTCGTGTTTTTCCTGGAGCCTTGAATTATAGAGGGTGGTGTTGTTCACTATGCTTGTTCTTGTTGAACGTCTTGCGTATTTTGCATTTCCCATGAGTCCGTGGATGATGTTCAGCTCAAAATCCTTTGTGCCTTTCTCCTGGTTCCGGCTGCCACGGTAAATGGCGCTTCCGCTTTTTAGAATTATGGAAAGCTCGTTGTTCTGACACTCAGTAAGCTGGTTCTGCAGCTGGCGTACGGAATTTTTGATAGCTTCAATTATGGCTTCTTCGTTGAGCTCTTTTTTTTCCGTGTAAAAGCTTGGGCTGTCAATTCTTTCAAAGACGCAGAAGGAATCAGCGTAACCTCTGGCAATCACAGTCGGTGCTCCCGGCAGACATTTTTTTTCGATAAGATTTGAAAGGTCCGTAAGAATTTTATTTCCCTTGTTCTCTCCATGATTCTTGTTAATGTTGGAGAAAGCTCTGATGTTGATTTCCGTCAGGAGGAAGTCTGAGTTGGGATATTTTTTGAGAAGCTTTATCGCATGTTCCTCAAAGCCTGAAAGGGAGTATAGACTTGTAAGGGAGTCCTTTCTTTTTTTGTTTATGTGTACTGTTGTTGCGACTGCTACTGTAATCAATATGAACGCAAGGATTATCAGTCCTAAGTTCAGGTCCCGCCTGAGTTTTCGTTCAGAAGAAAATTCGGCAATGGAATAAATTCCCTGACCTGCAAGAAGGTTTGAGTAATAGGCAGATGAAAATTGTGCAAGGGATCTGTTCAGTATGCTGACAAGAATTTCCGGATTGTCATAGTTTACGCCAAGGCACATAGGAATTTCATACAGATTAGTGAATGCGTTGTTCAGGTTCTTGTATTCGCCGATCTTGAATGTCTGCTGAAGATAGATGTCATTTATGAATGTTGCGTCATATTTCCCTTCGGCAACAAGTTCGAGGCAGGTGGAAATATTATGTTCAACGCGGCAGTTTTCTTTTGAGATTGTGATTCCCAGTTCCTGTTCCATGGCTGAAATAATTTTTTCCATGTCCTTCGGGACTACAAAATTTGTTCTGTGGTTTATGTCTGAAAGTTTTTTTCCTCCGCCAAGTATGAGCCTTACGTTCATGTTGTAGAAAGGTTCAGTAAATATTGAGGAGTCTATTCCCATTTCATTATGGTATTTTTCTGTTGATGAGGCTTCAAAGATGCAGTTCTCGCTGAAACGTTTGTTCCAGGATTTCTTTTCCGTATGGAAATTTATTCCGCTTATTCCGCTGATCTTTTTATAGAATTCAGTTTTGGCGTTTTCATTATGGATGAGGTGCTTGTCAAAGAATGAGTTATAGTAGTCGTCATCTATTACGCTTATGTCCCTGTGGGTCTGGATGTAGTGATATTCCTGTTCCGAAACATTTCTCTGTGTATGAGGATAATTTTTTCCTACGGCTGTGATTATGTCGGCCCTGTAGAGAGGGGTCTTTTCTTCAAGCTCGGTCATTGCCTGGTTAAGCATGTTGACGTAACGGCTTTTGTCTGATGCGATGTAAAACTTCTTGTTGCCGAAGTTGTAGAGAATTTTTCCCTGACGGATGCTTGGAGTTATGAAACTTGCAAAGCAGGCGTCAACTTTGTTGTTCGTGATTGTGTTATCCAGTTTGTCGGAATATTCAATGGGAACGGCTTTGAATTTAAGTGAGTATTCTTTTCTGAAATTGTCCAGCATTATTTTCTGGTACGGGGCGTTCTTGTTGTAGCCGACTGACATTCCGTTGAGAAGATATGGTGTTGTGTTGTTGAACCTTTGGTCGTCCATGAGACATACAATGAATCCGTGGGCAATGAAGCTTTCTTTTTTTGTGTAATAGATTCTTCTGTTTTCCGGAGGATTTTCTTTGTCACCGAAGAAAAGAATTTCATCCTTGGGAATATATGGGTTCTGGTCGTCAAGTTCAAGAGTAATTTTCTCTGCCCCAAGTGCGTCAGTGGAATTCAGGACTCTGATTAATTCCTTTGCATAGGAATTTATAATTGGTTCCGGATCGTTACATGGATTAGTATATCTGTTTACTGCCTTCACATAGACAGTCTCAGCTGACGCCAGTGCTGTGAGGAAGAATATTGATGTCAGAATTGAAAATATTTTTTTATGAATGAACTTATACTTTTTTTCAGAAACCATGTGTATTTTATATCACATTATAAATCAAAGGTAAACATGGACCGTTCAGTTTTTTACTATATAATGACATTTATTTGCAAATAACCGTAATTATATGGCGAATGCTTAAATTATTTTTAATATGTGGAAGCCCAAAGTGTTCTGTCATCCGGAATCTGTTCCGGAATCTGAATAGTATGCTGTGCACGGATTCAGAATCAGGTTCCGGATGACAATATTAACTTGGGACAAGTGGATCCTTGTTCTATTCGTTCAGGGTGTTTTCCATAAGTTCAGCAAGTTCTTTTTCGGAATCGGCAATAAGGTTCAGCGCAAAGTAAAGTGCAACGGTGCTTTCCGTTGTAAGGAATCCCATAGGTACAAGACCTTCTCTCCAAAGCTGTGCGGAAGTTGAATATGATGAAAAGTCGACAATGCTTTCCTGCTGTGATGTGCAGTAAACATTGAGTCCTCTTTTTCTTCCTCGTATGAGGAAGTCTTTGAGAGAGTAGTCGCTGTTTCTCATGTTTCCTGTTCCTGAAGCATAAGTTTCTGCAATTACTGTGCGAATATCAGATTCCCTTGAAATGAGAAGCTCAAGATGTGTGCATGGAAGTCCGGGATAGAGTCTCAGGACTATCATCTTTCTTGCAGCCTCATTGAGTATGTGGGAAATTATTATTTTTTCAGGGGCACTTATGCTCATGAATGTTGAACTTACAAGGCTCTGAGAACTGTAAATCTTTTCCTTGAGGTTCCAGTTCACGAAGAGGTTTTCTTTTGTGTTCATGAAACGAAGGTTGAGCGGTGAATAAAGTTTTCCGCTGCAGGCAACATATACGCCCTTCTTTTTTTCCATTGCAGTTCTTATGGCGAAGTTGAGATTGTCCTTTGCCTCAGAACTTTCTGAAGGCAGCGTGCTTGATGCGGTGAATACTACAGGCACTTCAGCAGAGGAGAAGAGCCAGTAGATGAGGGCCGCCGTGTAAGGAAGTGTATCTGTTCCGTGAGTAATTACAATACCGTTTGCAGTACCGCTTTCCATGCATGCCTTTACTGAGCTGATAAGTTTTGCCCAGTCCTTCGGTTCAGTTTCTTCACTGAGCATTGAGCTTACTTCCTTTACCATGTAAGGAAGCTGTACGCTGCTGTCCAGAAGATTGCTGATTGTCTCAGTGGAATTTGCTGCTGCTATTGTTCCGTCTTCCCTCATCCTTGCTGTGATTGCACCGCCCATGGTGAGAATATAGATGAGGCTGATGTTAAGTTTTTCTTTGATGAGAGCCTTTACTGTTGCAGGATGGGCCTGACCGTTTGTTTCCTTCATGATTGCACCTGTAAGGAAGTCAAGCGGAGCCATTTCACCTTTCTTAAGGGCTGTAACGCTTCTTGTATTTTCTGCAAGAACCTTGTCAATTACAGGACTGAGTTCCTCTTCTGATGAAAGAAGGACAAGGTTCTGGGTCTTCAGAATGTTCTGTATGTCGTCACCTGTCTTGAACACTTCGCAGAGAAGATCCTTTGCCATTCCGCTGTGGATTTTTTCTTCACGGAGAAGCAGGAGAATTTCAGCAAATTTTTTTGCCGTAACCTTGCACTGCTTTATAGAGATGTTGTGGGTGTTTAGAAGTTTTGTAAGTTCGCTTGCAATCCATCTTGCTGCAAGAAGAGGATCCGCCCCGTGGGCAACAGCTTCTTCAAAGAAGTCAGCGCGGTCTTTTTCACCGCAGATAAACTGTGCGCGAAGTTTTGAAAGTCCGTAGTTGCTTCTGAGTCTTGTTCTGCGTGCCTCGGGAAGTTCAACGTTCATGTCCCTGGAATCAGAATATGCAGAAATGTCAATCTTTATGTCAGGAGAATAAGTCCTGAACTTCGGCTTGGAGAAGCTGCGTTCCTGCCAGCTTTCTGTTATTTTGCGTTCGGCTATCCACAGACGGCTTTCGCTTTTAACCTTATCACCGGACAGAAGAATGTTTTCCTGTCTTGTAACTTCTGAGTTGATTGCGGAGCGCACGAAGTTAAAGGAGTTAAGGTTTCTTAGTTTTACAATGTAATCAGGTTTGTCCGGATAGTCTGCAAGTGCCACGTAAGCGTTACATCTTACGGAACTTTCACCTAGTTCGCCTACAGTAAGCTTCAGGTATGCCATGAGAGTGTAAAGTTCCTGCAGGAATACTTCTGCCTCCTCTCCGACTTCAAAGGATGAGCATGTCTTTATTCTCATGCAGGGACATCCTGCGTAAGTCCAGTCCATGTGTGCAGTTCCGCCGGTACGTGTGAGGTGGCCGCAGTTTTCTTCAATGCGGATTTCCTCTATGCGTATATTCTTTGACCTCTGGTGGAACATTATGGGCAGAGTTCCGCCTTCCGCAATCTTAACGGAGAAGCCTGTATACTTCTTGTCATCCGGAGGGTCCTGGATGTTTCCTGTAAGTTTTTCAAGGTCTGGGTTATTTATGAAATTGCCTCCGAGTGAGTGCACGAGGCTTGAAACTTTGTGAAGAACTGACGGCTGTATGCTTACGCCGGAAAGTTTATGGCCTTCATTGTTTCGCTGGACATATTCTTCCTTTACTGTGAGTATGTCCATTTTCTTGTTTGAGTCGCTTTCCAGAATAAATACACCTGGAACAGCTGAGAGTAGAACACGAATTTCAAGGTAAACATAAGACTTGTACATATAATTCCGCCAAATATTTAGAAAATTTTATGAAAATTATACAGTTTTTTTCTATTTTATGATATAATCTTGAGGTATATACTGTAAAAATTTTTGAAAAAGTTTTCAGTTTTCAGGAGTTAATGTGAATAAACGAGATTTTCCAAAAATCCATTTCTATGATCAGGATTTTGTTGACATTTATGATAAGACATGGAACTGGTTGGCAGATTATTGGCTTGATCCTTCTTCGGGAGAACCTTCACCTGATGGTCTTTTTTTGTATCCGTCCCAGGAAAAGCTTGTAATTGACCAGTTTGAATCAATTTTATCATCTTTTTTTCTTGTTTACTCTAACCGCAATTATCCTGCCAGCAAGAATATTGACTACTTCTATTCTCGTCAGGAAGAAAACGGAGCAATTCGCTGGAAGTATGATGCAAAGGCAAACGAAGCAATCACTGATGAAAAGAATCCGGAGGGCATAGGTCTTCCTCTTTTTGCATGGGCTGAATTTAATCTGTATCACAAGAGCGCAAACAAGCGTCGCATCAAGGAAGTTATGCCGGTCCTCCAGAAGTACATGGAATGGATTGACCGTACTTTTAAGCAGGAGAACGGACTTTACGCGGTGCCTTTTGAAAGTTCAACTATGTTTAATTCACCGAGACAAGGCTGCTGCTATCCTGTTGATTTTAACTGCTGCATGGCAATCAATGCTTCTCATATGTCCGCTCTGGGTGATATCCTTAATGACAAGGACCTCAGCTTCCAGTACAAGAAAATGTATTTCAGTCTCAAGACGAGAATCAATAATCTTATGTGGGATTCCGAGACTAATTTCTATCATGACCTTGACAAAGATGAGCAGCGTCTTCCTCAGAAAACGATAGCAGGTTTCTGGCCTCTTCTGGCGGAACTTCCTAATGCGGACAGAGCTGATCTTCTTATTTCTCACCTGACAAATCCTGCAACATTCGGTACAGAGCATCCGTTCCCTTCTCTGAGCATGGATAGTCCTGATTTCTGTGAGAACGGTGAAGGTTTCAGGGGTTCCGTGTTCCCTCCGTTTAATTTCATGATCATCAAGGGGCTTGAAAAGTATCAGTACTATGCTTATGCCCGTGAATGTACAATACGCCATCTCTATCAGATTCTTGAAGGCCTTAGCCCTCTTGATTCGAAGCAGAAGGGTGACCTGTATGAGGCATATCTTCCTAACAAGGACGGCCCTGCAATTTTGGCCAGTTATCCTGAATTTCCTAGAAAGAGATTCATGCATTACACAGGCATTTCTTCAATCGCCCTTATGATAGAGAACGTGATTGGTCTCAACATAAGCCTTTCCCGCAAGACCGTGGACTGGATTATTCCTAACCTTGAAATCATGGGCATTGAAAAGCTTTCCCTTAAGCGCAATCTTATTACGATTCTCAGTAACAAGAGCAACCGCGGCTGGGAAATCCAGATGGAAAGTGAAAAGCTTTACTACTTTACAATAAATATTATTGACAGCAAGAAGAAGACTGTTCCTATTCCTTCCGGAAAATGTTCAATGCTTATAGACAAGCTTTGATCTGGGAGCTGAATTGCGGTGTCCGGTAAAAAAACTCAGGCTGTAATAGAAATAGGCTCTACTGGCATCCGTCTGATGGTTGCTGAACTTTTGGACGGGGATTTTTCCTTGGAAGATACTACCGGGAGCGGACGTCTGAATATTCTTGACAGAAGTGAGCAGCCTGTAAACATTGGCCGAGATGTTTTTACTATAGGTTCCGTAACCAGGGACACACAGTTCATTTGCCTTCAGATTCTTCTGCGCTACAGGGAACAGCTTCTGTCTTGGGGCATAGAAAGTTATGAAGTTACAGTCATCGGTACAAGTGCAGTCCGAACCGCTCACAACAGGGATTCCTTTGTTGACCGAATAAAAATAAAGACAGGCTTTACGGTAAAAGTTATAGACGGTATTGAAGAGAACCGTCTCATGTATATTGCCGTGAACAACTGTCTGAAAGATGATGCCATGCGTCAGACCAATTCAATTATCCTTGAAATTTCCGGGGCCTCCACAGAAATGATGCTCATGGAAAGAGGTCAGATGGTTTGTGCCCACAGTATTCGTCTTGGAACAGTAATTGTTGACCAGGAGATTTATTCTGTACGAGGTTCCATAGACGATGAAGACAGGACAGAAGATGCAAAGAGATGGCTTGAAGAGTTTATCCGTAATACGAAAGGAACTTTGAGCACTGAAATCGATCTTGCTGAAATCCGTCAGTTCATTGCGCTTTGCAGTGATATGCTCATTGTTTCCCTTTACTGCGGAAAATCAGTGTCACCTTGTCTCCGTGAAATTCTTCGCGAAGATTTTGACAGTCTCGTAGACCATATGCAGAAACATCTTCCGCTCATTGAAAGCCGCTACAACTTGAATTATACGGACTCCCAGTCATTCCAGATTACTCTCCTTGCTTACAAGCACTTCATTGATCTTACGGGAGTCAAATCTGTTATTGTTCCGGAAACTTCCATACGTGAAGGACTTCTGCTAAGCCTGATGGCTCCCAGCCTTGAACTTGAACAGGAGTTTAATGCCCAGATTATTGCTGGCGGAATGAATCTACTAAAAAAATATCAGGGTGATGAAAATCATGCAAAGTCTGTGCGTGACATGAGCCTGAAGATTTTTGATTCCCTGAAAAATGAACTTGGGCTTGATAACAGGGCAAGAGTTCTGCTTGAGCTCAGCGCCCTTCTGCATGATATAGGAATGTTCATAAGTGCGGAGAATCATAATCTTCACAGCAGATATATTATTATGAACAGCGAACTTTTTGGTCTTTCAAGCCAGGACAAAAATATTGTTGCACTTGCTGCCGCCTATCATAAGGGAAGCAGAATGCCTCAGGAGGATTCAGAGATTCAGCTGCTTCCAAGAAACCAGCGCCTGATTATTTTAAAGCTCACAGCAATTCTGAGAGTTGCGGATGCCCTGGACCGAAGCCATAAGCAGAAGTTCAGTGACCTGAGAATTTATTTTTCGAAAGACACAATGACTATCAGGATCAGGAAGCAGACAAGCCTTAGCCTTGAAAAACTTGCTCTCCAGGAAAAGGGAGGACTTTTTGAGAATGTTTTCGGATATAAAATTGTGCTTGCGTAGAATTCAGCCGTTAATTATATGTGGAATTTCTAAAAATCGTAGTCTTTTAGAGATAATCCTGGGAATGTGATATTTGGAGCCGCTATGATTGAGCGGTCTTAAATTCGGCATGCATCTTGTTTCAGAATTATCAGAGAAGTTCCATTGTGAGAGGATTCAGCGGATGAAGGAACTTTATACAAACAGAGAATTAAGTTGGGTGGAATTTAACGGTAGGGTTCTGTCTGAAGGTTGCAGAAAGGATCTGCCTTTGTTTGAGCGGCTTAAATTTCTTTCCATTGTTTCAAGTAATTTTGATGAATTTTTTAATGTGCGCGGAGCAAGCCTGAAGCGTATTGCAAGACAGAATCCGGAAACAAAAGATCATTCAGGACTGACTGCACAGGAAGTTCTTCATGCTGTTTCTGTCCGCTGCCATGAAATTATTGGCTGCCAGAACAAAGTTATAAACGAGGAAATAATTCCGCTTCTTGAAAAACAGGGTCTTGTTTACGTCAAGTGCAGGGACTTTTCGGAAGAGCAGAAGGAATTTGTGTCAAAGTTTTTCAGAAAAAATATTTTTCCTCTTCTTAGTCCCCAGCGAACAGACTCCAAACTTTTTCCCACTGTAATAAATCAGAAAAATTATGCTGCCTTTCTTCTGGATCCCGTTGAAGAGCTTTATGAGTTTAATCGAACCGAATCAGGTTTCTGCAGAGCGGAAAAAAAATCTGTTGCCCTGGTCCAGATTCCTCCCGGCGTTCTTCTGAGCCAGATAATTTCTTTGCCAGAAAATAATGGCACTGAATACTATACACTTCTTGAAGACATTATATGTTTCTACGGCAGCGAGCTTTTTCCCGGGTTCACAGTAAAAGAGAGTCTCGTGTTCAAGGTTGACAGGGACGCGGATCTGACAGTCGATGAGGATTCAGTTTCAAGTGACATTTATATTCACGCCATGAAGGAAATTCTCATAAAGAGACAGACTTCCTTTGCTGTAAGGATGGTCTGTTCCGATACAAGTGTTTATCTAAAGAATTTTCTGAAAGATGAATTCAGTTTGATGGACGATGATATCTACGTCGTGAACAATTTCATTAATCCCGGAAACCTGCAGCAGCTTTCCCGCAAGGAAAGGTTTCATCTTGAAAAAGAGGAAATCTTTTTCTTTTCAAGATGGAAGAGTTTTACGACGGCCTCATTTCCTGAAGACGAAACCTTCTGGAACACTTTGCGCCAGAGAGATGTCATGCTGAACACTCCCTATGAAAGTTATGATTCTGTCATCAGATTCATAAGGGATGCCGCAGCTGATAAAAATGTTCTTGCAATAAAGATTACCCTGTACAGAATAGGTAATAACAGTCCTATTGTTCAGGCCCTGAAAGAGGCGGCCCGTAACGGCAAACAGGTTATGGCTCTTGTAGAACTTAAGGCACGCTTTGACGAGCAGAAAAATATTCTCCAGAGCGAGGAGCTTGAAAAGGAAGGAGTCACGGTAGTTTACGGCATTGCAAATTATAAGGTTCATGCAAAGATATGTCTTGTTGTCAGAAAAGAAAGTGACGGAATTAAACGTTATGTCCATATCGGGACAGGAAATTATAATTCCGTAAATGCAAACCAGTATCAGGATTTTTCTCTACTTACTTCAAATCATTTCATAGCCAACGATGCGACTTTGTTTTTCAATGTGGTTTCAGGTTACAGCATCGTGCAGCAGATGCATTATCTTTATATGGCGCCAATTAATTTGAAGAGCCGCATAATTGAAATGATTGAGCGGGAAATTTCGTTCACAACAAAGGATACTCCCGGTCTTATTATGGCTAAAATGAACAGCCTGTGTCATCCTGAAATTATTCAGGCTCTGTACAGGGCAAGCTGTGCAGGCGTAAAAATTTTATTGAATGTCCGCGGAATATGTACACTTGTGCCGGGGGTCAAAGGTCTGAGCGAAAATATTCAGGTTGTAAGCATCATTGACCGCTATCTTGAGCACAGCAGGATATTCTATTTCCAGAACGGAATGGATGAAGAAATTTATTTGAGCAGCGCCGACTGGATGGAACGAAACCTTGACAGAAGGGTGGAGCTGATGTTTCCTGTAATAGAAGAGCAGAACAAGAAAGTTTTGATAGATGCTCTGGGAGTTTATTTCAGGGACAACCAGAATGCCTATGTCCTAAGAAAAGACGGAACATGGGAAAAGAAAAAGTCTTTGAAGAAGGAAGAGAAGGTTGAAGCTCAGTCATATTTTTATGACCGCTACAAAAAGATAGATGAAGAAAAAAATGATGTGCCTAAAACTGAATTCCTTGTGCGGAGAAAGTAATAAAGTAACCTTACAGTTCTTTAAGGGGACCTCTAAAATTTGCAATTCTTAGAGATGCCCTTAATATTTTTTTGAAGCAAATAAAAGTCTTCGGACCGAGCATTTTTTTTGTTTGCTTCATTTGACTTTAAATTCTTGACCGTCCTCTGAAACTTCTGGCAAGTGTCAGTCTGTCTGCATATTCAAGGTCTCCGCCTACAGGAATGCCGCTTGCAAGTCTTGTGACTGTGCATTCAGTCTCCTGAAGAACATGCTGCACATAAAGAGCAGTAGTATCTCCTTCTACAGTCGGATTTGTTGCAAGAATAACTTCCTTTATGCTTTCAGTTTTTACCCGTTCAATAAGTTCAGCAATTCTGAGCTGGTTCGGACCTATTCCTTCCAGAGGGGAAATAACACCTCCTAGAACATGGAAAAGTCCGTGAAATTCATTAGAGTTATTTATTGCAGTTACATCCTGGGCCTGCTCAACAACGCAGATTACACTCCTGTCCCTGGTAGGGTCGTTGCATATCGGGCAGGGGTCTGTTTCCGTCCATGAGCCGCATACGGAACAGGGTTTAATTCTCTGTTGCAAATTTAGGATCTGCTGGGAGAAGCGTTCCATAAAAATTGCGTCAGTCTTAAGCAAATGATTTGCAATCCGTGCAGCACTTTTTTTTCCTATTCCAGGAAGCCGTGCAAAACTTTCTGTAAGTTCATCAAGTGCGTTCATCAGTTCATTCCGGGAATATTAAGACCTGCCATCATAGGTCCCATCTTGTTTTTAAGTTCTTCCTGCATTCTGTTAAGCGCGTCATGGTGTGCTGCAATGATGAGGTCCTGTAGCATAGGAACATCTCTGTTGTCCACGCAGATAGGGTCAAGGAAAATGTCAACAATTTCAAAGTGGCCGTTCAAAGTTACTCGAACCATGTTGCCGCCTGCAGAACCTGTAGCTCTTATGTCTGCCAGCTGGTTCTTTGTCTGTTCAAGCTGTTCCTTCAAGTTGTTAAGGTTTCCAAGATTTTTTATCATGTCAAACGGATTCATATTAATCTCCTGTATCTTCCTGTAGTGTAAAAGTGAGGCGTCCCTGAAAGTCAGAGTTTTTTTATCAGAGATGCCCTTTACTGAAGAAGAATCCAAAAATAAAAAAATTCAAAATTCTTCTTCAGTATAAATCTATCAGACAATGCTGCCCTTGAAGCTGTCCTTCAGAATCTGTACCTGCAAAGGAAGTTCCTCGGCTTCAGCTGAAAATTGCTTTTCCTGGACAAGAACTTCAAGTCCTATGCTTCTTGAGTATATGGACTGAAGAAGTTCAACAATCCTGGAAGAGCTGTTCTGTATCATGTTCAGGTGGAACCTGTTATCAACAAGGATTGTTATCTTGTCGTTTTCAAATTTCCAGTCAAAGGAAGCTGCCAGTACCGGACTCAGCATTGCATCAACTGCGTTGAATTCCTGAATGATGTATGCCTTGACAGATTCCAGATTAGTAATGTCCAGGTCAACAGGTCTGTGCTGCTGTAAAACTTCTGTCCTTGCATTTATGTCATAGTCCTCAGGAACTTCAATTTCATCAGGATCGATTTCCTTCCTTTCAATATAAGTTTTTTCGGCTGGAAATTCAATTCTTGTTTCCTGAATTTCCTCTTCATCTTCACTGTCTTCCCCGAATGATTCTTCTGGAGCAGGCGGTGTCAAATCCTCTTCATCTGCTGCCTCTGCCGGGCAAACAGGAGCCCCAGCTTCTGTTTGCTTACTTTCTTCGTCAGTTTTTACAGCTCCTGTTTCCTTGGAGCTTTCTTCCTTCAGTGCAGAAAACTGAGGCATAAAGTATGATTTAGGTTTGTCTGTGCAGTTAAGGTTTACGGTTCCGGCAACAGGAGGAACTTCCGCTGGAGTTTCAGCTGTTGCTTCCTCCTGTCTGAGTTCTTCAATAGCAGTTTCTGTTACGGTTGTCTCATTAGGGGCAGGGACTGTATCTTCGTCTGCTGGTTCAATATTTTTTTTTTCAGCCGGATCAGATTCCCCGGTAATAATTTTTTTTGTGAAAGTTATCGTACGTTCCTTTGCACTTTCACGGAGAATCTTTTCAACTTTTTCAACAGCAAGCTTTGCTTCCCTGGGTGAAACATAATCCTTGAGCCAGGCGAGACGGCTTATTGCAAGTTCAAGCTCGTAGCGGGGGCTCAGCGAATATCTTATGTCCCTGTAGAGCTGCATGAAAATACTGAGGGCTCTTTCAATTTGTACTGTGTTCCATGAATCAATAACTTCTTTGTTGTAGCGTTCAATGCTCTGTCCCACAAGAGACTCTCTTGTTATGCCGCTTTTAATGAGAAGCAGTGAACGCAGATAGTCTGAGCAGTTTGTAATGAACTGCTCAATGGAAACTCCGTTCTGCAAATATTCATCAAGCCTGGAAAGAGCATTCGCCGCATCAGATTTTACGCAAAGTCCGAATAGTTCATTGAGTCTGTCAATTCCTACAAGACCAAGCTTGTCCCTGATTTTTTCGTAAGTGATTTCCCCGTCACTGAAAGCTGCAACCTGGTCAAAGAGAGTGTAGCTGTCACGCATACTTCCTGTTGACTCGCGGGCAATCCAGTAAAGAGCTTCATCTTCCGCCTTTATTCCAAGTTCCTGTGCAGCCTGGGCAAGCTGGTTTTTGATTTCTTCAATCGGAACCAAGCGGAAATTGAACTGCTGGCAGCGGCTCTTTATGGTTGCAGGAACCTTCTGAAGTTCGGTGGTCGCAAATATGAATATCACGTATGGAGGAGGCTCTTCAATAGTTTTCAGAAGTGCATTGAATGCGCTTGTAGAAAGCATGTGAACTTCGTCTATTATATAGATTTTATATTTCAGGGCGTTAGGCGGAAAAAGAACTTCGTCCTTGATCTGGCGTATGTCGTTTACGCTTGTGTTTGAGGCACCGTCTATTTCAATTACGTCTAAAGATGATCCTGCTGTAATTTCTTTGCATGCATCACATTCTCCGCAGGGGTCAGCTGTAGGTCCGTGATGACAGTTAAGAGCTTTTGCGAGAATACGTGCAGTTGATGTTTTACCGCATCCTCTCGGACCGGAAAACAAATATGCATGAGCAATTTTTTTTGATTCTATTGCATTTTTAAGAGTTTCTGCAACAAATTCCTGACCTACAAGATTTCCAAAATTCTGAGGCCGTCGTCTGGTAGCGGTTACTTCGTATGCCATGGAACTAGAATACAGTAAATTTCATAGTTTTTCAATTCCTGACAGATTTTTGCTTTCCTGATCAGGGCATCACTATAAAATGCTTTTCACAGATGTCTGCGAGTTTTAATCCCTGAAATTACAAGTCTTAAGACATCGTGTATTTTAAGTTATCTCCAGGGACTGCAATTTTTAGAGTTTTTTTATTATTCTTTGTTAACTGCCGGGGCGGAAATGGTTTCTCTAATTGAATCTGATGTTTTCGGCGCAGATTATTTTTCCGGAGCAGAAGGCACTTGCATTTTCTATAAGGTTCTGCAGTTCACGGATATTTCCCGGATAGTTATGGGCCTGCAGTTTCTGGAAAGCTTTAGCTGAAATGGTTTTGCCAAGTCGTTCCGCAAAGTTCTGGGCAAGAAGCCTTATGTCCTCCTTATGTATTCTCAGGGGAGGTATTTCAATTGTAATGGAATTTATTCTGTAAAAAAGGTCCAGCCTGAAAGTTTTGTCCTCAATCTTTCTTTTCAGGTCAGCGTTGGTTGCAAAGATAAGGCGGCTGTTGAAGGACAACTCCTTTGTTCCTCCTACCTTCCTGAATTTTCTGTTTTCAAGTACGCTCAGAAGCTTGAGCTGAAGTCTCGGTGATATATCGCCTATTTCATCAATGAAAATTGTTGTGCCGTTTCCTCTGCTGAAAAGTCCCTCAGTTTCTTCCGCACCTGTATAAGCACCTTTCGTTGTTCCGAAGAGGGAGCTTTCTAAAACCTGTTCATTGAATTCATTTAAATTTATGGAAACCATTTTTTTCTGGCGGTAAGAGGATTTTCTGTGTATAAGTTTTGCCGTATAGGATTTACCGCTGCCGCTTTCCCCCAGAAGCAAAATGTTTGCAGAACTTCTTGCAGCCGCATCAATTTTAGTTTTCAGTTCCTTCATAGGATTCTGCTCTGCGCATAATTTAATTCCATCATTCTCTGCTGAATGGATTTTCAGACTCTTGGCCGGAGTATCCATTCTGTAAAGGGACTCTCTTCTATTCCGTTTATTGTTTATGAACTTATGCATATTTGGCTTCAGTTCAGTGATTTGCGAAAACTGGGTGCTTCTGAAATATATGGAACAGAAAGCCAGTAACTCTTTTTCGGGGAAATTCTCATGCTTTTGGGATGAAGACAGAACAAGAATCAATGAGTGCAGTTTGCAGGAATTTTTGAACGAGACGTAAATAAGGTCACATATTTCTTGGAAAGACAGACCTTCGCAGTCAAATAATATCAGTAACGGCTTTTCCTGTTCATTGTTTTCATAAATGAAACTATCTCTGCTGGAGCTGTCAAAAGTAAACTCGTTTTCAAGTTTTCTTGTGCACCACTGTTCCAGCAGCTTGTTGTTTGAAATAAGGAGAACTTTTTTGTTTTCCATCAGATTTTTTAATTTCAGGCATCCTTTTTGAACAGACGATACCAGACCAGAAGTATCTCATACTTAAGGAACGGAAAAATAAGGAAAATCTTTAACGGGTTCTGGCCGATTTCAAACCATATTTCCTTTCCCGTTTCAAATTTTTCTTCGCTTACACGCTTCCGCCTTTCACTGAAGATGCCAATTATGTCATGGTAATAAAGGAATATGCTTTTTGCAAAATTTTCACGTCTCCTGTAGGACCAGCAGTCCTTTTCCTTTATGCCTTCGCTGTAGAGTACAAGTGAAGGAGATGCTTTGCGGATTGCCTGAACAATATTTTCTTCACGGTTCTTAGAATAGTTTCCTACATAGCGTCCAACTATCTGAAGATTCTTGAATGTATTGTGAACATTCTTTTCTGCAACAGAAATAGATTTCTTTTTTCCGCCGAAAAGATAGACCGACTTGAAACGGCTTTCCAGAGTGTTGAGAATATTGATTGTAATTGTGAAAGGATTGTGGCGGACAGGAATATCTTTGTGCAGAAATTTTGCTCCCTTCAAAATGCTTTTTGATGTCGGAATGATAAGGTCCGCATTTCTTACGCATTCAGAGTATTCATTCTTTCTTCTTGCCCTGAGCAAATCCCATACGGAAAGGAATACAATCTGTTTCTGTCCTTCCTTTTCTTCAAGGTCAAGAATTATTTTTTCAAGGTCTTCAAGTTCAAAAATATCCAAAGGTACGCCGAGAAGACTAATTCTTTTTACTTCCATACTTTTTTCTCCGTAAGTGCATTCTGGAGTGCGGCCGTTCCGTAGAGGGCTGCGGTTTCGCATCTTAAAATATTTGTTGCGAAATGGATGCACTGAATATTGTTTTTTAACATAAGTTCTATTTCTTCGGGAGAAATTCCCCCTTCAGCACCTACAAAAAGTGCATGAACCTTTGCATCATTATTTTTTTTGATTCCTTCATGAAGAGTCACGGAATGTTCTGTGCGCTCATACAGGACAAATGCATCGGCTGCGGTAATTTCTGAAGTTTTTTTCCAAAGTTCAAGGGCCTTTTCAAGACTGCGGCTTTCCATAATCCTTGTGTCTACCGCAGAACCGCTTTGCTCCCTCGCTTCAGTAATAATTCTCTGCCACCTGTCATCGCCGGGCGACGATTTTTTTCTTGCGGATTCAACGGATCCTTTTTGGCAGAATGCACCTTCAACAGGAACAATTCTTGAAATGCCGCATTCAGTTGCCTGTCTTACAATGAGGTCCATCTTTGGAGGCTTCGCCTCAAACATGAAGAGCCAGATTTCATCTTCGTTTTTTGATTCCACAGGGTCAGCTTTGGCAAAAGATTTCTTTGTTTCCTGATTAGCTCCTGCAACCTGAAGAATTACTTTGTGCTTCGTCTCATCAAATTTTGCTACGGTCATGTTCCGGAGCTTTCCGTCAGGAAGTCGCACATAAATCATGTCTCCCACGGAAAGACGCAGAACATTTGTAAGGTAGTGAAGCTTCTTTCCTTCAACAGTCAGGCATCCTTGTGAATCAAGCTGTGAATCAGCTACAAACTGTCTCATTTCTTTGCCTGCGATTCATCTTTCATTGTTTCTTTCTGAAGTTCCTTCAAGCTCTTTGTCTTTTTCATAAGCTTATTGAAGTCTTCGTTGTTAAGGATGTTCAATGCTTCTTTAAGCTGAAGGTCATAGTCCAGGTCGTAAAGCATGGAAGCCTTGTTCTTGTTCACTTCATTGCGGATAAGTTTACGCAGAACACGGTCCTCAAGATTGTATGTAAGTTTAAGTGATGCCGCATAAGATTTAATCTGTGCTTCGTTCATGTTCTTATGTTCTGCAACATATTTAGTAATCACGTCATCCTCGAGAAGCTTTTCAAAGGCCTTTGCTTCTTCGTCGGAGAATTCTGGGTATTTAACTTCCCTGTCAGGTATGATTCCTGTCTTGTCAATGTTTGTGTCTGTAGGACTGTAGTAGCGGGCGACTGTAATCTTGAAGCCGTCATTGTTGGTAAGGGCCGTAGGAACCTGAACGGAACCTTTTCCGTAAGATTTTTCGCCTACAAGGTAAGCCTTCTTCGTGTCCTTGAGTGCTCCGCTTAGAATTTCACTTGCACTGGCACTTCCGCCGTTAATGAGAACCACGACAGGCATATTTCTTACAGTTGTTCTAGTTTTTCTAGCCCTGTACGATGCATTTTCGTATTCGACGCGTCCCTTTGTGGAAACGATTACACCTTCATCAATGAATTTGTCTGCAATATCAATTGCAGATCTGAGAAGACCGCCGCCGTTGTCCCTGAGGTCAATGATAAGTCCCGTATAATTATTTTCTGCAAAGGAGTTGAGGCTTTCCTGAAGATCTTTTGCCGTGTTTGCAGAGAATTCACTGATTCTTGTATAGCCGACAGTACCTATCATGCCGTAAGTTACGGTCGGATTCTTGATTATTGCACGCACAAGGGTCTTGTCAAATATAAGGTTCTTTCCTCGTTTGATTGTAACCGTAACACTTTCGCCTACAGGTCCGCGGAGCATTCCGAGAACCTCGTTCATTGTAATTGTGGAAGTGTCAGTGCCGTTGATCTTTATGATAAGATCCCCGCTCTGGATGCCTGCCCTGAAACCCGGGGAATTATCAATGGGCTGTGCAACTCTAACGTAGGCAGGGTCTTCAGGTGTTGATTTTGCAGCTTTTGAAATACTTAAACCAACACCGCCGAATTCACCTGAAGTTGTATCCGTAATATCTCGCCATGCGTCAACATCCATGTAAGATGAATGAGGGTCGTCCAATGATTCCAGCATACCTTTCAGGGCACCTTCGTAAAGTTTCTGGGAATCAACTTCGTCTACATAGTTTTCCTGTATGTAATAGTAGAGGGCCTCAATGATTTCAAGATTACGCTTGTCGTTCTGGGCCTGAGGTTCGGCTGATTTCGTCTGTGACTGTGCAAAACACTGTGAAGTAATAACAGTAAGAATACATACTGCGAATATCGTGAAAAAACGTTTCTTGTCCATACAATATTATTTTACGTTGTTTTTAATTACTATGCAAGACTTAAATGTTTGTGTTATAATTAAAGTATGCAGATTATACCAGTAGCAAGCGGTAAAGGTGGAGTCGGCAAGAGTTTATTAAGCGCAAATCTTGCAATCGCTCTGGGCCAGGCCGGAAAAAAAGTTCTTTTAGTTGATTTGGATTTAGGAGCCTCGAATTTACATTTGGTAATAGGACAGACATCACCTAAAGTTGGTATGGGTACGTTCCTTTCGGGGAAATCAAGTTTTGAAGATATTATTCTGCCTACAGATTACAGGAACGTTTCCTTTATAGCAGGCGATTCTGAAATTCCGGGTCTCACTTCTCTGAAGGTCAGCAAAAAGAACGAACTAGTCAAAAAGTTCCTGGAAAGTAATTATGATTATCTGATTCTTGATCTGGGAGCAGGAACTCATCTTACCATTCTTGACATGTTCCTCCTTTCTCCCCAGGGAATAGTCGTTACGGCACCGACTGTAACAGCAGTCCTTAACGGGTATCTGTTTCTCAAGAACATCGTGTTTCGCATGATGTATAATACGTTCAAGAAAGGTTCCGCTGCCTATAATTATCTTGAGAAACTTAAGAAGGATCCGGAAACCCTCAGGAAAATGTATATTCCTGAACTCATGGATATAATTGACAGGGTTGACCATAAGAATGCTGAAGTCTTCAGGAACCGCATGAAGGAATTCCGTCCGCGCATTGTTCTTAACATGATTGATGATCCTAAGGATGCGGACAGGGTTCTTAAGATACGTCACTCCTGTCAGGAATTCTTGGGCCTTGACTTGGAGTTTCTTGGTATAATATATAGAGATAACTTACAGGATAAGGCTTTGTCTTCTCGTCTTCCTGTTATTGTCTATAAGCCTCAGTCAATTATTGCTCAGTCCGTAACCCGTATTGCTGACAAGATTGTTCATTCCGAGCAGCGTAAATTTGATTCGGAGTATGATTTCTTTGAGACGGCTGAAACTTCCTTCCAGATTGCAACGGAAGAAGCGACGGATGATTTTTCTCAGAAGATGTCCTACGTTGAAGACCTTGTCGGTACAGGCGCTCTTACAATGGGTGAGCTGGCTGAAACAATCAAGCAGCAGCAGTATGAGATTACGCAGCTTAGGAACGAAAATAATCTTCTTAAGAAAAAACTTCTGGATGCTGCCAAAATGGGATTCAAGGTTTGACGTTTATTTTGGGGAATCTCCTGGAGATTTTGCTTTCGGAAGTACCCTGGATTTTTGGTAGAGAGTTCAGGTAATCTATAAAAAATACTTTTTAGAGATTACGGCGAGTTTTGGCCCCTGAAATTATAAGGCTTAGAACGAAGCGTCTTTAAGGTTATCTCCAATAATTGCAGTTTTTAGGGATTCCTGTTATCATTTTTCATCAGAAAAAAATTAATTAAATAGAAGGAAAGAGATGTTCGCTCAATTTTTGTATGTGAATTATCCGTCATGGATTCATCCTGAAGTTTTTCCGAACGTAAAATTTCTTGGACTGATTCGCTGGTACGGACTTATGTATGTTGTTGCGTTTGCCCTTGCGTATTATATTCTTAAGCGGCAGTGGAAGGAAGGCTCATTAGATGTAGCCGGAGAATCAAAGGTTACCGAAGATGATCTGATGGGGTTCATCTTTACGGGAATCATTTTCCTGGTTATAGGGGCAAGAATTTTTGCAACCCTGGTTTATGATACAAGCAAAATTTATTGGAAGAAGCCGTGGCTTATTTTCTGGCCCTTTGATTCTTCTACCCATAAGTTTACCGGTCTTGCAGGAATGTCCTATCATGGCGGATTCATCGGCGGACTTATTGGAATGATTGTCTGGTGCATGAGGCATAAGAAGCCTTTATGGAAGTGGATTGATGCAATGTGTGTTTCAATTCCTCTGGGATATACCTTCGGACGAATCGGTAACTTTATGAACGGTGAGCTTTATGGCCGTATTACAACTATGCCATGGGGTATGATTTTCCCTCAGGCAGGAAGATTTGAAAGTTTTTCCGTCAGCCTGGACTGGGTTCAGGAATTCATGGCAAAAATCGGTATGACTGTTGCTGAAGGTCAGAAAATCGTAAACCTGCCGCGTCATCCGAGTCAGCTATATGAAGCATTCTTTGAAGGTCTTGCTCTGTTCTGTCTTCTGTGGTGTGTAAGAAAGAAGAAGCCTTTTGACGGTTTCTTGGGAGCACTTTATACAATCTGTTACGGTACTGTACGTTTTGTTATTGAATATTTCCGTCAGCCTGACTGGGATAAGGGGTTCAGGTTTTCTGCAAACGGAAGCACTGAACTGTATCACAATACATCCCTGCTGAACATAAGTACAGGACAGGTTCTTTGTATGGGAATGATTCTGGGCGGAATTGCACTTATGGCAGTTCTTGCTGTCATGGACAGAAAGAAGAAAAAGAAGTCTGAATAAAATAGGGCGGAGTCTGAAAGTTAATGTCTTATGACTATGGATGTCTCCGGAACTTATAATAATACTTCGGCCGCAAAAATCCTTTCGGGGTCCGCTTCCGGCCGAAGTTTTTTTTTGCCATCAAAAAAATTGCAGCATGCTAAAAGGAAATGGAATTGATCTTGAAGATAAAATATAATTCCCCGTCAGTAAAGCTGTTACCGTAAGTCCAGGCGTAACCTGCTTTAATGTAATTGTGTCCGAAATTTCCGGTCATTTCAAGTCCCAGTGTAATATCCTGTGACAGTTCAAATGCACCGGCATTGCTTGCAGATTTTTCAGGTGTGGCAGTATTTTTGCCGAAACTAGCAAGGGCTTCAGTAAAGAAGTTCAGGTCATTTCCGAAAATCAGGCCCCTTAAACCCAGGGACCCGTTAAGAATAAGTCTTCCCGGATAGGAGCAGTCAATATATCGTCCGGATGAACTTCCTGTCAAGTTTGAAAGACTGTATTTAAGTGTAGTTTCCGCTGGGAAGTTTGTGTAGCGTCCCCTGACATTTGCGTTTGCCGAAAACATTGTACCCAGATATGAAATATTTCCGCATCCTTCAAAGCCCATGAAAATTTTGGGATAATCAAAGTTATAGTAGGCAACACCAAGGGTCTGTGCTGAATACTTCATATATCTTCCGCGGGCCGGAGAATTTGCGAAACTGGTTTCAATTCCGAAGTTAGCAGTAATATCATTCTGCATAGTCTGATTATCTCTGCTTATATTCTGGTAATAAGCCGCCAAATCAAAATTTATTTCGCAGGACCTGTCATAGAAATAATTGTTATGCAACGGCAGGTTCACGGATGCAAGGGCCGTATGTTCTTTTGTAAGCTCATATTTTCCTTCTGATGCATTGTTCGTATTACGAATTGACCTGTCATAAACAATGAACAGTTCGCTGTTTCCCGGATTGAGGGTTGCGATTGCAAGTGCTTTATAGTCATTCAGGTCCGGAAAATAAAGAAAATCTGTTATTGCCATGTCAGACATTTTGTTCTGTCTTGGAGGAGCTTTCCATACAACAAGACCTCCGAATCCTGAATTTATCAGACTGTCATCATTGCCCGAACTTAGAATGGAATACAGAGGCATCCAGAAAACTGGCTTCGGGAAAGGAATATAGAGATGTTCTTTTTCAAGCTCTGTTTTTACAGGCAGATAACCTTCCCTGGACTGTTCGGCCATTTCCTTGTATTTTTCTTCGCGGAGCTTAAAATTTTCCCTTTCCTTGTTGAAGGGATTAAAATTCTTGTAGTCTTCTGCAAGATTCCCTATGTGGATGATTTCTCCGCACGGGGAAGGGCCGTTGTCTGCAGGAACCTTTCCCCATTCGTCAAGAGGCTTTGCCTTTACTACATATCCGGTTGAAGAGTATGAACCGTAATAGACGCAGGTTTCTGTTTTGTCTGCCCATAGAACACCTATAGGGTCAGAAACTTTAGGTTCGTATGTGTACTTTCCGTTTGTTTCAGTCGTCTCATAGGCTTCAAGGCGTCCGCGGATGTTTGCTGCAAAAGTGATGTTTCCCGCAAGGTTCCATGAGAGGTATGCAGGGTCAAAAATTTGAGAGCCGTCTTCTGAATCGTTTGCAATTATCCTGTATCCATCTGCCTTTCCGTTTTCAATGTCAGCAACAGCAATTCTTGCCCTTGTTCCGTCAAGTACAAGGAATGTAATTTTGCTTCCGTCTGCGTTAAGGGCAGGGTTTATGAAACTAAGGTTCCTGTCTGCAAAAAGGCTGCTGGTATTTCCTGTTTCTGTATCCACAAGAACTATCCGGGTTTTTAGTCCGTACTTCTGGCATGCTGCAAGAACTTTTCCGTCTCTGCTTACGGCAGGACTCGTGAGAGTAACTGAGGAAAGTTTTTTGAGGCCCTTCTTTTCTGTCCACTTGTAAAGGAAATAATCTGTTGACGTTCCCGGAAGTTTTGTGTTTTTTGACGAGGCAAGGCTTGCATATACAGTTAGGTTTTCATCGGCGCATACAGAAAGTTCGTCAAAGAAGTTTCCCTCAAAAAGTACAGTCTCTGTATAGGTCTCCCCGGAGCCGGCGGCATAAGAATCGGAGCCGTTAATTGCTGACGGAGTAAAAGCTATTACTGCTGAGGAATTGTAGTTGGACCTGAGTGTAACGATTGTTTCCTTCTTATTTCCGTTGAGCCCCTGAGGAATTATTATTGCAGGCCTCATATAGTTTGTGAAATCATATCTTGGGCTTATTGTTTTTCCTTCTGGAATGTTTCTTTCTTTATTATACCGCTTGAGAAGGGAAATGCGGGCGTCATTGAAAATTGCTTTTGCTGTTTCACCTGTCACGTATTCAATGCTGTCTTCCCAGGATGTTCCCAGTGATCTGTTGCGTTCAATGTCTGCAAGAGCCTGAAGTCCCCATCGGTCGGCAATGCTTCTCATTATTACATAGCCCATAACGTAAATCTGGTTTGCAGGTGGTTTTGACTCCAGTCCAATTTCTGAGTAGGCAAGAAATCCGTTTTCCAGTGTCGGAGCCTTGAACATCAGTTCAAAATAAGGACTTCTTCCTCGTCCGCCGTCCGTAAGTTCCGTCTCAAGAACTGTTGTCAGCCCTTCAAGAGCCCATCCTGGAATTGAGGCGGTCGTGAAATTTTTGGCGGCGGGACCGAATAATTTTGTTTCAAGGTAGGATTTATCTTCAAAGGTCCAGTTTGCTGCGTGCACAAGTTCGTGAGTGAAAAAGAGTTTCCTCCAGTCGTCACGGAAGCCGAAAAGAGGTTCAGTAAGTTCTGTCGTAAACATTTCAATTTCAGGTCCGATGTTCATTGTGAAAGCGTTTACAGTGTTCGTTCTGTCAGTAACATAAACGTCTATTACATCCTTCGGGAAACTGTAAACCTGACCTATCTTGTTCCATGCATCATCAGCAATTTCTGCGTAAGCCTGTGCATCTTCCTTTGCGGAATCTTCGTACACAAAGTTGAAGTGCTCCGTGGAACTTTTTTTCCAGCCCTTAAATTTTTGGGGCTTTTCCTGTGCAAATGCAGAACCTGCGGTGATGCAGACCAAAAATAAGGTTAAAAATTTTTTCATATTATTCTCTTTCTGGAGGTTTATCGAATGAAAAAGGCAGAATCCATACTTCGTTATATTTGGATTCTGCCAGCAAACTATTTTATTCCAGTATTCCTTTTTGTTTTTTCCATTAAAAATGAATTATTAGTGATGGAAAAGACGAATACCTGTAAATGCCATTGCCATGTTGTACTTGTCGGCTTTTTCAATTACGTTGTCATCGCGAACTGATCCGCCTGGCTGGGCAATAACTTTTACGCCGCTTCTGTGTGCACGTTCAATATTATCTCCGAAAGGGAAGAATGCATCAGAACCGAGGGCAACGTCCGTATTCTTTGCAATCCATGCCTTGCGTTCCTCACGTGTGAAAACTGCCGGCTTTGTGTTAAAGAAGTTCTGCCACACACCTTCCGCAAGAACATCGTCATAGTCATCGCTTGTGTAAACATCAATTGTATTATCGCGGTCTGCACGCTTAATGTCTGCCTTGAAGTCAAGACCAAGTACCTGCGGAGCCTGACGTAGCCACCATTTGTCTGCCTTGTCCCCTGCAAGACGTGTACAGTGGATGCGGCTCTGCTGGCCTGCACCGATGCCGATTGCCTGTCCGTCTTTTACGTAGCAAACTGAGTTTGACTGTGTATATTTAAGGATGATGAGAGAAATCAGAAGGTTATCACTTTCTTCCTTGCTCAAAGACTTGTTCTGGGTGACCATGTTCTTGAGGCATTCTGTGTCAAGCTTAATGAAGTTGTGGCCCTGTTCAAAAGTTAAACCGAAAACATCCTTGCTTTCAAGGTCAGCCGGAACGTAGTCAGGGTCAATCTTAAGAACGCAGTATCCGCCTTTCTTTTTGGCCTTAAGGATTTCAAGTGCTTCTGGGGTATAGTCCGGAGCTATGATGCCGTCGCTTACTTCCTTTTTAATGAGGAGAGCTGTTGCAACATCACAAGTGTCGCTCAAAGAAATGAAGTCACCGAAAGATGACATTCTGTCTGCTCCACGGGCTCTTGCATAAGCACATGCAAGAGGTGTAAGTTCTATATCATCCGTGTAGTAAATTTTTTTAAGTGTGTCTGAAAGAGGTCGGCCAATTGCAGCACCTGCTGGAGAAACATGTTTGAAGGAAGTTGCTGCAGGAAGTCCTGTTGCTTCTTTCAATTCCTTTACAAGCTGCCATCCGTTGAGAGCATCAAGCAAGTTAATGTATCCTGGTTTGCCGTTGAGAACTGTAACTGGCAAATCACCGTTTTTCATGTAAACCCTTGCAGGTTTCTGGTTAGGGTTGCACCCGTATTTCAACTGAAGTTCGTTCATACGTAGACTATATAAAAATTATGCATTTTTATCAACGGGATATTTTTGGTTACTTTTTTGTGGATAAATTATTGAGTTTTGTTTACATTTTTTACACAGTTTTTACCTTAATTGTATACAAAATGTTATTTGAATTTTATAAATAAATCACAAGTTATCCACAGATTTCTTAAATTCTTTAAATACATGTTGAAAATTTCACTGAATTCGCATATTTCTTAAAATAATATTTAAATTTTGAAAAATTGTTTTTAATTCGTTATTATATAAATATTTATGTTGAAAATTTGCAAATAGCAGTCTAATTTTACAGAATTTATAAAAATTTGCATAAATTTACAAATTTTTAAAGCTGTGCTTAAAATTTGATTTATCCACAGGAATTTATTTTTGGCTTGAAAATTTATCCACAGTTTTTGACGTTTAAATAAAAAAAAGACTGCCTGTCATGGCAGTCTTCTGAAAGTCTTGCTTGGTATAACTTTAGCCCAGGAAAACGTGTCCCTGCTGATCAATTGCAAGAATTGACTTACAGTCTGAACAGCGGAAGCGGCCTGCTTTTGTTGCCTTAAGCATTCTTGAGCAGACTGGACAGTTAAATACTTTAGGGAATACCGTGTTTTCAGAAATTGAAGTCTTTGAGAAGAAGTCAATTGATTCCTGAACAGATTCCTTGATGTTAAAGAACTGGCTGAATCCAAGAAGCTGGAATACTTCATATACTTTTGGCTGTATGCTAAGGAGAACAATGTCTCCGCCCTTTGGTTTTACAAGTTTAAGGAATGCTGTGAAGGAACCAATACCTGTTGATGAAACATAGTTAAGTCCGGCACAGTTGAAAATAAGATTCACATACCCAGCGCTGACAATTTTGCCAACTTGTTTCTGGAAGTAAACTGAGTTGTAGGTATCAATGTAACCATTCAAAACAATCATGAGACAGTGTTCTACGTTAGGTACCTTGTCCAATGTAATCTTCATGCTGTCATCTTTTTCGTCATTGAAACCTGGAACGAGTTCGTTGTTGTCCATACTCCTCCGGCTGTTTACCACGGAATTCCTGTAAACAGTTCTATATTTTCTGAGGTTAGAACCTCATGAGTTTAAAGTCTTACTATTAGTCTATAGTAATTTTTTCTATTAGTCAATGTAACGCAAAATTTATTGTGATTTTTTTAAATTTTGTAACGAATTACATTAAAATTAACTGAAAGTGCAGCAAAAATCCTGGATGTGCCTGAAAGTTTATCGCAAAAAAAAATCAAGGCTACCGGTGTTCTTAGTTTTGAGGACTCCATCCTCTGTCCACATTCAGAAGAACACCGTTGAGTTCTTCATGTAACAGCAGATTCAGTCCCTGTTTTGCTATAGCAGTTTCAGTTGTCGTTTCAGTGTTTATGGGGGCGTTTCTTGTAAAACCCGGGAAAATAGCGTTGCAGGTTATATTGTTCCTGGCGTATTCCGATGCCACAGACTTTACGATGACAGAGACACCTGTTTTTGCACCTGAATAGGCTGCATTAGTTTTGTATGACTTTACGGAATCGGTTCTTGTTCCTCCGAAGAGAAGAATCCGTCCGAAATTTTTTTTGATCATGTTAGGAAGAACTGAACTGACCAGTATGCCGGGCAATGCATAGTCGTGGCAGGAAGAAAGAATCCACTCCTGTGCTGTTGTTGAGTGCAGAGGCTTCTGTACGAAAGGTCCGTAGCAGACAGCAAGAATGTCACAGTTAAGATAAGGTTTGACAGGAACAAAACTTTCTTCATTTATTGCAGGATTCTTCAGGTCCCATTCAATGAATTCGATGTCAGCATTTTCGCAGTGCTCAGGGTTTCTTCCCGTGACAGTCACACTGCAGCCGATTTCCTTTAGAAGTTTGGCCAGTTCAAAACCAATGCTGCTTGAACCTCCAATGATTAAGGCACTTTTTGTTGAGAATATTTTATTATCATCCATGACGAGTAATTATAATGTATATCTCCAAAATGTTCAATTTTTGTCAAAATCTCCAATGTGCCGACCAAATACAGGGGGCTCCGGAACCGTAAGTCCTTTATGGATTTTCCCGTTTGTTTTCCTCGGGAATAGGCTTACAAATCTGAAAAAAAATAGTATAGTTTAGCTATGAAGCTTGAAAACATAGTAATAGTTCTTTGCCGACCGGATGAAAGCCGTAACATCGGTTCGGTCTGCAGGGCAATGGCGAATAATGGCATAAAGACTCTTCGCATAGTTGGCAGAAAGGAAGACTATGATGAAGAAAAGGTCAGGACTCTTGCAATTCACGCATTCGGTATCTGGGAAAATGCTGATTTTTTTTCTTCTATAACGGAAGCAACAAAGGACTGCTCATGTGCAGCGGGAACTACTCGTCGCCGTGGAAAGAAGAGAAAGGGTAAGCTGCTTTTGCCGGAAGAGTTTACTCGGACTGCGGATTCAATTACAGAGAATACCGGAAAAGTTGCCGTGGTATTTGGAAATGAAAGAACTGGACTTGTTGATGAGGAAGTTGATGAGTGCACAATGGGAGTTACAATTCCTTCCTGCGATGAATTTGCATCCCTTAATCTCAGTCACGCTGTTCAGATTATGTGTTATCATATTTTCCGTTCCACAAAAAGTGCATATACGGGTTTCACTCCTGTAACTCTTGAACGTATAGATAAAACTGTAGGCGTAATGACAGATGATCTTCAGAAGATAGGCTTCTTTTCTAAGACAGGAAGAAAAGAAATGGAAGAGTTCTGGAGGTCACTGCTTTCTCGTGCAGTTCTAAGTGAAGGCGAGGCTCGGTATCTGGAATTAATTTTTGATAAGGCTGCCGGTCTTGCCGTAAAAAAATGACCTTATTTATGGGGCATCTATGAAAATACTTTTCATAGAAAATATTTTCTATAGATGCCTGCGAGTTGTGATTCCTGAAAGTACATGGCTAAAACATCGGTGTTTTTTTTAGTTATCTCTTAAAATTGCAATTTTTAGAGGTTCCCTATAGTTAATAATTGTTTTTTTATTGTTTTGGTGGTATTCTTTAAAGTGATGAAAGAATCTCCATTAAAAACTTCGCTAAAATTAATTCTCTACTATATTTTTCTGGTGATATTTGTAACCAGCTTTGTGTCACTTCTGTATACTTTTTATGAGATGTGCAGAAATCTGGTTTCCGGAGAAGAGTTAAAATCTTTGGACCTGAATTATTTCGTTTACGGAATATTTTTGCTTTTTCCAATTGTACTTATGGTAAGCGGCATCTTTATGGGGATGTATCTGATAAGACACTCATCCCGTTCATGGCTTCCTATTTTGACTTATATTGTGCTGTATCTATTTTCGTGGATTGTGCTTATGCCTTTTAACTTCAACATGTATACGACATACAGTGACAGTTCAATTTTTCAGCGGGAAGAAGCTCAGCTTTCTTCGGGATATTTCAGGAAAACCGGTGAAGGGATTATTTATTATTCGGACATAGATAGTGAAAATGTCGGCTCAGGTGTTTTTATTGATGTTTCTGATGACAGTTCAACAGTATATGTTTTTTCTGATAAAAAGCTTCCCGAGAACAGGGCATTTGCTGATGAACTTGTGAAGGATAATATTCAGCTTCCTCTTTTTATGTCCATTGTTTCGGTATGGTTTGCAGCTATAATCCAAGCTGCAAACCGCGCTTACTCTGACGGGTTCTTTTCGTGGATGACTTTTCTTTCTCTGGGATTCGCACTTACGTCTGTAGTAGGAGTAAGGCATATTTCCAAATGGCGGCTCATAAACGTTCATCTTCTTATAATCTGTTCATTCGGAATCATCGCATTCAATGTATGGAATTTTCATCCGAATTTTCTTGATCCGGTTAAGGATTTGTTTCTGAAGATGTTCTCGGGACTTCCCGGCATAAAAAATCCTTTCCTTCTCGTAGTGAATGCTTTAACAACAGTTTGTCTTTCATTGGTCGGTCTTTGCATTGACATAAAGCGGAAGGGTGAAGTTGTTGCTGATGAGGAGGTCTAAGGTTTATGAAGCGTATTTTTTGGATAATCGGAATATATTCTGTACTGATTTTTGCTGTATGCCTTGGAGCAAGTTTTATTTACCGACCTCTTCCTGAACTGAACATAGGGGAGGAAGGTGTTTACAGGAACCTGAGAGCTCTTTTCTGGTTTTTTACGGTTTTTCCTGCCGCATTGTTAAGCGGTGTTACAATAGGATGTTCTTCCTTGTGGAAGAGTGATTTCAGGAATTCCAGGAAGAGATTTTCTGATGCCATGCTTGTACGATTCCGCACAATACTTATAACAAGCATAATTCTTGTTCTGTGTATCGGAATTGTTCATGAAGTGATTGTCCCTAATGTCAAGTACGGAATTGAAATACTTGAAGCAGGTCCCGCTGAATTCAGATATGCTACAGCCAATGCACGGGAACTTATGGAGCAGGGAGAAATTGAACTTGCATATTCTTATGCAAAGCGTGCCGCCGTTGTTGCCAGGCATGATGCCGCGGCCCAGGAATATCTGGCAAAGGTCAGGAATGCGCTTGATCTTGACAGGGATAAGCTTCATCATGGTTTGGACAGGGATGATGAGTCGGGAAATGATGTCATAAAAAATGATAAGCTTCTGCCTCTTAATTCAAAGGAATTTTCTTATAGCGTGAAGGAATGTCTTGAAAAGTCTGCGGAGGCTAAGGAAAAGGAAGACTGGTTCCTTGCGCATTATTGGGCTGAAATCGCCGTGAACATATGCCCAGGGACTGACACAAATTATATGAATGCCAAGTTTGCCTCAGGGGAAGCATGGCTGGCACTTCAGTCTCCTGAAGGATTTGGTAATGAAGATGACAGGCTCTATTATAACCAGAAGAAGCTTGCCTATTCGGCTCTTAATTCCAGTGAAATTTCGGATAAGGTTCGTGCTTATTATATGTTCAAGGGGCTTGAGAAGTGGCCTGACAGAGTTAGAACGGATCCTGATGTGGAGAAGTTTATGGCCCTTGCCCAGGAAAGTCTTGAAAGGGAATATTTCTTTACTGATGAAATTGAAAATCTTAGCCAGAGACTTACGAGCCGTAATATTTATTTTACTCTTGAGGATGACAACAGAAATCTCAGGAACGTTTATTTTATTCGCGGAGTAATGGATACTTCCCATGACGGGCGTTCTGTTCGCTATCTTGAAGATTTCTATGAAATTATGTTCACCGCTGACGGAAAGTTTGTTAGAATGATGCATGCTCCTGTTGCAAAAGTTCTTTCGGTCAGCAAAGATCTTTTTGAGGAAGGAACCTACGAAGAACTTGGCATGGATTCAAAGTGGAGGTCGGTTCCCTTCGTGATGCTCAAGGCCGTTGACAGGGAAACAGAATCCAAGGAGATTGCTCCTGTTTATTCTTATGATGAATCGGATATACCTGGGGATGTTCTCAGTCATATAGGCTTCATGGAAGATGCTAATCCAAGAATCATTGAAAATTTCATGAACTGGAGGGGTTCAATAAATAAGTCTGTCTATGGTTCTGATGAACATAAATTTACAAAGTTCCTGCACATGCCTTTTGACGATTTTGCAATAATCAATAAGGCTTCTGACGGTCCTGACAAGATGAATCTGGTTTCTCTTATGGCATTTATGGGCAGTGTGACTAAATATGGCTATTCCTATGATATTTTTGCAAAGAACCTGGTGGGACGCCTGTTGTATCCTCTTTTTGTTCTCAGCCTTCTTATAATTGCTGCAACGATGGGATGGAATTACAGAATTGAGGATGAGGGCACGAGGTTCAAGTTTATTTGGCTGTTCCTTGTACCTCTTTACGGGGCTGTAATGTATGCTGTTCTGGAAATTTGTACATATCTGTTTAACATCGTAAATTTTGTGCTCATCGGGCTTACAGGAACATGGGCAATGTTTGTGGCATTCTTACTTTATGTACTGGTGTTCGTTCTTGTGTCCTTTAATTTCCTTGCAAGGTATGAATAGAACCTGATGTCAGATTTAAATGTACAAGGGCTGTCCTGTATTTCTACTGTATTTTTGGTACGGTCGGGACAGCCCTTTGATTTTAGGAACCGGAAAGTCACTGGACTTCAATACGTTCAATGTGTGCCCCAAGCTTCTGAAGGCGTTCAACAAGATGTTCGTATCCGCGTTCAATCTGGTATACGTTGCTTATTCTGCTTTCCCCTGTTGCTGCCATTGCTGCGATTACCATTGCCATACCGGCTCTTACGTCAGGGGAAACAAGATGCTCTCCGTGAAGATGGCTCGGTCCTGTAACAACTGCACGGTGCGGATCGCACAATGTAATTCTTGCGCCCATGCTTATGAGCTTGTCCACAAAGAACATTCTGCTCTCAAACATCTTTTCAAAAATCAGAACGGTTCCTTCAACCTGTGTTGCTATAACTGTCATTATTGATGTTAAATCAGGCGGGAATCCTGGCCACGGACTGTCATCAATTTTTGGAATCATGCCGCCGAGGTCTGTGTTTACTTTCATTTCCTGGTTTGCGTCTACTGTAAGTGTATCACCTTCGATGTCCCACATGATGCCCAGCTTGTTGAATGCAATCTTGAGAGGTCTCATGTCCTTCGGGTTTACGCCGGTAATTGTGATGGAACCTTTTGTGGCTGCTGCAAGTCCTATGAATGAACCAATCTCCATGAAGTCAGGTCCAATTGTAAAGTCACAGCCGTGAAGTTCGTTTACGCCGTCAATCTGGAGAATGTTTGAACCTATGCCGCTGATTTTTGCGCCCATAAGATTAAGCATGTTACAAAGGTCCTGGATATGAGGTTCGCTTGCTGCATTATTAATTTCTGTATGGCCTTCTGCAAGTACGCAAGCCATAACAGCGTTCTCCGTTGCAGTAACAGATGCTTCGTCAAGGAATATGTCTGTTCCTGTAAGCTTGTTAGCAGAGAACTCAAATTTTCCTTCAGCCTTTACTCTTGCACCAAGTTCTGTGAGAGCAAGGAAGTGGGTATCAACTCGTCTGCGTCCAATTACATCACCTCCAGGCGGAAGCATGACAGCTTTTCCTGTCCTTGCAAGAAGTGGTCCTGCAAAAAGAATGGATGCCCTGATTTTTTTGCTGTATTCCTGAGGAATTGTGCTGCTTGTAATTTCCTGTGCATTGAATTTCCAGGAGTGCGTATCCAGCTGTTCAGCTTTAACTCCAAGTGACTTGAGAACTTCAACCATTACATGACAGTCTTCAATTTCAGGAATATTGCGGAGAATGATTTCTTCTTTTGTAAGTATTACAGCTGCTATACATGGAAGTGCTGCATTCTTGTTTCCGCTGGCATGGATTGTTCCCTTTATAGGAAATCCGCCTTCAATTTTATATTCGTACATCAGTTTTTCTCTCCCGACCAGTTCTGTGCCAACTGGATAATCACTTCCGTAGCATAAATCATCTGTCTGAGGCTGGCCCATTCGTAGCGTGAATGAAAGTTATGTCCGCCAGTAAAGATGTTCGGAGTAGGGATGCCCATTTCTGTGAGGCGGGAACCGTCTGTGCCTCCGCGAATCGGAACTGTAACAGGTTCAACCCCTGCATCCCTGTATGACTTTTCAAGAACTTCAACAATCTTTGGATTCTGGTCAAGCTTTTCTCTCATGTTAAGATACTGGAGAGTGTGCTTAACTTCCGCCTTTCCGCCGAAAGTTTCTGCAGTTGTGTCTGCAATAAGGCTGATCATTTTCTGACGCTTTTCGATGCCTTCCTTTGTGAAGTCACGCAGTATGAGCATAATCTTTGCTTCTTCAACGGAACCTGTAATTGTCTGTGCAGAATAGAACCCCATGAAACCGTCAGTTGTTTCCGGCTGCTGGTTGTGAGGAAGGCTCGATACAAATGCTGCTGCCATGTTTACAGCGCTAACATAGTCCGGTCTTGCACTTCCCGGGTGGATGCTCTTTCCGTAGAAAGTGACATCAGATTTAACAGCGTTGAAGCATTCCTTTTCAAGTTCCCCTATATGTCCGCCGTCAACTGTGTATGCGAATTTTGATTTGAGAAGGTCAAGAGGGACTTTGTCCATTCCGTGTCCAGTCTCTTCATCAGGAGAGAAAATCATTTCAATTTTTCCGTGCCTGATTTCCGGATGAGCTATGAGGAATTCAATGGCCGTAAGAATTTCTGCGATACCAGCTTTGTCGTCTGCTCCGAGTAGTGTTGAACCGTCGCTGGAAATGATAGTGTCATTTTCTTTTGCTGCCCTGGCAAGATTCTTGTCTGTGCAAGGGTCAAGTTCAATTCCTGCCGGAAGTTTTATTATGTTGCCTGTATAGTTTTCATGGATAATTGGTTTAACATTTTCGCCGCTTACTGCATCTGAAGTATCGATATGAGCAAGAAGACAGAATGATGGAGCATTTTCAAAACCTTTGCTTGCTTCAAGATATCCGTAGGTGTACATGTTTTCTGTTGTCTGTACATCTTTGAGTCCCATTTTTTTCATTTCGGCATTCAGAAGGTCTGCCATATTTTTCTGCTGGGGTGTGCTTGGAAGAAGGCCGGAATCAGCTTTCTCACTGTCGCTTTCGCTGTAAGTCTTTGCATAATTGAGGAAGCGGTTAAGAAGATTGTCCTTGTATTCCGTTTTTAAAATATCTGAAGAAATATTATTGATAGTCATGTCAATAGGATACAGTATTTTGACCTTAAAATCAATGATAAAAGGAAGAGGTTGAATTTTTTATGGGATATGGAAAAAAGTAATTTTCAGATTCTCTGTGCAGATTTTCTTTCAATAATTACAGGCTAGACTATGAATGCCTGTATGGTTAGTTTCGGTTTACGTTTTTTCAGAAGAATAGGTTTTCCTGCCTGGATTCCCGAATCATGCATGCCGATTACTGCACTTGTTATTGGCGGGTCAAGTATGGGAGTTAAAGGAAATTCTTCAGATGCAATTTTTCCGACCTCCTTTCCGATTTTCAGACTTCTTTCTGTTATTGCGTCAATGTGTCCGGAATATTTTTTGATGACAGCTGTTCCTTTGTCATCCGTTATCCGCACTCGTATTCCTTTTCGGCTGTTTCCGTCCGGTTATAATTTCTTGCATCAGAAGTTTGTTCTGCTCAACTGTTTCAGGGACTCCCCTAAGTCTGTCGGTTGCAATTTTATCAGAATCCTTTTTTTCTGTGAAAGTAATTTTCCTGTAGTCGTTTGGCAGAAGATAATCGGCAGCAAGTTTTTCAGCCGGCCTGATGTCTGTGGTATTTCAGTTTAATTGGTTTGCAAAAAAAAACAGTGACCCTATTGCGATGTGTGATATATGCTGGCGGGTTAAAATATTGGCCGGTCTTTTTGAAATGAGGGGACCGTTGATGATGAATCCGTCAGTCGTTTTTGTTTTCATTGAATATTCTATGAAATTGCACGCTTCTTTTTCTGGGGCATCTCTAAGAAAAACGTTTTGAAGATGTCTGTGAGTTTTAAGGTTGTCTCTAAGGATTTCAATTTTAGTGGTTCCCTCGGAAAGACTTTTTATTACGGATGAATAATTTTCCTGTAAAAGAATTTCTTCAAGTCCGCAGATGAGTACAACTGTATGAGGGGCCGATAATGCAAGTTCTTTTCAGCGGCGTTATAAAACCAATCGAGGATGATGTCCGAAGTGCAAATCCTCTTGACCTTATATCCGGTGTGCAGTCCAATGTTGTGACATCTTTCTTTGTTTTCTGAATTGTTTCTTCAGAAATTTTTGTTGAACCGTTCATAACTTTTGATGCCGTAGAAATAGATGTGTTTGCGTTTTTTTTCTGCATCTTTAATTGCTGCAGCCATAAGAATATTTTGACATTCTCTTAAAATCTGCTCCGGAAAAAATCTTGAGGGAAAATTATTTTGTTCAAAATTATTTTTCTTACAGAAAACGGGAGATAGAATTGTGAAAAAGTTATGAAGAGCGGCAGCTTATGCAGCTTTGACAGTCAGTTCACCTTCGATGATTTCTTGTGGCGGAAAGTCTGATTCAAGAAAACATTCAGGATCAAATGCAGAAACTGTACAGGCAGAATCATTTAAAATTGAACCGTGTGCAAAAAACTGTTTCATTGATACAGGAACCGCAGATGTTTTTTCCCGCAAGCAATATTTCTGGTCAGAAAAAAATGTATAAGTCATAAATGATTCTCCGGAAATAAAAGGACATCTCTAAAAGTATTTAGTTTTCAGGTTCTACACTTACTGTAGGTCCTGAAAAATTATATATTTCTAAACTTTGTCCGAATTTTTTTTATATTCTGTCATGTTTCATTATTCAGAATTAGTGGTATCCTATTAACATAAGCGTGGGAACCTTATGAAGATTTAGGGGGATGCTCGGGAATACAAATTCTGAGCTGCATCCTCTTAAATTTTTTTTTATATGAACTTGTTAAAAAAAAGTAAGTAAAAAATATGTTAAAAAAAAAGTATGAAAAAATTATTATTTGCTGCAGCTTGTTTGCACTGACTTTTTCAATTGTTTCCTGTAAATCTAATGAGGGTAATATGACTGATGATACAAATGATGTAATCCGGGCTGCAATGGATATGGAACATGAAAGCTCATATTATGTTGACACTGTCCCACAGGAGTGTCTCGTAAAAATACAGGATGCAGGATCAATTGAAAAAATAGAATACAGGACGAAGGATTATTACGGTGACGGCGGCGAAATTACAAAGTACGCTCATGTTTATCTTCCAAAGAATTATTCGCCGCTGAAGAAATATAATGTGCTTTATCTCATGCATGGTATCGGTGGCGATGAATATGAATGGGGAATGTGCAATGATGATTCCGTTGTAAAAAAGATAATGGACAATCTTATTGCTGCAAACAGGATCCGGGAATTCATTATTGTTACGCCCAACGGGAGATCAAGCCGTGACTGCCAGAACCGTAATGCTGATTTCAATAGTTTCTATGTGTTCGGAAAGGAACTGAGGAATGACCTTATTCCTTTTGTTGAATCAAAGTACAGTGCCGTGAAAGACAGAAGCGGCAGAGCCATGGCAGGACTTTCCATGGGTGGAATGCAGACTATAAACATCGGCATGTGTGAATGTTTTGATCTTTTCAGTTATTTCGGAACATTCTCCGCTGCTCCTACAAGTTATGCTGCATCTGAAGTTGCAGAAAAGCTGGGGCAGTTTGCAGGGATGGACGTCAAGTATATGTATAACATTTGCGGAACTGATGACGGAGTTGCTTTTTCAAGTGCACGGAATGCTGTAGAAAAGTTGCCGGAAGTTTGTCCGCTCATAGATGCTGGCAATTATGAGTGGCAGACTCTTCCGGGGAACCATGACTTTAATATCTGGTATCTTGGTTTCTATAATTTTGCGCAGGTTGTTTTTACGAGGTAGGGATCCTATACAGTTCTATAAGTTTTAGATGTTCCCGATTATATTTGAAATAACATTTTTATCTCCTGTGGCGGACCATAAGTTTTATGGCCCGCCTCTTTTTTGTTGACTGATTAAGTATTTGGCCGTAATATATATTTACACGTGTTGATTGATGCTGATTTTTTATAGTCATCACCTGTGGGGGAAAATGAAAAGGTTAATAAGAAATTCTGTGTTTCTTTGTTGCACGGCTGCAGCTCTGGGACTTATGTCCTGCGGCAAAGCAAAATTTTCAGCTTACGAACTTGGCATGGATTTTTCGGCAGAAGCAGCTGATACAAAATCTGTTGCAGAAAAAATATTTGTGAAGCCTGTTGAAAATCTTAGTGACGATTTTATTTGCGGTGTAGACATAAGTGCTCTTTCCCAGATAGAAGAAACGGGCGGCATTTTTTATAACGGGCAGGGAAAGTCTGATGATATTTTTAATATCCTCAGGAACAACGGCGTAAACTATGTGCGTCTCAGAGTGTGGAATAATCCTGTCAATGTACGTGACGTAAAGGTTGACGGAAAAGTTATCGCTCCGAAGGGGTCTCCTGTTGGCGGAGGAAATAACAGTCTGGAACGTGACATTCCGATTGCGGTCAGGGCAAAGAAAGCGGGAATGAAAGTTCTCATTGATTTTCATTACAGCGATTTTTGGGCCGACCCTGCTAAACAGAATATACCTCAGGAATGGAAGGGCCTTGATGATGATGAACTTAACGAAGCACTCTACAAATTTACAAAGGATTCCCTGAATGCATTAAGGAAGGCCGGTGCTACAGCTGATATGGTTCAGATTGGAAATGAACTTGACGGCGGATTCATGTGGCCTAAAGGTAAAATCTGGAAAAGCAGGACTGACCCTGAGATTGGAGGAATGGAAGGATTCATTCGTCTGATGAAGTCCGCATCAAAAGCTGTGCGTGATTTCAACGGAAATAGGACAAAGATTGTTGTTCATCTTGCGGACGGAGGTAACAATAATCTGTACCGTTCGGTCTTTGATCCTCTTACGGAAGCTGGTCTTGATTTTGATGTAATAGGACTTTCTTTTTATAATTACTGGCACGGTTCTGTTGATGATCTCAGGGCAAATCTTATTGACCTGAGCACCCGCTATGGAAAGGAACTTATTGTGGCGGAAACGGCTTACGGTTTTACGGAATCTGACGGTGATGGTACAGGAAATAATTTTCAAATTTATTCTGATGAAAAATATGGTTACAGCGCAAGTGTCCAGGGACAGGCGACTGCAGTCCGTGACATTATAGAAACTGTTGCCTCCGTTGACAAGGGTGCAGGTGTTTTCTACTGGGAGCCTGACTGGATTCCTGTAGAAGGTTTCGGATGGAGAACCGGAGAAGGTTCAAGCTGGGAAAATCAGGCGATGTTTGATTTTGACGGAAGAGTTTTGCCTTCCATGGCTGTATGGAATCTTATCTACGGCCGCGGCCCAGTTTATAATGTGTGGGGCGGAAGTGCGGAATCTTCATCTGAAGTTTCTTTCGTAAAGCTTTCCGATGCAATTGAATTCAAGGTTCTGCCGGGGACAGTTCCACCCTTGCCTTCTGCTGTGAAGTGTCTCTTCTCTGACGGCAGTGAAAAACTTCTTCCTGTGGAATGGGATAATGTTGACTGGAAATCAGAGAACCAGGAAAGGACAGTAATTGTTGCGGGAAATATTTCCGGAACATCTGAAAAAGTGAATGCTTCAGTTTTGCTTACATTAAAAATCAATTTAATAGAAGACGGTTCCTTTGAAAAGGGAAACCTTGATGGATGGACTCTCGATTCCCACGGTGAAGCATGTTTTGCGGAAAGTAACAAGGGAAATGCCTATAGCGGTTCATGGACTTATAAATACTGGTCGGATGCAGCCTTCTCTTCTAACCTTACAAGAAAATTTACGGGACTCAGGAAAGGAACTTATGTTTTCTCTGTATGGGCAATGGGTGGCGGAAAAGATAAATGTCTTTCCATTTTTGCAGAAAACTTTGACGTTTTATCAAGAAAGATTGAATGTGAAATCGTAAATAATGGCTGGAAAAACTGGACGCATTATGCAATTGAAATCCCTGTCACTTCAGAAAATCTTACAGTGGGAATTCATATAGATGCAGACTCCAACTGCTGGGGTAATTTTGATGATGCTGAACTTTATCTGAAATAAGGATTTTGCGGAAACTGAACTTATAAGCGGATGCCTGTAATTTTATGAAACACCGGTTGCCGTAATGTAACGAAAAATTCATGTGTCTGTGAAAAAGTAGTAGATGAGGGCGTTTCATAACATTTTTTTTTAAAAAATATTTCATACAGGCTCAAATTGTAAATTTTGTTGTTTAAATAAAACTGTAATTTGTTTATTATATTGGAAAATCTGGAAGAGAGTATTTAAGGAGTTCATTTATGAATTATTTTAAAAAGTTGCTGCCCCCTGCATTGGTTGTCGTATTATCCTTGTCAGTTTTTGCGGCTCCCAGACCGAAAATCGATCCTGCAGCGGTTTTTGAACCAGTCACTGTTGTTTCAACAGACACAAAGGGGCTTCCTGAATCTGCTTCAGGAGAAAATTTTGACATCCGTTCCGTCAGTGTCACAAATGACGGAAAAAATTTAAAGATATCCGTTGAGTTTTCAGAAAGGCCGTCCGCTTTCAAGAGTGCGAAAATAACAATTCTTATTGATGATATGAATCTTGGAAGCGAGAGAACTTCCTTTACTGACAGAAACTGGAGAAATCCTGCTTCATATACGAAGGTAAACACAAGCATTGAGTATTCGGGATTTGATGTTGTTGAAGGAGGTTCCCATGTCGGAAAAGTTGTTGGTGATTCAAAGTGGGTGCTGGATTCTCCGACAGGTTTGTATACGGCAACATCCAATGTGCTTACATATACTGTTCCTCTTATTCAGATAAAGGATTCATTTAATAATGTTGCTCTTCCTGTGGATTCCTTCAGGGTTGTCGTAATTTTTTCTGAAAGCTGGTCAAGTGATGATCCTCTTGCAAACGGTACGGTTCATCCGAAGGACATTGTTCCAGCAAGTTCTTCGCTTGTTTCAAAAAATAAAACAGAAGCGGATTCTGTTTCAATAGATTTTTATGGTGCAATTTATATTCCGGCTCTGAAGCAGATTAAGTAAAGGATTCCCTGATGGTTGAAACCTTTAAGTAGTTTTAAAACAAAAGAAGATGTTGCTCCGTGCAAAAAAATTGTCGATTATATAATGGCAGCCTCTAAAAAATATCAATGTTTCCGTCAAATTTGGGAGAACTCCGGGTATCTCTGAAAAATAGTTTTTTGAGATGCCTGCAAGTTTTTAATCCTTGAAATTTCAAGGCCCAACAGCATTGCGTTTTTAAAGTTATTTTTAAAAATTGTAATTTTTAAAAGTTCCCTTATATGTTTCAGGTATAATATTTTTAGATGACTGTGTATATATAGGGAACCTCTATAAATTCTAATTGAGGTGCACCGTTGAGTTTAAAACCGCTGAATTGGTGCGGTTTTAGACATCGCATTTCTAAAGTTTCCTCTAAAAAACTGAAGTTTTTAGAGGTTCCCTATAGTAAAATACGGAGCAAATATGGCAGAAAGAAAGAATGTTACTCAGAATGATGTAGCAAAATTAGCGGGCGTAACACGCAGCATGGTAAGTTATGTAATAAGTAACAGCACGGACAGAAGTGTCGCACCGGAAACCCGCAAACGTATTCTTGATGCTATTGCGAAACTTGGTTACAGACCGAACAAGGCAGCCCAAACTCTCCAGTGCGGAAGAGAAGAGATGGCAAAAAATCAGATCGGAGTTGTAATCTGTAATGCTGATGTTTTCCGTCGGCCTTATTATGCAGAAATCATAGCAGGTATTCATACTGCTGCCCATGAACACAAATATCACGTACATTTTATCCGTTTCTTTGAAGAATTTAATGACCCGGTACTTCTTAACGAACTTATACATGATGAAGAAATCGGTAGTCTCATTCTTGTTTCCACGGACCAGTGCATAAAAACTGATGCCGATATACAGATTATCCAGAAAATGCGTGAACGTATAAAGAAGATTGTCTGCATCGAATGGAAAATCGACGGTCTGAGCAGCGTAGTCTTTGACCGGCAGGAAACTGCAAAGAAAGCCTGTGCTCATCTTTTTTGCAAAGGCTATGATGATATTGCTTACATAGGTGAAATTGATGACCGTGTTACGGGAGTCAAGACCGCCTTCATAGAAAACGGAAAGAATCTTGAGGAACTGAAGTTCATTCTCCCTGCCTTTGACATGCACGGCGGATACGAAGGAATCAGGAATATCGCGAAAACTGGTCCTCTTCCGAGGGCCTTCGTCTGCGGTTCTGATGAAGTTGCAATCGGTGCTCTTTGTTATCTTAATGAACAGAAGATTGCAGTTCCTGAACAGGTTGCCCTTATCAGCATTGATAATCTTGAAAGTTCAGGCTATACGAATCCTCCCCTTACAACCATGAATGTCCAGAAAAGTGCCATGGGGGAGAGAGCCGTCAATCTTATTGTCACGAACGAGAATCTTCAGGATGATGATGCAATCTGTGTATCTCTTCCAAGTACTCTGGTAAGCAGAAAATCCTGCTAGCTTTGAAAATTATTTTTGTATACATGAAAATCAATTCGGTTTGACAGTTTGTTTTATTCTGCCGGACCGATTTTTTTTGAATTTTATGTTGTCTTGAAGAATATCTACTTGGATTATTGTGACTGAAAGTTGGATTATTGTGTTTTTTTATCGAATTTTCCCCATTTTTTTTGTTTTTTTTCATTGAAAATAATATTTCGACACTTTATAATGAACATATCTTACAAAAAGTGAATTTTTGTCATTTTGAATATATCGTACTGCCGGCTGCAGCAGGATGTTAAACCGCAAATTCTGTCTGCACGAGCTGGAAAGAAAATCAAGGATTTTTTTATGACACAGAATAATAATATGAACGAACCTATAGCCCAGACACTTCCTAAAATGCTTAGGAAAGTTGCAGGAATGTATCCTGAAGTGGATGCACAGTTTTCAAGAACAAGGTCAGGTGACTTTATTCCAACAAATTATCATGATCTTTACCAGAATGTGCTTAACTTTGCCGGCGGACTTCTTGAGCTGGGTGTAGTTCGCGGTGAAAGAATCGGTCTTATCAGTGACAACCGTAAGGAATGGGAACAGGCGGACATGGGGCTCCTTGCTTTGGGTTGTGTTGATACACCTCGTGGCTGTGACGCAACTGAAGCAGACCTTTCATATATTCTTTCGTTCTCTGAATGCAGAATTGTAATTACGGAAAATACGGCCCAGGTTAAAAAGATTTTGAACATCCGGGACAAGATTCCGACTTTGACGACTCTTATTGCTTTTGACAAGGTTGATGATCAGGAAATCAGGAGGGCTCAAGAAAAGGGAATCAAATTTTTCCAGTTCTATGATGTAGTTGAAAAAGGTTCCGAATGGCGCAAGCAGAATCCTGATGTAGTTGAAAACGAACTTGAAAAAGGTCAGTGGGATGATCTCGCAACAATTATTTTTACAAGCGGTACGACAGGTACTCCTAAGGGCGTAATGCTTACGCACGGAAACTTTATTGCCCAGCTTGATGATATTGATGAACGTATCTTCCTTAATCCCGGCGAAAAAGCAATGTGCATTCTTCCTGTGTGGCATGTTTTCCAGCGTGAAGTTGAATATGTTATCTTAAGTCAGGGTGCATCCCTTTGTTACAGTAAGCCTATCGGTTCAATCCTTTTGGCTGACTTCAAGAAGCTTAATCCTTATCTTCTTCCTGCCGTGCCACGTGTATGGGAATCAATTTATGATGGCATATGGAAGAAAATGAGAAAGGCCGGAGGCGTTACGTATGCTCTCTTCAAGTTCTTTGTAAATGTTGCACTTCTTTGGACGGACATTGACTGTAAGCTTCGCCGCAGGACTGCAAGGTTCGGTTCCGATCATTTAGGTTTCTGGTGGCCTGTTCTTGTTTTGCCATGGCTTCTTATTTATCCTGTAAAGCTTTTGGGAAATTTTCTGGTATTCAGAAAGATACGTTCCGTTGTGGGAAAGAATTTCCGTGCAGGTATTGCCGGAGGCGGTGCTTATCCTGAACATATTGACAAATTCTTCTGGGCAGTCGGCATCAAGGTTGTCGAAGGCTACGGTCTTACGGAAACAGCTCCGATTGTTTGTGTTCGTCCTATTGCTGCACCGGTCATGCGTTGTGTAGGTACTCCGATTCGAGGTGTTGAAGTTCGCGTTGTTAACGATGACGGCATTGTTCTTGGAAAGTGCAGGAAGGGTGCTCTCCAGGTTCGCGGTGCAACAGTTATGAAGGGGTACTACAAGCGTGACGATCTTACACAGAAAGTCATGACTGTGGACGGCTGGCTTGATACCGGTGACCTGGCAATTCTTACTGTTGATAATGAAGTTCAGCTCCGCGGACGCAAGAAGGATACAATTGTCCTGATGGGCGGTGAAAACATTGAGCCTGTACCTATTGAAGCAATGCTTGAAACGTCTCAGTATATTTCCAAGGCAGTTGTAATTGGTACCGACGAAAAGGGAATTGACCAGCGCTATCTTACGGCCCTGATTCTTACAAGTCAGGATGAAATAGAGTCTTTTGCTGCACAGAACAGCATTACTTATGACACCTATGAAAATCTTGTGGAAACAGAGCAGGTCAGAAAGCTTATCGGTGATGAAATTCGTGAACTTATCAGCGCAAAGAACGGCTTCAAGTCTTTTGAAATTATCAACAAGTTTGACATAATTACAAAGCCGTTTGAAATTGGTGTTGAACTTAGTTCCAAGCAGGAAATGATGCGCTACAAGGTTGTTGAAATCTATTCAGACAAGATTGCAGCATTGTACAGTGAAAAACAGTAAAATCCGGGACCCTAAAAACTAGATAGTTTGGTCAGCAAAAATATGTCCCCTGAGTTTGCGTCTGTATGCAGACTCAGGGGATTTTTATGTAGCTGAAAAAAAAGTGACTTCCGCTTAGCAGAAGTCCTTTCCGTTTTTACTGTTCCTATGTTCCGTCTAGCAGATTACAACTGAATTGTCCGTATTGGAGAATGGAGCAGGAATGTATTTGTCTGCATTCCAGTCATTTTCCCAGCGACCGTCAAGCAGGTATTTGAACTGATATTCCTTTCCCGCTTCAAGCTTAAGTTTTATACTGAACGACCCGTCTGCTGCCTTCTTGAGAGGATTTTCTGAGCTGCTCCAGCTGTTGAAGTCACCTGCGATTGTTACACTTTCTGCACCGTGAGCAGCTTCCTGTGAAACCGTAAATGTAACGTTGCAATATTTCTTGTCTCTTGAATAACTTTTCTTTAAAGCCACTGTAAACTCCTGTTTTATTTAATTTTCTGTTAAAAAATACAAAAACATCTATAATTATTATAATCAACAAATTTTCACTTGTCATTATTAAATTAAAGTTTTTTTAAAGAAAACTGTGATTGACACGCGTTAAAAAAAAATACTGTGATTTTTTTCATTTGTTCTTCGGGCAACTTGATTTTTTTGTGTTATTGAATTATATTCATGTTACACATTTCAATTCGACGCTGATTTATCCAAATTGCAGGCGTCCAAAATTAAATTTGCTAAACAGGAGGCTCACATGAGTACTGTCTTATCTTCAAATCACTATTTATTTACATCGGAATCAGTTGGTGAAGGACACCCTGATAAAGTTTGCGACCAGATTTCTGACGGAATCCTTGATGCTTGTCTTGCACAGGACCCGGAAAGCCATGTCGCTGCAGAAACTTTTGCTTCCCAGGCAATGATTCTGGTTGGCGGTGAAATTACAACGAATGGATATGTCGATGTCCAGAAAATTGCATCTGATGTTGTAAAGAATATAGGTTATACAAATCCTGATTACGGTCTCAGCTATGATTCAATGGCTGTTCTTAATATGATTCATTCCCAGTCTCCTGACATTAACCAGGGTGTTGCAGGAACAGGTCTCAAGGAATATGAAGGTCTTCAGGGTGCCGGAGATCAGGGCATGATGTTCGGTTTTGCCTGCAAGGAGACTCCTGAGCTTATGCCTGCTCCAATCACTTATGCACATAGTCTTATGAGAAAGGCTTCTGAACTTAGAAAGAGCGGCGAAGTTAAGTGGTTCCGCCCGGACTCAAAGAGCCAGGTTTCCATTGAATACGAAGGTCACAGGCCGGTAAGAATTGACTCAGTCGTTATCAGTCAGCAGCATGATGAAGATGTAAGCTACGATGAAATTAAGTCTGCGGTAATCAGCAAGGTCATTAAGCCTGTCCTTGATCCTACAGGGCTTCTTGATGAAAATACAAAATATTATGTAAACCCTACAGGAAAGTTCGTAATCGGTGGTCCTGTTGGAGATACAGGTCTTACAGGCCGCAAGATTATTGTTGATACTTACGGCGGAATGGGACGTCATGGTGGCGGAGCGTTCAGCGGTAAGGATCCAAGTAAGGTTGACCGTTCAGGTGCATATATGGCACGTTACATTGCAAAGAATATTGTTGCAGCAGACCTTGCAGAACGCTGTGAAGTTCAGCTTGCCTATGCAATTGGTGTTCCTTTCCCTGTTTCAATTCTTGTTGATACATTCGGGACAGGCGTTGTACCGGAAGTTCAGATTGTTGAAGCCGTAAAGAAGGTGTTTGACTGTACACCTGCAGGAATTATTAAGACCCTTGACCTTAAGCGCCCGATTTATTCTGCAACAGCAGCATACGGTCACTTCGGCCGCAGTGAATTCCCATGGGAAAAGACAGACAAAGTTGCAGCTCTTAGGAGTGAAATAAAGTAAGGTCATCTCTAAGAATTCTTTTCAGAGATGGCTGCGAGTTCTGGTCCTTGAAATTATAAGGCCTAAGGCATCGCGTTTTTTTTAGTTGCCTCTATAAGTTGCAGTTTTTAGAGGTCCCCGTAATTGTAATCTCCGGGAATGCATTTATGGGGATGTCCTGATTTGCAGGCACTGAAAAAGGGCTTCTGATTTTTTGGGAGTCCTTCTTTGTTTCTGAAAAGATTACAGAATCTGGGCATGGGATTTTCTTCCGACCGTTTGTTTTGTGTTCTTAACTTTCATAGTCTCTGGCTGTTTGCGAGGAATGTTTGAGTATATGAAAATCAGAAGGTGCCGGAGAAGTGTCACGGTCTGACATGTGAGGTTTCTTGGTTTTCCGCAAAGCAGAAATTGGAGTCCTGAGAACAGGGAAAGAGTCGTAACGCCGAAGGTTTGGAGGGGAATCCATTTATGGAGAAAATTCGACTTCTGACGAAGAATGAAATTATTGAAGTTTTTGAGAGGTTCAAGAAAAATAATCCCGAGCCAAAGTCAGAGCTTGTTGCTCCCAATGATTATTGTCTTCTTGTCAGTGTAGTTCTAAGTGCACAGGCGAGTGATAAATCGGTGAATGCAGCTACGGAGGAACTGTATAAAGTTGCAGACACGCCCCAGAAAATGTTGGATCTTGGCAAAGAGAAACTTCTCACTTACATAAAGACAATTGGTCTGTCAAATACAAAATCAGATTATGTAATAAGTCTGAGCAGAAAGCTTATATCGGATTATAATTCAGAAATTCCTTCCACAATGGAGGACCTTATGAGTCTGAACGGTGTAGGATGTAAGACCGCCAATGTGATAATGAATGTTGTCTACCATAAACCTGCAATGCCTGTTGATACTCATCTTATGCGTATCTGTCCTAAGATTGGACTTGCCTGGGGAAAAAATCCGCTTGAGGTTGAAGAGTCCCTGCTTGAAAGAATTCCGGCTGAATATATGAACCATGCGCATCACTGGCTCATTCTTCACGGGCGCTATGTCTGTAAGGCAAGAAAGAGTGAGTGTGACAGCTGTATTATAAGTGATCTGTGCAGGCATAACGTATAGGAATCTTAGGGACATAAATTTCCTGAATTTTTCAGTCAGGATTTTTTTATTGGTTCCGTGAAATAATGTCTGAGCATCTCTGGAAATACCTTTTAAATTAAAGATGACTGCCGGTTTTAGTCCCTGGAATTGCAGGGCTTAAAATATCGTGTTTTTCAGAGTCATCTCCAAAAATTGTACTTTTCATAAGTTTCCATCTACTTGTAAAAATATTTCCAATAAAATAAAATGTTTTCATGCTTAAAGGAAAATTTATTGTTCTTGGTGTAACCGGAAGCATTGCCGCTTATAAGACGGCATCTCTTGCCAGCATGCTTGTTAAGGCCGGTGCAAGCGTCCAGGTTATAATGACACAGAATGCCACTAATATAATCAATCCAATTACGTTTGAAACTCTTACTTCACGTAAGTGCCTCATTGATACCTTCGATCGTAATTTTGAATACAATGTTGAGCATGTCAGTCTTGCCAAGCGTGCAGATTTATTTATGATAGCACCTGCCACTGCCAATGTGATCGCGAAAGTTTCAAACGGGCTTGCTGATGATATGCTTACCACAACATTTCTTGCCTGCCGCTGCAAGAAAATAATTGTTCCCGCAATGAATACCCAGATGCTTCAGAATCCGATAACGCAGGACAATCTTGCTAAGTGCAGAAAATATGGTATGCAGGTTCTTGAACCGGCGGAGGGTTATCTTGCCTGCGGTGATACGGGAAAAGGAAAGCTGCCTGAACCTGAAATTCTTTTTGAAACCATTGAATGGGCCGTAAGCTGCGAGCATGATTTTGAAGGAAAGAAGGTTCTTGTTACTGCAGGTCCTACGCAGGAAGCTGTTGATCCTGTGCGCTATATTACTAACCATTCAAGCGGCAAGATGGGATACGCAATTGCAGTTGCTGCACGTAACCGTGGCGCAGATGTAACATTAGTTTCAGGTCCCGTTGAACTTAAGGCTCCTCTCGGAGTGAATCTTGTAAGTGTAACAAGTGCATCCCAGATGGCGGAGGCAGTGAAATCTTCATTTGCTGGTACTGACATTGTAATAAAAGCTGCAGCCGTTGCAGATTACCGTCCGAAGAATTTCAGCCCTGAAAAGATAAAGAAAAGCTGCGATGATTTTTCGATTGAACTTGAACGTACCGAAGATATTCTTTCCTATCTCGGAAAAAATAAAAAGGAGAATCAGTTTCTCTGCGGATTCAGCATGGAAACCCGGAACCTTGTGGAGAATTCCCGTGCAAAGCTTGCAAAGAAAAATCTTGATATGGTTTGTGCAAACAACCTTAAAGTTGAGGGTGCAGGATTCAGGGGAGATACTAACGTTATAACTCTTATTACAGAGAACATGGTGCAGGAACTTCCTGTAATGAAAAAATCAGAGGCCGCTCATAGAATTCTTGATGCGATAAAGGAAGTTTCAGCCGGGAAGGTAGAGTAGAGTATGGAATACAAGAAAATTGATATACGGGATATCGGTGGATTCAGAATCGGTAACGCCCAGGATTATGACGGTATGACCGGGGTCACGGCTTTAGTCTTTGACAGGAAAAATGTTTGCGGAATAGATATAAGCGGAGGAGGTCCTGCTGCCCGTGAGTCCTATCTTTTTACACCTCTTGCTTACCAGCAGTCAGTTACGGCTCTGCTTCTGAGCGGAGGTTCGGCTTACGGACTTGAAGCTTCCTGCGGCGCAATGAAATATCTTGAGGAACATAACATGGGTTATCATCTTGGAACTATGGTTGTTCCTATTGTTCCCCAGTCCTGTATCTTTGACCTTGGGTTCGGTTCCCATACCTGCAGACCTGATATCAGTATGGGTTATGATGCCTGTGCTGATGCGGAAAATAATAATGCCGTAAGCGGAAACATCGGCGGAGGAACAGGTGCGACTGTCGGCAAAATCCGTGGCATGAGGTTCGCCCAGAAAGCAGGAATCGGTTATCATGCACTGCAGGTCGGAGATCTTAAGGTAGGGGCCGTTGTTATTGTTAATGCCTTCGGTGATGTTTTTGATTACAGGACAGGACGAAAGGTTGCAGGAACAATGACTGAAGACAGAAAATCTTTTGCTGACCTTGAATCTGAACTTTATTCACGCCAATATATTATTCAGGAAGGAATGAATACAACAATCGGTGCCGTAATAACTAACGGTAACTTTACCCAGCAGCAGATGTGCAAGATTGCGGCCATGACCCGTTCAGGTCTTGCACGAAGCATTAATCCTGTAGGGACAAGCGGTGACGGTGACACGGTTTACGCAATTTCTGTTGGTGGAGCTGATTCTGATCCTAACATTGCAGGAACCCTGGCATGCCGTGTACTCAGTGAAGCTATCCTTGATGCGGTTGAAAGTTCTCGCATGACTGATGAAGAGTATCTGAAATATGTAAGATAAGTGCGTCTCTTGGAAATATTTTTCAGAGGTTCCCGTAGGTGACGTTCAAAAAAATCAGGCTGGACGTTCAAATTTTTTGTGGAGTGAGAAATGGGTGAAGAAAAGGTGAATGATTTTGCAAATGTGACAACAAATGTTCTTGAAGGTGTGGCAAATGAAACAAAGTCTCTGCTGCATCTTGATACTTTGAGGAAACATATAAGCACAGAAAATATTGTGAAGCTTGTAACCAGCTTCATAGCTGTTTTGATTTTCTGTCTTATCTATAAGTTTGCCCGAAAGTATATAAGAAATTATACGAAGAACAAGTTCAAGAAACAGACTTCAGAACTTATTGACAAGGTAATCAAGTACGGCTTCTATATTATGATGGCCATGTACATTTTAAGTCTCTTCGGAATGAAACTTTCTGCAGTCTGGGGTGCGGCAGGAGTTGCCGGTCTGGCCATAGGTTTTGCTGCCCAGACAAGTGTTTCAAATGTTATCAGCGGTGTTTTCGTGATGGTGGAAAAATCCTTGCAGGTTGATGACTTCATTACTGTCGGCGATGTAAGCGGTACTGTAACTCATGTGAATATTCTTTGCGTAACAGTAAAGACTCTCGACGGGCAGATGGTCCGTATTCCTAACAGCACGGTACTAGGAAGTAATCTTACAAATTTCAGTCACTATCCTGTAAGAAGATTCGTCTTTGATCTTCCTATAAGCTATGATTCGGACATGAAGACGGCACTTGATGCTGCACTGAAGATTCCAGCCCTGTGTCCTACAGTTCTTCACGATCCGGCTCCGGTTGCTTTCTTTGACGGATTCGGCGATGCAGTGAACCTTAAGCTTGCAGTATGGATGAACCGTTCAGATCTTGTCCGCACAAAGAATGATGTTTTCATTAATGCCGTAAAAATCTTTAACGAATGCGGAGTTACTATTCCTTTTACACGCTACGATGTTAAGCTGGTACAGGATAACCCCTCGTCTTCCGCTAATAAATTTTCTGCGGAAGAGAAGTGTCAGTTCGTGCAGGCCCTGAAAGATATGGAAGAACGGAAAAATAAGATTGCTATTGGCGGGAAAGAGGAAGCCGGGCTGAATCATATTGCTAAGTCCTTTACAAATATATTCACAGGACGTAAAGCTGGAGAGGAAAATGACGGCAAGTAGTATTGTTCTTGTAGCTCTGTGCTCTGTGATATTCATAGTAATTCTTGCTGCGGTTATAGTTGCCAATATTGAAGTGAGTGCTTTTCTTGCACCAAGGAGCCGTGCCTTCAGGAAGTTCAATTTCATGGCAAAGGAGAAGCCTCCTGTTGATGAGTCCGGTCTTCCTGAAATCCGGAAGATTATCCGTGAAAACCGTAAAGCTATTCTTGCTGAAGCCGGGAACTGGATGAATGAGGCTGAAAAAAAGGATCTCTATGTCACCACTTCACAGGGGATAAAACTTCACAGCCTGCTTTTTCCAGGAGCTTCAAGTCATAAATATGTTATCTGTGTTCACGGATACTGCGGACTTGTAAAATATACTGCGGTTTACGGAGTTCATTTTTATAATGAAGGTTATAACGTGCTTCTTCCTGAAAACAGAACAACAGGTGAAAGCGGCGGCAATATGATAGGAATGGGCTGGCAGGATAAAAATGATATTCTTCTTTGGATCAATCACATCATAGAAAAAGATCCGGAAGCTTCCATTGTTCTGCACGGTGAAAGCATGGGTGCCGCTACCGTAATGATGCTTACAGGTGAAAAGCTTCCTGCGAATGTCAGATGTGTAATTTCAGACTGCGGCTATACGTCGGTATGGAGTCAGTTTGATTTTTTAAGGAAGAAAATTTTTCACTGGAAAACTTATCCCATGCTTCCTGTTGCAAGCCTTATGTGCAAAATAAGGGGAGGCTATTTTTTTAGGGAGGCCTCTTCTGTATGCCAGCTGAAAAAATCAGTTACTCCGACTTTCTTTGTTCATGGCGGATGTGATGATTTTGTTCCGGCATCAATGCTGCGTGAAAACTATATTTCCTGCAGTGCACCCAAGGACTGGTTCATGTTCCCGGACGCAAAGCATTGCGAGTCTGTCATGGTTAATCCTGAGCTGTATTGGGTAAAAGTTATGGATTTTGTAAAAAAGTATAACTAGAGCCTGCTTTTGTACCGAAACTAAAGGAGACGGTTTTTAAAAAGTGTGAACTTGTTGAAACTGTGTTATAATGATAGTGAATATGCCGTTCATTTTTTACGGTCTTCATTAGTTTACGGGGTAGAGGCATGGATGCTAAGAATCAGGATTTTAATTCACAAGTGATAGCCGGCGTAGCAGACAAGGAATTATGGTATAATGATGTCAGGCTTCCTAAGATTCATGAAGCTTATAGACTTCATCTTACTTGTATTGATACTTTGGTTGATGCAATGGTAAAAAAGTCTCTGGTTATACCTGATCCTTATCAGAAAGACAAAAAGATTTCTAATATTTCAAATCCTAAAGACACACCCTTTGCAGAAAATGAACGTGCTACCCAGCTTGGTGTCCGTCTGGGTGACTACCAGAGCATGCTGGATTATATCTGCAACTACATAAAGTTTTCAGTTGACCAGCTTAATCTTGATAAAATCCGCAGAATGCTTCAGCTTTCAATGGCCTTTAACTGGCAGAACCTTTCCCCGAATTCTACAAAGGATAATACCCGTGCCCTTGCAACCTGTATTGCTCTTGCAAAGTCCGGTGCCCAGCCTATTCAGGTGGCAGTTATTTCGGAAAGTCTCAGCAAGGCAAAGGAATCCATGGCAGAAATCGTAGCAGGCCTCAAGGAACTTGAAGAGTTCAAGAAGGAACGTTATAAGGCAGACATAAGAAAAACTGTTCTGTGCAGTAAATATTTTGATAAAAAGAAGGTGGAAAACTCCGCCACAATGATGCTAGAGATGAAGCGGGTCTTCCAGATAGAAATCCCGAAGAACCCTTTTTCGCAGGAACTTATTGAGCAGATTGTCCAGGAAGAGACCGCACCTAACAAGGAGCAGCTGAGGGCCAAGGTTCTTTCAAAGCTTTCAATTGAGGCAGAAAAATCTGCGAAGGAGGAAAAAGAAATAGATCTGCATGAACTTCTCATGGAAGCAATTCGTGTTCTTGCAACAACATGTGAGACATATCAGATTATTCTTGAAAAGATAATGAACAATAATAAGGTTCTTCAGATGGGACATAATTCGCTGAAGGATAAGATTGCACGGTTTTTCCGAAAGCTTTTCGGTCGCAAGGAACCTGAAGTTGAATATAACATAACAATTGTTGGTAAGGCTGCTGAGCAGAATCACAGGGAGAAGCTTAATTTTAATGAATTCGCTATAAATCTTTCAAAGAGAACAAAGTATTATGCCGCGATCTGTGTAAAGAACACTCCGGGCTACATTAAGATCAATGCCCAGAATGATGCAGCTTTATTTGAATTCCTTAACAAGCAGATAGTTGATAACGGAAGACTTCAGGTTGTTCTTGGGGGACTCGACGAGTTCTTTAAAATAAGCGCTCAGCCTGCGGACAGAGCTAAGATCAAGGGCCTTAAAATGGAACTTACGACTCTTAAAAATATTATCGTCAAGTCAAATCAGATCAGGGCCGAATATAGTTCAATTGTTGAAGAAAGGGAGCAGCTAAAAAAGATGGGCATACAATAGAATTCTGCATGCCGCTGCGTTACCATTGTAACCGGAGTTTGTTTGCAATGGTGATTATGTTTAAGGGAAAATTGATGAAGAAAAAAATAAAGAAATATCTCTCCGTGCTGCTTTTATCGTTTGCAGCAGTTTTTGTTTTTGCTCAGGAAGCAGATGATCCAAGTGAAACCCGTGAATATGGTAAAAGGAATTTTGTTTACATTGATTCCGAGATGGACTATGACCTTAATCCCCAGACATCGTCCTTCGCAAATGAATCCCAGATTTTTACGGCACTTTATGAGGGGCTGTTTTCGTATAATCCTGTAAATCTTTCTGCGGACAAGGCTCTGTGCAGGGACGTGAAAATTTCCAGGGACAAGAAGAGGTGGACTTTTACTCTTGTTGATAACGGAACTTTCAGTGATGGCGAAAAAATTACGGCGCAGACTGTAAGGGATTCCTGGCTGAGGCTTCTTTCAAATAAGGACGCTCCTTTTGCATCTCTTCTGGACTGTATTGTGGGTGCTGAAAGTTATAGAAAGGGAAAAGGTTCTGCCGAAGATGTCAGGATTTCTGTAAGAGATGATACAACTCTTGTAGTTCATCTTACGGAACCTACTGAGCATCTGGCTCTTCTTTTGTGCCACAGCGCTTTTTCTGTTGTGAGTTCCATGGATAATGTTTACAGCGGTCCTTTTGTTCTGAAAAGTTATGAAAACAAGACCCTGGAAATGGTAAAGAATGAGAATTACAGGGATGCCCGCCGCATTTATTTGCCGGGAATAACAGTCATCCAGAGCAATGATCCTGATGAGAATGCTCATATGTTTAATTCAGGGAAGGTTGACTGGGTCTCTTCGTCTGTAAATTTTGATAAGATCATAGACCCGGACAGTATTTATTCCTGCATTGAATTCGGTACCACTTATTTGTTTTTCAAGAGCAGCTCAAAGAAATGGAATACAACTGAAATCCGAGGAGCGTTGATGGAAGCAATTCCTTATGACAAACTGAGGCAAGGTTATGCCTGTCCTGCCACAACTTTGGTGTATCCGTTGAACGGTTACCCGTCTGTTACCGGTTTCTCTGATTATGATCTTGAAAGTGCCAAGGAAATGATGGCTGAAGCCAGGAAGAAAGCTGGAATTGCGGAGGATGAAATTATTACTGTTACTTTTGCCATAGAAGATAATGAGCATATGAAGAACTGGGCAAGAATACTTAAGGCTGCATGGGAACCTTTAGGAGTGAAGCTTGTCGCCCAGGCTAGAAAGTCCAGTGCATATAATGCTGCAATTCCTAAGTGGAAGGCCGATCTATTTATTTATTCATGGATAGGAGATTTTGCTGACCCTTTGGCTTTCCTTGAACTTTTCAAGGGGAACTCAACTTTGAATGTCGCAAACTACAGCAATGCAGTCTATGATGATCTGATTCATCAGGCATTAAGTTCTTTGTCAGCCCAGGAACATTATAATCTTCTGGGAAAAGCTGAGCAGGTTCTCATGGATGATTTCGTGGTAGTTCCTATTGCCCATCCTGTAGCAGCGGATGTTGTGGATACGGCTGGAATTGGAGGATGGTATCCGAATGCAATGAACATTCATCCCTTGAAATATGTATACATGAAAGAAAATGAGGGAAGCAGTACAAGATACGGTACCATAATGTAATTCTGATGTTTGAGATAAAATTGAGAACGGATCTGTGGTTTTTAGGCCACAGATTTTTTTCAGGCCGGAGTATTTATCTGTTCATGTTTTTTCGGGTACAGGTCTACAGATCAAGAAGTTCTTTCAGGTTTACCTGTATGAAACCTGTGCGCCCTGTCTTATAGTTTACGTTTTCTTCCCACGCAGTGTAAAGCCATTCTCCGCTTATGCAGAAGTCTCCGTAGATGTAGCCTGCCGGTAACTTGGGAAGCTTGAATGCAATTTCTGAGCTGTCCCAAGAAAGATATGTAGTTCCGTCCTCAAATACAGCTGCCGCAAATTTGCTGTCGGGTATAAGCGCACCGTTTGCGTTCAGGTTTGTTTTAGTCTTTCCGGTCTTGTAGTACTGTACAGGAGAAGTTCCGTTGTTGTTTTTCCAGGTTATTGTATAGGAAAATTCCTGTGGAATTGCATCAAGAAGTTCCTTTGCTTCATCGGGTGCCTGGTCTATTGTTTTAGGTATGCTCAGCTTTCTGTATTTGTCTTCATCAGAAGGTGAGAAGGTAATTGAAGTTCTGGCAAGTGCAGGTGAAAGTTTTGTAATATCAATTTCGCTTTTCCAGTTGAAGTATGTAAAGTTTACGCCCGTGCTTTCCTTTTTCTTTGCGGAACATGCCCAGGTTGTGCCGTCCCAGAAATATCCTACTATCTCATTGTCATCAGTAATGTTCAGGTTTTCGTATGTGACAAGAGGAAAAAATATTTTTGCGCCCGGATCAAATTCTACAAGGAATGGTCTTGAAGGAAGCAGAGCGTTGGCTGAAATTTTGTCTCCGGATTCGAATGCCTTGTTAAAGAATGCGCTTCTGTAAAGAAAAAATACAGGACTCGAACCTGAAAAAACCATGGAGTCCGCGGTTACGCCTTCAAATATTGCGTCATCCTGAAAAAGTTCTATTCTGTCGTTGCAGAAGGTAATTAGTCCGAGATGGTTTACGAGAGCGAATTCTCTGTTGCAGGAAGTTATGCGCACTGATTCAGTCCAAGGTTTTTGGGAAACGGAAGGAGCGTTCTGGGGAAGGTCCGTCTGATGAAAATCAAACTCCGTAAAATAATACCATGTATGATTTTTCTGTACAGTCTGAATATCTGTAAGCTCCGGTTCAGTTTCGTCTTTGAAGGTCGGCGAGTCATCCTTTCCTCTTCCGCAGGAAATAAGAAAAACCGCGGCCGCTAGAAGGGTGGAGGAAGCCTTAAACATTTTTCTGGTCATTGTTAAATGATACACTCATTTTAAGTTTTTTTCCATATTTTTTTTTTGCAGACCATCCTGTCTTGTGGATATCTGTCTACCGGATTTATCTTTGAATCCGGGTTTCCTGTAAATCACTTTTCTTGAATTTTCCATGAACTATCCTGGAGGCTATGTATCCTGTGTCCTTCTGTTCAAGGTCCGGGATTTTTTCGCAGGTTTCAAGAAGCCTTATCCAGTTGAAGTAACGGATATTTTCTTTTATTTCCTGTGAACCTGCATTACAGGTTTGCAGATAGATTTTAAATAGAACTTCAGCACAGAAAGCTCCGGAGGGTGTAAGCTTACGGGAATAGGGATATATTGCTCCAAGTTTCTGCCCCGACTGCATGTTTTCGGCAATTACAGGAGTCGGCGCGTTCCTTTCAAAGTTCAGTTTCAATGTCGGACCATTAATTTCAGCATCAGGTTCAATGCAAGATGAAAAATCATTTTTTCCCTGGGAATAGACATAAATTTTCCAGTTCCCTTCATCCGGGAAGTCAAAGCAGAAATCCTCATTGGCATTAAAGATGCATGAAGAAAACAGGAGTAAGATAATCAGAACCAAAAAACATAATTTCCTCATACTTAAATATATGAAACGGATTTACAGTTCCTGCATTATTTGTGTAAAGTTATTGCCATTTTTTTTTAAAAAGTTTATTCTATATCAATATTTATATGGAATCTCTGAAAATTGTAATTTTTGGAGATGACTATGAAAACGCGATGTTTCAGGCCCTATTATTTAAGTTCAGGGAATAAAACTCGCAGGCATCTCTAAAAAGTATTTTGGGAATGCCATATATTTGTTAAGGGGAAAATCTTATGGCAGTTGATGAAAAATTACAGACTGTACGTCACAGTTGTGCTCATGTTATGGCAGAAGCAATCTTAAAGTTATTCCCGGGAACAAAAATCGCAATCGGACCAGCAATTGACAATGGTTTTTACTACGATTTTGAATTTCCGGCGGACCATAAATTGACCGAAACCGATTTTCCTGAAGTCGAAAAGGAAATGCGCAAAATTCTTGCGGGAAATCATGAATTCGTAAGAAAAGAAATCTCAAAGGCTGAAGCCCTGGAACTTTTTAAGGACCAGCCGTACAAGGTTGAACTTGTTAATGATCTTCCAGAGGGTGAGACGATTTCTACTTACGAACAGGACGGATACCTTGATCTTTGCCGCGGACCTCACGTAGCTTCTACAAAAGAAATTAACCAGCAGTCCTTTAAGCTTATGAAGATTGCAGGTGCTTACTGGCGCGGTGATTCTACAAAGACAATGCTTACACGTGTTTACGCTGTATGTTTCTATAAGCCAAATGATCTTAAAGATTATCTTCACATGCTTGAGGAAGCGGACAAGAGGGACCACAGAAAAATCGGTACCCAGCTTGATCTTTTCCATCTTGATCCTGAAGATCCGGGTCAGATTTTCTGGCACCCGAACGGATGGAGCATGTATGTTACTTTGCAGGACTACATGAGACAGAAGGTCATTGAAGACGGATATGTTGAAGTGAACACACCGACTGTAATGCCTCGTACACTTTGGGAAAGAAGCGGTCACTGGGGGCATTACCAGAAGAACATGTTCGTAACTGAAAGTGAAAAGCGTCTTTTTGCTATCAAACCTATGAACTGTCCTGGTGCACTTGAAATCTTTAACAGCCGCACAAGAAGTTACAAGGATCTTCCGCTTCGCATGGCAGAATTCGGTCACTGTGCACGTAATGAGCCTTCCGGAACTTTGCACGGAATTATGCGTGTACGCGGATTTGTTCAGGATGATGCTCATATTATCTGTACGGAAGAACAGATTGAGGAAGAAGTTACAAAGTTCTGTAAGCTCCTTCTTGCTGTATACAAGGACTTCGGATTTGACAAGAATCTTCTTGTCAAGCTTTCAACAATGCCGGAAGACCATGTGGGAACTATCGAAACATGGCAGCAGGCGGAAAAGAAACTTGCAGCAGCATGTAATGCAGCAGGAATGGAATATGAAATCCAGGAAGGCGAAGGTGCTTTCTACGGTCCAAAGCTTGAGTTTACATTGATTGATGCTCTCGGCCGTCAGTGGCAGTGCGGTACAATCCAGCTTGACTACCAGCTTCCTAGTGCTGAACGTCTTAATGCTCAGTATATTGGTGCTGATAACCAGAAGCATCATCCGGTTATGCTTCATCGTGCAGTTCTTGGTTCACTTGAACGCTTCATGGGTATTCTCATTGAAAATTATTCAGGTGCTATGCCGTCATGGTTGCATTTTGAACAGGTTGCAGTTGTTCCTGTTGCTCCGGAATTTAATGAATACGCCGAAAAGGTTTCAAAATATCTTAGGGCTGCTCATATCCGTGCAAATTCATACACTGATGATGACAACATGAAGAACAAGATTAAGACAGTTTCTTCTGAGCACAAGACACCGTACATTCTTGTAGTCGGTGCAAAGGAACAGGAAGAAGAAAGCGTGACTTGTCGTTTCCGTTTCAGCTCAAAGCTTCCTCAGCAGACTTTCAGGCTGAACGAATTCCGCGATTACGTTCTTGATAAGGTTGCAACACATTATAACGGCATCTAAGTTTTGTGATGTAATGACATTTGGATAGGTAACCTCCAAGAATTGCAATTCCTGGAGATCTCCGCCATTAATCCTCCGCAGGGCAGCAACATTGCGGAGGATTATTTTATTGTGCAAAAGTAAATGCCCTGTGCAAAATCTGATAAAATTCTTTGAATTCTGTTTACAGTGAATGAAGGGTCTGTCTTTTTTTGCAGAGAAAGGGATCTGAATTTAAATACCGTGCCCCATGTTTTTTTACTTGAATAATGAAAATATATAAAATTTCAGGAGAGCTTTATTGTGGGATTGTGTCAAGAATTGTTCGCAGTTTCTTTGAAAAAAGTCATGCAAATCAGGCAGCTTCAGTTATACTTTTAATGTCAGGCGTATTTTTCGCATAGCAGTCAGGAACAAACATTGCAGCCGAAGAAACAATTAAAAGTCTGATTCAGACAAGTTCATGGATGTGAATGGTAAATGATTGGACCTGATCAGAATTTTGCAGCTCATTTGTTTTTGGTGAGGCAGGTCTTAAGTTTTCAGTTTATCTGAAGTTCCAGGAGCCGGTAAATTTCTGAAATAATCAGGCTGCCGTAAATCTTTCGGAGGTGAGGCGGCTTTTTTTATTTATTTTTAATGGATGCTTTAATGCTCTGCGTAAGTTTTAAATATTATCCTTCACTGAAATTTTTTTTTCAGAGACCTTCATGTTCAGGACATTTACCTTCCACGTCATTAATGTGTTTTTCCATGAAGCACAGATTGTACCACTTGTTGAATTTCATCATGCAGTGATAAAGTTCTCCTGCCTTGTGGTATCCCATTTTTGAATGAAATTTTATGCTTGCGTCTGTAAGGTTTTCATCATCGGTTCTTTCTGTTGTTGATATTGCAGCGTAGAGACAGTAGATGCCCATTTCTTTGAGACGTTTTTCAAGTTCCGTCAGAAGAAGTCTTCCGGTTCCTTTGCCCCTGTAATTGTGGTCAAGATATATTGAAATTTCTGAACTTCCGAAGTATGCTTTTCGCTCACGGAAAATGTGTGCGTATGAATAACCGATTATTTTATTTCCTTCAAGGGCAACAATATATGGAAACTTTTCAGATATTCCGCTGATTCTTTTTTTGAAATCTTCAGTGGAAGGTGCTTCGTATTCTGCTGTAACGGCAGAATTTTCAATGTAATATGAATAGATATCAAGAATTGATTCAGCGTCATCAGTTGTGGCGTTTCTTATTACGATTCCGTTTGTCATGGAATGATTATAATGGATTGTAAAATGAAAGGCAATATTTCTGTGACCAGATAAGCAGTCCGGACACAGATTTATACAAAAAATTATAGGTCAGTGAATATGTTCTGCCATTCATCGACCATTGAATTGTAGACATAATCCTTAAGGTCAACGATCATTGAAATCTTTTCTGCCATGCCGTCCATTTTGCAGAGCTCCTTAACCTGATCAAGACTAAGTCCGTCAAGGAAGTCCGTGCATGCTTTAAGGGCGTCAATAAATTCCTGCTGGTCACCGATTCTTCTGTTATGCTTAAAGAGCACGCAGTTCCATAGGAAGTCCGCATTCTTTTGAAAACCTGTAAAATCAACTTTATTTGTATTATCGCTATCTCTCATAATTCTATTATGAAAGTGAATATCCAAAATGTCAAATTTTATTTTGGTTCCATGAAGCATGGGAGGTGCTACGTTTTTTTGGATATAAAAAGGGGAAGCATTTTTAACTTCCGTTTCAGGATGCTTCCCGCTAATCTTCTGTGAAATCAGACTGTTTCTTTATTTTGCAGGACGTGCAACAACTTTTGCAATGTTTGGACGCTTTACGAGATCTCCCTTGAGACCTTCTTCACGTGCCTTGTTTACATAGTCTGGACTCTGGAATGAATATGTAAAGTTTGTGTGAACGTCATAGGTTCCCTGCATAAGAGCATAAGCGTCTTCTGTCATAACAAGTTCCTCGTCTGTTGGAATAACGAAAATCTTTGTTGCGGAATCGTCAGCAGAAATGCATGTTTCAGCGTTTCCTGTAAATGACCATTCGTTTTTCTGTGCATCAATCTTGATTCCGTAAGCTTCAAGACCTTCGCAAGACTTCTGGCGGTATACGGGTCCTCGTTCTCCGACACCGGCGGTAAAGATGATTGCGTCTACTCGTCCGAGTTCTGCCATGTACGCACCGATGTATTTCTTGATGCGGAGAGCTTCCATTTCAATGCAGAGCTTTGCCTTTTCATCACCGTCTTTGGCTGCAATTTCAACATCGCGGCGGTCTGCATATTTTCCGGTAACTCCAAGACATCCTGACTTCTTGTTAAGAGCGTTGTCCATCTGGTCTGCTGTCATTCCTGTTTTGCGCATGATATAGAAAGGAAGTGCCGGGTCAAGGTCACCGGAACGAGTACCCATTACAAGACCTTCAAGAGGTGTGATACCCATTGTTGTGTCGTAGCATTTTCCGTTCTTTACAGCACACATGGAAGCACCGTTGCCGATGTGACAGATAATTACGTTTGTATCTTCTGGCTTCTTTCCGAGAAGAACGGAAGCACGCTTTGCTGTATAGAGGAAAGATGTTCCGTGGAAACCGTACTTGCGTGCAGCATACTTTTCATACCATTCGTGAGGAATTGCGTACATGAAGTTTTCTGCCGGCATTGTCTGGTGCCATGCTGTATCCATGATAGCTGCATGAGGTACATTCGGCATAACTTTCTGGGCTGCTTCAATGCCCATGATGTTAGCCGGCATGTGAAGAGGTCCCAGGTCAATTACTTCCTTGAATCCTTCAAGAACTTCCGGTGTGACGAGAACTGACTTTGTAAACTTCTCGCCGCCATGAAGAACACGGTGTCCTACGGCGCCGATTTCTGAAAGGTCATTGATTACACCTGTCTCTTTGTCTGTAATCATTTTAAGGATAAGCTCGATAGCTTCTTTATGAGTTGGGCACGGGCTTTCCAGTTCTGTCTTGTTTCCTTTTGCCTTATGTGTAATGCATGAACCGTCGATACCGATTCTTTCAACTACACCGTTTGCCAGTACTTCTTTGTTGTCCCAGTCATAAACCTGATACTTTGCAGATGATGATCCGCAGTTCAAGGTTAAGATAGTCATTGCCATAAAAATGCCCCTAAATAAAATAAAATTTATTCCGCTTTTCTGGGGCACCTCCAAAAAAAATTAGAGATGCCTTCGAGTTTTTAATCCTTGGAATCATAAGGCCTAAAAACATCGCGTTTTCAAAGTTATCGCTAAAAAATGCAATTTCCAGCGATTTCCTGTAGTGGAAATTCATTTGAAATTATAACGCAAATTACATATAAAGTAAATTGCTTGTTATTTTTTGCCGATAAGTTTACGTATCGGTAGGATGTTTTGGAAAAAAATTAAGGAGTTTCTATGAGAAGATACAGGTCAAGGAAATCTGTAATTTTTATTGTTCTCTGCACACTGGCAGGTATTATGCTGCTTACGTGGTTTGTTCTGCTTTTATGCAGAGGGGCTTCTGTTCGAAAACTTAACAGGGTTACCGATGGTAGTACTGATGCTGTGATAGAGCAGCGTTTTGTGGAAATAGGCGGACAGAGGCAGTATTTTCTGATCAGAGGAAAAAACAGAAATAATCCTGTTGTTCTTTGGCTGCATGGAGGTCCGGGAAGTCCTGATTCCATGTTCAATTATGAATTTACGAAGTATCTGGAAAATGACTTTACTTTTGTCAGCTGGGACCGGAGGGGGTCAGGAAGAACTTATTATGCTAACAGAAAATCTGACGCACTTAATGAAAGCGTAAATTTTGAAAGGGCTCTTGACGATCTTGATGAAGCTGTAAATTATCTTTGCTCTGAGTTCAGCAGGGACAAGATTATTATTGCGGCCCATTCTTTCGGTACTCTGCTTGGTGCAAGATATTGTGTTGAGCATGGTGAGAAAGTTTCAAAATATGTGGCGGTTTCCCAGCTTGTTGATTATCGCAGGAGCGAGGAATTTGCTTTCTATGATGCCGTGAACGCTGCGAAGATATCCGGCTCTAAGTATGACTCCCTGCAGCTTGCCTATGACAGTTTCAAGGAAAATCCTACAGTTGAAAGCAATATGAAGCTGAGGAGGTGTTTGTCAAAGTTTCATAAAACACCTTCACTTAATCTGCTGAAACTTATAACTCTTTCACCTGATGCAAATAAGACTGACCTTAGATGGGGAATCCTGCAGAGCGTTAATACAATGAAACTTTTTTCACTGGAGAAGGAACTTTTTGATGTATGCATGAACACAACGATTTCTGACCTGGGGAACAGATTTCTTATGCCTGTTGCTTTTGTTTCGGGCAAGAAGGACTGGATTACTCCCATGGAACTTGTGCAGGAATATTATTCAACAATACGTTCTCCTGATAAAAAATTTTATCTCATGGACGGTTGCGGTCATAGTCCGCAGATAGAAAAAAGTGAATATTTTGCAGAGGTCCTTGAAAAGATTTTGTCAGAATAAAGGTAACCAAAGAAATGTCATTGCAATCTGATCTCTGGTTCTTTCGGCAATGACATTTTTTGTTTGCAGTATTCTGCTGCTTGCTACTCCATGTCGCTGTACTGGTAATACATGGATTCTTCTTCTTCTTTTTCTTCTTCTTCGGAAGGATAGTATTCACCGTTTGAAGATTCATGATTGTATTCTTCAAGGTAAGCACCGAAGAGCCATCCGCTTTCGCCGTATTCCGTTTCCACGTAGTACCATCTGTTTACTTCGTTGCCGACTTTCTGCTGCTGCTGAGTTCTGAGCTTTCCGCTTACAATTGACTGTCCTGAAATCTTTGTGATTACTTCGCTGTTCTTGTCAGCCTTTCCCCTGAGGTTTAGATTTTCATCTTCCTTGAGGTTTACCCTGTAAGTCTGGCGGATATTTTCTGTAAGGTCCGGGTCGAAAGGAGGTTCCCTGAAACTTTCTTCAAGCTTATAAAGTTCCTGCCGCACGTTGTAAGAAACGTTCATCGATTTTGCAACTGAAAGCATTTCGTCACGGGTTGTTTCCTTTGTCTGTGCCTTGATTTTAGGAATAAGAGTTGCAACCTTAATGTCACTGGAATCATCGCTCACATTCTTTTCCTTTATGAATCCCTTTTTTACTGCGTATCCTGATGCGTCGTAGTAGTAGATCTGTGTCATTGAAAGTGATGATGAAATATTAACTTGAGCACCTGTCTCTACTACGAATGTGCCGAAGGGGAGTGTAAAGTTTTCTGCGGAAGAAGGGTCCTGTGTTCTGTAGACCGCACATTCTGTTGTAGCAATTGCCAGGTCACCGGCATAGCTTGCTCTGTCTGCCTGAACCCATCCTTCCTTGCTGTCATTTGTTCTTACATGAACAAAGTTTACGTCATTACGAATTTTCCCCTGTGCAAGGCGGTCATAGATACCTGTTTCAATTACAGTAAGTTCTTCGCCTTCAGGAATATTTACAAGCCAGACCATCTGGTTTTTGTCGTTCAGTTTGTACAGGCATCCGTCTCTCTGGAGCATGTATACTTTGTCACCTGCATTGAAAGTTGTCTTGCCGGACTGTGCGGCTGCATTTTTAAGTGCCGCAGCAAAAATCAGTGCCGCAGAAATAATTTTTTTCAAGTTATTCATTTTCGTTTTCCTTTGTTAATTTAATTGGTTCCCGGAAATCAGGGGATAACGTCAAAAGCCTTATTTTTCGTTATATGCTACGTCGTATAAGCGCTCGAGCAGATAGTCATCAGAAATCTCAAGGTCCCTGAAACTTTCAATGAGTTCCTGTCTGATTACATCATTCGTTTCTGTTCCAAGTCTCTTGATGATGTTGAATCCGTAGAGTTCTGTTGACTTTGTAATGACTTTGTCCTTGAGAATGTAGCGTACGTTTTCTGATCCTACACCGTAAATTGAGTTGCTGTAGGCCTTGACGATATAGAAAGACGGATCTGAACTTGGCTTTACGGATATAAATGTATCTGAAGGAATGATTGTTTTTGCAGGGTATCCTATATCAGGCTTCGTATAAGTTGTGGCGTCCATTTTTGTAACAGCAGGATCCGCGTCGTAGGCTGCCAGGACATCGCGGATATAATATTTAACTCCGTCGTCACCGAGGACACCGTAATATTTCTTTTTTTCAAACTCCTCAGTAGGAATTGTGTCATCAATGTCCCTTATGATATTGATTTCCTCACCTTCAGAATAACTTCCTGCCCAGACAAGTTTTGTTCCCGCATCAGGATTGTTTGCGTCCTTTGGTTTGAGAACGTATTTTGTGCTTCCCTGGAAAAGACAGATGCCTCTGACTGTAAGATATTCGTCTTTCACTGGTTCAGGTTCATATTCAAAGTCTGCTGATGCGTCTGAATATTCTTCAACAGGTTCCCCGAATTCTCCTGCAAAGAAGTTGTCCGTATTATCGGCGTCCGCTGCAGTCCGTGTTTTTTCTTTACAGGAAACCGCTGCAAGTAACAGGATAGCGGCTGCTGCAATTTTTGTGCATGTTCCAATAAGTTTTTTCATGTTTCATCCTTATTTTGCGGCCGCCTGTAAGTGGTGGCAGCCTTGTTTGTAAATGATGCGGTATCTTAACATTTTCTAATGTATTATTCAACTGCGAGAAAACTTTTGCGTCATGTATTGTAGAATTTATTTTCTTTTTCTTTTATTATTTCTCTATGTCTTATGAATTTTTGCCTGTGTGCGCTGAAGATCTCAGGCGGCGCGGAATAGGGGAACTTGATTTTGTTTTTATAAGCGGTGACTCTTATGTTGACCATCCGTCCTTTGCTGCGGCACTTCTTGGCCGTCTTCTGGAGTCCAGGGGGTATACAGTCGGAATTATTGCCCAGCCTGATTTCAGGAACAAGGAATCCTTTATGGTTCTCGGCAGACCCAGGCTTGCATTTCTGGTTAGCGCAGGTGCAATGGACAGTATGGTTTCAAACTATACGGCAAACAACAAACCCCGTTCAAATGATGCCTATGCCCATGGAGGCGTTCCGGGTAAGCGTCCTGACAGGGCAACTGTTTCATATATTTCTAAAATCCGTGAAGCCTATAAGGGCGTCAACATTATTATAGGCGGAATTGAAGCCAGTCTTAGACGTACAAGTCATTATGATTACTGGTCAAATACTGTAAAGCGTTCGATTCTTCTTGATTCAAAGGCGGACCTTCTCATGTACGGCATGGGAGAGCATTCCATGATAGAGGTTGCCGATCTTCTTAACAGCGGAATGCGCGCAAAAGATATCCGTGGCGTTAGGGGAACCTGCTGGTATACAAGTAAGGAAGCAGATCTTCCGCCTTATGCCGAGGCTCTTAAGTCTTACCGTGAAGCTTATGAAGAAGGAAAGGCTGTGGAAGTTCCTGAAGCCACTGCAATTAGATCAAATGAAAAGGAATGCAATGTCAGGGAACTTGGTGTTGTCTGTCCTGAAGTTCCCAATGAGATAGCCCTCATGCTGCCTCCCTTTGAAGATATAAGAGGGGGGACAGGTCCAAGCCGGGAACTTTTTGCCCGGTCATATCTTGTGCAGGAACAGAACACTGATGCCATTAACTCTCACGTTCTCATTGAAAAAGCTGACACAAGGTTTGTTGTTCAGGAAAGACCGTCGCTTCCTCTTACGACCGAAGAATTTGATGCAGTTTATTCTCTTCCGTTTACAAAGAAGTGGCATCCCATGTATGACCTTCCTGCAGAAAACGGAAAGGCCGGAGTACCTGCCCTGAGTGAAGTAAAGTTCAGTCTTACAAGCTGCCGCGGCTGTTACGGGGCCTGTTCCTTCTGTGCAATAACCTTCCATCAGGGACGAAGAATTCAATCAAGAAGTCATGAAAGTCTGCTGAAGGAAGCTGAAGAAATGACCCGCGACTCAGACTTCAAGGGATACATTCACGATGTCGGCGGACCGACTGCAAATTTCAGGAAAGATGCATGCCCTTACCAGGCAAAGAAGGGTGCATGTAAAGCCAGGGACTGTCTTGGAGTGAATCCTTGTAAGAATGTAAGCGTCGACCACAGTGATTATGTTTCTCTTCTTAGAAAACTTCGTGCCGTTCCCGGTGTGAAGAAAGTTTTTATCCGTTCCGGAATTCGTTTTGATTATCTCATGATGGACAAGGACAGAACATTTTTCAGGGAACTCTGCGAACATCATATTAGCGGACAGCTTAAAGTTGCACCGGAACATGCAAGCGATAATGTACTAAGGCTTATGCGGAAGAGCACTCACAAGGTTTATGAAGAATTTTCTGAGGAGTATAAAAAAATAAATGCCTCCCTCGGAAAGAAGCAGTTCCTTGTTCCCTATTACATTGCGGGTCATCCAGGTGCCGGTCTTAATGAAGCTGCGGAGGTTGCACTGTACTTAAAGAAAACAGGCTTTGTTCCTGATCAGGTTCAGGATTTTTATCCGACTCCGGGTAGTCTTGCAACCTGCATGTACTGGACAGGATTCAATCCTCATGCCCAGACTGCTGACGGTCATCTGGAAAGAGTTTATGTTGCAAAAGGTGCAAGGGAACGAAGACTGCAGCGTGCGCTTCTGCAGTTCAATCACAGCGAAAACAGAAAGCTTGTGATTGAGGCTCTAAATCTTATCGGACGAAAGGATCTTGTAAAAGTTTTTTACGGAAAATAAGAGTCGTCAGAATTTTTTTTGCTGTCCGTAGGCCTTGGACCGTAAAGTTACTGTTCTTGACATCGCAAGGCTTAAAGCATTGCGGTTCCATGGTATCTTTAGGAATTGCAATTTTTTGAGATGCCATTTTTTTTGCGGGAAGTTTTTATAAAAAATATCTTGAATTTAAAACTTTTTGTGAATATTATTGTCTAAAAATATGTTCGCTAATTATTAAAGAATTTCGGGCATCTCTGAAAATACTTTTAGAGATGCCGACGAGTTTTAATCCTTGAAATTACAGGGCTTAAAACATCGCGTGTTTAGGGGGTCCCCTATAAAGTTTTCATGGCAATAAAAAAAGTACAGTGTTCGGCAAATCTGAAGTTGTGTTTAATTTATTTTAGATTTGCTTCAATTTTATGTGTCACCGTCAGGGGCATGTGAAATGAAATTTAAGGGGCATACTTTAAGCTTTTGCGTGAAAGCTTTTTGATTTACTATTTCATATTCAGAGAGTGATGTTATGAAGAAGTTTAAATTTTTATTTATGTTCATGTTCTGTCCGGCATTATTTTTGTCCTGTTCCGACGAAATGTTTGTGCCGCCTGCGCTTGATTCCTTCACTTCAACAGATTCTTCCTTGAAACCTCCTTCGGAAGTGAATGCAACTAAGGGACGTGTGGGGTCCGTTGAACTTTCATGGAACCCTGTGCCTAATGCTGTCCAGTATTTGGTTTACAGCGCTGAAAATGAATGGGATGCTTTTGAACTTTTTGATGAAACAGTGGACGGAAGCTGCAGCATTGAAGTTCTGCAGTCTTCAGGAACAACTATGTGCTATAAGATTGCTACTGTCAATGCGGCGCATGAAATATCATCGCTCAGTAAATCGGTCCGTGGAATTACATTGTCCAAGCCTTATGTCACTTCGATAGAAAGTTCTGAACTTGGTGATTCTGTAACTATAAGATGGTACATGAGTGAAGGTGACAGGGAATTTGAAGATAAAATTGATTACACAATAAATTGCTATGCCAATGAAAAGTCTGACAGTCCGGTAAAGTCGGAAGGAAACATAAAAGGAATCCGTGACTATACTCTTGATGGTCTTGCAAGCGGAACTTCTTATTATTTTGAGGTAATTGCGCAGACCAGTTTTGATAATAACAAGTATGAATCCAGCGGAAGAATTTATGGTGAAAGCGCAAAATGTACATTGCCTGGTCCTGTAAGTGATTTTACAGTCTCTAAAGGAATGAGTGCAGAAAAGGTTGACATTTCATTCAGGATTCCTGATTTCACTCTTTACAGGAACAGTGACCGGACCTACGAAAGTATGCCGAATTTTTTCAGGATTTATCGAAAGGAACTCTCCGGACAGAATTTTGTTGAACTGGAAGAAATAAGATTTGAAAATAATTCCTATGAGCCGGAAAAAGTTGTTACGTACGAGGATGAAAGCGCTGAACGTGGAAAGCAGTATGAATATAAGGTTCAGTCATTCGTGGACGCAAAGAGGCAGGTAACAGATGACAGATATTCAGTAAGCGAAGTGGCAGGCGGATGGAAAATCGGAACTGTAAAGTTCTCTCAGGAAACTGAAGTTACTTATGCGGATGAAATAAATATTTCAGAAATTTCTGTACAGCTGAAACTGGATTTCGATGAAATGGGTCAGCAGTACAGATACAATCGTATTGAAAACAGGTTCTCAACATCAGATGGCAGTGAATGCGGAAGTGACAGTTTGAAAATGTCTTTGCATGAACTGAACAGCGTGCCTGTTGTTTTTAAGGAGCTTACGGAAGAAGGGTTTTATTGTTCCTATTCAGTTGAAGTTTTGTCAGCAGAAAATGATGATGTAATTGACAGAGTTTCTCTTGCTGAAAAGATTCTTATATCAAGCAAAGACGTGGTGAAGATTAACAGCTTTAAGGTTGAAGACGGATTCGCTGACAGGTTTGTTCTTGAATGGGATTACAATGAGAATTATTCCTATACGATTTCGTGGGAAGATGTAAAGGAGAATTCCCTTGCGGAAGAATTGTCCGAGAATGAAATTAATTTGACCGCAGATATGCTGGACTTGACTGAGAGCGGTTTTGCCAGATATGTTCACCGTAATGTCGGTAACGGTATCAGCCGTAAATATATTCTTAAAGCCTGCATGGGTGTGACAAAAGAAGTAGCCTGTGGTACTGTAAAGACAATAGGAGAGCCTTCTGTTGAATTAAATGGATATTCGTACAGTTCAATAAAACTTAAATGGAATGAAGTTTCTTGTGCTGATACTTATGTGGTTACGGCAAAGTTCGGCGATAAAGAAATTTCAAGTAAAACTGTAAGCGGCCGTGGTGCGTCATATGAATGTGAGCTTAATGAATTTAATGGCTACGATTTTACGGATGCAAATATTTCAGGTCGGAAAATTGATGTAAGCGTTAAGGCTGTTAACAGTGCCAAAGAAGAATACAATTCAGTTGAAACGCATGTGGATGCATATACAGTGGGTCCTGCCGCTCTTGATGTGGAAGTTCCTGGAAATTCTCTTGCATCAAGACAGATAAGAGTCAGCTGGAATAAAATTGACGGTGCAAGATATTATGCAATCTTCAGAAAGGATTATGGTTCGGCAAAGAAAATGAAGGTTGCATCTTCTGTATATTATGTTTATGACGCAGAGAAAAAAGCATTGTATTATTCAGGTGATCCTGTTCCTGAAGACCGTGCCCTTGTAACTGTTAGCGGAAACAGATTTATTTTTGATGACAAATATGTGGAGCAGATTAATGCTGAAGATACTCATGGGAAGTTACAGTCAAAAATTCCATTCGGACTTCCTTACGGATATATTGTTGTTCCGATGCTCAATTCCGGTGACTTTGAATTTGGCAATGATTATTCAGTTGCAGCAACGAAGGAAGATGTTCCTGGATATAAGAATCTTAGGGAAACAGTTTCTTCTGCATCTGGTTTCGGACTTAATGTAAAAGCAGAAAAGGCCTTGAAGTCTGATGTGCAGATAATTCGTTGGGATGAACCTTATGTAAAAGGTCAGACAGCTTATGTATATACCCATAAAACAGGTTCTTCTGATTCATGGAAAAAAATAAATGTTCCGTGCAATACCAATTACTGCGAATACAGGCCTGAGAATTTGTACGAACCTTATGAGTATGCAGTTGTATATGGTTCAGCGAATTCTGTGATTCCGTCTTATGAAAATTATCTTTCTGATACAAAGGATGAAGAAAGTCCGGAAGAGCCTTCAAACAGAGGTTATCTTTTGAACATAAAGTATGATGCATTCTATAACGGAACAAAAGTTGAAGGCGGGTATAAGAATGATGAACATTATTATGCTGAGAAAGTGACATTGGAACCGTGGGATTATTCAAAGAAAAAGCTTGGTCCTTCAGCCATGGAAGTCAAGGTCCTGAATTCAAATTTAGGTGGTGACTGGCACAGTATTGCAAAAACTGATTCAACAGCAGGAGCATCACATTGGTCTTCCAGTAATCCTGCTGGAACAAAAGTGATTGTCTGTGATGATGGTCTTGAACTGGTTCCTTGGAAAAATGAAATGGTTAATGGATATGCTGTTAATCAGAATGGAGCGAGTGTAGGAGCTGCTGACGGTGTTCTGAAAGTTTTACGTGATGCTAAACATTATTACAAGGTTACGCTTACCAGCCGTAAGCTTGAAGACGATAGATTTGTTTATGCTGATGCAAATAATGGTTCATATGCATACCGCCAGATTTCTGATGAGGAATTAGCAAAGTGTGCAATGCTTGCATTTACTTATGCTTTCTATATTAATGACGACGGAAAAGCAGATTATTCGAATGCTGGAAATCAATTTAAATATGGCGGAGAAAGAAAGATTGATTCAGGAAATGGCGGCTGGGTTAGTTTTAATAAGCGCGAGAGATATGGTTTAATTGGTGGCTATGCCGGAAAATTTCATGCATCCTGCTGGTTCTCTGAATATGCTCCGGATATGTTGAATCCTATGGGAACATCTACCAGTTTTATCAAAATTTCTTCTGTAAGGGGGGCGAATTTTGAATTCAGAATAAAAGGTGACGCTGATAATTTTCTGTATCAGTTTGTGCAGGAACCTAAACTGGTTGTCGGATTTTCTGATCCGGATTTTCCCGGAACTGAAAAACAGATTGCATTTAAAATACCTGATGCAAATTCGATTACACTGAAAGTTGATGGCAGGGAACTTGTTTCAACAAGTGATAATACTGTCCGAAAACAATGGTGCCCTATGCAGGTTCATGATAACAAGTCCTATGTTCTTCATGATTCATTCTACGGCTGGTGGCCGGAAGGAAATAAATGACAAGGAGTAAACAAAAATGAAATCAGATATGAGACGTTCTATTTTATTTGCCCCACTGATGGCAGCTTCACTTTTGTTTTTTGCCTGCAGTAATTTTACTTTCTCAAAAATTGACATGTCCTCATTTGAACCGGGAACAAATCTTGGTACGCTGCTTTCAGGCGAGTCTACAATTGGAATTCTTTCTGCGGTTTCCCAGCTCAGTGTAAGCTCCGTTTATAATAATCAGATCGCCTTGGGCTGGAATAGTGTTGAGGGTGCAAGAAGTTATAGAGTGGAGAGAGCTGTTGTAAGGAATGCCAATGAGAATGGTGAGTGGCTTCCTTCGGACAGTGATTTCAAGGTTCTCAAAAAAAATGTTTACGGTACAAGCTTTGTGGATGGCGGTATTATTTCAAATCCGCTTCCTACAAGTCCTGAATATGGCTACAGATATTTTTACAGGGTATGCGCTCAGAATTTTCAGCTGGGCTACGGTACTTCTGATTTCTATCCTGACTTTGAAGAAGAGAATCTGACTGCCGGTGCACAGTTCATGTACGGGCATCTGTTTTCATGTCCAAGAGATGTTGAAGCAGAAAAAGGTGTTTCCACGGAATACATTGAAATAAAGTGGGATGCCGTTTCCGGTGCAAGTGATTATGAAATTTACAGAAGCAAATCAGAATCAGAAAATCCTGTTCTCATTGATTCCGTAAGGGGAAATACAACTTCATATAAAAATCGAATAACAGATAAATCAGAACTGGGAACAGAATTTTATTACAGGATAAAGGCTGTCAATGCAAAAGGCGGGAATTCAATTTTCAGTTCACCTGCCATAGGATATTCTGCAAAGGAAGGTGCTCCTGCAGCTCCGTCTGTAAAGGCTGAGAAAGAAATTATTACGGAACCAAAGGTAAGTCTTTCATGGAACGTTTCAACTGCAACAAGGGCTGGTGCTTCTTATTCCGTCAGTTATGCAGTTTTCAGAAACTCCTCAAAAGATTCTTCCTACATGAAGCTTGCGACTTTGAAAGACAAGACATCATTCACGGATGAAAAGAATATAGTTCCTGATGTTTGTTACTACTATTACATTCAGGCAATCGCTGTCAATGATTCTGATGAGACTGATGTGCTGAAGAGTTCTTTTTCCAGTGAACCTGCAAAAGTGTTTATGCTGAGTGCTCCTGCAAATCTTATGGTAACTGATTCTGAAAATCCGGGTAAGGTGATTTTAAAATGGAATGCGGCAGTCGGTTCTGACAGTGAAAAGTACGGGAATAATTTTACTTACAGGATATATAGCCGTGAATCTGCGGATTCTCTTCCGTCTGTCCTGCAGGAAAATATTGAAAACAAATTTGATGATTCGGATATTGTTTCTGCGGAAGTAGAAAAGAAAAATTTCTATAGTGTTTCAACTTGCTATGCCGGAAATGAAAGTGCCGAAAGTGAACTTGCAGCTCCCGTACCTGAAGCTGTATGCAACATAAAAGTTTCCCGCTGTGCCGGAGAAAGAACTGTTAATTCTATGGTCAGTGCTAAAGGCTACGGCAATGTCATTGAGTTCAGGCCTAATGAAAATAATGTTTATCCTACAGTCGTTACATGGGATGATGCAGAAGGTGTTGAACCAGGCTCATATAATGTTTATCGTTCAACAAAGAAGATTTCCGGTTACAAGAAAATTAATGATGAGCCGCTCAGGACAAAGTGTTTTGTGGACAGTGATTCATCTTTGAAAAGCGGAATCGTTTATTATTACAGGGTAATTCCTCTGAACAGTCTGGGCAGGGGTTCAAAGATTCATTCGGAAACTCCGTGGGGCTATGGTGCCATTACACCTGACCAGTGGTTCCGTGAATACAATAAGACTGTAATGAGTTCCCAGAAAAAACTTACGCTTATGCATAAGAAGGTTGATACAGACAAACTTGGTAGTGAGTCTAAGAACGGAACTTTTTCAGGGTCCCTTTCTTATAATGCAAAAATAGCAGGACTTGGAGCAAAGATTATTATGCATTATGAAAATTATTGTGATTTTCATATTGCTGAAATTGATGAGACTATTGATATGTTCAATCTTACGGGTAATACTGATACGGAATCTGATATGAGCGGAAACGGTAGGATGAGCGGAATTGTAAATTGTTCTGGAATGTATCCCGGTGCTGCTGATTATAATGGACTGGAAATTAAAAACAAAAATGCTGGTGGCGGATATTACGGAGTCTCCATAAGGGATGCTTCCAGCGGAGAAGTTATTTTAAGAGCAAATGTTGACTGGAAGGTAGGAGAAGAAGGGAAATAAAATGGGAAAGCATAATTTTGTAAAGTTGTTTTTTGTTGCCGCAGTGTTAGCTTGTGCAGGTGTTTTTTCATCCTGCTATATACCGAATCCGCTTTACGGAGAATGGTCTGATAATTTAGGAAACACCATTGTGTTTAAGGAAGATGAAACTTTTTCTGCAAAAATAAGAACTGCTGCAAATGATACCAGAGAATATTCCGGTTCATATTCTGTTCAGGAAAATGCACTCATAATTGTTGCCGAAACTCATTCAATGAATACCGAATGGGATATACGCGGTTCAATGCTTTATCTGATGTGGACTCATAATGATGGCGAATCTAAGAATCTTACGCTGTATAGGGTTTCAAGGTAAGGGAGATTTGTAATGTCAAAGAAAATTATTGCCTTAGCATTATCCACTCTTCTTTTGTGTTCAGGAGCGTTCTGTGATGAACTGTTACATGAAACTGAAGTGCCGGCAGGTTCCGGGACTTCTCATGTAGATATAATTCCTTCAATTGTTTTTAACGAAGGCCTTGCATTTGCTCAGGTCACACGAATCATCGGACAGTCAAAATACGGAAGAAGTAATTTTGTTTACCAGGATTATCTTGCGGGACTTGCATTCAGTTACAGGACATTTGATATTCAGCCTGCAGATCATCTGCTCAGATTATCTTTGTATTATCCTGTCAAGCAGACTTTCAACGGCATGGACCAGAAAAATAAGCAGATGTTTTTGTACGGCCTGGACCTGTTTTTTGCACCTGTTTTTGAAAGTTCAATGTGGCAGTACGTGAACATCACTTTCTCTCCGGGACTTCATTTCATGTACCAGAAGACAGATTTTTATCGTTACCTGTATACAGGATTCGGTGCCCAGGCAGGAATAGGTTTGCCTGTCTCAAAGCACTGGAGCATTCTGATGAACGGCTACTGCTCCGTTGATTATGCAAACTTTGGTTCAAACAAGACAATGGCTCCTGTTGACTTTGCATATTCTGCCCAGCTGGAACTTTGTATGCGCTATTCTGGAGGACATGTTAATAAGTATTCCTACATAAAGTAGTATGAAAAAGTATTGTACAAAAATCCCAATTGTAATAAAATGAATCGCTATGGAAAACTCAAAAAGAACATGTACCTGTGGCGATTTGCGCGCAGCTGATGTAGGCAAGAAAGTTGTTTTAAATGGTTGGGTAAGCCGCTCCAGAGATTTGGGTGGTTTGTGTTTTATTTGGCTCAGGGACCGTTACGGAATTACTCAGATTGTAGTCGGTGACAAGGCTTCTGAAGAAATCAAGAAGATTGCTTCCTCTCTTAAGTCAGAATATTGTATTGCTGTTGAAGGTGTTGTTGCAGCCCGCAGTGAGAAAGATATTAACAAGAATATGGCAACAGGCGAAATTGAAGTTGAAGCTGATGATATTGAAATTTTTACAACTTCACAGGAACTTCCTTTTTCCGTAGAAGAAGTTCGCCAGAAGGACGGTTCAGTTGTTCTGCCCAACGAGGATCTCCGTCTTAAGTACCGTTACCTGGACTTGCGTCGTGCTCCGATGCAGCATAATATTATTCTCAGAAGCCAGGTAGCTTTTGCAACTCGCGAATACCTTACTTCCAAAGGGTTCCTTGAAATTGAAACTCCTACTTTCATAAAGTCAACTCCGGAAGGAGCACGTGATTACTTGGTTCCAAGCCGTGTTCATCCTGGGAAATTCTATTCTCTTCCTCAGTCGCCGCAGCTTTACAAGCAGCTTCTTATGGTATCCGGATTCGATAAGTATTTCCAGATTGCACGCTGCTACCGTGATGAAGATGCCCGAGGTGACCGTCAGCCGGAATTCACTCAGATTGATATGGAAATGAGCTTCACAAACCGTGAAGAAGTTCTTACAACAACTGAAGGAATGATGCAGCATATTTTCAAGAAGACATTGAACTATGAACTTCCTGCAAAATTTGACCGCATTACATGGGAAGATGCATTTGACCTTTACGGTTCGGACAAGCCTGATCTTCGCTTTGACCTTAAGATGCAGGATGCAGCTTTCATGGCTGATATTTCTGATTTCGCAGCTTTCAAGAGCGGTGCCGCTAATGCTTCAAAGGAACTTCCGCGTCACAGGAGAAGCGGTCTCAAGGCTCTCGTTGTAAAGAATGTTGCGGACAAGTACAGCCGCAAGATGGTTGAGGCTCTTGAAAGTGTAGCAAAGATTAATCACGCAAAGGGTCTTGCATGGATGAAGGTAAACGCTGAAGGTGTATTCGAAGGCGGAATCTCCAAGTTCTATGCAGGAAAGGAAGCTGAAGTCTGTGAAAAGCTTGGTGCAGAAAAGAATGACCTTCTCCTTTTCGTAAGTGATGAAAAGTGGCAGGTCGCTTGTGTTGCTCTTGGTGCAGTTCGCAAGCAGCTTGGAAAGGATCTTGGCCTCTATAATCCTGAAGACGAATTCCATTTTGCATGGATCATTGACTTCCCTTATTTTGCATGGAATGAAGATGAAAATCACTGGGAAACAGAACACCATATGTTTACTCTTCCGCAGAAACAGTATTGGGATACATTGGAAAGTGATCCGGGCAGCGTAAAGGGTGACCTTTATGACCTGGTCCTTAACGGATATGAACTTGCATCAGGTTCTATGCGTATTAATGATCCTGCACTTCAGCAGAAGATTTTCAAGATCGTAGGATATACAAACGAAAGAGCAGAAAAGGCATTCGGATTTTTGGTTCAGGCATTTAAGTTCGGTGCTCCTCCTCACGGTGGTATTGCTCCTGGACTTGACCGTCTTATTATGCTTATGTGTCATGAGGAATCAATCCATGAAGTAATTGCATTCCCTAAGAACAATCTAGCGGCAAGCCCAATGGATGAATGTCCTGCTCCTGTTGATGAACAGCAGCTTAAGGATCTTCATATCGTATGCACTGAAGCTGAAGAATAAGGGCAGCCTGAAAAAATACTGGAGATATCTAAAATTTAATTTTTCGTAGATCTTTTTGGATATAAGTTCCAGGAGATTCCAAAGATAACAATTCGGAATGAGGAGTCCTGATTATGGCTCCTCATTTTTTTTGGACATTTACTTTGAATGTAAATTTTAAAAGGCAAGTATGTCTTTGAATTTTATTTCATTTGAAACAGGAGATCCATGAAAAATAAATTGACTTTTGTATTTTTGATTGTTCCGTTTCTTTTTATTTCCTGCAGAGGAAAGCGGAATTCTTTTGTAAGTTCAGATTATCTGGGAACCGTATGTTCTGTAAGCACCTTCGATAATTATCCTCAGGAACTTTTTGTTCAGCTCGACGGTCTCCTGAAAAAGATTGATTCTCTTTTTGATGTAAATAATCCCGGATCCGAGGTCAGCAGAATCAACAGATTTGCGGGAATTGAACCTGTGAAGGTTTCCCGGGAGGTTTTCGTTGTTGTTGATACGGCAATAAGCGTTGCGCAAATTTCTGACGGTGCATTTGATTTGACCATTGGCTCTGCTGTAGATTTGTGGGGAATCAACAGCAGAAATTATAAAGTTCCGGGTGATGAGGAAGTTGAGTCTGTACGTTTTCTTGTAGATTTCAATCAAGTTGAAGCTGACAGGCTGAAGGGAACCGTATTCATTAAAAAGGAAGGCATGAAAATAGATCTTGGGGGGATTGCAAAAGGTTATGCGGCGGACTGTGCCGCAGAATTGCTTGGGACCTACAAGGTGAAAAGAGCGGTCCTTGATTTTGGCGGCAATATTTATCTTTACGGTAAAAAGCCTGACGGTTCCCCGTGGAGAACAGGAATCAAGAATCCTCTGGAAAAAAATCAGATTGCGGCAGTCGTTGACGGAAAAGAAAATATAAGCGTAGTAACGAGCGGCGGTTATGAAAGATTTTTTGAAAGTGACGGAACTAAATATCATCACATAATAGACCCTGAAACTTGCAGGCCATGTGAAAACGGTGTCCTTAGTGCAACTGCAGTTGGGCCTTCATCTATAATCTGTGACGCTTTGAGTACGGCGTTTTTTGTTGGCGGAGAATCGCTTGCACAGAAGATAATACGTACTGAAGCCTACCGTGATTACGGTTACATAATCATGACTGCAAGTGAAAATTACAGGCTTGATGTTTGCAGTGAAAATGTGATGGTTTCTGAAAACTGAAAATAAATTCCCGGAACTTTTTTGTCCCGGGAATTTTAATTTATGCGGTAAGATTAAAAGAATTAAGAGTATCTCCGGAAATTGTAAATTCAAGAGATTCCATTAAATATAATGTCTCACATCAACAGGTTTGATTGTCTTTGTCTTCATGCCTATCATGTAAGTTCCGAACATTGCTGTAACGGCATCAAATGCTGCTGCAAAGGCACAGATAATTGGTGCTATGTCCTTTATCAAAAGATAGCCTGCTTCGTATGCCGGTCCGAAAATCTTGCACATTACTGCAATAGCAATGAATGCTCCTCCGCTTGGGAATGCACTTAGTCCGAATGAAAAAATGAAGGACATTGTTCCGATCCAGATTATTGTTTTCATTTCAATTGCAGTCGGTGCGTATGAACGGAGAATCAGGATGAAGGCAATGCACTGTACTAAAGCTGCTCCTCCTCTTGCGAAAATGGAAAAGAGTGGAAGAGCTGCTGCATTTATCTTTCTTTTGATTCCAAGACTTTCACGTGAATGACGTGTGCTTACAGGAAGTGTAAGATTTGTATCTCCGCTTATGAAAGCTACCAGAACAGGTGCGATGCTTGCGTAAAGAACCTTGAACGGATGTCTTTCGCGGCAGATAATCCACAGCATGAACGGATAAATCAGTCCTGCAACAAGCAGAAGGTCAACTGCAAGGAGTGTGAACAGAGGCATGAAGTTTGATGCCTTCCTTAATGTAATGAAGTCAAGTGTCCATTTTGCTGTAAGGGCAATGAGTCCTACGGAAAGAAGTTCTGTAAAGAAAACACTTACCTTATACATGATAAGGCTCATGGAATCAAACCATGATGTTGTGCTCTTGATCACAGAATGCTTGTCGTTTGCACAGGCGGAACCGATGAGTCCTGCAAAAACAAATACAGGCAAAAGGTATGAACCTTCAAGAAGTGTTGTGAATCCGTTGTAAGGGAACAGTGCTCTCAGCAGAGGCTTGTATTCAATTACAGGAGTATCTGTTGTTCGTGCATTTGTAATCGGAATGCGCGGAAGCTTTATAAGAAGTCCTGAAATAAGTCCGATTATTGTAAGAAGAAGCGTGGAGCCTAGAATGATAACGAGGGTCCACATTCCCGTCTTGAAGATGAGACGCTCTTCACGGAGTTTGCAGCATGCAGTTGCAATTGAAAAGAAAAGCATTGGTACAAGACTGTAGCGTCCAATGCGGATAATCATTTCTACAATAAAATTCAAGGTTTCCTGTGACTGAACGGTGTTCAAATGTAAAATCAGGTAGGAAACAACGCCCAGGGTAATACCGATTAAATATTTCAACCAAACTTTCATAGTCCCTAATAATAGCATAAAAATCTGAAATTTGCTAGTCCATGGAATCTGAGAACCTTAAGTTGAATCTCTGTTTCCCGGACAGGAGGATTATTACTGCGCAGGTTTTGGATGCTGTCCAAATTGCAATTTTTGTTGTTTCAATGTATAATGATTTTCATGGCAAAAACAATTTTGATAGCTGGAAAAGATATGCCGGCCGGTTCTAAATTTTCTGACGGATTCATTAACAGTTCAAGAAGGGTTGTAATTACCGGCCCTGATTCAGAGATTTCAGAAAATGCCCAGAATCCAAGCAGCGTGCAGAAATCGGATGAGCATCATCTTAAGATGGTCGGAAAAGCTTCCGGGATTGCTACCGTAGGCTGGAACAAGGCATCTCCTCTTTCTTCAAGAACTCTGATTCTTAATGTGGAAGCTGTGTTTGAAGAACTTGATGAAGCTGTCCTTTATTTTGATGAAGATTTTTATTCTGCCAGGGCAAACAGGCTGGGAATTGAGGAATGTTCACGCGGCGTAGACCAGATGATTCTTTCATACCAGTTTCTTGCAATGGAAATTCTTAACAGGTTTGAGCAGAAGAAGTCTGCCAATGATACAGGTACTCTTGTTTTTCTGTTCAAGGAAGGCTGTTCTGCAAGTGATGCACTCAAGAATCCTGCAATGAGAAACGGAGCTTATTCCATAGCTTCTCCTGTGGTTGCGGCTGCTGCAGGCGCCTTTGAAAAATTTGCGGAAAATATTGCTGCTCTTTACGGGGATTCATCGTTCCTGAACATTCTTCTTATTCACTGTGACAGGCAGAATGAATTTGCAGGCGATGATGTTGCTCTTGCAAAGTGGCTTTCGTCTTATGTTGATAACTTCAGGGATGAAAAAAACAAGATGAATGCAAAGAAGTCTGTGCAGTGGGTAAAGGCCGGCTCAAAGTTTACGGCTTCTGCAGGTTTTTCACTTTTTTCCAAAGGCAGAAAATAAAGGACGTATCTGGAAAATGTTTTTTTGATGCGCCTGCGAGTTTCAGTCCTTGAAAACTGCAAGGATTGAAACATCGCATTCTTAAAGTTAACTCTAAAATTTACAATTTTAGAGGTTTTCCTTAAAATTCATTTACAGAGAGAGTAACAGTGGATTCAGAAATTTCATTTGTCCTTGACTGCATTTTAAAACTTTTTTTGAGCATAGTCTTCGGATTCGTTCTTGGCATTGAGCGTAAAAGCAGAAGCCAGGTTGTTGGAACACGTACTCTGATTCTTATCTGCATTTCATCCTGTCTCCTGTGTATTCTGTCTTCGTATATGACAAGAGAGAACGGAAGCGGTGACGGTACACGCATTGCTGCAGGTGTTGTAAGCGGAATCGGTTTTTTGGGCGGCGGTGCAATTCTTCGGCAGGGAATGAATATAAAGGGCCTGACTTCGGCTGCAATTATCTGGGCGACATCAGCCTTGGGCATGGCAATAGGGACAGGTCTATATTTTCAGTCACTGTTCGTTCTGATTGCAATCGTCTTTCTTCTTGTAGTTCTTGAGAAGCTTGAGGTCCGACTTTTTCCAGCAGGCAAAATAAAGACACTCCATCTGTGTTTCCTGAATGAGTCAGTTGACATGAAGGAACTTAAGCTTGCAATCGAAAAAAACGGAATGATTGTCTGTGATATAAACATGAGCCAGGTTCTTGCAAGCAAACAGATAATCCTTCATTATTCCGTGAAATGTCCCAAGGAAGAAAGCTTCGGGAATCTTATTGGCGACCTCAAAAAAATAGGTGACCTTTCTGAATTTTCAATAACGGATTGAATGTAATACATATTCGCTGTATAATCATACCTTATGCCAAGCTTTGAAAATCCTTTGATTGTACAGTCGGATAGAACACTTTTGCTTGATGTTCATGCACCACGTGCAGATGAATGCAGGAACAGTCTTATACCTTTTGCCGAGCTTGAACGTTCCCCTGAGCATCTTCATACATATAGACTGACACCTCTTTCTTTATGGAATGCCTCAGGTGCTTCCTTTGCTGCTGATGATGCAATAAAAGTTCTGAAAGAATTTTCACGGTACGATGTTCCGCAGAATGTCATAGTCTGGATCCAGGAAACCGCAGGAAGATTCGGTAAGCTTCGTCTTGTTCCGGGGCCTGTAAAATTTTCTGAAGAAACAGGCGTGTCAGAAGAATTTCTTTATCTTGTCAGCTCTTCACCGCTTGTTTACAAAGAGATTTCCGTGAATCCTGTTGCAAAAAAATATCTTGCTCCATGCACTTATGCTGCTCCAGAGAATTCAGATTTTGTTCTGAGTGATGATGAAAAAAAATATTGCTTCATTTTAAGCCTCACGGACCGTGGGACTGTTAAACAGAGTCTCCTGAAAATCGGCTGGCCTGTAAAAGATGATGTGCCTCTGGTTGACGGAGAGCCGTTGGATTTTTCATTGAGAACGGAAACACTTTCAGGAAAACCTTTTGAAATCCGTCCCTACCAGAAAGGGGCTGCCCAGGCTTTTGTCGGTGACCGTGGAGCAGGAACCGGATTCGGTACAATTGTTCTTCCCTGCGGAGCCGGTAAAACTATAGTCGGAATGACTATCATGGATATGCTGAAAACCCAGACCCTTATTGTTACAACAAATATTTCTGCGGTACATCAGTGGATTGATGAGCTTGTTGACAAATCAAATCTTTCCCGTGAAGATATCGGTGAATATACAGGTGAGAACAAGTCAATAAGAAATGTAACAGTCGCAACTTATCAGGTGCTTACATGGAGACCGGACAGGTGCGGACCTTATCCGCATTTTTCCTTGTTCAGGCAGAAGAACTGGGGACTTATTATTTATGATGAAGTTCATACTCTGCCTGCTCCGGTTTTCAGGGTCGCAGCAGAACTTCAGGCGGTCCGCCGGGTTGGTCTTACAGCAACATTGGTTCGTGAAGACGGGCTGGAGGGGTATGTCTTTTGTCTTGTAGGCCCTAAGCGTTATGATGTTCCGTGGAAGGATCTTGAGCGAAGTAAGTTCATCGCGACGGCAGAATGTGTTGAAGTTCGTCTTGATATGGAACGTGAAACCGAACTTGAATATGCTGTCGCAACGACAAGGGAGAAACATAAAATAGCAAGCGTAAATTCTGTTAAGGTTCAGGTAGTAAAAGAACTTGTGCAGAAATTTTCGCAGGACAAGATTCTTGTGATAGGTCAGTATCTTGATCAGCTTGACGTAATTGCAAAGGAACTTGGAGCACCCATCATTACAGGCAAGACTCCTAATGCCAGGCGCGATGAGATTTATGCTGATTTCAGGAACGGCAGAATAAACGTTCTGGTTGTAAGTAAGGTTGCAAACTTTGCAATAGATTTGCCTGATGCAAGCATGGCTGTTCAGGTAAGCGGAACTTTCGGGTCAAGACAGGAAGAGGCTCAGCGTCTTGGAAGAATACTGAGGCCCAAGGAAAGAACTTCAAGATTCTTTACACTTATTACACGTAATACGGTTGAAGAAGATTTCGGAAGCAACAGGCAGAAGTTTTTGGCTGAGCAGGGCTATTCCTACAGGATTATACGGTACAAAGATTCTGAGAGTTTTTGTGAACTTGATGAAGAAGATATGCTTTGTCTATGTGAATAGATTTAAGTAGCGGGAAAAATTTTCTTTTTTACTTTTGGCAGGAGTTCGGTAATGGAATACAAGGATTATGAAGTTTGGAATAATACTTTGTCTACTTTAAGTGATTCTAAATTTTTTGAAGTTGTTCGCATGTATCTCGGCGACATAAAAACTCCATACAACAAGCAGGAAGTCATAAGAGACCTGAACAGTTTTCTTGCAAAGAAAGATAACATTGAGACAATTATTAAGCTTCTGAGTTCCTGGGACCTTAAAATTATTTGTGCAATCAATTTCATCCGGAAGCCGGACGTAAACAAGGTCAGCAGATTTTTTGCTCTAGAAAAAACTTATGTCTTCATTTATGAGCACCTGATAAATCTTCAGGAGCGTCTCATTGTTTTTACCTGTGAGGATCCTGTATCAAAGAAAAAATATATTACAATTAATCCCGTCCTCAGGAAGGCTCTGGAGCCTTACATCAGTCTGAATGTTCTCTGCCCGCGTGCGGATATTATTGATAAGGAGAAGTCTTCTTTCAGAGTCAATGCAAATTTTATTTCGGCATTCATTTCCTTTGTCCTTCATCACAGGGATTTGAACAAAAGTGACGGAACCTTGAAGAAAAAGGCTTTCACGGAACTTTCAAAAATATTTGAATCGGTTCCTTTGGAGGATGCGGACAAGAAAAAAATTTTTGAAACATTTATAAAATCTTTCCGCAATCTTAATCTTTTTCATGAAACGGAAAAGGGAATAGAAATTGACTGGGAACGTCTTGAATCTTTTTCAAAACTCTCCGAGGTTTCCCAGTGCGCATATATTGCTGCGGGAGCTGCAATTTTGGGTTCAAGAAAAACTTTGCTTTCTGCAGGTGAACTTGTTCTTAAAGTTTTTAACGAACTTCGTTACGGTGCCTATACAAAGTCTCAGGTCTATAAGATTTTCAGTTTCATAAAAGACAGAAGCGGCGGGGAATCTTCTTCCGGACGAAGCAGGTTTGAACAGCTTCTTGCACAGAATGAGTCTTCAGAAAAAAATGAAAGTGCTGATGATTTTTCAGGTGAGTTTGAAGCAATGATAGATGCCTGCATACTTTTAGGTTTTTTCATACCTCAGTTCGATACTGAAACGGATGAAGTTTTTTATTTCTGCGGCATGGATATTTCTTCATCGTTCGGCGGAATGTTTTCGCGAAGAATTCCTGCACCGGGGAATGATGAAGCTCCGAAAGTCATTACGCTTGATTCAGCTTTTTCTGTAACTTTCATGCCTCTTCTTAAACTTAGTGAACTTCTTCCGTTCGTAAAATTTCTTGACATAAAGCGCTTTGATACTGCTTCAGTTTATGAAGTCTCAAGACAGTCTGTAATGCGCGGCTTTGATTTTGGTCTTACTCCGGAACTTATGGAAGATCTTGTAAAAAAATATTCTTCATATAATGTTCCACAGAATTTTTCAATTTCAATTGAAGAATGGTACGGTTCATATTTGAGTGCTGCCCTTTACAAAGGTTATGTTCTTAAGGTAAGTGAAGAGAATGCATCTAAGATAAAAATAAATCCTGCAATGACTTCACGTATACAGGAAGAACTTGCACCTGGAATTTTCATAATGAATTTCCGTGATGATTCTGATGCCCGTTCCGTAATTTCAAAGTGCGGATTTGATTTCGTGGGGCAGATAAAGTCTTTGGTGCCGAAAAAGGAGATACTTCCTTTTGCTGATTTTTATATTAAGGATGAGCCGCTTGTTTCAAAAAATTTAAGGAAAGAAAATATTCTTTCATCGTCCGTACAGATAGAAAATTATCTTGATGACATGAAAGCTCTGCTGGATGAAATGCAGCTTACCGCTGAACAGAGGGAAGGTCTTCTGCATAGAATAGAACGGAAGATTATTATTAATTCTGTCCAGCTAAGGGCAAACAGTGTACGATTTGAACTTCTTGAGGCAGGGGGAATGGATTATACGGGCAAGCTTCATGTAATAGACAATGCTGTAGGTTCAAAGAGTCTGCTTGAAATTCAGATAATCGGTGAAAAGGAAAAGATGATAGGTCTTCCTGTTGCGCTGAACAAAAAAACAGGTGCAGATATTTTTGTAATTGTTGACGAGGAGACAAATACGGAACATACTATTCCTGTTAGCATAGTTTCCAGAGTAAAAAAACTTGGAAAATCAATTTCGATGTAGAAAAAAACTGTGGTTGCCTGAGAATGTTTTACGGGAACTTGAGATTTAAAATCGTTTTGTAGATGGAGGAAAAAATGAGTCGTCCTTTAGTTTGTCTTACTGTTACAGGAAAAACTCTTGCAGAGGATGTAAGAATTGTTGAGCAGTATAAGAATTATATTGACATGGTGGAGCTTCGTGTAGATTATCTTGTTGATGAGGAAAAATATTTCATCGGAAAGTTTCCGTCAATGATAGATCTTCCCTGTATTCTCACAATCAGAAGACAGATTGACGGTGGAAATTTTTCTGACGGTGAAGCGAACAGGACAATTCTTTTTGCACGGGCAATGGCTTTCGTTAACGAGGACATGAATAAGAACTATGCTTATGTAGATTTTGAAGATGATTACAGGGTTTCAAGTTTACAGGATGCAGCGATAGCTTACAACATAAAAATTATCCGCAGCATTCATGATTTCAAGAATCCGGTGCACGATATTTCTGAGCGGGTCAGCAGAATGCAGACAGCAAGTTTTGAAATTCCTAAAATCGCATTCATGCCCCGTTCCCTTGATGATGTTACAAATTTGTTCAATGAATCCAAGAAGCTTAAGGACAATAATCATATTCTTCTGGCAATGGGACCTCTTGGTGCTCCGAGCCGTATACTTGCTTCGTATTTGAATAACTATCTGACCTTTACATCTCCAAGAGAAATAGATGCTTCAATTGCAGGTATAGGTCATCTTGATGCCATTACTTTGAATGAGACATATCATATAAAGGATATTTCAAGAAGCTCTTCACTTTATGGAATTACAGGATGGCCTCTTTCCGCAACATCTAGTCCTGCACTTCATAATGAGGGGTACAGAAAACATGACATTGATGCAGTGTACGTTCCATGCCGTTCCGAAAAATTTTCTCAGGTAATGGATTTTGCAGAGTCTGTCGGGATGAAAGGTTTTTCCGTAACAGTTCCTCATAAGGAAGCGGTCGCTGAATTCATGGATTATGTTGATCCTGTTGCAAAAGATATTGGAGCCTGTAATACTGTTGTACGTGACTGCGGAAAGTGGTACGGTTACAATACTGATGTTACAGGATTTACAAAATCACTTCTTGAATTCCTGGACTGCAGGGATTTGCGTTTCAAGAAAGTTTCAATCATTGGTGCTGGAGGCGCTGCACGTGCAATCGCATATGCAGTTAAGAAACTTCACGGAAAGGCCTGCGTCTTTAATCGAACCGTAAAGAAAGCCCAGGAGCTTTCAGAGCTTTACGGTTTTGAATATGCGTCACTTTCTGAGGAGTCGCTGCCTGTCCTGAAGAAGTACAGCAACCTTATTATCCAGACAACATCAAAAGGTATGAACAGTACCGAAGAATCTGATGAAACAAATGATCCGATTTATTTCTATGATTTTACGGGAAAAGAAAAGGTGTTTGATATTATTTATGTTCCTGAAGAAACTCCTGTGATGGTAAGGGCAAAGAAAGCCGGATGCAAGGTGTGCAACGGTTATGAGATGCTCAAGTATCAGGGATATGAACAGTTTGAACTTTTCACAAAAGTAAAATACTGATAAAATTTTAAGAAAATATATTGGGGGCAAAAATGTCTTTGACAAAAGATGAACAGAAAGTTCTTGCTTCTTCTAAAGCTGTTGACATGCTCATTGAGGAAGGAAAAATTTTCAGCGGAATGAAAATAGGTTTGGGCACAGGTTCAACTGCAATGCCGGCAGTCAGACGTCTCAGCGAAAGAATTGCTGACGGTACGCTTAAGGATGTAAAAGCTGTTGCAACAAGTTTTCAGACAACACTTGCCTGCGAAAATCTTGGCATTCCTGTTTACACAATGAATGACAGAGAAATTGCAGGACAGCTTGACCTTGCAATTGACGGTGCAGATGAGATTGGTCCAAAGAATTCTCTTATCAAGGGAGGCGGAGCTGCTCATCTCAAGGAAAAGATTATTGCATACAACTCAAAAGAATTTATTGTTGTTGCAGATGAATCAAAAGTTGTTGCAGATCACGGAACAAAGTTTCCTCTTCCTGTAGAAATAATTGCAGATTCACGTGTTCCTGTCATCAAGGCTCTCAATGCTCTTGGTGCAAAGTGTACGATCCGTGAAGGTGTCAGGAAGGCAGGTCCTGTAATTACGGACAACGGAAATCTCATTGTGGACTGTCTCTGGGATTCAGCTGTGAATCCTTATGAGCTTGAAGATAAAATCAATTCAATTACCGGTGTAGTTGAATGCGGCTTCTTTACAAAGATTCATGCAAGAGCTTTTGTTGCTCATGCTGACGGAACCGTTGAAGTTCTTGACTAGTAACAGAGCTTAAAATTATAAAGGCTGTCCGTGTAACTTCCGGACAGCCTTTGTCTTTTATGTCTGACTGTATCAGTAATGTATCTTATTTGCTACTGAACAACCTGCTGCGTAACGAGTGAGTCCATTACGTAAAGAGAAAGAACGCTTCCCTTTTTAACAGCGTAAGGAATTGTAATTTCTTCACCAGGGTGGCTGAAGTGTACAAGGTCAGAAACATTTCCGTCAACGTCATTAAGTTCAAGAGTCACTGGAACCGGGAACGGCTGCTTTGCTGCTTTGTAAGTAAAGATTCCGTAAACTGTTTCATTTGCTGCTTCACCATCATCTGCTGCCACAGGGAAGGCAAATTCTGCGTTAACACGGCTGAATGCTTCAACTGTCTGGCCGGCCTTTTCCTGAGAGGAAACTGTACCTGCTGTTTCTGCTGCGCTTGCGTTATGGCTTGTGAAGTTGAAAACAATGTTGCTGCTTTCCATTGCCTTGTAAACTTTTGCTATTTCAAGTCCCTTCAGGTCAGGAACATTTGCCGTAGGAGTATTGCTTCCGCTGCTTACAATAAGAATGAGTTTATCGCTTGCACCGATGACGGAATCTTCTTCTGGATACTGTGCAATTATTACACCTGCTGCTTTGTTACTTTTCTGGTAAATAGGATCAGAGACAGATATGAAAGAATCTTTCCCGCTGAAAAGTGTCTGGATACGTGGCTGAATTTCATCAATATTTTTGCCGACGTAGTTTTCCATTCTGTCAATTGCAACACCGCGGCTGATTATAAGGTTTATCTGGCGGTAAGCCTTTACAATTGAACCTGCAGCCGGACTCTGTTCGAGAACTTTTCCCTCTTCGCCCGGAACATCAGAATAGCGAAGCTCGATTCTAGGATAAAGTTCCTTTTCCTGCATTTCCATTGCTGCCTGGATATATCCCTTTCCTACAACATTAGGAACCAAAACTTTTTCTTCGCCCTGAACAGATGCAAAGAAAACTGCAAGGCAAACAAGAATCATTACAACGAATGTCGTAATGACAGTAACAAGAAGAGGAAGTCCTCCGTTGGAAAATCCTTCTACCTGATTCGTAAATTTAGTACCGAAAGAACGTTTAGTCTTTGGTTCTTTTTTTGATTTAGGAGACTCCTGAAATTCTTTGTCGTTGATTTTTTCATCACTCATATAATTTCCTGCCTTAGTTTTTCTAGTGTATCATAAAACAAGTATCTTGTTCAATAAAACAGGGCAACTCCAGTAATTCCTGGATGAGATGCCTGCATTAACCTATTCAAGTACAGTGCCTATAAAGTTTCTGGCCCCGTTCATGAAGGATTTATAGTCCATGGCTTTCTTGGACTGCCACTGAAGTTCCGTTGCTATGAGTATTCCGTCTCCTGTCTGGATCAGAATACCTCTCTGCTTGTTATATTCAAGCACAGTTCCCGGAACCGCGTTTGTGTTTTTTGAAACTGAATTATCGCTTGATGCAATCTTGTCTGCGTCACGGGCCTTCAGTATTCTCAGCTGCATACCGTTTGACGTGCAGTAACATCCTGGCCATGGTGTATAAGCTCTTATCTGGGCATCAATTTTTTCTGCCGGGTCAGACCAGTTGATCTTGCCGTCCTCCTTTTTAATCATCTTGCAGTAGGAAGGCTCACCTGTCTGAGGCCTTGAAGGAGGAAGTTCCTTGTTCTTTGCAACGTGGCGCAGAATATTCGTAATCGAAATTGCACCGTGAAGTGCGCTCAGGTTGAGTAAAGTTTCTGACGTTTCAGTACCGGTAAGTGTTGTTGTGTCCTGGGTAATAATATCACCTTCGTCCATTCCCAGAGCCATTTTCTGTACTGTATAACCGGTTTCGCTTTCACGGTTCAGGATTGCTGCGTTCACAGGGGTTGCTCCTCTGTATTTCGGCAGCAGAGAAGGGTGAAGGTTTATTCCGCCGTACTTGAACAGGGAAAAGAATTTCGGGCCAAGAATATGGCCGTATGCAAAGCAGACAAAAATATCAGGATGAAGTGCCTGAATTTGGTCGCGCTCTTCCTGATAAATATGTTCCGGAGTCAGGACTGTGATTCCCGCTTCACGTGCCTCGTTCCATATCTGAGCATAATGGGCAACCTCTGTTGGAATAAGGTCTGAATGTCTTCCCTGTGTGGAAGGTGGATTTGTAAGTACGCCGACAACTTTATAATGTTCTTCAGGAACTGATTCAGACATTATGCTGTCCTTGAGAATCAGTTCAAGAGCTTTTGCTGCAGCCTGTGGACTGCCGCCGAAAACTATTCTAAGCATCAGTTTGTACCTTTCTTTCCGTTTCTGGCTGCAATTTTAGCGGCAATGCGCGCCTGTTTCTTTTCTCTGTCAGCAGCTTTCTTTGCGGAACGCTCAGCTCTCTTCTTGAAAGTCTCGACAGCCTTTTCCTTGAAGTCTTCGTCGCCGCGGTCAATGTAAAGAATACCGTCAAGATGATCGTATTCGTGCTGGATGATTCTTGCAAGAAGTCCGTCTGCATCTTCAATTGAAAATGTCTTTCCGTTTTCGTTGATTGCCGATATGGAAACTTTTACGGGACGTGTAATTTCTTCGTAGAGACCAGGAATTGACAGGCATCCTTCTTCATAAGGAGCCGTCTCCGCTGATGTCTTTGTGATGACAGGGTTTATGAATACTCTTCTGATGTCATCATCTGAAATGATAACAAAGAATCTCTTTGCAATTCCAACCTGAGGAGCTGCAAGTCCTACACCGTTTGCGCTGATCATTGTTTCGAACATCTCGTTCAGCAGTGCACGGAATTCATCGTTTATTTCTTCTGGTTTAACTTCTTCACATTTCTGGCTTAAAACTTCTTCGCCAAGTTTACAGATTCTCATAAATATCTCCAATAAAAATAATATGGGGCATCTATGAAAAATATTCTTCATAGATGCCTGATGATTTTAAAGTCCTGAAAACGCGGGGCCTTAAACTTCGCGTTCTCAAAGTTGTATTTAAGAAATTATATCCTGGATGTTCTCTAATCTAACTCTTGCTGCCTGTGCGTGTGCCGCAAGACCTTCTGCATCTCCAAGAACTGCAGCTGCTTTTGCTGACCTTGTGACTCCTTTCTTTCCCTTTTCCGCACGCAAAGTTGTAACTGTCTTAAGGAATACTCTTACAGAAAGTCCTCCGGTAAAGCGGGCACTTCCTGATGTGGGCAATGTGTGGTTCAGACCTGCTGCATAGTCTCCGAATACTTCCGCGGCATTGTGCCCGATGAAAAGTGAGCCGTAGTTGTGGACAAGGCCTTCTATTCTTTTGCGTTCCTCTCCGTCTTCCATGGCAAGTTCAAGATGTTCAGGAGCCTTGCGGTTTGCAATTTCAGCAGCCTCTTCAAGGTCTTTTGTGATGATTATTCTTCCGTAGCTGCTGATGCTCTGTTCAGCTGTTGCCTTTGTTGCAAGAAGTTCAATCTGTTTTTCGATTTCCTTGGCAACAGCCTGTGCGACATCTTCGTAAGGAGTAGCCATTACAGCCTGTGCAACAATATCATGTTCAGCCTGCGCAAGAAGATCTGCCGCAACCCATGCGGGGTCAGCACTTCTGTCGGCAATTACAAATACTTCAGTAGGTCCTGCAACCATATCAATGCCGACTGTTCCGTAAACCAGTTTTTTTGCTTCCGCAACAAATTTGTTTCCCGGTCCTACAATAACATCAGTACGTGGAATAGATTCCGTACCAAAAGCCATTGCCGCAACTGCCTGGCTTCCGCCGCAAGCGTAAACATTCTTTACACCGCAGATCCATGCAGCTGCCATAATATTTTCATCGGCATAAGGTTTGCCGCCGACATAAGCTTTTCCCGGTATACCTTTACCTTCTTTCCTTGCATCTTCAATATCATCAGGGTGAACTCTTGGAGGAGTACAGAGAACGGTTTCCTTTACTCCAGCAGCAATGGCAGGTGTTGCTGTCATAACAACCGTGCTTACAAGAGGGAATCTTCCTGCAGGAATATATAGTCCGGCCTTTTCTACCGGAATGTTCTTCTGTCCTGTAAAGAGTCCGGGTTCAAGTTCCACTTCAAAGTTGTCGAAGGAGTCCTTCTGTTTTGAAGCAAACCTGAAAGCAAGATCGTGGGAGTAGCAGAGTGAATGATACAGGTCAGGATTTTCTTTTTCCATTTTTTCAGCACAGGCCCTGAGAGTTTCTTCCGGAATCCTGAATTCCTTTGGAGATGAAACGTCAAATTTCTGTGCGTATTCGTGTAGGGCTTCATCTTTTCGTGTTCTGACATCCTTGAGTACATCTTTCACTGTTTCGATGCTCTCACCAAAGTCCCTTCCATCAAAAAAGCTTTCTTCAATCTGGTCCGACTTCTGAATTCTGATCATAATTTTACCTGCTGCTTCCTTTTTTTTGTGTCTGTTTCTACCTTTTTGTGCAGAAAAATACCGGAAGACTATGATAGCATATTTTTGAAACATGTACAACGTAGGTAAATGCATGAACCGGTCAGACGGGCATGTGCTAAACGGACCTGCAGGAACAGGATCCGGGGCATATCTGAAAAATATTTTCGCAGATGCCTGTGAGTCTTGGTTCCTGAAATAACAAGTCTTATGACATTAGGTTTCCAAAGTTACCTATAAGAATTGTAATTTTTGGAGGACCTCATATATTTTAACTGGAACAGAAAATGGCTGCCAGTTGATGCTTGTCTGATTTCCTCTTCCGTTTTTTATATCATGACTGCCTGAACTATTGTCTGCTGACGCTGAAGTATCAGGTCCGTTCACTGCCGCTTACGGTCAGAAGCAATTTATTGCCGGAAACAAGGGACAGAACATTATTGGAAGGACCTTTTTCATCACAGGAAGCTTGCGGCATCTTCCTGGTTCCGGAAATCTTAAGCCGGCGGCCGGATTGTTTAAGAATTGCCGGAGATGCAAAAAAAAGGAATCCTTTGTTATGTTAAGGATTCCGGTCAGTTAGAGTCTGTTTTGTTTACGGGCTTCGTAAACAAATATTAGGTTTTAGAAGGCTCCCCTTATTTTCTTTATTTTTCCTTGTGCCTTCTGTCAAGCTCGTCAAGAACGTCCTTCCAGTTTACGCCTTCCTTGTACATGAGGACGCTTACAAAATAGAGAAGGTCCGCGCATTCCCATATTACTTCGTCCTTGTCCTCTGCTTCCGTAAGTTCTTCCGCCTCTTCCATAACTTTTTCACGAACCCTCTTGTCGTTGAGTGTTGCGGTGTAGCTTCCGGGACGGGGATTTGCAAATCGTTCAGAAATTGTACCGTAGAGACGTTCCATCGAACTCTTTGCATCGCTTTCGGCTGAAAAACAGGTCCAGCTTCCTGTGTGACAGGTAGGGCCCTTTGGGATAACTGTCGCAAGAATTGTATCCCTGTCGCAGTCAGCTCTCAGTTTCTGTACCTCAAGGTAGTTTCCGCTTGTTTCGCCCTTGGTCCACAGGCAGTTTCTCGTTCTTGAGAAGAATGTAAGTTTTGAAGTATCGAATGTCCTTTCAAGGGCTTCCCTGTTTGAGTAGCCCATCATAAGAACTTCACCTTCAACGCTTTGGGCTATGACAGGAATCATTTCCCGAGTCTTTTCAAAGTCAAGGCAGCTGAGAAATGCATCTTTGAGACTTACGGCTCCTGTGTACAGAGCCATTCCAAGCTGTACATCGCATCCAAGTTTTTCAAGTTCCGCAATCTGTTCAACGGAATTGACACCGCCTGCTGCAACAACGCGGCACTTTACGGCACTGCGGAGTTCCCTGACCATGTCCATGTCTGTTCCGCCCATGCAGCCTTCCTTTTCAACGCATGTGAAAAGAAGTTCCGATGCGTACTTTTCCGCTTCCTTAGCTCCTTCGACCAAAGAAATGTCAGCAGTTTCTGTCCATCCCTTGAGTGCAATCTTACCGTTGATGGCGTCCACGGAGATAATGATTCTTTGTTTTCCGATCGCCCGTGTAAGTTCATCAAGGAAAGCTGTGTTCAGAATAGGGTCGTCAGCTTTTTTTCTGTCCGCATTCCATGCCGCGGAACCGATTATTACTTTTTCTGCTCCAAGGGAAATAAGATTTCGGGCTTTCTTTGCATCACGGATTCCTCCGCCTACACGGACGTTTCCTTTTCTCAGAAGAGATTTAAGAAGTCCTGTGTTTTTGGTGTCGCCCTTTGCGTCTGTATTGCGGAGAGCTGCATCAAGGTCAATGATTGCAACTTCGCCATATTTATTGAAATCACTTATAAGGTTTTCTGCGTCATCCCGCTGAAGTACAAGATCCTTGCCGTTCTTTAACTGGACAACGTGTCCGTCTTTTAAATCAATAGAAGAAATTACCATGAGCTTATTTTTAGCATATTTATACAGTTTGTTCAAGATTATTTCATAAATATTGAATTTTAAATAACGGTGAAGCTTCTTATGTGTCACCAGCCCTGCGGAAATAAAATATGGTCTTGCCGCATAAAAATTATGTGGTTCCTTCAATCTTGAAAAACATCGGCAAAATCAGTATAATCCCGCTAATGCTCGCAAATCAAGACTCTCTCCTGTTTAGACTCCAGGATATTTGTTATTCATATTCTCGTAAAGAAAGCAAGGCCCTTGACGGTGTAAGCTTTGAAATGAATCGCGGTGATTATATTGCTGTGCTTGGTGCAAACGGTTCAGGAAAAAGTACCCTGGCAAAAATAATAGCTGGTTTTTACATGCCTGACAGCGGAAGGATTGAAATGTCTGACAAAGTTCTTCCGGGAATTGTCTTCCAGCAGCCCAAGGAACAGATTGTAGCGGGAATCGTTGAACGTGATACGGCCTTCGGTCCTCAGAATCTTTATGAAACTGAAGGGGAAGTTGAACTTCGTACTCTGGAATGCCTTTCAGTTGTAGGTCTTGCTGACAAAGCCATGAGCCGCACCTTTGAACTTTCTCTCGGCCAGACACAGCGTCTTGCTTTCAGCGGAATATTGGCCCTTTTTCCTGACCTGCTGATTCTTGATGAAGTTACTGCAATGCTTGATCCTTTTGCCAGAAGCGAACTCATTCAGTTTGTTGACCGTTGGAACTGCAGGGGGAATTCGGTAATCCATATTACCCATGACAAGGACGAGGCTCTCAGGGCAAAGAAAGTGATTGTAATGGACAAGGGCAGGATTATTTTTGCGGGAACGTCCGAAGAGTTTTCCGGGAATCCTGAAGTCGTGAAGTCAATTTTCGGTGACGATTCCGAGATTTTTGCTAAACGGGAATCTTCCTTTTATGAAAACAATGAAACTGCTCTTGAAGTTGAGGACCTGTCTTTTTCTTATCCAGGAAGCGAAGGGCAGAAGATTTTTGATAAAATTTCCTTCAGCCTGAAAAAAGGTACAGTAACTTCTCTTACAGGATTTTCGGGCTGCGGAAAGTCTACGCTTTTTGAATGCCTTGCAGGTTTACGCAGCGCAAGTTCAGGAACGGTCAAGGCTGTTTCAAGACCTGTCCTTGCCCTGCAGGAAAGTGAGGCGGCTCTTTTTGAAGCATATGCCTGTGATGATGTAGCGTTCGGTCCTAAGAACCGCGGAGTTCAGGGCAGGGAACTTGTCGGACGTGTCAAAAAGGCAATGGATTCTGTGGGGCTTCCGTATAAAGAATTCATGGACAGAGGAACTTTTGAGCTTTCAGGCGGAGAAAAACGTAAGCTTTCCATTGCAGGAATAATTGCCCTTGATTCTGATATCCTTATCTTTGATGAACCTACATCAGCACTTGACCCTGTTTCAAGAAGGAAAATTCTTCAGGCTCTCAGGAATCTTGCCTCTGAAGGTAAGACAGTTCTCTTCAGCACTCACCGCATGGAAGAGGAAAATGTTGCTGACTATAATCTTCACTGGGAAGAGCTTACCGCTTCTAAGAAAGATTCCGGGAACGCTGCCGGTGATGAAGCCGAAAAAAAATCAGACGGGCTGAAACTCTTTTCCGTCATGAGGAATGCCGTCATGCTCACTTCTCTGCAGAAAGTAAGTGCAAGCGTTATGGCTCCTGCAAAGATTCCTGATTCGTTTGTGAGCCGCATGCCTTCAGCATTAAAGATTTTAATCTTCCTTGCAATATTTGTGACCGTAATTGTTTCAAGTAATTTCTGGCTGTGCCTTTCAATGATATTTGTCTCGGTACTTTATGCTGTGCTGTCAAAGTATTCGCTGAAGAAAGCTCTCCATGCATACTTCAGGCTTCTGCCTTTCTTTCTGTTATTTGTACTGTTCCAGTTCATGTTTTTTTCGACTGCAGGTGACACTTCAGGACTTCTGTTCAGGATGGGCTGGATTTTTGTGACCGTAAAAAAACTGAAAGTCTGTTTGCGCTCCCTGCTTCGTGCTCCGGCAATTATTATTTCACTCGGGGCATTTCTTTTTACAACAAACGAGAGGCAGCTTCTTGACGGGCTTTCCCTTATTCTGAAACCTCTTTCGGTGATGAAGATTCCTGTAAGATATTTTATTCTTGTTGTTGGAATAATGTTCCGCTTCATACCTCTGCTCCTTGATGAACTTGCAGGAATAATAAAGACGCAGCTTGTGCGCGGAGCCTTTTCATCTGCCAGAGGCTTTGCAAAAATTAAAACGCTGCTGCCGCTGTTCGTTCCTCTTATGCACCAGACTTTCCGTAAGTCAAGATATTTGTCGGATGCACTGACTGCAAGATATTTTTCATGAAGTCCGTTTATGTCTGCTGTATTCCTGTACAGCGGATGACTGAGAGTTTTGGTCCTTGAAATCATAAGGCTAAACAAAAACATCGTGTTTTCAAAGTCATCTCTAAAAATTGCGGTTTCTGGTGATTTTCTTTTATTTATGCCAGCGAAAAAAATTAGTCTGAAACCTTTATTTTGAATAGATGTTTTAGTCAGTGGAATTTCTGGGAATCATGAATTCCTGGGCTGACCTTGTATGCGCGGCATCAGGAATCACTATGATCCGGCGGTCCTGGTTCGTCATTCATCTCATTTGAAATTATTGGAAATGACATTAAGAATTGTGCTTCGGAGTTTTGAGTTTATTTTAGGTTCTGATTTAGGAGAAGTCATAATGAATCTGAAGTGGGTTATTCTTGCTGTGGCTGTTATCATGTATGCCCTTGTGATCGTATTCCAGAACAGGAAGGCCTGGTTTACTATAGGTGCGGCCCTGATTATTCTGTCACTCGGTGTGCTGTATCCGAACCGGATATTCCCTTTGCCTGAAGATATTCTTGCAGGGGACGACCTGATGAGCGAACGTATGTATGCTCTGCTTCATGCAGGTTCTGAGCTTGTTAACTGGAATGTTCTGATGATTTATCTCGGCAGCATGATTATTGCATCCCTTTTCATTTATTCCGGCGTACCGGCCCGCATTGCTGATAACATTATTAACCGCTCAAGGAATACGGCCTTTGCGATAGTTCTGATTCTTGCGATGACCGGAATCATTTCCATATTCGTTGAAAATGTGGCCGCTGTTCTGGTAATGGCACCCGTAGCCCTGGCCCTCTGCCGTAAACTTAAAATGGATCCCGCACTTTTTATGATGGGTCTTGCAGTAATGAGTAATATTGAAGGAACTGCCACATTAGTTGGGGATCCTCCTTCAATGGTTTTTGCAAGTTTTGCCGGGTTCAATTTTAATGATTTCTTTGTCCATGAAGGAAAGCTTTCAATATTCTTCATTATCCAGGTCAGCATGGCCGTTGGCTGCATCTTCTTTTATTTCTTCTTTGCCGGCACCGGTAAAAATAAAGTGGATGTTGAAAAGAGCAGGGTCGTTTCCCTTGTTCCTCTTATTCTTCTTGTGCTTATGATTGCAGGCCTTGCAGCTATTTCATTTTATGAAACCACCTTTGAGTATATGACAGGATCATATGTTCTGGGACTGGGACTCCTGGGTATTGTCTGGTACAGATTCCTGCAGAGAAAGACAGCGGCTGATGTGAAGATGATTGTAAAGGGACTGGACTGGGAAACAATATTCATGCTTGCAGGCATATTTATTGTCGTAGGCGCAATTCAGGAAATAGGATTGCTTGATGACCTTGCAAAGGCTCTAACAAAGTTTGCGGGAGATTCAAAGTTCCTTGGTTTCTTTATAATTCTTCTTGCTTCAGTTATCATAAGCGGATTCGTTGATAATGTTCCATACATCATGGCGATGCTTCCGGTTGCTTCATCAATGGCAGCTTCAATGGGAACTAGCGGAGAATTTTACATGTTTGCTCTTCTTGTAGGAAGCTGTCTGGGAGGAAACCTTACACCTTACGGGGCAAGTGCAAATGTAGTGGCGGCAGGTATTCTTAAGGATGAAGGTTCCGTCATCAAATTCAGCGTATGGCTTAAGATCTGCGGTCTCTTTACTTTGGTTACAACTGTGGCCGCATCCCTTGTACTTTGGATTATCTGGGCCTAGCAGAATAAGTTACAATAAAAAAAGAACGCTGCTTGCATAAAGACAGGCAGCGTTTTTTTTAAACAGTAAATTTTGTCTAGGCCCTGATTGAGAATACGGCACCTGGTTCAGGCATCAGACCTGCCAGACCGTATGTCCCTGGAAGAGATGAGAGGGAGATGGATGTTTCTATCTCCTTCTGGTAGTTCTGTATAAGTGCGTCCTTCTGGTTGTCCGACAGTTCCGTAACATCTTTTTTGTCCACAGATTTTTTCATTGATACAAGCTGATCAATAAGAGTGTTCAGAATTCTGACCCGGTTTACAGAAACACCTCTCTGACCTCTTTCGGCAGGAGTACCCTTTACGTAGTCAAACTGAGTATACAGGGCGGCATTAGGTTTGACAGGAACATAAAGTTTTCCGGAAGAGCCTGAGAAAACAGTCTTATACATTGAAGCATTCAGATTTACAGTTTTTGTATACATGCCTCACCTCTCTTGCCGGAATCATTAATGAAGACTGAACGGATTCTGTCCTACGGAAACTCGTTTCTCGCAGGACAATAATTCCGGCTGATTATATTATCGGAGGTGAATGAAAATTATTAACACAATATCAGGGAATCCTTAAAAATTGTAATCTTTTTAGATTCCCGTCAGCTGTTTTTGCGTATATTCTGTTAATAATTGGTACCGCAGGGATTCAGATTTTTGATTTGCCGCAAAACTTAGAAAAGAACACGGTTGTATTCTTCAAGATAGTCATACAGATTCTTGTCCCCAGCAGGGTTGGCCGTTGAACTTGCATCCTGAAGATACGGAATGATTACTCTTTTCTTCAATGTGTCCCAGTTGTACGGGAGAATATTGGGGAGAAGAATGTTTTCGCAGTCAGGGATATTGTTCAGAAGACTTCTGTAGTAAATAGGATAAACCGAATCGTTTACCTTCTTGAGTGCAGAGAACCCGTCTGCAATACCGAAGGACACTGTATCAACATTTGTTTTGGCTTTATGTTCGAGAAGCTGTTTCTGTGTTTCCTCGTCTGAGAACCAGGCAAGGAAATTCATCGCAGCCTTTTTAAGCTTTGATTTTGAGTAGACACCCATGGAAACAATGGAATCATCAATAGGAAGAACCCCGTCATTTTCTATCCAGCGGTAGGTAAGACCGTTGAGCTGTTCATCGCTGAGTACAAAATAATCGTTGCTGTCCATCTGAGCAAAAAGACACCTTCCTGTTGTAACCTGCCGGTTCTCATTCATGTAAAGATATTTGAACTTGAAATCCTCTTCCACGGAACTTGAACCGTTGTACTCCTGGGTCCATTCTGAAAGAATTCTGATTGTGTCCGAAACAGATTCCTCATTATAAACAAAGTTGCTTCCCCTGCCGGTAAAGTTTGCTCCGTTTAGCATCGAGTACAGGTATGTGAAATGAGAGTCCCATGAAGGGGCGTAACCTATTGCCTCAAATTCTTCTCCGCTTTTTCTGTTGAAGGCGGAAGCATAGTTTTTTACATCGGCAATGTCAATGTAGTGAAGATTTTCCAGCAGGCCTTCATTTTTTTCATTCAGAATCATTGCAGGAAGATTGAAGCTTACGGGAATAAGGTACTGCTTCTTTTGGATCTTCCCGAAGTTAAGCATTTCGCTGTAGAAAACATCTGCGGAGAGCTTCTTCTTTACGAAAAGGGAATCAAGTTTTGAGAAATATTTTCTTGTCTGGAAATTCTTGAGCCATGGGCCGACTACAATGTCAGGTTTTATTTCATCTTTTCCCGGAGGAAGAGCTTTTATGGGATTCTCTTTGTAGAGAACAACAACCTTCTCTTCTGTGTGGCAGGAATTGAAAACCTCTGAATATGAAGCAAAATCAGGAATATTTGTCCATATGATCAGAGGTCTCTGCTTTTTTTCGCTGCAGGAACAAAGTGCGAGCGAAAGAACTGTGATAAGCAGGACCGGTACAAACTTTAGGCCTGCACCAATTCTGCCTGGTCTTCTAATTTTTTTCTGTTTACTTTGCAGCAAGTTCTTCTGCTGTGTCATAGATTGCCTGGTATACAATATTGATTTTATCCTCTTCAAGACTGGAGAATGCCACACGGAGAGTATGGCTGTCAATGGCTATTGTACCAATTCCTTTGTCTTTTAGCAACTTCTGGCGCAAAACTTCTGCATCTATATTTTTAAGGCTGAAAGCCATGAAATATCCTGAGTTGAAAGGAAGAACCTCAAGTTCCTGACTTGTGTGGCTGTCAACAAAGTTTCTTACAAGTCTGTAACGCTTTTCAAGAATAGCCTTGAAAGCTTCCTTCTGTTCAAGAATCTTAGGATCCTTGAGAGCTTTCATAAGAATTGTCTGGGGAGGTGTCGAGGAACATGAAACTGATGAACGTATTGCACCCATGAGCTTCTTTACGAGAGCATCATACTGTTCTTCTGTCATCCCCTTGCTTGCGAATGTAATGAAACCGCTTCTGAATCCCCATGCAAAGTCTTCCTTTGTAGGTCCGTCGATTTTTGCTGCGAGAACATTTTCGCTCAAATCTGCAAGGTATGCAAAGAGGGACTGCTTTTCTGCATCCTCTTCATAGTTCAGTCCGAAGTAAGCGTCGTCACACCATACCATAACCTTTGTGCCTTTGTCTGCAATTTCCTTTATGATTTTTACAAGCTGCTGCATTTCTGTGCCTGTAGGTGTATATCCTGAAGGATTCTGCGGAAAGTTAAGAAGCACGCGAACGGATCCGGTCTTTGCTTCTTCCCTGAGAGTTGATTCAAGACCCGGTATATTGAATTTTCCGTCACTGAACATAGGGAACTGTACGAACGGTGCGTTTCTTCTTGCGTTTGCAATGAGAACATAATTGTCCCATGAAGGGTCAGCTGCTACAAGGCCTTTTGTTTCGTCAAGGAAAAGGTCAGCAAGGTAAGAGATGCCTGCGGTGAGACCAGGTACAAGAACAGGAAGAGAAACGCTCTTGTCCTTCAGCAGAGGATTCTTTCTGATAATTGCTTCCTTCCATGCCTGTCTGAGTTCCGGGAAACCTGCAGTTGGTGCATAGGCAACAAGTTCCCTTGAAGAGAGAGAAGGAACCTGGCTCTGGATAGCGTCAAGAGTTACTGGAGTGCCGCCGATTACAGTCATGCCGATTGTACCGTTTGCTGTTTTTCCAAACTGTTTTGCTTCACCGCTCTGGGCAATGATTCCCTTAGGAAAGTAAAGTCTTCTTCCCTGGTCAGATAAAAGTTCTCCGGCAATTGTGCCGTCCAAAATAGAATTTAATTCTTGTGCTAAAGGTGTTATCATGGTAGGTACAGTATGGTGAAAATGTCATCCAATGTCAATATTTTCTATATAAAAAATGCATAAATATACATTCTTTATACTTTTTGATGTTCCGCCGGATTTTTTTTCATCCCGTTCTGCAGCTGCCCGGAATGTGACAAACATCCGTTGCCTGCAGGATTTCAGTTCCTGCGGTGAAAGAAGAAGTCCGTCTCGGGAACTTGCGGGTTTCAGATGTCCCGAAAATATCTGCATAGCTTTCAACGTTTGCTGCAGTCAATTGTAATTAAATCGGATTTACTATAGAATATGGTCGTACATTATAAAAGAAATTTTGCCGCGTCTTTGCGGAGTGCACAAAATAACTTAGAGGTTTTTGATTTATGGAAATAACGAAGAATGAACTTGAACAGTGCAGCCGAATTATCCAGCAGTGTAGAAATGAAGTTGCAAAACGTATTGTAGGTCAGAAGGAAGTGGTTGACGGTATACTTACCGCTCTTATTTCCGGAGGTCATGTACTTCTTGAAGGTGTGCCGGGGCTTGCAAAGACACTTGCCGTAAGAACATTTGCTGAAGTCTCCGGCATGGAATTCAAGCGCATTCAGTTTACGCCGGACCTTCTGCCTGCAGATCTTTCCGGTACTCTCATCTACCAGCAGAACCTTGGAAAATTTGCAGTGCGCCGCGGACCAGTGTTCGCAAACATCGTGCTCGCTGATGAAATCAACCGTGCCCCTGCAAAAGTCCAGTCCGCACTTCTTGAGGCTATGGCAGAACGTCAGGTAACGATCGGTGAAACCACTTATCCTCTTCCTGAGCCTTTCTTTGTTCTTGCAACACAGAACCCTATCGAACAGGAAGGAACCTATAATCTTCCGGAAGCCGAACTTGACAGGTTCCTTATGAAGCTTAACCTTTCCTATCCGACTCCTGAAGAAGAAATCCAGATTGTAAGAACAGGCGGACATGCTGCTGAAGTTCCTGTGAACCAGGTGTTCAGTGCCGGAAGCCTTGACCTTTGCAGGCAGTCACTTGAAGCTGTTGTGGCTGATGAAAAAATCATAAAGTACATTGTTTCAATCATCAATGTAACACGTCCTGACGCACCGGGCCGCAGAGATGCCAAGCGTATGGCAGGTTCCGTTAACAAGAAGTCGGACATTCTCCATTACATTTCATTCGGAGCTTCCCCGCGTGCAGGGATTGATTTTCTCAAGTGCGCAAAAGTTTCAGCCCTCTTCGCAGGAAGAAGCTTTGTGCTTCCTGAAGATGTCCAGAAAGTTTGCGTACCTGTTCTCCGTCATCGTCTTGTGCTTAACTATGAAGCTTCGGCGGATTCTGTTACGACTGATGACCTTATTTCAAAGATAATTGAGCTTATGCCTCTTCCATAACTTGCAGGGTAGAAAACAGTGGACAGAACAGGTTTAGAAAAAAAAGCTTATCTTCTTGAACTGAAATCAAAGGCTCTTGCCGACAGCATGAAATCAGGTTCCTTCAAATCCTTGTACAGGGGACAGGGAATTGATTTCAGCGGCGTGCGTGAATATTTTGACGGTGATGATGTAAGGGCGATAGACTGGAACGTTACAGCAAGAATGGGACGTCCTTTTGTCAAGATGTTCGATGAAGAACGTGAGCTGAATGTTTTTCTCGTTATAGATACGTCCGCCTCCATGCGGCTCGGGTCGGCCAAAAAGTCCAGGCTTGATATTGCTTTGGAATGTGCCTCTCTTCTGACTTTTGCATCCCATCATAACTCAAGCCCCGTGGGAGCTGTTATGTTCGACGGAAAGATTAATTTCATTCGTCCTCCGAAAGCAGGGAAGGATCAGGTCATGATGCTCTTTTCGGAATTCGCGAAAAAAGAAAGGGACATCACTGACGGTTCCGCACTTGACAATGCTCTTCTCGGTGCTCTTTCCATGCTCAAGAAGAGGACTCTCATTATGATCTTCTCTGATTTCAGAACTTCCTCATGGGTTTCCGCTTTCAGTCAGCTCTGTACCAGAAATGATGTTATTGCTGTAAGAATAACGGATGCCTTTGACGATCTTCTGCCTTCTGTGGGGACTGTTCCTTTTGAAGACGTTGAAAGCGGATACAGGATGAGCCTTCCGACTTCTTCTTCCAGGTTCAAGAGAACATGGAGCGATTCAAACTATCATAGAATTGAATTCTGGCAGCATGAAGTACTGCGTCACGGAGGTGTTCCTCTTGTATTGAGCACAAGCAGCAATCCGCTTACAGAACTTCTGAAATTTTTTGCCACAAGGAATTAGGATGAAAAACTTTTTGCCTGAATTTTTTAGAACCGGAGCCTCAGTTGTCCTGGCTCTCGTGATTTTTATCATTCCTCAGGAAGTGCATGCCCAGACTCTTGATCTTTACGGTCTTAATGCCTCTGAGCTGGAAAGGCGAGAAACTTCTTTTATTCCTGTCCAGCAGATAATGAATCCAAAGATTGTATATGTGGGAGATGAGGCCTGCATTTCCTATACCTTTACTAATCCTGTGGACCTTTTTGTTTTGTGCGACGCATCAAAGCTTGATAAGGATATTCTTCAGCTGGATGTAACAAGGGAAGCTTTTTCTTCCGTGGCAAAGTTATGTACCGTAACGGAAGCTAACCTGCAGAGAATCGGTATTTCTTATACGCTTAACGTGAAGTTTATTCCGTGGATTACAGGGGACATTGATTTTCCTCCTTTCGATCTGAACGAATACTGCCGCGCGAAAAATATTTCTGATGAAAGGCTTGCTCTTGTTAGCGAAGAAAATTTAAGTGTCTTTTCCGTGGACCTTGAGCCTGTGAAGATTGCTTCAATGGCTGAGAGAACCAGAAGTCTGAATCTCAGACCTGCAGCTTCTCCTGTGCTTATGCCCGGAACAAGGAGATTTGTTTTTTTCATGACAGTTCTGGTCATCCTGGGGCTGTCACTGATTCTTGCTCTGCTCATAAAGTTTCATGCAGTTCTTGAAGGAATGTTACTTTGCAAAGATTTTCTCGGTCATTTTATTAATGTAATAAAAACAAAGGCGAATCTCAGAAAGCTTTCAAAGAAATCTCTCGGGGATTCTGATTTCTGTCTTCAGTGGCAGAAGATAATGCGTCTTTATTTGTCAAGGAGATTCAATGTTTCATTTGCATCTGTCACTTCAAATAAAATACATGATGTTGTCTGCAACCTGAATGCGGGTCTCCTTTCTGATGGTCAGGAAATTAATGTTGTTGAGCTGATGGCACTGTTCATGAGAACTGATTACATTATTTTTGCGTCAGGTTCGATTGATTCCAGAATGGAACCTGAAAGTGAGCACTCATCAAATTTCCTTGATGGTGAGAAAGCTCATCTTATGGATCAGACTTATATCTGCATCCGGAAAATGGAAAATTATTTCACGGGGGAAAGAAAATGATTGTCAGCTTTGAAAATCCTCTTGCATTTTTTCTTCTGGTTTTTATTCCTCTGCTTTATGTAATGAGGTTCATGAAAATATTAAAGCCGCTGGCTTATCCATTTACTCTCGGTGACTGGCACGGACAGTATTTCAGGACAACGGCACATAATTCCCTGACACTTAAGTTCATAGTGAAGTTTCTGGGGACGGCATCATTTGTGTGTCTGGTTACGTCCTATGCACGTCCTGTAGTTCATCATCAGGAGAAGGTTTATTCTTCACGCGGTTCCGATATTCTTTTTGTCATAGACTCAAGTCCTTCAATGGCTTCACGTGATATTGGTGACCGTTCAAGAATTGATGCCGCAAAAGATGCAATCCGTTTTCTTGCTTCACAGAACAGAGGTGAAGCTCTGGGAATTGTGGAGATGGCTGAAGAGGCTGCTGTTCTGGTTCCTCCGACCATGGACAGAAATATTTTCTTTGACCGTCTTGACAATATAATGATCGGAGAACTTGGTGACGGAACTGCAATAGGTGTCGGATTAAGTTATGCAATCATGCATCTTGAAAGCTCCTGCTCAAAGAAGAAATGCATTGTGCTTATTACTGACGGTGAAAACAATGCAGGACAGATTCATCCTCACACTGCGGCACGTCTTGCAAAGGAAAAGGGCATAGAAGTTTTTGTTCTGGGGCTCGGTACAAAGGGGACAGTTCCTCTTGAATACACAGACCCGAAAACGGGCAGACTTATTTCAGGTTACCTTGAAACAAATTACGATGTCGAAACTTTGGCACAGATTGCCTATGAAGGTGAAGGTAAATTTTTTGAAATCCAGACAATGAATGCCCTTGTGCAGGCTCTTGAGGCCATGAGCAAAAATGTGTCCGTGGCCCAGTCCTATTATATAAGAAACTCTGATGATGATTACAGCCATTACTTTCTGTTCGCTTCGGCGGTAATGATTCTGCTTCTGTTCTTCATCAAGAGAATTTGTTTGCAGGAGGTTGTATGAATTTTAGTGTTCTCAGGCCCTATGCATTTATTTACGGTTTAGGTATTCTGGTTCCTGCTCTTCTTTTTGTTTTCATTTCCTACGGGAAGATAAAAGTCGGTTTCGCCAGCAAGAATGCAATGAAGAAGACTGGTTCTGATCTTAAGCGAATAAACCGATGCTTTCTGCACAGAACTTTTTTCAGGGCTCTGTCGTGGATCATGGTTGTGACTGCTTATGCGGGAGTTTCCTTCGGTACTTCTTCGGTTCCTGTCCAGAAGACCGGAACTGCAGTAAGCCTTGTGTTTGATATTTCCCACAGTATGGATGCCCGGGATTCTCTTAACGGGAAGTCACGACTCAATGCCGCATCTTCTTATGCTATGGCTCTTGTTGACCGTCTTGACAAGGAATGCAGCATTTCCATTGTACTTGCAAAAGGAGACGGTATACTGGGAGTGCCTCTTACGGAAGACAGGGAAACTGTCGGAACTGCTCTCAGCGCCCTTTCATCAGGTTTGATGAGCTCTGCAGGAAGCAGCATAGGTTCAGGTGTCCGTGCAGCAATAAGATCCTTTCCTTCACAGTCCGCCCAGGCTTCATACATATGGGTTTTTACTGACGGAGAAGAAACGGACGGTACTCTTGCTGCAGCTCTCAGTGAGGCTGTTAAGTGCGGTATCCCTGTTACAATAATAGGTTTCGGGTCAGAAAAGGAATCCGAAGTTCTTGCAGGTGACGGCGTAACTTTCGTAAAGACTGCGCTCCGTTCTGACGGAATACGGAAAACAATTGACAGCGCAAAGAAAAAGATTTCCATTGACAAGAAACTTGTTGATTCAACAATGCTCAGTTATGTTGAGGCTTCAAAGATTGGCAGCGCAAACACAATATTTTCATCCATGAAAGGAAAAATATCTTCAGGGGGTCTTCCGTCTGGTGCAGATTCCTATGATGGAGATGAAAGGGAAACGATAATCATGTATGAGCTTCAGCCTGTTGACAGAAGCAATCTGTTCGTTGCCCTCGCAATTGTTTTCTTCGTTTCGTCCTTTATTTTTGGTGAACTTAATATCCTCTTCGGAAAAACGAAGAAGGCTGCTGTTGTTTCAGCAGTTTTTGTTTCGGCATTGTTTACGGGGTGCTCAGGAAAAACTTCTGACATGACAAGGATTCTTTCAGGAAGAATTGCCTGGAACAGGGGCCAGTATCAGGATGCAGTTGCAAGTTTCCTTGATGCCGAGAATCGTTCTGCTTCTGATGATGACAAGGTTCTTGAACAGTATGCAGTCTACGGCCTTGCTTCTACTTATCTCATGCAGAATGAAACTGAGGCAGCAAGAATGAGGTTCGCCCAGCTTGATGATGACGTTGTAAACGAAAAGATAAAGTTTTCAAAGATTTATAATCTCGGAATCATTTCATACACGCAAGGGGAATTTGAAGATGCCGTGGAATGTTTTAAGCGGGCACTTCTTATTGACGGTTCAAATGTGAACGCGAAAGTTAATCTGGAGCTTGCATCAAAGGAGCTTGCGTCAAAGGCCCGCCAGATGGAGCAGGAAGTTACTGTAGAGGCGGAAGATTCTCAGGAAAATTCCCTGCTTGAAGATGCCATTTATTCAATCATCAGGGAGAAGGAACAGAAGCAATGGAAAAATCGACAGAAAAGAGAAGAAAGTTCTTCATTGGATTACTGATACTTTTATTCGCAACCTGCGCCGACATTTATGCGGTTCTGCCCTGGGCTTACATTCAGACCCTTAAGTTCAGGCCTGCCCAGGAATATTTTTTTACATTAAGTGACTGCCAGTTTGCTTTGGATATTGAGAACGTGCCTCCTGAAAGGGTTACGGTTTTTTCAAATAATGTTCCCCGCTATGCCAGCTTTGTTTCAGCAAGAAAGGAAACTTATATTCCTGAGGACTATAAGACGAATACCCGCACAGGAACTCATGTCATTGTAAGCTTCAGGTTTGAAAAGCCCGGAACTTATCAGATATCACCTCTGGATGTCAGAATTGACGGACAGTACTGCAGCATTCCCCTTGATGTCGTTAATGTCTATGAAAATCCGAACATCATTCAGCCTGAAGTTTTCATTAAATTTGACAAAGGGATTGCTCCTGTAGGAAATAATCTGACTGTCAATATAGGTGATCACATAGGTTTTACGGTTTACATAAAATATGCGGTTCAGATCATTAATTTCTCATGGAATGTGCCTGAGGATTCTCTTTTCAATGATGTGCGCAGATATGAAATTATGGAAGGTGTTCCCAGAGGTTCTGATTTTTCTCCTGACGCGGTTCCCGTGGCCAAGTTTGACTGGCAGCCTCTTGTGAAGGGGAACTATTCCTTCCCAAGGATGACTATTCTTGCCACGTCCTACAGCGGAATACGATATAACGTTAAGTTTGATTCCTACAATGTAACTGTACTTGACGGCCAGAATTTCAGGTACAGCGATTCAAAATTCGGTTCTGAATTTGATTACGCATTTTCCGTTCCTGCACTGGATGAGTCTGCAAAGGAATCGGTTCCTGTTGAAAAGGATTACGAAGTTCTGTATCAGCTTCACGTGAGGGAAAGACATTCTGTTCCTTTCATAAGTGATGCATCAAAAATAAGATGGGAAGTTGAAATGGCTGCAGGCTTGAGTCCTCTGCAAAGGGAACCAAGCGTGCCGCTCTTCATTATTCTGGTTGTTCTTTCAGTGCTTCTCTTTATTGCATCGGTACTGTTTTTTGTTTTCAGGCATATTCATGTAGGAGGGCTCACAACTTTCTTCTTCGTGCTTACAATTACGCTTACAATTGTGCAGGGACTTGAAATTAAAGTTGATTACGCACTTTTTACGGGGCACGAGGTCAGGACAATTCCTGAGGAGACGGGGGATACATCCGTTAAGATTCCTGACGGCAGTCTTGTAAGAATTGAACACAATCTTGAAAATTGGGTTTTTGTTCGTTACAATGACACTTACGGATGGGTAAAGAAAGATACCTTGCGTATAGTTGAATGAATGGGATCTCCGGAAATTAAAATTTTTAGAGATGGCCTGATGTTTAGGAGAATATATGGATTTCGGTGATATTTTAAAACAGTATGAGGACCAGCAGAAAATTGCCTCAAAGCCAAAGAAAGGTCCTCAAATTTCCCATAAAAAGGCAAATGCGCCTACAAAGGAAGAAAAGGAAGCCATGCGTCAGGGATATTCCATTGAACAGCAGATGGAAGAAGACAATAGGCGTCAGATGAATCCCATAGAAATATGGCTTAACCGCTACGGAACAACTGACAAAGATAAAATAAGTGATGAGGCTGCTGCAGATGCGCGTCTCCATGACAGGGAGGAGCTTAAGCGTATGAAACCTCAGGCCCATATTGATCTTCACGGTCTTACAAAGGATGAAGCCTGGGAGAGAATGAACTCTTTTGTTTCTGAGTGTGTCAGACGTGAACTTAAGAAGATTCTGATAATTCACGGAAAGGGAAATCACAGCAACGGATCTGATCCTGTACTGGGACCTGCTGTAAGGATGTTCATTGAACAGGACAAGCGTCTTGGAGCTTACGGACATCCTGACAGAAATAATGGCGGAAACGGTGCAACCTGGGTTATAATCCGTTAAGTTGAATCAGAGAATCTCTGAAAATATTTTTTTGGAGATTCACATTAAAGTTTCTTAATTTTTTTTGTTTTTGCTTGTAATCGAACGGGAAGTTAAGTATTTTCTAGTTAAAGGAATTTGCAATGGAAGATTTATACGAAGTTCTTGGCGTAAATAAAACGGCCTCTGCTGATGAAATCAAGAAAGCATACAGAAATCTTGCCTTCAAGTATCATCCTGACAGGAATGCAGGGGATAAGACAGCGGAAGAAAAATTCAAGCAGATTAACTGCGCATATTCAGTGCTCGGTGATGATTCAAAGCGCAGGCAGTATGATTCTTTCGGAGCTGCGGACAAAGATTCTTCATCTGCTTATGGAGGATATTCTGGTTCCCGGAGTTCCTGTGGCGGAAACTATGGCAGTTACGGCTCATGGGGAAATTCCGGAGACCCATTCTGGGAATTCTTTAATGAGGAAAACCATTCTGAAAATAATCATGGGCGTCGAACGTATACATGGACTTCAGGAAGTACCGGTACACCTACACGTTCTGACGGAATCAAAATGTTTGGCGGAGGCCTGTTAAAGTCTTTCGTTTCCTTTTCGGTCTTCGGATTCTTTATGTGGTTTTTTCCTATAAACATAGTATGCTTCGTAGTCGGTTTAAGTGGGTTAACTGATGCAATACGCTCACTTAAATATATATTCAGAAGAGAAAAGAAAAATTAGGACAGAATGCATATGACGTGTCAGGCTGAGCAAGCACATATGTTTTGCTCAGTTTGACGGTAGAGTGTGCTGATTAGCGTTCGCGGAAAATAATGCGGCCGCGGTTCAGGTCATAAGGTGAAAGTTCAACCTTTACGCTGTCACCCGGTACAATTCTGATATAGTGCTTGCGCATTTTGCCGCTGAGATGAGCCAGGATAATATGCTGGTTCTGCAATTCTACACGGAACATAGTGTTAGGGAGAGCTTCCTTAACAATTCCTTCAACTTCAATAGCTTCGTCTTTATTAGCCACAAATTCCTCCAAGAATTTATTTGCCTTTTTTGTATTTTTTACGTATACTAGTATGTACAAAAGTGCTTAAATTGTCAAGAAAGGAGTTTATTAATGAAAAAAGAGTTTGTAGAAAAAATGAAGCAGCAGCTTTCACAGCAGCGTGACGAAATCCTTACTACAATTTCTGGACGTAACGAACAGGTTTCAAAACTTGTTGAAAATGCAGAACCTGGTGACGATGCTGATATAGCATCAGATACAATTGACAGAAACTTGCTTAACCAGTTGGGTGAACAGGATTCTCGCCGTCTTACAATGATAAAGAATGCATTGGATCGTATTGCACAGAACAGATACGGTAATTGTCTTATGTGTGGAAAGGAAATTCCGGAACCAAGGCTTGAAGCAATTCCTTATGCAGCTCTGTGTGTTGAGTGCCAGACAAAAGAAGAACGCAGGAATCGTTAATTTTTTTGTCTGGTTAGACAATCTGACTTAAGAACTTGCCGTCTATAAAGTAGTGTACTTCTTTGTAGCCGGCTTTTTTTATGTATCCGACAATTTCATCAAAGGCAAAGTCCAGCTTGTTCTTGTCGTGGCAGTCTGAATTGATAGTTACAGGCACATTGTAGCTGTGCAGAAGTTCCAGAAGTTCAGGGGACGGGTAAGGTGAGTTAAAATACCCTCTGGCCATTGCTCCTGTGTTTACTTCTACGCATACACCGCTGGACGCAATTTTTTTTGCCAGATTTTTTATTTCGTGCTTGTACCAGCTTTCATTTTCGTCAAAAAGCTTTTCCCTGCATAAAGTGGAGTTCTGTTTTCGGATGAGATCCGGATGTCCCAGGAAAGTGAAGCTGCTTTTTTCAAGCATTTCCTTTTCCATGCAAAAGTATTCGCATACAGCTTCCCTGGTGCTGGAAAAGTTGTCATTTATTCCCTTCCTTACAGAATCTTCGCTTCCGTCAACTTCAAATATATATCTGCTGCCGCCGATATAATGTACGGAACCGATGAGAAAGTCCGGTGTAAAATTTTCGAACCTGGTAAAATCCGGGGCCGTTACAAGAGGAATATAATCTGCTTCAAGACCTGCGAGTATTTTTATCCTGTCACTGTATTTTTCTTTCAGCCCTGAGATTTCCTTGAAGTATTTGTCATGGTCCTTAACGTTCATGTGCCAGCCTGATGCGAAGGGATACATTGAATGGGAAGAAAATCCAAGTATGTCAAATTTTTTTTCGATTGCGGCAAGAACCATTTCTTCAGGTCCGTCTTTTCCGTCGCACCAGATTCCGTGAGTGTGGTAATTAGTTTTCAGCATCCTCTTTTCCTTGAATATTGGAGATTTCATAAATTGAAATTTATTTTACAGGTGTCATTGTTCTGAGGTCATCAGCAGTAATTTGTGACAAGACTCCCTAGCAGAATTCTTTTTGTCTGCAGGTGACCCCAGGCTAATATTCCTGGAGATTCGTTTTCCATGCATCCACAATTTTCTTGAAAGTAACGAAATCAAGTTCAAAGAAGGTTCGTGCAGATTCTATGAGTGTGTCGTCATGATTTGTTGCGGCAGTATTCATTTCATCCGCATACTCAATGAGTTTGCTTGCTGAAACTGAGGCACTGGAACCTTTGAGCGCATGGGCAAGATTTTCAAGTTCCGTATAATTCTTTATTTCTTTTCCTAGTTCATTTTTGATTCGCTCAAGAATATCCCCGGTGCTGTCAATATAGTCCTGCATGAGAACTTTTGCAAGGTTGAAGTCGTTTTTGACAGTATCCATGAAGTCGCTTACATCCCAGAGGTTTTCGGCCTGGTCCTTAACTACAACCATGTTCAGACTTTCCTTTGCGACAGGGAATGAAAGAACCGTGTTCCATTTTTCCAGAATCTGTTTCACGGCATCCCGTTTGAACGGTTTGATTATAATATCATTGATTCCCAGTCTCAGATATTCATTAAAATCCTCAGGGTCATTGTTGGCGGTGCAGGCAATGATTATTCCTTTGTAGTCAAAGTTTCTCAGTTCGACAGTTGCGTCCAGACCGCTTTTTACAGGCATGAGTATGTCCATGAGAATCATGTCTATTTCAGGATTATGTTTTATGGCGTTTACAGCTTCCTCCCCGTTTTCTGCAGTAAATACTTTTGCACCGAACTTTTTGAGCATGGAATCAAGAAGCTTTCTGTTTACCGGATGATCTTCCGCTACAAGAATCTTCATGTTCTTTGCAAGTACAGAATCGTCTTTGGCCGGTTCCTTAAGTTCCATAAGATTAATCTTAGGTTCCTCAACAGGTTCAAGTTCTGTAATCTGGTTAACGCCTAATGCGGAGTTAAGAAGTTCTTTCAGCGAATGATTCTTTATGGGCTTGTAGATGTAGCCGTCATACCAGTTCAGGAACTTCATCTTTGCATCCTTTCCGGTTTGTCCTTCAGGAATCATCATATATAACTTCATATCGTGTATGTGAAGTTCATTTGTAATATGGTCAGCGAGTCTCCATCCGTCCATCTTAGGCATGATCATGTCTATGAATGTTATGCTGAATTTTTTTCCGAGATTTATTGCTGATGTGATTTTTTCTACCGCCTCTTCGCCTGTAAGAGCAGTCTGAACATTGTTTATGCCAAAATCAGAAAGCTTTTCTATGAGACTTTCTATAAAGAATTTATTGTCATCAACAATAAGAATGCTTGCATCCTCGGGATATATCTGTTCCTTTGTCTTTTCATTCACATCAATTTCTGATACTTCCAGCGGAATCGTAAAGTAGAATACAGAACCCTTAGGACTGTTGTTTCTCACACCGATAGTTCCGTTCTGTGCAGTCACAAGGTTTTTGCAGATTGAAAGTCCGAGTCCCGTACCGCCGTACTGTCTTGTGGTGCTTGCATCAACCTGGTAGAAGTCATTGAAGACCAGGGACTGTTTGTCTGCGGAAATACCGATTCCTGTGTCTATTACTTCAAAAAGAAGGTCATTATCTTTGACTGAAAGTTTAACAAGAATATAGCCTTCCCTGGTGAATTTAGCGGCGTTCTTTATAAGGTTAAGAAGAATCTGTTCAATTCTTGTAGGATCTCCCATGACCATTTGCGGAACTGAAGTTGAAATGTTCGTAATGACTTCAATACCTTTGTTGAAGGCTTCAATGCTTACAAGGTCCGTCACGTCTTCAATGAGTTTTCCTACGTCGAAAGGAATTTTTTCTAATTTAAATTCATTGGACTTTATTTTTGTGTAGTCAAGCACATCGTTTGCAAGCTGCAGCAAAGTGTTGGCGCTGAATTCAATCTGGTGCAGGTATTCAATCTGTTCCTTGTCAAGTTTTGTGTCCCTCAGAAATTCGGCTGTGCTGATGATTGTCTGTATGGGGGTTCTTATTTCATGCAAAGTGCTGGCAAGAAATCTGCTTCCTGCATCAATTGAATTACTGTCCATGTGCATACCTATCCGTTTAGAACTTCGATCGCTTTTTTTACAATCACATCAGGTTTCTGGGGTTTCACAAGGTAAGACTTTGCACCCAGGCTTAATGTCTGTACAACAGCTTCCCTGTTGGTTGCCTGCGAATATATTAAAATAGGTGTCTGAATGTTTCGGGCCTTAAGTTCCTTGAGAATATCATATCCGTATATATCAGGTATGTATATGTCAAGGATAATTATATCGTAAACCATCTTCTGTATTGAAGCAAGGAATTCTGCTCCCGTCGGGAATAGATAAGCTTCCGCTTCAAGTGTTGCGAAGGTGCTCTTTAGAAGTTTGAGAGTTACAACGTCATCATCAACGATGGCAACTTTTATTGCGTCCATTGAATCAGCGGAAGATCCTGTGTCCGCAAGGAATCTTGTTTCAATGCTGCTGTCTTCTACCTCGACGTCGCTTGCGAGAACTTTTTCTGCAACAAGCTCAGTGACATCAGTTGAAACTCCCACATCAACTACTGAATTAAGAATCTCGCTCATGCTTTCCACAACTTCAATGTGCTTGTAGCTTGTGTGTCCTTCAATAAGGTCATGGGTAAACTTGTCGAAGGAAAGAATCTTGACGTTTTCGGCCTTGATGTGTGAACTTGCAAGGACATTGTTAATAAGAAGTTCAAGGTTGGTTCCGTCCATGAAGGTCAGCTCAAGATTTGTCATCATGATAATGACCTTGGGCTCGTGCATATCATTTCTTGTAATCAGGTCGTTGAGCTTATATTTAAGGAGACTGATTTTTTCTCTGTTAAGTCCCTGAGCGATTTCTATGAAGATAAGGTTTCCGTTCAGATGGGTTTCAAGAACGCATGGAGTGTCGTCCATTGTGAGAACAACTTTAAGAATTTTGCTTACGGATTCAAAGAAAACGTCAAACTTAATTGGCTTTGCAAAATATTTTACAACTCCGAACTGTATGAGGTTTGAAACCTGGTTACGGGGAATTGACGGCCCGCTTATGATAATCGGAATCCTGCGTGCGTTCGGATCCCTGTATTTGCCCTGGAGAAAATCGTAAAGATTCTTAAAGTCACTTTCTATGTCAATAATTATTAAATCTGGCAAAGTTGTAATGGCTTTTGTATACGCATCGCGGTCTCCTCTTGCGGTTTCTACTTCAACCTGCTCTGCAACCAGTTTGTCTCTCAAATATTCCTGAAAAAGGGGAGAGGCATCAATAATTAGAACTTGTTTCATACTACACATTTTATATTAACAGTTGTATAATTTCAACTGTTGAGGTATTAAAATGAAAAAGGCTGTTATATTTATTGCTGACGGTTCAGAAGAAATAGAAGCTCTGACTCCTGTTGACTATCTTAGACGTGCTGGAGTTGAAGTTACATTGGTTGCTGTCAGCAGAGGCGGAAGAACTGTTATGGGGTCTCATAAAATCAGTATAAATGCTGACATGACGCTGGATTCCTATTTATCATTGCTTGACTGTTCAAATCTTGGAAGTTCTTTGCCGGATGCAATTGTTGTTCCGGGAGGATTGCCCGGTACTACAAACATTGCATCCTGTTCAAAGGCCGTGGATTTTATTCGTCTCATGGATGAAAATGACAGGCTGGTATGCGCAAACTGTGCTGCCCCTGCAATAGTACTATCTGCATCCGCTTCTCTTGAGGGCCGCAAGTGGACTTGCTATCCGGGAATGAAAGAGGATGCTGATTCTGCATATCATTCGTCTCATGTGTCAGGAGTCGCATTCGTTCATGACAGGAATCTTATTACTGCATCAGGACCCGGGTCTTCTGAAGAGTTTTCAATGGAAATTGTAAAGACTTTATGCGGTGAAGAAATTTACAGGACCGTAAAAGACAAAGCTGTTCAGCGCTGACATAAGGACATTTTTAAGATTTATTTCTTGGAGATGCCCGCAAGTTTTCAATGCTGTCTATAGAAAGGGGGGCGTCAACTGAAAAAGATCCCTGGATCTGATTGAACTGTACTTCAGGTTCAGGGATCTTTGTTCCTGTTATCTCTTGTCTTCAAGAACCTTTACGATTTCTCCAATATACATTGTGTGGAAGTCGTCCTTCTTGTAGTTCTGCTTGAGAATTTTTTCATCTGTAAAGCTGTACGGATCAAACGGCTGTGCGTAGAGTTTTCTGCAGATAAGAACAAGCCTTGCCTGTTTTATGTAGGGGGTTCCGTTTGTATAGGCTACATCTATTTTTGCATTCCTGAATTTATCTCCGTCTCTTCCGCTGTGTGTTCCGCAGTATTCAAGAGCATTCCTGTACTGCTGAGGAAGGACGCTGAGAGAAAAATATTCTGATTCATCAATAAGTTCCTTTGTGTAACGGCTCGGGCGAACATAAATTGTTGCTACAGGTTTGTTCCAAAGTTCACCGAGACCACCCCAGCTGGCGGTCATGGTATTTGCTCTGCCTGTTGAAATGGAACCGTCTTCATTTTCAGTCTGTCTGCATGCTGTAACAAGCATCATGTCTTTGCTGATAAGTTTGATTGCATTTTCGCTGATGTCTTCAGGGCGGATTGTTTTAATCATTACATGTTCCTCCAAAAAAAAAGACCTGACAGAAAATCAGGTCATAGTGACTAGTTAAGTTTGTTTGCAAAATAACAGCAGTATCCTCTGCCTTCCGTTTTTTTTGCAAAGAATCTATGGAGATGATCGGACTTGAACCGACTTCCGCCTTCGGCAATCGCTTTTGCAATTACCTCGGTAGCCGGTTATGAAATATTTTATTTACGACCTTCCGTTTTTTTTGCAAAGAATCTATGGAGATGATCGGACTTGAACCGACTACCTCTTGCATGCCATGCAAGCGCTCTAGCCAGGTGAGCTACACCCCCGTTTGTGGAAGATTTCTTGTAATGAAATCTTCCATCATATTATCAAAAAAAATGCTTGTTCGTCAAGATTGTTTTCTGAATTTTGCTTTAAGTTCATTTTTCTTTTCTCTTAGCTCAGTCTTTCTTGTTTTAAGAATTTCTTTTTGTTCGTCCCAATAGAATCGGACACTAAGCTTCATACCTTCGATTGTTGACTTGTATTTTCTGCTGGTCATTGACGGGAATTTTTTCATCCAGTATTCTACAATCTTCTGATGTTTCGTATAGTCCTCCATGTTTTCAAGGAACTTTGGAGAGAATTTTTCTCTTTCAATTTTTGCACGCTCCTTTATGGATGAAAGCATTGTATGAATTGACTGAGGCCTGAACCATTCTTCATTTTCAAATCGTTCCCTGAGATGGTCCCCGTAGGTCCTGAATTTCTCTAAAGTTGTGCTGAAGTCTACAAGTTTCTTGACTGTAAAAAGAACATCCGCAGTGAACAGGACAGTAAGTCCTAATGAAATATAGGGAACATAGGGAGCTATGGTCTGGTTGAATATTATTCTTGTGACGAAGGGATGAAGCACATGTTCAAGAGCAAGTCCTCCTATGCCGAATGCCATTGAATTGACAAAGCATATACGTCCGTTTATATTAAGAAAATTTCCCGTATAGTCCCACCATTTTGTGTGGAAGAGTTTTTCAAGTAGCCAGCTGGTAAAATATTCAAGGGCGCTGGTTACTATGACGGAGGCAAAGAAAAGAGGAATCCATGTGTTTCTCCACGGATATACCATATAGAGAATGCCCAGAGCTCCGAATCCGTATATCGGGCAGATTGTACCGTAGAGCATTCCGCGCTTTGTAAATTGGTGATGAAGAACCGCACACCAAATTTGTTCACAGATCCATCCCATGAAGGCGTAAGAAAGGAAATACAGGAAGAGATGCTGATAGTCAAGCATAAAAATATTTGTACTCATAAAAAACCACCTTATTTAAAATATGATCATAAAAGAGCCGGATGTCCATGTTTTTTTTATGAATAAAATTCAATGAGAATCAGTTCTGGAAAATATGAAAACTGAGGGGATGCCGCTTTTCCCGGCAAAAAAACATGCACAAAAATTTATGGTCCGTAGTTTTTTCAGGAGCAACGTTTTTCAAAAACTTTGAAAAGGTTTTCCGGTTTGTCAAAAGAAAGACGGTATCTTCTTAGGTTCATTCGGATAGAAATATTGAAGAATGAGTTTGTCAGTCAAGGGTTTTCGTATTATTGCATAAATTTTCACAGTATTGCTTTGTTTGATGCTTTATAATGAAAATTTATGTTTTTTTTCTGAAAGGATAAATGGAAAAATATTCTGACCAAAAAAAAATCAGGGGCCAAACGGAAAACGGTTTTCTGATTGTGACATTCCGTAAGTCCTTCTGATATACGGGCTATAAAAAATGAAATATTTGTTGCTCCATAAAAATTAAAAGACTTTTTATTTGAGGTATAAAGTGATATAATCTATGCGGGTTATAGTTCAAAAGAGATTTTAGAGGAGTTTTAATGCGTTTTATAAGTACAAGGGATAATTCAAAAATTGTAGATTTTTCCCAGGCTTTTCTGGATTGCATGCCTGCTGATGGAGGGCTTTATGTTCCTTACCAGTGCGAGGATTTACGCAACTGGATTTTGTATGCAGATGAAAATACAACTTTCGCAAGTATTGCAGGAGCTTTGACTTCGGCTCTCATAAACAAAGAATATAGTCCTATAATTTGTGAAGCAATAGCTATGCGTGCTTACAGAAAACTTTCGCCTTCTGTAAGGCAGCTGGATGACGGACTGTTTCTGCTTGAACTTTGCAACGGACCTACGGGAAGTCATAAGGATTTTGGTACGGCGTATCTGGTTTCGGCACTTGAAACTATTGCACAGCTTGAAGAAAAAAAGGCAGTTCTTCTTGACGTAACTACAGGACAGCTTGGTGCGTGCATGTCAGGTGCCATCAGGAACAAGAAATTTGTTAAGTCCGTTCTCGTGACTCCGAAGGGCAGCCTTCGTGGAATCAGGGAAGAGGATTTAGTCTGGAACGGTGGGAATATTTATCCGATTGAAGTTGACGGTACTGAAGAGGATTGTCATAATCTTGTACGAAAAGTATTTGCCCGGAGGGATTTTGTTCTGGAAAACGGAATAACTCTTGCAAATTCTACAAACATCGGACGTCTTCTGCCCCAGTCATTTTTCTATACCTATGCCTTCACGAGAATCAAGAAGCAGGTTACCGGGGGCATTTATTATGCTCTTCCTGTGGGAAATTACGGTAATCTTGTTTCTGGTTTATATGCTTGGCAGATGGCTCTTCCAATGAACGGATTCATTATTCCCTGCACAAAGAAAATAGGGCTTGATGAATTTGATAATGTCGCAATTCCAAAGTCTGAACTTACGGATAAATCAAAACCTTCTGATCCGTCTGAGCCGTCCAACTTTGAGCGTCTTGAATATCTGTTCAAGGAAAATGAGCTTATGATGAGAAGTTTTGTTTATCCTGCTCATGTAAGCGATTCTGACAGAAAAGCTGCATGCCGTGAACTTTATACGAAGTACGGAATCTTTGCGGATTCAGATACAAGTGCAGCTTATGCGGCCTCCCTTAAGAGAAGGGACGTTGCAGATGATGAAGGTTCTATTGTTCTTTTTGCAAGAGAAGCACCTGAACTTGAGCGGGATTTTATTTTTGAATGTACGGGAGCTGTTCCTTCTGCAGGAGAAAATGTTGCTTCTGCATTTAAGACTATTGTCATGGACCGGCAGGTAATTTCAAAGGATGATGTGGACTTTGTAATGAAAGTTGTTGAGTCCTTGTAATATAGGCTGCAAGTTATGGGACCTGCAGGTCTTATTAAATTCCTGATTGCATTCAGCTGTAAATGAAAAAGGGAACCTGATATGTTTTCAGGTTCCCTTTTTTCTGATTTAATGTCGTGAATGTCAGGAAAAATCTGTTTCCGGATTCTATTTCCTGATTTACTTTTCTTCTGTTTTCTTTTTTGCGGTTCGCTTTCGTGCAGTCTTTGGTTTGTCTTCACTTTCACCGAGAATTATATTTCTGCCTGAAGAGATTTTGGAACTCTTTCTTGGTTTCACTGCAAGCACAAATTCTTCGCACTTGTATTCAGACGTTTCTTTTACTGCGGAAAGTGTCTTGTACAGCCGGTAAATCTGTTCGCGAAGAATTCTTGGACTGTAGATTACTCCTCCTGCGAATGCAAGCCAGAGACTCAGCTCCATTTTTTCTTTGTTGAACCATTTGATTCCGTTGAATTCGTTCACTCCTGAAAGAAGCCATGAGTTTTCGCCTTCAACAAAAAGTTTTGCTGCTTCGTAAGTTGATTTTCCCTTTCCGCTTGTACCGAAATTCATGTCCCTTATTTTCATGAGGATGAACAGACGCTTCAGGTTATCCTTGAGTTCATCATAGAAAATGTCTGCCTTGTTCAGAAGCTGTGCAAGTTTTCTGTTGTAGCCCCATTTTATGCAGTTAGAGCCGCCTGCTGATGAAACCATTGTAAATGCACATAAAGTTTCTGCCATGAATTCCTTTTCGGCTATTCCCTGGTAGAGAAGATTGTCAAAGCTTACTTTGAATGCAGTGTTTGTAACTCGGGAAACGCTTGCACTGTAGTCGGCATCCTTACTTTCAATTCCCTGTGCATTTGCGATTGTTGCAACAAGAAATTCAATCTGCTTGCAGAAGCTGTTGTATCTTTGCATCGGTGTCGCGGTCTTAGATTTGTTGCTGTTACGGACTTCCTTCTGTGTAGGGGACTTTGTCCTTTTCTTTTCAGAGCTTACTTCCGCTTCGGTTTCTGCAGGTTCCTTTCCCGTTGCATCTTCTGCAAGGGCTGCAAATTTGCTTTCCATTTCATAGTATGCAATCGCAGACTCCTTAATTTTTTCAAAGATTTCTTCCGTCTTAGGACATGTAATGTTGTTTGCCTTAAGAATCGGGATCGGAGTGAAAAGTGTATGAAGGTCTTTGAAAAGTTCAGGGGAAGCAAATCTTTCAAGGGCTTCGTAAAGATCCTTGTAAACATATTCCTGCCAAGCAACGTCAAGATTTTCTGTTCCGCTGCCTTTCAGAAGTTCGTTAAGCTTTGCATATTTTCCGTCCTTTGTATCTGTAACTTCCTGCACGTCAAGATAAACCTGATACTCAAAACCTCTGAGACTTACGAACATTCCGTCTGAAATGATGTCATCAGATTTTCTTACGTACCACAGACCGCTTTTGTGTTCTCGGAAAATGCAGTAACGGTTGTATCCGCCTTCAAGACCGATACCCTCTGCAAGAGTCCTTGAAACCATCTTAACATCATTTTCACCGCTGCCAGTTTTTATCGCATATTCACAGGACTGCTTTATCCATCCTGATGAGCCTTCATACTTGTTGTTGTAGAAAACAACTGTACGCTCATTTTCTGCTCGGTTTGAATATGCAAAGATATTTTCGTTTACGGTTCCGTTGTTCCATACATCATAGAACAGAAAATTTTCGACTCCCGAGAACAGATATCTTTTGTGGCAGAGAGGGAAGATGTCATGGTTGTGACGGTTAATGAGTCCTTCGTCCGGCGATTCATCTCTGTAGGCTCTGGTATATTCCATACCGTATTTTTCTTCATAGCCTTCAATCTGTCCGTGACCGAACATAGGAAGTCCTGGCATTGTAATCATCAGAGTACATACTCCGAAATACTTGTCGCCTTTTCCGAACTGGGCAACTGCTGTCTCTTCATCTGGATTGTTCATGAAGTTTACGTAGCGCTTAAGAATCTGCGGATCAAATTTGATTGTATTCTTGATTGTGTCACGGTACTTCTGGTTCTCTTCCTTCTTGAGCATGTTCATGAAAGCCGAGTTGTAAACACGGTGCATACCAAGTGTTCTCGTGAAGTAACCTTCCATCATCCAGAAAGCTTCGGCAAGTAGAAGTGTGTCATTCATTTCAGCTGCACATCGGTCAACAACTTCTCGCCAGAATTCATTAGGAATCGCATCCTCAAACTGCTGTGTCGTAAGTGCGTGCTGGCTTCTTGTAGCAATGTCACCTCCGTGACCAGGTTCCGGGTACCAGAGACGGCGGATATGTTTCTTTGCAAGAACCATGGCAGCATCAAAGCGGATGATAGGGAAATTTGCTGCAACCTTTAGAATCTGCTGCATAACTGCCTCGCGTGAGGCGGGATTCAGGAAGTCAATCTGTGCAGTATCGTTCCATGGCATACCCGTACCGTCGTTTCCGTGGTAGATGTATGTTACGTCACCTGTATAATTGTCTACGCGCTTGAAGCAGACTGCGCAGTCCGTTTTGCTGTAGTAGTGGTCCTCAAGATAAATGGAAACACGGGAATCTGTGCTAAGGTTTTCTCCGCTGAAAGAATACTGGGGGAACGGACATTCCTTTGTTGAGACAAAAAGTTCCGGATGTTCTATAACCCATTTTCCGTCCATGCCGGTATGGTTTGGAACCATGTCACTTGCAAGACGTATTCCTCTCTGGGCGCATCTTTTTCTGAGGTTTTCAAGTGCAGGCCATCCGCCAAGGTTCCCTGCAATCTCATAATCCAGCAGACTGTATGCAGATGCTGCTGCTTCAGGATTTCCGTTTATCTGTTTAATTCTTTTGCTTGCGTAGCTTCGTTCCCAAAGACCTATGAGCCACAGACCCGTAAAGCCCTGGTCACGGAGATTATCAAGCTCTTCATCTGGAATCTGGTCAAGATGTTCAATCTGGCGGCCATATTTTTTGCTGAGCTGGAAAAGCCAGACAAGAACTGTCTTTGCCATCAGAACAACTTTCGGCATCCATTCGCGGTCCGGACTGAAGCGTTCATATTCCTTCATAAGATTTTCGTATGAATATGGAACAAGTTCCGGACCGTCGCCACCGATAGGGTGCCATGCAGCTTTTTCTTCTTCACTGATTGTGTCCATTCCTTCGAGAAGACGTCTGAGCCAGTCAATAAGGTCCTTCAGCATGTAACCCCATTTTTCGCGGATATAGTTAAGCTGTCCTTTAAGTGAAGTAGGTGATGCGGCTATAGGTTCCTTGAGCATATTAATGAGGCTGTTGTTGTTGGGACCGAAGACAGGCTGCGTAAGAAAGTAAGCCTTTATCTGGTTCCATGTTTTTATGTAGTTTGCATTTGCAGAAAGCTTTGAATCGTCAAAGAGAATCATGAAAGGATGGAACGCCGGATTTTCATTTGCAAGGTGAAGAAGTATCAGCTCTTCAAGAATCTGTTCACGGTTATCCCTGTTCTGTTTTGTTCCTGAATCATAGCATGTCTGTATGAGATAATCCTTTGCAGTAAGTTTTTTCTGGTAGACAAGGACAGGAGGAAATTCTTCCATGAACTGCAGAAGGAGTTCATCAATTGCATCTCTTCCGAAATATCTGTCCAGATCCTGCAGAAGATTTGTAAAGGAAAGAGGTGACTTGTCTCTCCGGAAAATCATGCACACATAATGGAATATTTCATCTATAAGTCCCATGGCATTTAAGTTTCCTGCGGAAACCTGTTCATTTTCCCTGTTGGAATCTGAAAATACTTTGTTGAGTTTTACCTGGAATTCCTTTACTGCCGTAAGATTTGCGAATATGACATTTCCGCTTGATGAATAAAGTGTGTCATCAAAGTGGCAAAGGTCCCTGATATTTTTGCTTACATGAAATTCATTGTAAGATATTTTCATACTTTTTTACCTCCCTTTCCTAGTTAGCGCTGTCGTGAATCTTTGCTGTCTCATTTATTTTTGAAACAAGCTTTGAATTCTCTGAAAGATTTTCCACTGAATCAGGAAGCCTGTAAGTCCAGTTGAAATCGTTGACTGAACCGGGGACATTTATCCGCTCATCCTGAGGATTCTTCATATAGTATTTCTGGTCCATGAAAAGATAATCCTGGAGAGGATTAATTAGCCACGCTGATTTTGTTTTTGCTGTAGACTTCATAACAAATTCCGCAACTTCTTCACTGAATTCTCTGTCCGCTTCCGCAGAAGGTGAACCGCACAGGTCAAGATATGCTCTTACGCTGTCCTTTTCATCATTCCACCACTGACGGATGGTGCTGCTGTCGTGAACGGATGTAGAACAGACGCTCTGTTCCGGATATTCTTCGAATGCCTGGTAAGGCTGGTTTTCTTTGTCCCAGGAGCGGTTCCATCTTACAACCTTCAGAGACATTATGGATAGTTCCTTTAGAACTTCAGGCAGGACCTTCAGGTTTACACCAAGATCTTCTGCACAGGGAATCATGTTCGTGTCTTCCGTAATGTTTTTCAGAATATCCAGAGCCTGTTCCTTCCACAGAACGTTCTCTTTTTCTGAGTTCCGGCCGAAGAATGATGCAAGCTTGTTCTGTTCATCCCATGAAAGTGTTTTCCATGAACTTGAAGCTCCGTAGCTCCATACCGGAACATATTTTCCGTCTTCAATTTCCATTAGCGAGCGGTCACGCCATTTGTTAAGAAGCGCATCTCGTATTCTTGAGTTCCTGTTCTCGTCGTCAGAGAATTTTGTGTTCCAGATAATTGAATCCGTCTGTATTTCTTTCTTGAAGTTCCAAAGTTCTTCGGATTTTACTCTGTCGCATACGGTTTCAAGAATCCGGGTTGCCTCTTCATGGTTCCAGGTAATGTCCTCAATAAGTGAAGTCGGAATATGGGGTTTTGAAATCCAGTTGATTCTTCCTTCATCAAAGCCGAGTTTCATAAGGTCATGCACTGTGAATGTGCTGCACGGAAGAGTGTGTCCGAGATAAGCTGTACTTTCGCCTTCCTTCACTGACCATATTCTGAAGAACCCGAGTATGTGGTCAATTCTGAATGCACTGTAATACTGGGCGGCACATTTTACTCTTTCCTTCCACCATGAATAGTTTTCAGCCTTCAGGTTAGTCCAGTTGTAAGTTGGGAATCCCCAGTTCTGGCCCATAGGTGAATCACCGTCAGGAGGAGATCCGGCACGTTTTTCCTGGTCAAAGAATTCAGGATGTGCCCAGCAGTCAGCGCTGTCTTCGTTCATCAGAATAGGTATGTCACCCTTCAGAATAATGTCCATTGATTTAAGATAGTCGCAGGAATTCCTGAACTGTTCCGCTGCACGGGCCTGAACCCATACAAAAAAGTTGTGGCTGGATTTCAATGTCCTGTTTGCCCAGCGCTCGTTTATAAGCTTCAGTGAAAGATTGCGACTGTCATCTTCCCATTCCTTCCATGATGCCTGGAAATGAGCATCCTTAAGATTCTTGAAGACTGCATAAGGGATGATCCACGGATTTTTTTTTGGGAAATTGTCTATAAGTTTTTTGAAGTTCTCATTAAATTCTGGTGAAGCAGGAATGGTCTTTGATTTGCCTGCAATTTTTTTTTCTATATAATTGTATATGCGATGAAGGAGCTCTACTTTTCCGGAAGAAACTTTTTCATAACTGAATCGGCTCGAATATTTACATTCCTTTACAAAACTTCTGTATGCAGCAGAAAAGCTTCTGTCATGTTCGAGTGCTTCTGCAAATTCCGGAAGAGCTTCAATTCTTATGTACATTGGATGAAGTGCGAAAGCTGAAAGCCCCGAATAAGGTGACGAATGGGTTCCCGTATCATTTACGGGAAGAAGCTGTATAATGCTCAGACCTGAACTGCGGCAGAAATCTGCAAAAGGTTTGAGTGCCAAAAAATCCCCGACTGCTGGACATTCTTTTGTATAAAGTGCCCCCAGCGGAATTACTACACCGGTTTGTTTTTTCAAATTCATTTCCTCTTGATTTCAGTATACCATATAAATCCTATATTAGCATTAAAAAATCAAGAAAAAAATGAAGAATGGTTTGTTTTTAAGATTAATTTAAGATTTTTAAGAAATCAGTATCTGATTTTTACGAATTCACTTTTGTCTTTCTCCGTAAAGAAAACATAGTGATCATGCTTCTTTGAAAGTTCTTCGACAAAGGTTTCCTCGTCTGCTTCAGGCGGAACTGCAAAGCCCATAAGGTTCTTGCAGTCCTTGATTCTTCTTGCACAGTGCTTGTATGATGCGGTGAAGTTTTCCCTTGTCTCTTCCGTAAGAGTTTCGTCGCAGACCGGAATAATGAATGCGAATGCAGATTTTTCTTCAAGTTCCTTGAGTGCGTCCCTGAGGCTTGCAAGGAATTCCTCGTTGTAGGAATCCTCGTCGGTTCCGATTTTTGTAAATGGAATTCTTATGCCGTAAAATTTGTTTTCCTCTGCCGTGAGAGAAATAAAATCTTCTGCAGGGATGTAAACTGTTTCATCAAGTAAAACTTCTGAGCCGTCCAAAGTGTACAGCCGTGAATTTTTGCATAGGAACTGGGCTTCAATTTTCATTTTTTACCACCAAAATTTTCAGTTTAAAATAGAAAAGCTCCTGCCTCAGAACAGGGAAGGAGCTTCTTTGAGATAGAGAAGATTATGTAAAAAAAATATAATCTATTCTGTCAAAATCTTGATAACTTCAGCTTTGTCCTGTGTGTTCAGAATCTGTGCACGCTTATCTGCTGACTTGAACAAGAGGCTTACTTCTGCAAGGAACTGCAGGTGCGGGCCTGTTTTGTTTACAGGTGACAATGTCATAATGTAAATACGACAAGGTTCCTGATCCAAGCTGTCAAAATCTACAGCGTTGTCTGAGATACCAATGCAAGCTACCAAGTCAGAAACTGTATCTGTTTTTCCGTGAGGAATTGCGATACCGTGCTTCATCCCTGTAGACATCTTGCGTTCACGCTCCAGAACGCATTCTTTTGCAGCTGCCTTATCTGTTACTTTACCAGCTTTTACAAGAACATCGAGTAACTCGTCAATAATTTCTTCTTTTGTAGTTCCTTTCAAGTGAAGGTCTACTGTCTCAGGTGTTAATACAGTTCTTAAGTCCATGACTATAGTTTATGTTTACGGCAAGAATTTGTCAAGAAAAAAAGCCCTTCTTGTATGCAAAAAACTAAACAAATTATGACAGTTTTGCTGTAAAGATATTCTTTACAGTTTTTTTTAAGTGTTCGCTTCTGACTGGAAGCCTGAGCTCCAGTGCCACACAGGTTTCGCAAGTTCGTATGAGAATGGCTGCGTCCTGCGGAAGTCCGGAAGCCATGTATCATCATCGCTCAGGTCCTGGTAGAAGAGATATGAAAAGTCATAGATTTCAATGAGGTCTCTCAGAGTTTCATCCTCTTCAGCAGTGACAAGGCGGTTCTCTATCGCGCTGAGCTTTTCAAGACGCTCCTTCCTGGTATTCTGTTCCTCGCTGAAAGGTACGGGCGTATACTGGGACATAAGCGAAATGTATGCTTTTCCATCTGCGTTGTCCTTGAGCCATCTGAGTGTATCAACGGTTTCTTCAATCCTTCCGGGCAGAAAAAGATGTCTGATGATTACGCCGCGTGTCATTTTTTCACGGACCTCATCATCCTTTCTTGTTTCCTGCATTTCCGGTGGAAAGTTTCTGAGCATCCACCTTATTGCTGCTGTAGCAACCTCTGGATAGTCTTCGGCGCCGAAAAGTTTTTTGCTGAGATCCGGGTTCAGTGTCTTGAGATCTGGAAGCCATATATCCACAACATCCTTCAGGAGCTCAAGCATTTCAACGCTCTCGTATGCACTTGAATTCCATGCGACCGGTATTGAAAGCCCTGAACTTTTTGCGGCTCCAAGATATTTTGCTATAAGCGGAATATGGTGGCTGCCTGTAATGAGATTAATGTTTTCCGCACCCTTTTCCTGAAGCTTCAGACATATTGAAACAAAATCCTCTTCAGAAATTTCTGCCCCCATTCCCTGCTGGCTTATCTGATAGTTCTGGCAGAAGGAGCATCTCAGGGTGCAGCCCGTAAAGAAAATTGTTCCGCTTCCGTTGAAGACTGTGACAGGAGGTTCTTCCCCGAAGTGAAGACAGGCGGAAGCTATTTTAACTTTGGAACTTTCCCTGCAGTATCCGAGGACTGAAGAATTTCTGTCTGCTGAACATCTTCTCGGACACTGGCTGCATTTTACATAAAGATCCTTCATTAAAGTGCCTGCTTGTTCACAAAAATCATCATCATTGCGTTCAGAAGTTCAAGAGGTATTTCTTCTGCTTCATAGTTTGTAAGTCTGCAAAGTTCCTTCCAGTCCTTCTCCGAAAGACATTCCGTTTCTGCTGCCTGGTCGTCGTCTTCCGTAACATAAAGAAGCGCCTGCATTGCGGTCAGCTTGTTAAGGTTTTCTGCGGAAGGTTCGTCCTGCATCTGGGAACTTTTGGCAATGTATTCATCCCTCCAGTAGTCGGCAAAAGAGTATGCAAGATTCTGTACGTCTTTGTTTGACTTTCCGAAGAAGGTCCTGATTTCTTCGCAAAGCTCCGTAGGGTCATAGGAAGTTTCATGTTCCTGGCGGTAGTGTTTCTTTATTTTTTCAAGGTCCGAATAAAATCTCTGAATATTGTCCATGAAGTGTATTTTATAGAAGAAAATTGAATTCTGCAAGAGTATATGACATTCTGGAAAGTCCAAATTGACGGGACATCTGGTCATGGGAGTTTCATTTCCGTATCTGCGCTGTAATGCTGAAGCCTGTGGTTTCTGCGGATTTTTCCTGACATTTTTTGTAAAATTTTTCTACTAGGCACAGGTAACAATGAAATAATTGAATAAAAACTTTGTTTTACGCAAAATTTCTAATATCTCTGCTTGAATAAAACAGATAATTATGAGAATATTCTCGTTTGTGTAAGATTAAAGATAGTGGAGAAAATTGAAATTTTAGAAGTTTATTAGCCTTACATTTTAAATGGGATGGATTATGAAAAATCAGGAAAATAAAACTGCAGGCAATTTATTTGTGCTGTTCGTTTATGCTTTCAGTTTTTTATTTTTTATGGCACAGAACATGAAGAGCGAAAACAGGTCTCTCCGCAGTGCAAAAGTTATTGTCAGCGCAAATAATCATGTGGTGGAAAAATTTGCATCAATTCAGAGCGAAAGATATTGTGAAAGTAATTCTGATGACAAGGATTCTTTCTTTGACAAGGTGGCTGAAGAATCAAAGTCCGCATCAGATTTTTCTGCGGAACTGGGCAGAGCAATTGAAGAAGAAAATGAAGTTCTCTTTCTTTACCGCAATCCGGAAACAAGGGCAAGTGTTGAATGGTTCTTCATTGGAGTTTCAGGGGACAGACAGATAGCTCTGGCAATCCTTGATGCCTGTGATATGTATAAGGTGAATCCTTTCATTGCATTTTCCATTGCATATAATGAAAGCCGTTTTAAGGCCCGTGCAAAGAATGTAAATGCAAACGGAACTGTTGACAGAGGTGTTTTTCAGCTTAACAGCAGAACTTTCAGGAATCTTTCGGAAAGGGATTTCTTTAATCCTTCTGTTTCTGCAATGAACGGAGTAAAACATTTTGCCTACTGCCTGAGGTATGCTGCAACAGAGGAAAGGGCGATAGCAAACTATAATGCAGGTATCGCTAAAGCGAAGGTCAGGATTCCTGAATCAACTAGGGAATATATTTCAAAGGTCGAGTCATATAAGTCAAAACTTCAGAACGATTTCTATGATAATGTGGTGGACTACTATCTTTGATTAATCTGATTCTGTGTTCATGACCCGCTGTCTTTAGGCGGGCTGTTTTATTTTAAGCCTGGATTGTAAAAAATCTATTTGAAAAAGTCCATGGGGAGCAGAAAATCAGTGTTGCTGAAGAGGTCAGGTTTCTCAACGGGCTTATGATGGGTGTCCGTGAAGAATACCTTCCGGTGGTGCCTGCTGATTTTTGGTCCCTGGAATCACGGGGCTCAAAAACATAAAGGTCATCTCCAGGAACTGCAGTTTTTAGATGCTTCCTGGTGTATGAGCGCTTGGGTCCTGGATTCAGTGGGAATTTCATTGTGTGTTACAGGAGAAGTCCTTGTATTTAATGTTCCTGGGCTGAAAGACCTTTTACTTTGTTTTCCATCTGCCTGATTATTGTGAAGTAGGCTACTGCGAGAGGTATTGCAGCGGAGAACCATGCGATGGGTTGTGCAATGCAGATTCCTGAAAAACCTGTGAAGCCCGGAAGAGTGTATGCTGCAATTGATCTTGCAAAAAGTTCAAACACACCGCCCATCAGCGGCCAGAAACCTCTGCCTATTCCCTGCAAAGCGTTCCTGAAAACGAAGATGACGAAAAGTACGGGAAAGAAGCTTGAACATGTCCTGAGGTATATTCTGGAAGCTCCGAGTATTTCTGAATAGACTGAAGGTTCTGTGTTGGTCCTGTCAAGGAACAGGGAAGTCATCTGGTCTCCGAGGGTCCATGCGAGAAGAGTCCCGAGAAGAGCAAAGCTTGTGCTGAGAATTACAGTCTTTATTACGCCTTCCTTTATTCTGTCAATCTTTCCTGCACCAAGGTTCTGTCCTGCGAAGTTTGCCATGCATACACCCATGACACCTGCTGCGACAGTTACGAGCTGCTCAACTTTCTGTGCCGCCGTGAAAGCTGCAATCTTTGTGGAACCGAATTTGTTGAGAGCTCCCTGAAGAATAACTACACCGACTGCGGTAATTGAAAACTGGAATCCCATGTTCATTCCGTTTGCAAGATGCTTTCGGACAAAATGTTTTTCAGCTGCGAAGTGCTTCATGTTTACGTGAAGGATGGGATACCTGATTATAATCCAGGTGAGTGAAAGAATTCCTGAAACTCCCTGGGAGATGATTGTTGCAAGGGCGGCTCCCTTTACTCCGAGTCTGAAGGCTGCAATGAAAACTATGTCAAGGATAATGTTAAGCGCACTTGAAATTATCAGGAAGTAGAGAGGTGTTTTGCTGTCACCGACTGCTCGAAGCACGCATGTGCAGGCGTTGTATAGAACGACGAATATAATTCCGAGGTAGATTATGAAAATATATGAGAAGGAGTCGCTGAAAATTTCCTGCGGGGTGTTGGTAACTTTCAGAAGAGGACTTGTAAGTGCACAGGCAATGAGTGTAACGACGACGGCGCATATTGAATTCAGGAGTATGTTCATTGCGACTGATTCTTTTAGTCTCTCCTCGTTTTTTGCTCCGAACATCTGGGCCGTTATTACAGAGAATCCGCTTGTCATTCCGTAGAGAAGTCCGAAGACCAGAAAATTCATGGGTCCCGTATTACCTACAGCGGCAAGTGCGTTTGGTCCAAGGTATTTTCCGACTATTATTGTGTCGCACATACTGTAGAGCTGCTGGAAAATGCTGCCCAGAAGAATAGGGAATGAATAGAGTACAAGAAGTTTGAAAGGTTCACCGGAAGTCATGTCCAGCAGTTTCTTTTCTTTTTTTGTGTGTGTCATATAGATTCTGAATATATTCTCTTATGAAAGGAATTTCAAGTGGAAAAGCGGAAAATTATCATCCGTGCTGCATGTTGCCGGGCTTTGAATGGAACCGTGTAATTGAAAACAATATAAAAATATAGTATACTTCCTATCATGGCAAAGACTTTTGATGACAAGAAAATCATTTACACTATGGACAGGGTATCCCGCGCTTACGGGACTAAAGTTGTTTTAAAGGACATAAGCATTTCTTATTATTACGGGGCAAAGATTGGCGTTATCGGTGAAAACGGTGCCGGTAAGTCTTCTCTCTTTAAGATTCTTGCAGGCCGTGATACTGACTATACAGGAGAAACTCATCTTCTTGACGGGTACACAATGGGGTATCTCGAACAGGAACCGTATCTGGAACCCGGCAAGACTGTTATGGAAGTTGTTAAGGAAGGCGTGAAACCTATCATAGACCTTCTTGCGGAATTTGATAAAGTGAACGAAGCCTTCGGTGATCCTGATGCTGATTTTGATAAGCTCTGTGCTCGTCAGGCTGAACTTCAGGAAAGACTTGATGCCGCTGATGCATGGAACCTTGATTCTAACCTTGAGCTTGCAATGGACGCTCTCCGTTGTCCTCCTGCTGACCAGGTGGTTGATGTTCTTTCGGGAGGTGAACGCCGCCGTGTAGCATTGTGCCGTCTCCTGCTGCAGCAGCCGGATATCCTTCTCCTTGATGAACCTACTAACCATCTTGATGCGGAAACAATTGCATGGCTTGAGCGACATCTGCGTGACTACAAAGGAACAATCATTGCCATCACTCATGACCGCTATTTCCTTGACAATGTTGCAGGCTGGATTCTTGAAATGGACCGCGGTGAAGGTTATCCGTTCAAGGGAAATTATTCTGAATGGCTTGAAGCAAAAGAAAAGCGCATGGCCCTTGAAGAAAAGCAGGCTTCCACACGCCGCAGGGAAATGCAGGAAGAATTGGACTGGATTCATGCGGGGGCAAAGGGGCGTCAGGCTAAGCACAAGGAACATATTACCAGGTATGAACAGCTTCTTGCGGAAGAATCCAGGCGCGTAACCCTGAAGGATTCACAGATTTCTATTCCTGCAGGACCTCGTCTCGGAAACCTTGTAATTGATGCCGAGAACCTTACAAAGTCCTTCGGCGACAAGCTTCTCTTCGAAAACCTTAACTTCCAGGTTCCTCCTGGAGCTGTCGTTGGTATTGTAGGTCCGAATGGTGCCGGTAAGACAACACTTTTTAAGATGATTGCTGACGCTTACGGTGACAAGGAGGCCGGTGAAAAGCCTGACAGCGGAAACATTAGGATCGGCGAAACTGTAAAGCTTGTATATGTTGACCAGATGAGAAGCAGGCTTGATGAAAATAAGACTGTCTATGAAATGCTTTCCGGTGGTGCGGACCTTATTAAGCTTGGCGCAATTGATGCAAAGGGTAAGGCAGTGAACGGTGCTCTCCGTGAAGTCAACGCTCATGCTTACTGTTCATGGTTCAACTTCAATGGTGCTGAACAGAACAAGAAAATCAGTGTTCTTTCAGGCGGTGAAAAGAATCGCCTTAACATGGGAATGATGTTCAAGGAAGCTGGAAACGTTCTTCTTCTTGACGAGCCTACAAATGACCTTGACATTACGACAACCCGCTCACTTGAAGAGGCAATCAATGAATTTGCCGGATGTGTTTTTGTAATCAGCCATGACCGTTATTTCCTTGACCGTATCTGTACACATATTCTTGCTTATGAAAATAATTCTGAAGTACGCTGGTATGAAGGAAACTGGTCCGAATATGTTGAATGGAAGAAGAAGGAACTTGGAGAAGATTCTGAGATTCCTCACAAGACTGTTTACCGCAAGCTTACAAGGTAGAATATGTCAAAGCTTCCTTCAGACAAATTAGACGTAAAGCTTATAGCTCTTGACCTGGATGATACTCTTCTTAATGCTGACGCACGGATTGATGACTACAATGTGGAAGTGCTGAGAATGGCAGTTGAGAAAGGAATTTATGTTGTCCTCTGTTCAGGCAGAGCTGAAGACGGAATTCTGCCTTTTGTTAGAAGACTTGATGTAGCCGGAAAACAGGCAGGGAGATTTCTTATTGCAATCAACGGATGCTCTGTTTATGACATGCACAAGAGACAGCAGATTTATGTGCGCAGCGTAGATAAGTCTGTGCTTCTTGAAGCTGATGCCGAAGCTGAAAAGATTGGGCTCAGGAGTGAAGTTTATTCTCCTGACACTATTTTTTACAGGGAAGAAACATCGTGGACAAGAAAGGATGTGGACCTCTGTCATGTCAAGGGTGAAGTCATAGAAAATTATACAGAATTTTTACAGGCGAGGAAGTTTCCCAAGATGCTGATTCCCGGTGAACCTGAAACACTTCAGGCTCTGCAGTCAAAGCTCAGGAATCAGATGGGTGACAGGGCCGTAATATTTACCAGCAAGCCTTACTTTCTGGAAATACTTCCCCCTGACTGCGGAAAGGGCGAAGCTGTGCTCTGGCTTGCAAGGTACATAGGAATTGATCCTGCACGGACAATGTGTTTCGGTGACAGCATGAATGACGAGGACATGATTGTAAAATGTGGTTACGGAGTTGCAATGTGCAACGGTCTGGACTACATAAAAAATGTTGCGGACTTTGTTACTGAAAAGGATAATAATTCAAGCGGCGTAGGTGATTTTATAGCCAGGTATGTTTTGTGATTCAGGGGCATCGGAAATATAATTGGGCATCTCTGAGAAATTCTTTTCAGGAATGCCTGCTGGTCTTTAGTTCTTGAAGTTACAATGCTTAAAGGCATCGTTTTTTCAGAGCTGCCTCCGGAGATTGTGTTTTTTAGATGTTCCCGCTTAAGATTTCTGTACGGAAACTTGATGACTTTATTTTATGAATCCGTCCTGTTTTTTGTTTCAAATTTTCAGGTTCACTTAAAAAGAGTCTGGCCTGTCTTGAGTTCATCAAGCAAAGCTCCGCTCCTTTTTTTTGACTTCCCACGGACTTCGTCTAAACTTTCCGTTATTCTGGAATCTGTTTCATCTTTTCTGACTGCACGTATGAGAAGGTTCTTTGGTGTGTGTGCCATGTCAATGAATTCAAGGACCTGCACGCTGTAGTCCTGCTGCTCAAGATATTCTGCCCTGAGCGCATCTGTTGCAAGGGCCGCAAATCGTTCCCGTATGATTCCGTATTTGGAGAGACTTGCAAAAGGGCTTGAAGGCTCAAAAGGTTTCAGTGCAAGGTTTATTTCGTGCTGGCAGCATGGTACACACAGAATGGCCTTTGCTTTATGGGACACAGCATATTTCAGGGCGTAGTCCGTTGCAGTGTCGCAGGCGTGGAGTGTGATGATTATGTCCGGCGTGGTCCTGTGATTGAAGTCGGCTATGTCACCGATGTAGAAATGCAGGTTCGTGTAGTTGAATTCCTCTGCAAGTTTCTGGCATTCTGCAATCACATCTACCTTGAGGTCCAGACCTGTTATGCATGCGTTAAGTTTCTCGATGACAGTGAGGTAATAGTACACGGCGAAAGTGAGATATGATTTTCCGCATCCGAAGTCGGCAATCCTGAGAGGGCTTTCTGCTGTAATGGGATTGTTTTCCGCCTCCCTGAGACGTCTGACGTCAGCGAGAATATCTTTCACGAATTCCAGGTATCGGTTGATCTGGCGGAACTTATCATGCTTCTGGGCGACGACTTTGCCTTCCTTCGTCATTACTCCAAGTTTCACAAGGAATGGTACAGGAATCCCTTCCGTGATCAGATAATTCTTTGTTCTGCTGGCGCTCCTCGTGTTAAACGGGTTGCTCTGCTTTACATTTTTAGTAAGGACCTTGATTTCTCCGTGGCGGTTTGCAAGGTAGCTGATTTCCTGGGAGTCAGTCCGCTGGTAAACATTCCTGAAGGTTTTTCCTGCGTGGGCTTTAATGAATTCCTCAACTTCCGCTTCGTTCATTTTTTTGTGGAACACCTGCTTCTCTGTGTAGAATTCGCACATGTAGGACTGGTTCCGGTCGTTCAGGGAGGTTTCCCTGAAGATACGTACCTTTGTGTAGTCCTTTCCGAGAAGTTCCTGACAGGATTTTGCTGGCTTTGAAAATGTAACGGATAAAATCATGGTCAAGATTATAACGTTTTTGCTTTTTTTGTTCAAATACGGAACCATGTTTTTGGTTTGTGAAACATAAAATTGTATGTTTCACTATATACTCTCTTGAAAAAAAATGCTATAATGGAAGACTATGGGAAAGGTATTCGTTTTTGTAAACCAGAAAGGTGGAGTCGGAAAAACAACTTCAGCCATTAACATTGGTGCATACATCGCTTTGTCTGGTAAAAAGGTTCTTTTAGTTGATTTCGATAGTCAGGGAAACATGTCCAGTGGTGTCGGCGTCAGTAAGGAAAAGCCTACAGTTTATGAGCTCATTGCAGGACTGGCAACAACTCAGCAGGCTGTAAAGCATTCCAACGTAAAGAATCTTGATGTCATAAGCGCTTCCATTGATCTTTCCGGGGCGGCAATTGAACTTGTTGACCAGGATGACCGTGAATTTTTTTTGAAGAATGCGCTTGCTCCCATAAAAGATGATTACGATTACATATTCATAGACTGTCCTCCGTCTTTGGGACTCCTTACCCTTAACGGACTGGCCGCTGCTGATGCGATTCTTGTTCCCATGCAGTGTGAGTATTTCGCCCTTGAAGGTATTACTCTCCTGCTTCAGACCGTAAAGAAGGTTCAGCAGAACATTAACAGGGAGTTAAAAATCGGCGGGATTTTCTTTACCATGTATGACAGCAGGACAAGGCTTGCCCAGGATGTTGTCATGCAGGTTAAGAGTTATTTTAAGGATCTGGTTTTCAATACGATTATTCCGCGCAACATCAGACTTTCAGAAGCACCTTCCCATGGAGAACCTGTGTGTCTGTACGATCCAAATTGCGTAGGTGCAAAAAGTTATGAAAAGCTTGCAGAAGAGGTAATGAGTCGTGGCTAAACATAAAGCGTTAGGTAGAGGAATGGATGCTCTGATGGCTGAAAACCAGTCATTCGAGCCGCAGAATGAAAATTCTGCAGATGAATTTTTCTCTCATGATATAAAGGAAGTCTCTCGGGAACCGCTTTCCGATGATGCAGGTAAGTCACGTCCTGTCGTTAAAGTTACGGCAAATTTGCCTGAAGGTATTTCGTCTGATGAAAACGGTACTCTCTGGGTTGATCCTATGCTTCTCAAGCCTAATCCTCATCAGCCTAGACAGTATTTTGATGAAGAAAAGCTTAGGGAACTTACGGAATCCGTAAAACTTGAAGGTGTTCTTTCCCCTATCATCATTGAGGATGTAGGTGACGGTACATTCTATATTATTGCCGGTGAACGCCGTACACGTGCCGCCAGGGCTGCAGGACTTTCAAAGGTTCCTGTCCAGCTTAGGAAATATACTGACAGCCGTAAGCTTGAAGTTGCTCTCGTAGAAAATATTCAGCGTACGGACCTGAATCCTGTGGAAGAAGCTCTTGCCTATGCACAGCTTATGCAGATGGAAAACATCACGCAGGAGGAAGTTGCCCTTAAGGTAGGAAAGAACCGTTCCACTGTTACAAACAGTCTTCGTCTTCTTAAGCTTCCTGAAGACATGCTCCAGTCCCTTGCGGCTGGTAACATTACTGCGGGCCATGCACGTTCTTTGTTGAGCGTTGTTAATCCTGCCGACCAGCGTGTTCTTTACGGAAGAATCCTTGGACAGGGGCTTTCTGTTCGCCAGTGCGAGCAGCAGGCAACTGAACTTAACGGAGGTGCCCGCACAAAGAAGAAGTCAGGCCCCCGTCCTCAGGAAAAGAGGGATCCTAATCTTGTTGCAATGGAGCAGGAATTTATTCAGCATCTGGGAACGAAGGTCCAGATCAAGGGAAACTTTGACAGAGGTTCCGTGAACATAGAATACTTCAGTGCAGATGATCTTGACCGTCTTTACAGAATAATTCTCGGAAACGATAAGGATAACTGATGATCTGGACAGCTCTTTCTTCGGTACTTGCATTTGCGTCAACAGAACTTGATGATTTTCTGCTTCTGGTAATTCTTTTTGCCGGAGCCCGCAGCAGTGGAGGGAGAGTTGTTGCAGCTGTATCAAAAATATCCGGAATGTTTTTTCTTTGTGCCTGCAGTATTTTTTTTTCGTCTTATCTGGCAAAACTTCCGGATGTTGTAATGAGGTCCCTGGGTTTCCTCCCGATTATAATCGGTGCAAAAGAATTCTTTGGAAAAAATGACAATGAAAATCAGAAAAAGTTAAATATTCTCAAAAATTCGGAAATGACGGGAGTGGTCAGGATTTTTATTGATACATTCCTCATTACTCTTGCCGGAGGAGGAGATAATGTTGCTGTTTACATTTCCTTCTTTGCCGGCAGAACAGCTATGGATTTGATTGTGATAGTAGTTATGTTTCTTGTACTTCAGACAGGTCTGTGCATTCTTGCCTGCAGGATTTCAGGAATATCTGTTCTTGAGAAGTTCATGAATTGTACAAAGGGATTCCTTGTTCCGGCTCTTCTGGTTGCTCTGGGAATCTATATACTTCTTGCATCAAGTACGCAAGTCCTGTCACTGAATGAAATGTGAGGAGCTTAATTTATGGAAGAAATTGAATATTCGGTTGTAACAAAAAATCCTGTAGGTGAAAAACTTCTGTCACCTTCAAAATTTTTTCTTTCTGCGGAAAACAGGAGGAAGGCTGATCAAAGAATTTCTTCCTTCGCGCTTGCTTCATTTATTCTTTCAATTGTTTCCGTCTTCTGCGGTGTATTTTTGCTTTCCGTTATTTCGATAATCTTTGGTTCCGTTGCGAACGGTAATTCAAAGAAAATGTTCCATATAAAAAATGAATTTGCTTGTGCCGGTGTAATTATTTCCGTAATAAATATTATTATAAAAGTAATTTTTGTTGCTCTTTTTGTGCTGCTTGTAAAGGAATTGTCCCTGGAATATTTTGTTGAAGACCTGAGCAACAGAATGTTCCTGTAATGGGAGTCTCCGGGAAAATCATTTTCTGGAGATGTCCTGATTTTTTTATATTTTTGGAGGAAGAAATGGAAAGATGGGCAGACAAGTATCATTCGTTTTTGTGCAGTGACTATCCGGAATTTATTGACCGGTTCGTGGACAGCGGAATCCTTTCCAGGCTTTCTTATGTGGGGCTTCTTTGCGGAACTGACTGGACTCCTCTTTTTAACAACAGGTTCTATTATTCACGTCTTGATCATTCAGTCGGTGCAGCTCTTATTGTATGGAATTTTACTCACGACAAGAGGCAGACTCTTGCAGGCTTGTTTCATGATGTCGCCACTCCTGCTTTCAGTCATGTAATTGATTTCAGGAACGGTGATGCGCTGAAACAGGAGAGCACTGAATCTTTGACCCATGATATGATTAACAATGATGTTGAAGTCAGCGAGCTCCTTTTCATGGAAGGGATATATAAATACGAGATAGATGATTACCACAGGTATCCTGTATGCGACAATGATATGCCGGGTCTGAGTGCTGACCGTCTTGAATATATGTATCCGAGCGGAGCGGCCCTTAGCGGGGAATGGAGTCTTGACGAAATACGGGAGAACTATTCGAATATAGTTCTCTGCAAAAATGAAAAGGGTCTTGATGAGCTTGGTTTTTCCGATGACATGCATGCCCTTGTTTATGCAAAGAAATTCTGTAACATAAGTCTCATTCTCCAGAAGAACGAAGACAAGGTTGCAATGCAGCTTATGGCAGATGTTGTTGCACGTGCAATTGAATGCGGCTTCATCTGTGAAGATGACCTGTATTCACTAAGCGAGGCTTACATAATAGGACAGTTTGACAGGCTCTGCAGACTGAAGGCTGACGAGCAGTTCTGCCGGCTTTACGGCACATACAGAAAGATGAAGGAAGTTCTTAGAAGCGAAATTCCTATGGACGGCTGCTACAATATTTCAGTTGACGTAAAGAAACGTTATGTTGATCCCCTTGTAAAAGTTTCCGGTTCCAGGTTTGAGCGTCTGAGTAAAATCAGCAGGGAAGCTGACGAATATATAAAAGATTTCCTGAGGTTTGAAGATTCAAGATATGCCTGCGTAAGATTCGTAGACAGTTTATGATGAACAGTTTCAGGCGAAAAAAAGTTCTGTTCGTTGGGTCCGATAATAATCTTCTGAAATTTTTTTCGGGCGACAATGATACGGAAGTTATTTCTTCAATTACATTTCTTGATACGGTTCTCTTTAATTTTCTTCCCGACCTTATTGTCTTTGTTTCAAGCTATGAACTGAATTTAAAGTTCGTGAGAGAAAATCCTAAGCTGTGCAAAGTTCCTGTTCTTGTTGTAGCAGAGAATTTTGTTTTCTTTTCTGATTTTCTTGAACTTTGCAATGTTCCGGGAGTTCTTGTGCTGAATAATTTTTTCATCAGCGAAGAGGGAATAAAAAAACATTTGCAGGATGTAATTGAAAAGTCAAAGCCCGTGCTTCCCTGCAAAACAGGACGCTGCGTCAAGAATGCGGTGCTTTACATAAACAAGAATTTCTCCAGGAGTTTTACCCGTGAGGATATTGCTGCTGCCTGCGGTGTGGCTGGGGATTATCTTTCACGTGTGTTCACGAAGGAAACCGGGGTAAAGCTCTGGGACTATGTGAATTCCTTCAGGCTTTTTGAAGCGAAGCACATGCTCATGCAGACAGGATATTCGGTTAAGGAAATAGCATTCAGAACAGGTTTTGATGATGCCGCTTATTTTACACGCCTTTTCACGCGAAAGTTCGGTACAAGTCCTTCCAGGTTCAGGAACAATAAATAAAAGACTGTCCCTGAAATTTCAGTTTCCGTTGGTTCCATGAACTGATTGCCTGTTTGAGGGTGTCTCTAGGAATTGCAAAATTTAGGGATGCTCTTGAATATGTCTGTCCTCAGCTTAACTTGTTTGTGAGATTTTTTGTATGGACTTTTATTTTATAATAATCTATTATCTACCTTATGAAGAACAAGCGTAATGATGAATTGGCAGTCTGCGGATTTGCAGCTGTAAAGACTTTGGAAAAAAATAACTGGACAAAGATCAAGCGTCTCTATTTCAGTGCAGAACGGGCTCCTCTTTTCGGAGGTCTGTGCAAGAAGCTTTCAAAAGAAAAGCGTCCGTACAATCAGGTGAAAGATGAAGTTGAACTTGAAAAACTTTGTGGAAGTGTTCATCATCAGGGAGTTGTTGCAATGATTGAACCTCCTGAAGTTATGCCTCTTACAAAGGAAGTCGTTGCCTCATGGATTGAGAATAAGGAAAGTGCAGTTCTCCTTGACCGTGTAGGAAATGCAAATAACCTTGGAGCAATTGTCCGTAGTGCCGCATTCTTTGGAATCAGAAACATTATTATTCCTGTTGATGAATCTCAGACATCAATTACAACAAGTTCTTATCGCGTTGCTGAAGGCGGAATGGAATTCGTGAATATCTACTGCATCCGTTCAATTCCTTATTTCCTTGAAGATGTTGCAGGAAAGATGGTGAGAATCGGTACCGCGTTAAATGCAAGACAGTCTTCCCGTGACCTTCCGTCCATATGCAGAGGAAGGCCTGCTGTTCTTGTTCTCGGTAATGAGGAAAACGGAATCAGCAATGATGTTCGAAGGAACTGTGATAATCTTATTCTTATTCCTTTTGCATCAGGAAATGAAGGTCCTAAGGTTGACAGCCTCAATGTTGCTCAGGCGGCTTCAATACTTATGTATGAAATGAGTCACTGATTTTTGTTTCGCGTTTAAAATGAAAGCTGGAGGAAAATAAAGAATGAAAGGATTCGGAAAAATTTTGTGTGCAAGTTTAGTATCTGTGTTGTCGGGAATAAATATTCTTCCGGTCTTTTCACAGTCTGCTGAGGGAAAAGCTTTTTTTATTCCTGAAAATGAGCGCAAGACTTTCGAGCTTAACGATGAGTCAATGAAAAAGCAGCTCATTACCGATGCAATTATTTTTACCGGTTCAGCAATTTTTTATGGTTCGGCGGAATATTTTAAGGGCACGATGGATTTTCCTGAATATACGGAAAGAACTTATGATCTGAGTGCACAGAATCCTCTTGACCGCTGGGCTGCCCGTCCGTACAGCAAATCTTTTGATACCTGCGGCGATGTTGCCATGGGCATGAGCGGATTTGTTTTTCCGGCCTCAGTTTTTATTGCGGAAGGTGTCACAGGTAATATGTCTGTGAAGGAAGAATTTTCGCTGGCACTTATGTATGCTGAAACTGTATGCCTTGGAAATGCAGTCAAGGAAGTAATAAAGATGTCTGTCCAGCGTCCGCGTCCGTATATGTATTTTGATAATCCTGATGCTGCTTCCCTTGAAAACCATGACTTTGAATTTTCTTTTCTCAGCGGTCATACTCTCAATGCTTTTATGGGAGCCGGATTCCTTTCCTATAATTTCTGCAAATATTATTCCGACTCCTCCTACAAGATTCCTGTTGTCCTTACATCCTACGGCCTTGCCTGTGCGACGGGAACTTTCAGAATGTTAAGCGGTAATCATTTTCCGACTGATGTCCTGGCAGGTGCTGCTTTGGGTACTGTAATCGGAATCGGTGTGCCTGTGGTTCATTCATGGATATTCAATAATTCAGATTTCTCACTTGGACCTGTTGAAAGTGTAGTGCTTCTTCCTGCAGGTTTTGTTGTGAGGATGACTTTCTAAAAAAAATCGGGGCAGGATTTTGTTTGCGTTTCCTGCTTCCGGACCTCTTAATTCTAATTATTAAAAATACTTGCTTACTTTTATTGTTTTCATTAGAATAGACGCATTATGAAAGCATCAAAAATTCCATTCAGGACACTGCGCGAAGCTCCAGCTGAAGCAGTTATCGCAAGTCATCAGCTTATGATGAGAGCTGACCTTATTCGTAAACTTGGTAACGGTCTTTACACTTATATGCCTCTCGGACTCAAGGCATACCGTAAGGTAGAAAATATTATCAAGGAAGAACTTAATGAGTCTGGTGCCCTTGAATTTAAACCCACTGTAGTTGTTCCTGGTGACATTTGGAAGGAAAGTGGTCGTTGGGAAAGCTTTGGACCCCAGATGCTCCGTGCACAGAACCGTCAGGCCCAGGACATGGTTGTTAGCCCTACAGCAGAAGAGGCATATACAGCAATTACTAGGGCAGGTCTCACAAGCTATAAGCAGCTTCCTATCAACATGTATCAGATTAATACAAAATATCGTGATGAAATCCGTCCCCGCTACGGTGTAATGCGCGGCCGTGAATTCAATATGATGGACGGTTATTCTCTTCATACGGACGATGAGTCTCTTGATGAGACTTACCGTGCTTATGCGGCTGCATACCTTAAGATTTTTAAGCGCATGGGACTTGAGGTTATTCCTGTAAAAGCTGACACTGGTGCCATGGGTGGTTCAGGCAGTGAAGAATTTATGGTTGAAAGCGACATCGGTGATGACACTCTCATTATATGTCCTGACTGCAAATATGCTGCAAATGTTGAAAAGGCTGCATGCAAGGAAGACGAAGCACTTGATAAGAACGGAAATGTTCAGGTAAGGGTTGATGCTGAAATCGAAGAAATTGCAACTCCTGGTGTAGGTTCCATTGAAGAAATGGAAAAGTTCTTTAACGAGACACCTAAAAAGTTTATCAAGGCGCTCATTTACCGTGTAATCAACAGCACACTTGATATGTCGAAGGCTCCTTTCGGTGAAAATCTTAAGTCAAAGAGGGAAGGTAACGTAACATTCTGGCCTCTTTCTTATGTCTGCGTCCTTATCCGCGGAGACCTTGAAGTAAATGAAGCAAAACTTGCAGGTCTGCTTAAGGCAAGCGAAGTTTGTCTTGCTGAAGGTGATGAAATTATTCAGATCGCAGGAGCCCCTCACGGGTCTGTTGGACCTGTAAATGTTAAGTGTCCTGTTGTACAGGATCTGAGCGTTTCAAAAATGCATGATGCTGTTTGCGGTGCAGGCAAGGAAGGTTTCCACTTCATTCACGTTGAACCTGGAATCGATTACACTTCATGGATGGAAGCTGACGTACGTACAGTCGTGGTCGGCGATAAGTGTCCGGCTTGCGGAGGAACTTTCTACAGCCGTAAGGGGAACGAGCTTGGTCACATCTTCAAGCTTGGAAGAAAGTATACAGAAAGCATGGGCGCTACATATCTTGATGTAAACGGAAAAACTGCTGTTCCAACAATGGGATGCTACGGTATCGGTGTTGACAGAGTTCTTGCCTCAATCGTAGAAAGATTCCATGATGACAAGGGCATTATCTGGCCTATGAGCATTGCTCCGTTCCAGGTTGCGATTGTACCTATCAAGTACAAGGATTCAATGAAGGATGCTTCTGACAGTCTTTATGCTGAACTCAGGAAACTTGGTGTTGAAGTTCTTCTTGATGACCGCGACGAACGCCCGGGTGTTAAGTTCAACGACATGGATCTCCTTGGATTCCCGATCCGAGTTACTGTTGGTGAAAAGAATCTTCCTAACGTTGAAATAAAAATCCGTAACCAGGCAGAACCTGTAATGGTTCCTTTGTCGGAGGCAGCAGAAGAGGTTTCCCGGATTGTCAGAGATGAAATGGCAAAACTTAACGCATAGGTGAAAATCAGAAGACAGATGTTTTCTGATGTCCGCCAATATTTCCTTGGACACTTCGGATTGCTGTGTCCAAGGAACATTCACGGTCTGAATTTCAGAATGAGTTCCGTTTTTTGTGCCAGGAGTTTTTAAGAAAGCTTTTCATTGCTCCGATAAATTAAGGGCGAGGATATTTTGATATGAAGATTTTAAAAAAACTTTTTACTTTGAGTGCAGTCTGCCTGGTTTCCGTTGCAGCATTTGCTCTTCCCGGTGTCAGGCGCAGCATTGAAGATTTTTCTGGCGAATATGTCTATTATAGGGACAATACTTTTCAGAGACCGTCTTACATAGGTTTTATTTATTATAATGATTCAACTTATGCGGCAAGATATTTTGCTCCCGGTGATAAAAGGAAGCAGCTTTCAGAAGCTGATATAACAATTTATCTTACAACGGATTCTTCCGCTGATCATTTTGAATTTACAGGTGAGACAATTTCCGGTGCTTCATCTTCAGAGGATACGGAAATCATTAATTATCTTCATGATCTCCTTTACGAACTTGATGCCAGGCGCAAGACTACAAAACTTTATTCTTCGGCTGTAACAGAAAAGGAAGATTATCCTCAGTTCGGCGGAACCGTGTCCATGACATATAATCCCTTCGTTCCGATTTTTAACCTTGAGTCAATCCGTTCGGCTGACGGTTCCTATCTGTTTAGGCTTGAAACCGTCGGAGCCCTTACAAGTTCCGCTGATATGAGCTTCGAAGCTTATAAAGGTATTGAAGGGCTTCCTGCTGACAGGAAACGTTCTTTCAAAAAGGCAAAGGCAACTGCAGCCAAGGTTTCTTTCGGCAGGCAGTCACTTACATTAGACAGCCAGTGGAAAAATGATTCCCTTGAGAACATGTGGTTCCTTGGAGATTATGCAGTTCTTGCTTTGTCTGAGATTCCGCCGTCAGAGGATTCGAATTTCGAGTACCTGCTTGTGCGTAAACTTTTCCAGAGTACTGAAGGTGCATACTCTTTATGGCAGTCCCGTTCCTTTACAAAGACCGTGAACCTGATGAAAGTTTCAAACGTGTTCTACCAGCCTGTAAGCGGAGATGTCACAAGGGATTTCAAGATTATAACAAAACAGTCTGACGGAAGCTATGCATATCTGACGCTTACTGTATTTGACGGTGTCTACCAGGATAACAAGGCTTATTTCACAAAGATTCTTGATTCCTACAAGGTAAATTGAAAAGTGCTGAAGGGAAATATGTAACTTTAAGTTCGGGCAGCCGGCTTTCAGATGTTCCCATCAGCATGGACTTTTTCTAGGTAAGTTTTTAAATGTTCCGTTACGTTAGAAATTGGATCGGTTCAGAGGACTTCCGATCCATACGCCTTCGGAACTTAAATATTCCTTCTTCTCTCCGTCAATCAGAAACAGAACGCTTTCAACTGTAGGGAAAGCTGTTGCTGTGTAGACAATCTGCTGAAGCTGACCGAGACTTCCTTCGATTCCGTATTGGTTGAATTCAAATTCCCCTGAAAAGTTAAGGACTGCAATACCGTCTTTTACGCTTGCCCCCCTAAGCTTTGTTCCCTTGGAAATAAGAGTCCTGCAGCCGGCTTTCAGTTCTGCTTCGTCAGGACCTTCAATGAGAGCATTGATGGCATCCCTTAAAGGACTCTGTGATTTCTTCATTATACGGCTCATTTCTTTTCTGGTAATTGAACCGTCAGAATTTATGGTCATGAAGAAGAGCTTCAGTGTCATTGTCTGATAGTTTTCTGCCTTAACTTCCGCAACTTCAGGAACTGCTTCCGCAGGAGTTTTGGCAGGTTCCTGAACTTCTGAATGTGTATCGTTATTGTTTTTTCGGCCGGCGAAATAATCCTGTATGACTGGTTCTGAAGGAGCTGTAGTTTTTCCTCCAGTAAGGTCTATTGTAACAGGTGCAACCGGTTCTATTTCATTTTTTTCCTGTGGGGGCTCAATTACAGGAGCGTTTTCTATGAATGAAGGAGTTTTACCGAACATCTTGTCAAAGAAATTTGTTGTCTTGAGATTTGATGCAATTTTTTTCTGGTTTACAAGAAAGAACATGAGAAGAACGAATGCTGCGGTGAGCCAAAGAATCAGTCCTATTCCTGCAGCCCTTAAATTTTTTTTTCCTGATGATTTTTTTTCTTTATCCATGATTTTAACAGTATAAACTACAGTTGCCCAATTTTCAATGGTGGAAATAGATTTCAAAATATTATATACTAATTTACTAGGAAAATTTTGGAGCGGAAAAATGATGATTTCTACTAAGGGCAGATATGCTCTTCGTTTTATGATAGAAGTTGCAAAGAACGGAGACAGTTCATACCTGAGTCTGAAAGAAGTTTCAGAAAATCAGGGGATAAGCATAAAATATCTTGAGCAGATTGCGACCCAGCTTTCAAAGAGCGGACTTCTATTAAGTGTGCGGGGACCCCAGGGCGGTTACCGTCTGATAAAGAAAGCGGAAGAATATTCTGTAGGAGAGATACTCCGTTCAACGGAAGGTGATCTTTCACCTGTAGCCTGTCTTTCCCGGGATGCAGGCGAATGTCCGAAACAGACTTCCTGTTCTACCGTCAGCTTCTGGAAGGAACTTGATGATGTCGTGAACAATTTCCTGGATTCAAAGAAGCTTTCAGAACTTATTTAAATTTTCCGTGTAAAATTCAACTAAAAAAAAAAGTTTTTTTGTTCCTGCTATACTTTGTCCTTATTTTTTCTTAATTTTATCCCGTTGTGTTATGAATATTTGGATCTATACTTTCTCTGATTCCACGTTCCTATTTCATTATGACTTCGTATTTTAGGCATTTTGTATGGGAATTGGGAAAATTTGTAATCTCAAATGGTTTGCTCCTGCCGGAGTCAGAAGTATTATGAGATGTCCTTCCTGAATCTGGGTCCGGGCTCCCGGGAATTTTTGTTCTGATGCCATGATGTAATAAAAATTGCATGCCTGGAATTCGGATGTCTCAGGGGGTTTCTGTACTTGAATCAAATTTTATGATTCCTTTCAGGTTAATATCGGGACTTAGGAAATGAATTGATGATGATGACGGCAGTTGTACGATTTTGGGTAGCGTATTAAAAATAATGTAGCCGACTTAGAATCCTTGGAAATGGATTATTTGTTTTTGTAAGGCGGAAAGGAGAAAACATGAAAAAAGAAGTTTTTGCGGCATGCTGTCTGCTTGGTGCATCCGCATTGTTCCTGAACGGATGTTCAGGTTCCAAGGCAGGTAAGAATGGCGGAGTGACAACCTTCACTTATTTTATTGGAATGCCGGGTTCTGAAATCAACAATAAAAATGATATTTCTGATATTATTGCAGAAAAAACTGGTGTAAGGGTAAAAGAAACATGGCTTACAGGTCAGACAGGCTCCGAAGCCTGCGGTACAATCGTGGCCAGCGGGGAATACCCTGATTTTGTATCCAGTGACAATAAAATTTTCCTTGATGCAGGTGCACTTATTCCGCTTGATCCGTATCTTGAAAAATATCCGGAATTCCGTGATACATATTATACAAAGGAAGAATGGGATAAGTTCCGTCAGCCTGATGGTCACATCTACTGGATCAATCAGTTCCAGAATACATACGGGAAGAGCAAGACAACAACTCATAACGACGAAGCATTCTGGATTCAGAACCGCGTACTCGCTTGGGCAGGATATCCGAAGATTGAGACAATGGACGAATACTTTGATGTAATCGAACGCTACATCGAAGCTAACCCGACTATGGAAGACGGTACACCTCATATCGGTTATACAATTCTCTGTGAAGACTGGAAGTATTTTTGTCTTGAAAATGCAGGTCTGTTCCTTGCAGGATACCCGAATGATGGTTCTGTGTATGTAAATTCAGAAACCATGACAGTAGGTGACTATAATACTTCCCCTGACACGCAGAAGTATTTGAGAAAGCTTAATGAAGAATTCAGCAGGGGTATTGTTGATACGGAATTTGCGACACAGACATACGATGAATACATTGCAAAACTTTCTACAGGCCGCGTACTTGGTATGGTTGACCAGTGGTGGGACTTCTTTGCTAACGTGAACGATGCATTCAAGCAGCAGGGGCTTGACCTTAAGGGATGCAACTATGTTCCTCTCGGACTTACAACAGAAAAGGGAATGCCAAACCGCTGGCACACTTATGCTGATACTGTTAACCAGGCTGCCGGCTGGGCAATTACGACTGCCTGTAAGAATCCTGACCTTGCATTCAAATTTATGGTCGATCTTTGTATGAACCAGGAACTTCATGACCTCCGCATGTGGGGTGTAAAGGACGTGGATTATCATGTGGATGAAAACGGGCTCTACTATCGTACAGAAGAACAGAGAACCAGATGTTCCGAAACAAATTACAAGGCATCTCATATGTGCGGATACTCATACTTCCCACAGTGGGGCGGAACAAGCCAGGACGGGAAGAATGCAATGAGCCCTTCAGAACAGCCAAGTGAATTCATGAACGGCATGGCTGAACCTCTCAAGAAGTGTTTTGAAGCATACGGTGCAGGAAACTATCCTGACATGATCGGTTCCGTTCAGGGTGAAACACTCGGACCCTGGTTCCCGATGTATTCTTATTCAAACAATTTCACGACAGAAACTCCTGGTGGTGTTGCCTGGACAAAGATTGGAGATGTAAAGCATGAATGGCTTCCGCAGGTTGTAATGGCAAAGAACTTTGATGATGTATGGTCAAAGTACATGAAGGCCTACAGCTCATGCAGGCCTGAAGACTTTATAAATGAAATGCAGGCAATCCTTGACAATTTCCGTAAATAGGTTTCCTGATATTTCAGCTGCGGCATGCAGCATCTGAAGCAGCTGAAGTAATGCTGTTCTGAGAAATATTTTCTTGTAAGCCGCATCTAGAATTTCCGTGCTCGTTTTATGGGCACGGATTTTTTTTGTCCCGGTTCCTGGAAACATGGTCACTGAATTCTCATTTCATTCCAAGACGGAAGCCTTGCATTTTCAGAGGAGCAGAAGAAACAAGTCCGTTCAGAAACTGAATCATCTTGACGTACAAGTCATTAATGTTTTCCTGTCTTTTTGTATGCCCTGTACATGTTCGGCAATATTTTGTATCATCACCTTATTATGAACAAATATGTAAAGCGTTATTTCATGGATGCAATGGGCGGAATGGCCCAGGGACTTTTTGCGTCTCTTCTGGTTGGTACTATAATCAAAACTTTGGGACAGGTTCTGTCTAATTTCGGTACGAATGTTGTTTTCAAGTTTCTTATAGATGCAGGAACTTTTGCCGGTGAGGTCCATGTTGTTGGAGCGGCAATGGCTGTTGCAATAGGATTTTCACTTGGAGCGCCTGCCCTTGTTCTTTTTTCGCTTGCGGCTGTAGGTTCTGCTGCAAATGTACTTGGCGGAGCCGGAGGTCCTCTTTCTGTTTTTGTAATAGCAGTTGCTGCAAGTGAACTTGGAAGTCTTGTATCAAAGAAAACAAAGGTTGATATTCTTGTTACACCTCTCGTAACTATTTTAAGCGGCTGTCTTCTTTCAGTTCTTTTTGCAAAGTATATTGGAATTGCAGCAAGTTCTGTTGGAAATCTTGTAATGTGGGCAACTGATCTTCATCCTTTTGTAATGGGAATGATTGTTTCCGTTGTAGTAGGAATTGTACTTACTCTGCCTATAAGTTCAGCTGCAATTTGTGCTGCTCTGGGGCTGACAGGACTTGCAGGTGGAGCTGCCGTAGCCGGTTGCTGTGCAAACATGATAGGTTTTGCGGTTTTAAGTTTCAGGGAAAATAGATGGGGCGGACTTATTTCTCAGGGACTCGGCACTTCTATGCTTCAGATGCCTAACATCGTTAGGAAGCCTGTAGTATTTTTGCCGGTTATTCTGGCTTCAGCAATTTCGGGGCCTGTTTCAACTTGCCTTTTTAAGCTTCAGATGAACGGTGCTGCAGTTTCTTCTGGTATGGGAACATGCGGATTAGTTGGTCCTATCGGTGTAATAACAGGATGGTATTCTCCCAGTGCAGCTGCTCTTGAACAGGGTGCAAGTGCTGTTCAGCCAGGTTTTATGAGCTGGCTCGGTTTGCTTTTGATTTGCTTTGTCCTGCCCGGATTTGTAACATGGCTTTTCGGGATTGTTTTCAGGAAGCTTGGCTGGATAAAAGACGGTGACCTTAGTTTAAGCGGCAATTAATTTTTATGGGCCTGAAGCACTGATCTCCCTGAGAAATTCTTCTGCAGGAAATCAGTGCTTTTTTTTACACTGATTTGTAGCTTCAGGAAATGCAATTTTTAGTAATGTCCTGTTACATGAATACGGACGCATATTATGGTAAAATTATGGTAGGAACTTGACAGTTAAATATATAACATTATAATCATTATTTGTATGAGTTTATTTTTACCTTTACAGAGAAGTCAGTTTAGGCTTGTGTCCTGTACACTTGTAGGAATGTATTCAACATCAAGGATCCTTGAGAATAAGAAGTTTATACAGCATGGTACCACGACCCTTTATTCTCACTGCAGGAATGTCGCCATGGTAAGTCTGAAGCTTTCAAATGTTTTTCACTGGAAGGTAGACAGGGAGTCCCTTGTAAGAGGTGCTCTTCTGCATGATTATTATCTTTACGACTGGCATGACAAGTCTGCCCGCCTGAAGCTGCACGGATATTTTCATCCTGCACTGGCACTTAAGAATGCAAGGGAGATTTATGATTTATCTTTCATAGAGGAAGATATAATTGCTCATCACATGTTCCCTCTTACAATTCATCCTCCCGTTACAAAGGAAGGATGGCTGGTCAGTATTGCCGATAAGCTGTGCAGTCTGTATGAGACCTTCAAGCTGAATGAACGTCGCATCAGAAAGAGAAGAATGCGTCTGGAAAATAAATGAAAAAAGGAAAGATTTATGTTTGATTTGGAGAGTTTTGTTTGTACTTCTTTCATAGCCTTTTTGTTTTACGGATTTGTAGGATGGGCTTATGAATGTACAATCTGGGCGAAGTGTGAAAAAAAATATTTCATGAATCGCGGATTTTTGTTAGGACCTTTGTGTCCCATTTACGGGCTGATTTCTTTTCTGGATATCGCATTGCTTCGTTCAATTGAAAATCCTGTTCTAATTTTCATTGTAGGGGCAGTTGTTTGCAGCATATTTGAATTCATTGTATCCTATTGTCTTGAACTGATTTTTCATCGCCGCTGGTGGGACTATTATGCTTATCCATTGAATCTTGACGGAAGGATTTCAGTGTTAAGTTCTGCTTTCTTCGGACTTGCAGGACTGTTCCTTCTTAAGATAGTTCATCCATGGACAATGGGTAAAATAAACTCCATGCCCTATGAGAATGTAAGAATTCTGGCTCTGGTTCTGGCTCTGGTCCTTTTGTTTGATTTGATTTTTACCGTAATTGCTTTGCTCAATAAGGAAAGGCTTGTCGGTAAAGTTTATCAAAATATAGAAGACACACTTGAGATGCCTTTTGTGGGAATGAATAAAGTAAGTGACAGAATTGAAGGAAAAATTCGGGAAAAAAGGCAAAAAAAAATTTAATAAATATGCAAATCTCTAATATTCTTAATTGAATTTATAAGAAATTGGAATATAATTATGTGTATCGGTGTTTATTCGCCGGACAATTTTTATATTGGATAGAGAGGTTTGTTTATGAAGAATGTAATTAAGATTGCATCAATTATCAGTGCAGTTGTGCTTTCTGTAGCTGCAATTAGCTGTGCTTCTACGGAAAAAGAGGCTGAGTATTTTGTAGTTGATGAAGATGCTCCGGAAAAAAGTTCTGCTCCTGCAGAAGCTGCCCTTGAACAGGTAGTAGTAGAAGAAGCAGCTGAATAATTTTATAGAGCCTTGTAAAGTTTTGGACCTGGTTTAGTTGCCGGGTCCTTTTTTTTATCTTCAAGTGATTTTTATTACATAAATTATTGATAAATACCAAAAAATATAGATTTATACTTGCTATTTTTGTATTTTGGGCTGATAATGGATTAGGCAGATTAGCTTTGCCTTCTATTAGTTAAAGAAATGAGGTGCATTTTATGACGAATGAACAGATAGCAAAAGAAATCTCTGAAGGTAGTGCCGTACTTGGTATTGAATTTGGTTCTACCCGTATCAAGGCAGTTCTTATTGATTCTGAAAATAATCCTGTAGCAAGCGGTGCTTTTGATTGGGAAAATTCTCTCGAAGATGGTATCTGGACATATTCACTTGATGAAATTCATACAGGCATATCAACGGCTTTTGTTGATATGAAGAAAGACGTTAAATCAAAGTATGGTGTGGAACTTAAAAAGCTTAGGGCTCTTGGCATCAGTGCCATGATGCATGGTTACCTTCCTTTTGACAGGAATGATAATCTTCTTGTTCCTTTCCGTACATGGCGTAATACAATTACAGGTGAAGCTTCCTCCAAGCTTTCAGGACTTTTTGATTATCCTGTTCCTGAACGCTGGAGCATTGCTCATCTTTATCAGGCTGTTCTCAAGAAGGAATCACATGTCAAGGATGTGGCTTTCTTTACAACTCTCGCAGGTTATGCACACTATATGCTTTCAGGTGAAAAAGTTTTGGGAGTGGGTGATGCTTCAGGTATGTTCCCGGTAGATGCTGTGACAGGCGATTACAACAAGGATTTCATTGCCAAGTTTGATTCCCTCATTGCTTCCGAGAATCTTGGATGGAGGCTTGAGGATATTCTTCCTAAGTGTCTATCTGCCGGTGCAAAGGCCGGAACTCTTACAGCTGAAGGTGCTGCATGGCTCGATCCTGAAGGAAAACTTGAAGCCGGAGCTCTTATGGCTCCACCTGAAGGAGATGCCGGAACCGGAATGGTTGCAACAAATTCTGTAGCCCCAAGAACTGGTAATGTTTCAGCCGGTACATCTGTATTTGCTATGATTGTCATGGAAAAAGCTCTTTCTGCTTCATACAACGGTCTTATTGATATTGTTGCAACTCCTGACGGAAAACCTACTGCCATGGCTCATGCAAATAACTGTACAAGCGAACTTAATAAATGGGTGGACGTACTTGGCGAAGCTGCAGCACTTCTGGGTGCAAGCTTCAAGAAGGGTGAACTTTATGACAAGATTCTCGGCTCTGCAAAGAACGGTGCAAAGGACTGCGGAGGACTTTATCCTGTAAACTATATTTCAGGAGAATCAATTACTGAATTTCAGGAAGGAAGACCTCTTTTTGTTCGCACACAGAATGCCCACTTCAATTTGGCAAACTTTATGAGAAGCCAGTTCTATTCGGCTCTTGCGACTCTGCGTATCGGCATGGATATTCTTTTTGACAAGGAGAAGGTTAAGCTTGACCGTCTTACGGGACACGGCGGATTCTTTAAGACTGAAGGTGTTGGTCTTCCTGTCATGGCTGCCGCAATGCATACGCCTGTCAGCGCTTTGAGTACAGCAGGTGAAGGCGGCCCCTGGGGTATGGCAATTCTCGCTTCTTATGCTGCAAACGGAAACGGTAAGAGTCTTAGTGAATTCCTTGATGAAAAGGTATTTGCTAATGCAAAGATAGAAACCTGTGAACCTTCTGCAGAAGATATGGAAGGCTTCAACAAGTTCATGGAAAATTACAGGAAGGTTCTTAATGCTGAAAGAGCTGCTGTAGAAAGTATTGGTTAATTGATGATATCTATTATGGTAGTCCCTGAAAATTTCAATATTCAGAGACTGCCTTGTGAGTAAATTACAGTTAGGGGAACCCCTGAAGACGCGATGTTTTAAGCCTTGTAATTTCAAGGACTGAAACTCGCCGGCATCGCTGAAAAGTTATTTTTATAGATGCCCTTAATGAATCTACTTTATTGAAGGAAAACAGAATGTCTAAATATCAGAGTTTAAAAGAAGAAGCTTATGAAGCAAACATGCAGATTCCGGAACAGCATCTCGCTTTGTATACGTGGGGAAACGTAAGTGCCTTTGATAAGGCGGCTGGTGTTTTTGCAATCAAGCCTAGCGGAGTTCCTTATCCTGAACTTAGTGCAGACAGCATGGTTGTTGTGGATCTTGAAGGAAAAGTTGTTGAAGGTGACCTGAGACCTTCAAGCGATACACCGACTCATCTTGTTCTTTACAGGGATTTTGCCGTAAAGGATGGAGCAAATATTAACGGAATCATTCATACTCATTCCACATTTGCAGTAAGCTGGGCTCAGGCTGTAAAGGAAGTACCGCTTTTCGGAACAACTCATGCTGACCATATACAGACTTTTGTTCCGTGTACGCCTTACCTTTCTGCGGAAGCCGTTAAAAATGATTATGAAACGGAGACAGGGAATCTTATTGTAAGTCATTTCAGGGAAAAGAATTTTAATCCTGAAGAAGTGAACATGGTTCTGGTTGGCGGACACGGGCCTTTCTGCTGGGGAAGCAATGCTGCAAAATCTGTGTACAATGCAGCTGTTCTTGAAGAAGTATGCCACATGGCTCTTAATACTTTGCTCATCAATCCAAAAGCAAATCCTCTGCCGTCTTATATTGTTGAAAAACATTATATGAGAAAGCATGGACCTAATGCTTATTACGGACAGAAATAATAAACAGGGTAAGCTATAAGAAAAGGCCAGCTTGTTTGTTCTGTTGTGCCTTTTCTTTGTCTGTACATCCTATTTTTCTACATGCGCTGTATTTATATGGTAGTATCTGTCTGCTTTCTCCCAGAAGTTGTTTCCGTCCGAACCGTTGTCATGCATAAGATACCAGCGTTCGCTTTCATAGGAAGTCCATGTCGCCCAAAGGAATTTGTTGTTCCTTTCGCGGACAATTTCTTTGGTGCCGATTATGACTCTGTAGTGCCACTGCCAGTCATCAAAGAATTTTGAACCTCTCAGGGAAACACATGGAAGCTTGTTTTCACGGAGATTTCTGTCAACATTTTCCCATGAATGGAACCAGTCTGCCTTAAGTCCGAATCCTGTTTTATTTTTCAGGCCGTCATTGAGATGGCAGAAAAGTTTTGCGCCGTTTCCTATGACGTTCACGAAATCCTGATACATGTTGTATATTTTTCTGTACTGCGTCGGAGAGTCAGGCATGTTGCTGTAAGATGTTCTTTTTCCAAGTCCGAGGGCAATGAAACTTACAGCATTTGCACCGCAGCTTCCTCCCGGATTGAACCATGAACGTTTGCTGAACCAGTCATCAAGAATGAAGACATTCTCTTCCTGGGCAGCGTTTCTTGCTGATTTTCTTGCAAAGGCTTTTATTTCTTCGTCGCTGAGTGACTGGATCTTTTCTTCGGATTTCTCGATTTCCTTCCAGAGATTTGCAATTCTTTCTTCCTGGGCAGCAATGTTTTCCCTGTACATGCTGATGATTTCTTCATTCCCGAACCCCACGGAAGAAAGTGTCTCTTCGTCTGCTTCATTTAAGAGTTCAGCAAGTCTTGCATTTCTTGGGTAGATTTCACTTTCAGAACCGTCAGCTGCATTGACAGAACGGTTTGACCCCTCTTTCTTTGCAGTATAATGTCCCGGATAACCGTTGTCCGTAATCTTGTAAGTTCCTGACTGCACAGAACGGCAGCATTCTGTCTGCAGAACCGGTACGTCCTCAAGAATAAACTGAACAGGTTCTCCCTCTTCCTTGAGAGCTGAACATGTGATTGCACCGTTTTCTTTTCCGTTAAGGATTACACGGAATTCGTAGTAGCGTGGTGTCTCTGTTTCGTGGTTGTAGATTATGATAGGGTATTTTGAAAGTTCTGCTCCGCTCCAGCTGTTTTCTGCGGAAAGGTCTTCCATTGAAAGAACTGCAAAGAACCTGGCTGTCTTCCAGCTGACTGCAGAATCATTCAGCTGAATTGAATTTAGTTCTGATTCGGATGCATAGGGCGTAAGAGGTTCTGAGTCCTGGTTGTCAGAATCCAGGAAATGACAGGAACATGAAAACAGTGATAAAGTAAACAAAATATAAACAGCAAATATATTTCTCATAGTGACGCCTCGTAGAATAAATCATTCACTTTTTTTAATGATTAATAAATCGAGTAACTTTTGAGAATAAAATTCTGCGTATATTAAATGCTAAGTAGAATGTAATCCGGAAAATCAGAAAAACAAGTATGAATGCTATATTTTCCGCTTTTAAAATTTCTGTCTGAATTTATATTCGAGGGAACTTCTAAAAAATGTAATTTTTAGAGATGCTCTTGAATTATATTATTTAATTTTCAAAAAAATTGTATATAAGAATTATTTTGTGTGGACAAAAAAAGTTGACAGGTTTAATCAACACGTGTTACAATTTTTTGACGGAAAAAGAGAACTGTTTTAAGTAAAATTTTTATTTTATCTGTAAATAGTATTCTGATAATTCAAGTTAGAAGGTATTTTTTCATCGAAATTTGATATAAAATTTACTCAAATGGTAGAAAAGTGCAAAGTTATTCATCGGCCTTGGATTTTTATACTGTTTTGCAGTAATATATGTACTACTTAATCTTATGCTTAAAAGAAAATTAAGGTAATAAAGTTTTTGTTTTTCGGATTCATAGGAGGAATAATATGAATAGAAAATTGTTGGGAGCTGCTGCTGCAGTTTCTGCTTTGGCAATGGTTCTTGCAGCAGGTTGTTCTAACAGCAAGAATTCTTCATCATCTGCATCATCTTCAAAGGCTTCTTCCGGAGCAAAGGAAGTGACTCTTACAGTTTGGGAATCTCTCCAGGGGCCTGATGAATTTATTAAGCAGGCCGGAAAAGCTTATTCAGATTTGCATCCGAATGTAAAGATCAACTTCGTGAATGTCGAACTTGGGGACGCAGGCGGACAGATTGCTCTTGACGGTCCTGCCGGTGTTGGTCCTGATCTTTTTGCAGCTCCGCATGACAAGCTCGGTGAACTGGTAGCAGGCGGACACATTAAGCCTACAGTTGGTTTCGATATAATTAAATCAGAAGTTCTTGGTGCCTGTTCAAAGGCTCTTACTTATGACGGTGTAATGTACGGTTATCCTGTAAGTGCTGAAACATACGCACTTTTTTATAACAAGGCTCTTGTTTCAGAATCAGAACTCCCTAAGACATGGGAGGATCTCATTCCATGGGCACAGAATTTCAATGCAAAGAATCCCGGGAAACGCGGATTTGAAATGGACATCGGAAACGGTTATTATACAATCATCTTTACAACACTCAGGGGAAACCGTCTCTTCGGTTCAAGCGGTACAGATTCTTCTTCAACATATCTCAGCACAGCAGCTTCTGTTGAAGGTATGAAAATTTTCCAGTCCCTCCGCACTGCATTTGATGTTCCTGCAGCAGATATTTCCACAGGTACGACAGATGCAGACTTCGCAGCAGGAAACGCAGCGCTTTATGTTACAGGTCTCTGGAACGTAAAACCGTTTGAAGATCAGGGGGTAGACTTCGGTGTAGCACCTCTTCCGTCTCTTCCGGGAGAATCAACACCGTCTTCTTCATTCTCAGGAACACGCGCCATGTTCGTAAGCGAATATTCTGATCATCCGGAAGAAGCTGCAGACTTTGCACGCTTCCTCATTACTGCAAAGATGCAGCAGCTTCGCTTCAATCTTACAGGAGCTATGCCGTCTATCAATACAGAAGTTTCAAGCAAATATATTCCTGGATTCCTCCAGCAGCTTGACTATGCATTCCCTATGCCATCTATTCCTGCAATGAACGGTTTCTGGGATGCTATGGCAGCGGCTTCAAAGAATATCTGGGACGGTGCAGACATTCAGTCAGAGCTTGATGCATGTGACAGATCTATTCTCGGAAAATAAGTTAGGACCAGGATTGTAAGAAACACCCGGAGTTTCTTTGCTTTTTGTTTCAGTACTGTCAGGCTGCAATTTAAATGAAAAGGGCATCTCTGAAAAACTATTTTTTTTTAGTGATGCCCGCAAGTTTTTGGATCCTGGAATTACAAGGCTTAAAAAACATCGTTTTATTAAAGTTACCTCTGAAAATTATAATTTTTGGGGGTTCCCAAAATCGTCAGCCAGTATTTTTTTTGAGGTAAACTTATGCATATAAAATCGGACGGTTCTTCAAGGAACAAAGTTTATGGTACGGCCTGTGCTTTTATGGGGCTGTCTCATATTCTTTATCTTAAGGATTATGTAAAGGGTATCTGTTATGCCCTTCTGGAAGTTATTTTTCTTGTCTGTCTTCCAGTGTCAGTTACAAAACTGATTGGTCTTGTTACTTTAGGCTATCCTCAGCCTGATGTTCCTGTAAAGGAACGAAACAATTCTGTTTTCATGCTTATTGACGGTATCCTTTTTCTTGCTCTGGTTGCTATTTTTGTTGCCGTTTATATTATTTCAGTTAAAAGCGCAGGCAGGGGGTACAGGGAGTATTGCCGTACCAAGCGTTTTGCAAAACAGAATTTCGGTGAAACTGTAAACAACGCATTCCCTCTCGCAGGTCTTGCACCTTGTGTAATAATGCTTATTATTTTTGTTGTGATTCCGCTTGCCTTCAGCGTTTGTGTTGCATTCACGAACTATTCAATGCCGGACCATATTCCTCCTAAGAATACTGTTGACTGGGTTGGAGTTGAAAATTTTACGAACCTTCTGGGAGGCGGAAACGAATGGTCAAAGGGATTCCTCCGCGTTGCAGTGTGGACTCTTGTTTGGGCTGTCCTTTCTACTTTCACCTGCTATTTCGGAGGTCTTCTTGTTGCCGTTCAGCTTAGGGAAAGCAACATTAGACTGGCTCCTGTCTTCCGCTTCATTTTCATTCTTCCTTATGCAGTTCCTTCTGTAATTACGATGCTTGTATGGAAGAATCTTCTGAACGGTACCTACGGAACTGTGAACAGAACTTTGCAGGCCTGGGGTCTTCTGGCACCGGATGCGTCTATTCCGTGGCTCGGTAATGCCCATCTTGCTCAGGTCATGTGCATTGTAATTAATCTTTGGGCAGGATTCGGGTACTTCATGATGCTTTCAATGGGATCCATGACTTCAATCTCAAATGATCTTTATGAAGCCGCAAAGATTGACGGAGCAAATTCTTCTCAGACTCTTCGTCACATTACAATGCCGCTGGTTCTTTACCAGACAATGCCTCTCATCATCATGAGCTTTACTCATAACATAAATAATTTCGGAATCATCTTCTTCCTTACCGGCGGAAATCCTGCAGTTTCTGACACGACAATCTCAAGTGCCGGTGGTACGGATATTCTCGTTACCTGGATCTATAAACTTACAATCACGCTGCTCAAGTACAATTATGCATCAGTTATTGCTGTCCTTATCTTTGTTGTTCTTGCTCCGTTTGCAGTTTATCAGTTTATGCATACAAAGGCTTACAAGGAGGGTGAAGTATGAAACCACGTTCAGTTACAGATTCTATCAACAGGATTCTCATTTACATTTTATTTTTGCTGATTTCTTTCTGCGTATTCTATCCGCTTGTCTATGTAGTGAGCGCTTCATTTTCTCCTGGAAACGGTATTTCAAATTTGAAAATAGTTCCTTTCGGGGACGGCTTTACGATTAAGCATTTCAAATATCTTTTTAAGGAAACAAATTACTGGGTCTGGTTCAAGAATACCTTGGTCATTGCACTGTGGACTTCTGTTCTTACAGTAATAATTTCTTCCCTGAGTGCATATATATTTTCAAGATTCAATTTTGTTTTCAAGAAAAGCCTGCTCATGAGTCTTCTTATTCTTCAGATATTTCCTTCATTCGTAGGAATGATTGCAATTTACGTGATCCTCCTCAGGATCGGCGGACTTGATACTCTCTGGGGGCTTGTACTTGTTTATACAGCCGGCAACATTCCGTACAACACATGGATGGTCAAAAGCTATATGGACACGGTAAGCAAAAATCTTGATGAAGCAGCCCGCATTGACGGTGCAAGCCATGCAAGAACTTTTGCTACAATTATTCTGCCCGTGACGAAACCTATTATTACCTTCCTTGGGATTTCAAGTTTCACGGGACCGTGGATGGACTTTATTTTCCCTAAGATGGTTCTCAGAAGTCCTGCGAAGCAGACTCTTGCTCTGGGGTTGTTCAGTTTTGTTTCTGACAAGAAAAATGAGTTTACAAATTTTGCGGCAGGTTCCCTGATTATTTCAATTCCTTTTGTAATCTTCTTCCTTCTTACACAGAAGTCCATGATGATGAGCATGGGTGCCGGTGCCGTTAAGGAATAATTGTTCTTGGCAGGAGCCTCCTGAACTTTGATTTCAGGAAAATGATTCCTTCTTGAAGATATGTCTGTATCAGGTACGGAAGTTTATTTCGTACCTTCTTTAGGGTAATTAATCGACACGTGTTGATTAATTGTAGTGTATAATGTAGATTAATAGAAATGATCCATGATTTGCATCGGATTTTTATTAAGCGGATTCACGGAAATAAAGTACAGGGCAGCTGCGTAAAATACTTTTTAGAGGTTCCCTGCAGGATTTCCTGATGTTTCCCTGGAATAACGGTAGAGGTAGTCAATGACAGAATATTCGTTTGATGCAACTAGTTTAATCCGTGACGGAAAAAGATGGTTCCCTGTTATGGGGGAAATTCATTATTCCCGCTATCCTGAACAGTACTGGAAGGAATCTCTTCTTAAGATGAAGGCCGGCGGTGTTGATATTGTCAGTTCCTATGTAATCTGGATTCATCACGAAGAAATCAGGGGCCGGTGGGACTGGAGCGGTCAGAGAAACCTCAGAAAGTTTGTTGAGACTGTTAAGGAATGCGGCCTGACTATGGTTCTGCGTGTAGGTCCCTGGAGTCATGCGGAAGTTCGTAACGGCGGATTCCCTGACTGGCTTATGGCTGAATGCGGCACGAAAGTACGTACCAATGATGAAGTTTATTTTTCGAATGTTGAAAATTTTTATCGTAATATTCTGAAGCAGGTTGAAGGGCTTTTCCTGAAAGATGGAGGCCCTGTCATTGGTGTCCAGGTGGAAAACGAATACGGACACTGCGGAGGACTTTGCGGTGAAGAAGGGGAGTCCCACATGAAGCGTCTTGAAAAAATGCTCCGTGATATGGGATATGATGTACCTTTGTATACAGCTACAGGCTGGGGCGGAGCTGTTACAGCAGGAATGCTTCCTGTAATGGGCGGCTACTGTGATGCGCCATGGGATCCCCGTACAACAGAAATTGAGCCCAGCGCAAATTTTGTTTTGTCCCATGAAAGAAATGATCATGCAATAGGAAGCGATTTTGGTCTCGGTGAGGGCATTACTTTTGATATGACAAAGTTTCCTTATCTTACTGCGGAACTTGGCGGCGGACTTCAGATGACCTATAAACGAAGAACGATTGCCACTGCAAGAGATATTGCTGCAATGAGTCTTTGCAAAATGGGAAGCGGTTGCAATCTCCTGGGATATTATATGTATCACGGAGGAACAAATCCTGACGGAAAGCTTTCTGGTTTGCAGGAAACAACAGCTACAGGAAGTTTCTGTGACCTTCCTGAAAAGACATATGACTTCAGGGCTCCCGTCGGAGAATACGGAACTGTAAACGGAACTTATAAATATATCCGCCGCTATGCATCTTTTGTTCATGACTTCGGTGAAGAGCTTTGCAGCATGGAAACCTACATTCCTGAAGGAAATCCGAGTCATCCTGACGATTTCAAGTCCCTGCGCTATTCTCTTCGCTACAATAAGGAATCTGAAAGGGGGTATATTTTCATTAACAACTACCAGCGCAGAAATGAAATGCTTGATCATTATGACGCTGAAATTTCTTTTGAAGAGCCTGCAAGAATCAGTACAAAGATTTCTGTCCGCAACGGAGAATTCAGGATGCTTCCTGTTGAAAAGGGAAGTGTAATACAGGCAGCACCTCTTTGCAAGCTTAACGGATGGAACATTTATTATTCTCCGGAAGTAAATGACGCATCAAGCGGAAGCGGATATTATCTTTCTGAAAAGGATTCCCTGGATGCGGTCAAGTTTGCAGGTACCTCAGGAGAACTTCTTCTGATAACAACAGGATGCGCTTATTCTGAAAAGGTCGGTGAAAAAACTGTTGTTCATCTGGAAACAAGAAAGAATCCTGCGTTCAAAACTATGGGAATCTCAATAAAGACTCCTGCAGGTTTTGCTTGTGAAAGGAAGTCAAATTTCAGCTGCTATACAAATACAGCGACTTTGGGCAGGCCATGCGGATTCCGTCATAAGATTGTTGAGGCAAGTGAAGATAAGGTTGTCTGCAAAATTATTGTTGATTCCTGGCCGGAGGATCACTTCGGATTTACTCATGACCAGTTCCTTGACATCAAGTATACCGGCAACTGTGCACGTCTTTATCTTGACGGAAAGCTTGTTGCAGATAATCTTTATTCTTCTCCAAATGAAAAATGGTCCGTAGGTCTCAGGCGCTTCGGAAAGGAGAAGCTTGAGTTTCTGCTTGAAGTTGACTGCCTCAGAAAGTCCCAGGAAATTTATCTTGAACAGTGGCCTGAATTTAATGGAAAGGAATCCTTGTGTCATATAGAGGACATCGGAACTTCCTGTATGTACAAGGTGGATTTTGAAATCTGACCCTGTGTCTGATTGCTAAGTCAGTCTTCCTGCAAAAGAGGAACAGCTTTCCCGGAGTGTGTACTGCGTTCCGGGATTTTTATTTTGGTTGTAATAGACAAACTGGATTTGTGTTATATAATTAAAAGTGAGTTTTCATTTTTTTTGAAGGAAATTATATGACGGCGCTGCAAATTTTCAATATAGTTATACTTTTCATTCCTATTTGTGCAGAAATCGTTTGCCTCAGGATACTGGATTATCACAAGCCATCCTATGAGCAGAAATTTTCAACAAGTGTTTTCTTTGGAATCATGATATATGATTTCGGCTGCGTGGTTTCTTATATTGCATCTGAGCAGGAATATCTCTTGTTCGGCATGAAGATAAGGCTCATATCCGGAACTATACTTTTCTTTCTTGTCTATTCAATTACCTGCAAAATATATCATGTGAACCTGGGCAGGATCGTCAAGACAATAATAAACACATGGACTTACAGTTTTTTGATAATGGAAGGGCTGATAGGAATTAAGATAGGTAATACGGTTCAGAGACTTTTTGTCAGAAATTTTGTTATGATTCCTGCTGAATACTCAGCAGGCGGAATGAAGCTTGGATGTGAATATACTGTACTGAGAGATATTCTCATGATTACATTCCTCTTTTATCTTTTGGTTGATACCCTGGTATTTCATATTGAACTTCTCAGGGTGAAAAAAAATGAGCGCTGGAACCAGAAGATATTTTATATATGTACTGTATTGCCTTTGTATTTTCTGTGGGCTGACATGTTCCTGGACCTTTACTATTCTAAACCTTTCGGGATTTCCTTTTTCCCTATGATATCAGCAGGATTTTCTGTTGCAGTTGTTGTTCTTGTTATGAACCAGAAGTTCAACAACCTTAATGATCTTGCGAACTCAATGCTGATAGATACAATTGCGGATCCTGTTTTCATTGTAGATAACAAGCTGAATGTTCATAGCGTAAATATTGCCGCCCGTGCCCTGTTTCCTGAATATGAGAATGTTGAACTTGGAACTGAACGTGCAAAGGCTGTAGAGATTCTGCGGGATATTATTGTTCCTCCTCTTCATCCTGAAAAAGTTGATCCTGCTATGCGCATTGGGAGTAACTATTTTGAGCCGAGACTTTCAAGGGTGAAAAGAAATAACAGGCTTTACGGTTATCTTATTATTCTTAATGACGTGACTGAAGAGCGCAGAAGTTTTAATCGTCTTGAAAACTGTAACCAGCTGCTCTCAATAAATTCCCGTCATAATGTTGAGCGGATCATTGCAATGAGAGAGAAGTTTGTTAGCGGAGTTATGCAGTCCATTGGTGAAAAGGATTCATTTACTGCGGATCACCTGCGTCGTTGCGCCAACTATACCCAGGTAATTGCAAAGCAGCTTGTTGAGGACGGAAAATATATAAATGTCCTCTCCCCTGATTATGTAAATCTTCTGTGCCAGGTTGCACCTCTCCATGATGTAGCAAAGCTTGCTCTTCCGTCGGAAGTTGTAATTCTTGATGATGTTACGGGAATGGAGAGTGATGCCTACAAGGATCATGTAGTTATGGGGTCGAAACTTATAGACCGCTTCATTACAGAAAGTGATGATGATGAGTATTATACTTTGGCCCATGAAGTTGTTGAATGTCATCACGAACGCTGGGACGGAAACGGTTTTCCTGGAAGACTGAAGGGAGGTGAAATCCCTTTGTCAGCAAGAATCGTTGCTCTTGTTGATTATTTTGATTGTATGTCTGCTTCCCGTACGGAAAAATCAATGGAAAAATTTGATGCGGCTGTTTATAAGATTGTTTCTAACGGCGGAACAATGTTCGATCCCATTGTAGTTGATGCGTTTTATCACTGTGTTGACAAATTGAAGGGGCTGTATGAGCAGAATTTCCAGTATGACTTGTCCTATTGATTTTATGATGACCGTGTTTATGTGAACCATGATTTTCTGGGGCAATTCAAAAAGTGCAGTGGACGGGATTTCTGAATCATATCCGTGTATGTATTTGAATTTTCTGGCCTGTCAGTGAAAGGGAACGTCCTGATAATCATCTGATTGTTTTTTGGACGTTCCCTTCATATTTTAAATTTTAAGAATCCTGGTTTCCTTAAAATTATGCGGATGAAAATGTTTTGCCATAGTGATGTGATGAACTGCTTGTATTTCACCAGTTTTTTATTGCGGTTTCAGTTTCTGAAACGACAATTAATAGGGTTCCTCTAAAATCTGAAATTTTTACAGATGTCTGACGTCAGAATTTTTTTGTAAAATAAATAAAGATTTTGGAGATTTTGTGATTGACATTTTGAAAAACATATTTTATATTTTACAGGATTCTTAAAAGTGGATTTCAACGCAGCCATGTTATGGTGTGCATTGGAGTCCTTTTTTTTATTATTTTTTTTTGAGAGGATTGGTTTTGAGAGGCTTGGTTTTTAAGAGAAAATTTATTGTCATTTCTTTTTTTGCAGTATTTATTTTTGCTTTATCATCATGTCAGGTTTTAGTGGCATTCGATGATCATCAGGATACAGCCTCCGGACCAGGTGGAAGCCTTAACGGGAATGGCGGAGATGATAGAACATATCCAAATACAGATGACCCGTCCGGGATCACAGCAGATAAAGGTTCAAAAGAGGATAAGAAATTTAATTCTGAAACAGTCAGTGAAATTCTTGCAAAAGAGGATAGCGGCAAAGGTTTTTCGTTAATCACAGTTAAGGCAAAATTTTCGGGCATTGAAGGTGGATGCGATAAACTTGCATTACAGTTCCTTGATTTGAGTGATTTTGGAACCTGGCAAGATAAAAAGAATAAGATTACTAAAAACATCAAGACCCTTAATGATGGAGATGGATATGAGTTTATGTATGCCCATACAGATGAGGTGACTGTTTCAGAAAATGATAAGGTTTATACTTTTACATTTGATTTCGGTGAATTGAAAGTAAGGGATGTTTTTGATATAAGAGATGATGGAAGCGTAAAGGAAGCTGTTATAATAGGCCTTAGAACATTGGATCCAACTTGCAATACTATTCAGGGGTCGAATGTCAAAGTTGAACTTATTGATGTTCAGATTGATGATATCCCTTTGGAAATAATTAAAGCAGAACATTATATGAAGACAGGTGATTTTGATAATGACCATAAAAATTCAAGATATTTTGAAGCTTCCTTGTTAGGAAGTTTCGGCGGAGACAAGACGGTTTCTGTTAAGCTTAAATAATAATGAGCATCTGTGAAAATTGATTTTTTTGGGACTCACTGATAAATGTCTAATCGGAATGCGGTTTGCAGATATTGCGGACCGCTTTTTTTTATTTTTATGTCTAATTTAATGTTATACCCTGGTAGGGTATATTGACATTTGTGCTGATGAATGCTATTTTTGATTCAGTATACCTCCACCGGGTATATACTGCGGGGTAAAACTATGGAAAAGAAATGCTGCTGCGAAAGAAAAAAAGTTCGGTCTGATGAAGAATATAAAAGACTGATGAACCGTTTGAACCGTATTGAAGGTCAGGTCAAGGGCATAAAGAATATGCTTGAAAATGATTCATACTGTCCTGACATTCTTATTCAGGTTTCCGCCGTGAATGCAGCTCTTAATGCTTTCAGCAGAGAACTTCTTTCATCTCATCTTCATTCCTGTGTTGCTGAAGATATTAGGAACGGCAGAGAAGAAACAATGGATGAACTTGTTCAGGTTCTACAGAAAATGATGAAGTAGGTGTATTATGGAAAAGTTTTTGGTTACAGGAATGTCCTGCGCTGCATGCCAGGCAAAAGTTGAGAAGGCTGTTTCTAAAGTTCCGGGAGTAAGTTCATGTGCAGTTAATCTTCTGACGAACACTCTTGTTGCTGAAGGCTGTGCAAGTTCTGAAGAAATTATAAGGGCTGTAGAAAATGCAGGTTACGGTGCAAGTTCCGGAGAGTCTTTGATGAAAAATAAAAATAATGCTTCCGGAAAAAACTCAGACAGCAAATGCGAAAACAAAATAATTCTGAAACGGCTTTCTGTTTCGCTTGTGTTTGTGCTTGCAATCATGTATAGCGGAGCAGCTCATTCAATGTGGAATGCTCCCCTTCCTAAATTTTTTGAAGAAAATATTATTGCCCTTTCACTTTTGCAGATGATCCTTTCGCTTGCAGTGCTTCTGATTAACAAAAAATTCTTTGCAAACGGATTCAGGGCTCTTGTAAAATTTGCACCGAACATGGATTCATTAATTGCTTTGGGGTCAGGAATTTCCTTTGCCTACAGCACAGTTAATCTTTTCATGCTCACTGAATATGTGCGCCTGGATGATGCTGCCGGAATTGTTTCGGCTTCGAATAATTTTTATTTTGAAAGCAGCGCTATGATTGTAACTTTAATAACCCTGGGAAAACTTCTTGAGTCGGTTGCAAAGGGAAGAACGACGGACGCTTTGAATAAACTTATTGACCTGTCCCCGAAGAATGCAACCGTAATCCGTGCGGGCAGAGAGTTTGTGATTCCTGCTGACCAGATGAAGAGGGATGATGTTTTTGTTGTCAAGCCAGGAGAAAGTTTCGCTGCGGACGGAATAATTATTGAAGGGACATCTTCTGTAAATGAAAGTGCTCTGACTGGTGAAAGTCTTCCAAGAAATGTTAAGTCCGGTGACAGTGTAAAATGTGCTTCAATTAATTTAAACGGCTTCGTTAAGTGCAGGGCCCGGGCAGTAGGAAGTGAAACTGTTCTTGCAAAAATAATTTCCATGGTAAGTGATGCCGGTGCTGGCAAAGCACCTGTTGCAAAACTGGCTGACAGGGTTAGCGGAATATTTGTTCCTGCTGTAATCGGTATTGCTCTTATAACCTTTGCAGTGTGGTTCATTGCTGAAAAGAATTTTGCGTTTGCTTTGGCCAGAGGAATTTCTGTTCTCGTAATTTCCTGTCCATGTGCATTAGGTCTGGCGACTCCCGTTGCAATTGTTGTGGGAAGCGGAAGAGGTGCAAGGAACGGAATTCTTTTTAAGAATGCGGAGATTCTTGAGGAGACAGGAAAAATAAAAATTGTTGCACTTGATAAGACAGGTACAATCACAAACGGAAGTCCCGTGGTTTCAGGATATATTGCGGCTGACGGAGTTGATGAGAAGGAGTTCATGAGTCTGGCAGTTTCCCTTGAATCAAAGAGTCTTCATCCGCTTTCAAAAGCCGTCACGGAATTTGGGCGGGTCATGAACGTTCCTTTGCTTGATGCGGAGGACTTTAGGGATGTTGCGGGAAAAGGAATATCCGGAAAGTTTTATGGAGAGGAATGCAGGGCAGGGAATCTGTCTTTTGTGGAAGAGATGTCCGGTTCAGTTCATGAAAAGTTTTTGGAGAAGGCTGAAGAGTTCTCATTGCAGGGAAAAACTCCTGTGTATTTTTCAAGGGGAAATAGATTTCTCGGAATTATTTTTGCGGAGGATTCTGTAAAATCAGACAGCGCTGATGCACTAAAAAAACTTAAGGACCTTGGACTTGAAGTTGTAATGATTACGGGAGACAATGAGAATACTGCAGAAACTGTTGCCTCTTCCTGCGGTGCAGACAGGTTCTATGCTTCCGTTATGCCTGATGAGAAGGGCAGGATTATTGGCGAGTTAAAGAAGGGAGGCAAAGTTCTGATGGCAGGCGACGGTATAAATGATGCTCCTGCTTTAGCACTTGCAGATGTCGGTGTTGCAATGGCAAGCGGTACGGATGTTGCAATGGATTGTTCTGATGTTGTTCTTCTGAACAGCAGTCTTACGGATCTTGTGAATGCCATAAAACTTAGCAGGGCAACTCTGACAAATATCCGCGAGAACCTGTTCTGGGCATTCTGCTATAACGTGCTGCTCATTCCCCTTGCCGCAGGGGTCTATGCAAAACTTTTCGGCTGGGTACTGAACCCTATGATTGGGGCTGCGGCGATGAGCCTTTCGAGCTTCTGCGTTGTGACTAATGCGCTCAGACTTAATTTCGTGAAGCTTCATGAAAACAATGTTCCTGTGCAGAAAGCTTCTGCCGGTGATGTTGGAATAAATAGATTTGAATCAGAGAATCCGGAGGAAAATATGTTTGGTACAAAAACGAAGACAGTGAAGGTTGAAGGTATGATGTGCTCTCACTGCGAGGCTCATGTAAAGGAAGCACTAGAGGCTGTTGAAAACGTTAGGAGAGCAACCGCAAGTCATGTGAAAGGTGAAGTCAGTATAAGCTTCAGGGGTGAGCTTTCTGATGATGTAATAAGAGCCGCCGTTGAAAAGGCTGGATACAAGGTTGTCTGAAAATTTGATTCCTGGTTGAAACAGGTTTCAGTTGCCCGTCATGTTCCTGGAGAAGCCATGAACTTTACGGGCAGCTTTTTTGTTCAGGGAACTGATGTCTCAGTAAAGGGGACATGAAAATCCTTGTGGCAATGAAATCTCTTCAAATTTGTCAGCGGCTCCGGTGTCGGAAGGCATTTCATTTTGAATTGCAGGAGCGTCCCTTATATCTTTGTATAAAAATGCATAATGAATTTAAAAAAATGAAAAAAAAATCACGTAAAAAAATCAGATGGGAAAAATCGGAAAAAAAATATAAAACTTTTCAAAAAAAGGTAAAAAAAATATAGAATTCGCTAGTGATTTATGTTACTATCGTTTCTACATAAAATTTTTCAGGCAGGTAACAGCCCAATGTTTAATCGCAACGAATATGTTTCAGATAATGAATGGAATCGCTTTGTTGAAGCATCCAAGAATATTCCTACTCCGAATATTTTCATTAATCTCCGCAGCATTAAGCATAATTACTTAAAGCTCAGGGATTCTTTTCCTTATGCAAATTTTTATTATGCAGTAAAGGCAAATCCGGGTATCCCCGTAATTAAACTTCTTGATGAACTTGGTTCAAATTTTGATATTGCATCTCGTTACGAACTGGACAAGGTTCTTTCTTTGGGCATCTCTCCTGAACGTGTTTCCTATGGAAATACAATCAAGAAAGCCTGTGACGTAAAGTATTTTTATGAAAAGGGCGTGAGAATGTTTGCAACGGACTCCAAGGAAGACCTTAAGAATATTGCAGGCAATGCTCCTGGTTCCCGTGTCTATGTTCGCGTGCTCGTAGAAAATTCTTCAACAGCTGACTGGCCTCTATCCCGTAAATTCGGTTGCCATCCTGATATGGCTTATGACCTTCTTGTAATGGCACGAGACCTTGGTCTTACACCTTACGGAATCAGTTTCCATGTAGGAAGCCAGCAGAGGGACATCGGTCAGTGGAATGACGCCATTGCCAAGACAAAATACCTCTTTGAATCTCTCGAAGAGGAAGAAAATATTAAGCTTTCAATGATTAACATGGGAGGCGGATTCCCTGCCCATTATATTCAGCCTACGAATGAACTTTCTGAATATGCTTCAGAAATTACACGCTATCTCCAGGATGATTTCGGTGAAGATATTCCTAAGATTGTATTTGAACCGGGCCGTTCACTTGTAGGGGACTCCGGAATTCTTACTTCCGAGGTTGTGCTTATCAGCCGCAAGAACAATACTGCTCTCCAGCGCTGGGTCTATCTTGATACAGGTAAATTCAACGGTCTCATTGAAACTTTGGATGAGGCGATCAAGTATCCTGTCGTTACGGAAAAGGACGGCAGGAAGGAAAGCGAAGTTATCATTGCCGGTCCTACCTGTGACAGTGCGGACATTATGTATGAGAATGTAAAGTATAAGCTTCCTGTGGACCTTAAAATCGGTGACAAGGTTTTCTGGCTTTCCACAGGTGCATATACTTCAAGCTATGCAAGTGTGGGCTTCAACGGTTTCCCGCCAATCAGGCCTTATTATATGGATGAGGAAGGAATCCGTGATGAAAACGATAATCCTGTTGAAGCATAGGTTTGTCATCCCTGTCTGAATTAAAAACTCTTCAATGAACAGAAAGAATCCGATGGTATTTTCCGTCGGATTCTTTTTTTTTCGTGAAATTGAGTGGCGGGCGTTATATAATATGCTTAGGAGGAGCTTGAAAAATGAAATTAACCCATAGTATCCGCTTTAATCTTTTTCTTACATTTACGATGATTGTCCTTGTTTCGGTTTCATTTATCGGACTGATGTCCTATAGAAGCACAAAATCAATAATCATTGAGTCCGTCCGCATTGAGTTGTCGAACGTTGCAGAAAAGCTTGCCGGCCAGGTAAACTCACTTAATACACAGGAATTCAGGATGCTTCACGGCCTTGCCTCGCTACCTTTCCTCAGGGATGATGGCATGAGTCTGAAGGAAAAGAATGATATTTCTTTTAATGTTGCTTCCGTTGATACGGGCCGATATGCTGATGTCACTGTTTTCAATGACAGGGGAGGAACTTATATGGGGGATCTTTATATTGAATATCCCGATGCTCCTCATGTTGCTTCAGCCCTTAAAGGTGTTGACTACGTTGTTCCTCCTTTTCCTAATGAGGAGAATTTCTTTCTGTGCTACGGGGTTCCGGTCTATGATTACAGCAACAAGATTTCAGGGTTAATAGGAGCCATTGTTCATGGATTTTATCTGACGGAACTTGTCTCCGGACTTTCTGAGGGAGGAAAATATACTCCCGTACTGGTTGACCGTATGAGCGGAACAATTATTGCCCATCCTGATAAGGACGTTGTTCTGAAGGCAACCAACGTGACTGATACACCTCTGGGAAGCGATAAGGATGTTGTCAGCAGTGTATTGTCCGGCGGAACGGATATGTATGAGTATTTAGATTCCGAAGGTACGAGGATGGTTTGCTCCTATACTCCTGTAGGTGATACCTGTTCATGGAGTGTTCTGTGTTCAGCTCCTTATGATTTATATTACAGCGGCCTCAGGATTTTTGGTTTCATAATTTTTTTTGTCAGTCTTGGAACTCTTGTGGTTGCAAATATCATCGCGCTGGTCATCGTAACAAAAATTACGAAGCCTCTGACTGTGCTGAAGAATAGTTTCTCCGAAATTGCATCTGGAAAAGCGGATCTTTCACAGCGAATAAATGTTGTAACTCATTCTGAAGTCGGTGATGTGGTTAACAGTTTCAATGTATTCTCCGAAAAGCTTCACGGAATAATGATAGACATGAAGGGAGCCAAGGAAAATCTGATGGTTGCAGGGGAAGGTCTGGATTCCAGTACAAAAGATACTGGAGCTTCCATAATGGAGATTCTTGATGTCATAGCAGATGTTGACCATGAAATTAAGGAACAGTCCAGCAGCGTGGTCAGTACGGCCGCCTCTGTGAATGAAGTGGCAAAGAACATTGAGTCCCTGGAACAGATAATAGAGAATCACAGTAACGGGGTTGCAAAGGCCAGCTCGTCTGTTGAACGGATGGTCGGGAATATCAATTCTGTTAACGAGAGCATTGAAAAGATGTCCGATTCCTTTACGGAACTTTCCCGTTATGCACAGGAAGGTTCGAAGATTCAGTTTGACGTTAACGAAAAGATTGAGCAGATAAGGAGTCAGAGCGAAACTTTGCAGGAAGCCAATGCTGTAATTGCATCTATCGCCGAGCAGACAAATCTTCTTGCCATGAACGCGGCAATTGAAGCTGCCCATGCAGGGGAAGCGGGAAAAGGTTTCAGCGTTGTTGCAGATGAAATCCGTAAACTTTCTGAAACTTCTTCATCGGAGTCAAAGACTATCGGGGAACAGCTTAACAGTATTACGGCTTCCATAGAAGGGGTTGTTGAAGCCTCCGGTAAGTCAAGTTCTGCCTTCAGTGTTGTAACTTCCATGATTTCCCAGACAGATGAGCTTGTTTCGCTGATAAAGAATTCCATGGAAGAACAGGATGCAGGTTCAAGACAAATCAGAGAGGCAATCCATGAAATGAATGACAGTACAATGGATGTCCGTTCCGCAGGAAGTGAAATGTCCAGGGGGAACAGAATTATTCTTGATGAAGTTAAGCGTCTTGAGGAGGCAACTAATTCCATGGGTTCATCCATGGAGAAAATGTCGAGGAGTGCAGTAAAGATCAGGGAAAACGGTAATGTTCTTTCTGAAATTGCAGATAATCTGAAAGGTTCCATAGAAAATATGGGAAACCAGATTGATAATTTCCGGGTATAAAGTGGAAAGCAGCCATGCGTACAGTTTCTGCAGGCTGCAGAACGCTTTCCGTGAGTCCGTGTAAAAATCATTTGCCATTCTCCGGATTGTCCGGTACATATCCGGTCTGCGGCAAGTCATTCCCATGAAATAACTTTTTTTTATAAATCATTTCTGTTTTTTTTTAATATACTTGGATTAAAATATAAATCGTAGGCTACCGGAAAAAAAGTTGCGGATATATATGTGGGGTGAGTCATGAAGAGTTTAAAATTAAAGGTTTTGGTATTTGTCACATCAATAATAATTCTGGTTGTCACAGTCATTGGTTCTGTAGCGTATGCTCGGGCAAGGATTGCTTTGAGAGGAACGGTCATGCATCTGCTTGAGATTACTGCTTCAAATGCAAGTACAATTGTTAGTGACCAGAATGAAAAGGAACTGGTTTTTCTGCGTTCCATTGCAAGCATGAAGCTGTTCAGGGACCGTAATGTTAGTATGGATGACAAGGTTATGCAGCTTCAGTTCCTTTGGGCCTCCAAGGCTGATAAATATGAGCGGTTTGTTATTTGTGATGAGAACGGCATAGGATATATCGGGGGAGGTTATACGTTTGACTTTAACCAGACTTCCAAATTTATGCTATCTGAATCCAGGGAGGGCAGGGAATTTGTTTCGAATCCTGCATACATAGAAGAAAGTAATGATATTCAGATGTTCTATTCCGTACCCCTGTATGATCTGGACAATAAGTTTGCTGGGACCATCATGGGTGTCCTTAAAGGAGACTGGATGACCCAGATTGTTAATTCCATTACAATCGGCAAGAATTCTCACCCTGTCCTGATAAGCATGAGAACAGGTGAGGAGTTTTCCGGTATCACAGAAAGAAGGCAGAAGGGTGAGGATGAGGTGAAAATACACACCAAGGATGATAATTCTGAATACGGTAGGATGATATCCAAGGCATTGAACGGAGAGTCAGGGGAATATAATTATGTTGATCCTTTTACCGGCATAAGGATGTGTTCATACTATATGCCGGTGAAAGGTCCCGGAAATTTGACTGTAGTTGCAGCAGCACCGTATGATGACTATTTTTCACATCTCTCGAGAATGCGCTCCGTAATTATAATAGTCATCCTTATTTCTGTTGGCCTTACCGGAGCTCTTACGGTACATGTCGTTCACTTCATCATAAAACCGTTGTTCAACCTCAAGGGGTCAATTCTTGATATCGCTTCGGGTTCTGCGGATTTGACGCAGCGTATTACGGTGACATCAAGTGATGAGATAGGTGCTGTTGTTAACGGTTTTAATTCATTTACCGAGAAGATGCAGAACATTGTTGCAGGCATTAAGGGAGCCAAGCAGGAACTTTATGAAGCAGGTCAGGATCTCAGTGCAAGTACGGAAGACACGACAAATTCCATAAGCGAGATTATTGACAACATTTCCAGCGTTCATCAGCAGATTAACCAGCAGTCTGAATCAGTTCACCAGACCGCTGGTGCTGTCAATGAGATTGCATCGAACATTGAGTCCCTGGAACGCATGATTGAAACCCAGAGCTCCGAAGTTCATGAAGCAAGTGCCGCCGTCCAGCAGATGATCAGTAATATTGATTCGGTTAACCTGTCCGTTGACAGGATGGCAAATTCTTTTGAACATCTTACTTCAAGTGCGAAGGAAGGTTCGGAACTTCAGCTCGATGTCAACGGGAAGATTGAGCAGATCAAGAACCAGAGCGAAACTTTGCAGGAAGCTAATCTTGCAATCAGTTCCATCGCTGAGCAGACTAACCTTCTTGCCATGAATGCGGCGATTGAAGCTGCCCATGCAGGTGAGGCAGGTAAAGGTTTCAGTGTTGTTGCTGATGAAATCCGTAAGCTTTCTGAAACTTCAAGCCAGCAGTCAAAGACCATTGGTGAGCAGCTAACTCATATTGGGGGACTCATCGACAGTGTTGTAGATGCTTCCCAGCGTTCAAGCAGTGCTTTCCTTGCAGTTATCAATGAAATCCGTGACACGGATGAGGTTGTCCGAGTAATTAAGTCCGCCATGGAGGAACAGACGAACGGTTCACGCCAGATTAATCAGGCCCTGCATGAAATGAATGACAGTACAATGGAAGTCCGTACTGCAGGTCATGAGATGTCAGAAGGAAACAAGGCCATTCTTGAAGAGGTAAAAAATCTTCAGGATTCAACAGGTGTCATGCTTACAAGTATGGATGAAATGACTCTCAGTGCCACAAAGATCAGGGAAACTGGTAATGCGCTTGACGATATTGCAAGAAAAATGAATGATTCCATCGGTGAAATAGGAAATAAGATTGATGAGTTCAAAGTCTGATTGTCCTATGAGATAGCAGGTTATTTTAAGTCCGGTTTAGGATTGGTTGTAAAAATCAGTTCTGGACCGGACTTTTTTTTAATAATACTGAAATTTCTTTAACAATGCTATTGAAAAAATGATTGATTTGTGTTATATGAACAACATGAAACAGATTTTTAAAAGATTTAGCATTCTTGCAATGCTCCTCGTTTTGTTTGCAAATTTCTGTGCGTTTGCAGATAAGACTCCTGTAGAAAACCTCTATCAGTATAATCTTGATAACGGTTTGACTCTTTTTGTTGCAGAAAACCATTCGGTTCCTCTCGCTTATATTGAAATTGCAGTTCGTGCAGGCGGTACAACCCAGACTCCTGAAACAGCAGGCCTTTTCCACCTTTACGAGCACATGATGTTCAAGGGAAATGCTCTTTATCCTAATGCAGCTTCCGTACAGCGCGCACTTTCTGATATGGGTGTCGCTTCATGGAACGGAACAACGGGTACTGACCATGTAAACTACTTCTTTACAATTCCTTCAAGCGAACTTGAAAACGGTCTTGCTTTCTGGAATGCGGCTATCAGAAGTCCTAACATGGATGCAGAAGAACTTGAAAATGAAAAGCCTGTTGTGCTTTCTGAAATTGAAGGAGATGCTTCTGATCCTTCTTATATCTATTATTACTACCAGAACTGCAAGATGTTCCCTGATGCACCCTACAGAAATGATCCGGCAGGTTCAATTCAGGTTGTAACAACGGCAACTGTAGACCAGCTTCATGATATGCAGAACAAGTATTACATTCCTGCAAACGCTGCACTTTTTGTTGGCGGTGATGTAAATCCTGCGGAAGTTTATAAAATGGTAAATGAAATCTACGGTACATGGAGCAACAACGGAAACAGCCGTCCGGCTAACGGTCCTCAGCAGAATGCAGAACCTTTTGCTGATGTCCAGTACGCTGTAATGCCTTTTGACCAGATGGCTCCGCAGATTGCACAGGTTACAATTTCATGGCGTGGTCCTGATGTAGATTTCGCTGAAGAAGATACTTATGCAGCTGACTATCTTGGTAGTCTTTTTGCTGACCCTGCAGGAAAGTTCAAGACAACACTTGTTAGCGACCGTGATCTTGGTATTCCTGCAGCTGATTATGTTTCAGGCAGCTACGGTACTGTAAGGGCCAACGGTACTTATGATTTCCGTGCAGTTATGCTTTCTCCTGAAGAAAATATCATTGAACGTGCAGACAAGCTTCTTGACCAGATACAGAATAACATCATCCCTTCAATCGTAAATGACCCTGCTTCTTTTAACAAGGCAAAAATCAAGGAAATGAGTGAACAGAGAAAGATGGACACAATCCGCAACAGCGAAACAGCAAGCAATCTTCTTGCTAATCTTCGCTTCTGGTGGACATGCTGCTCACCTGAATACTATTACTCCTACGATTCAAAGATGTCAAAGGTCAGCCAAAAGGATCTTCAGAATTTCAGCAGAAAGTATTTTGAAGGAAAGAAGCCTCTGGTAACTGTTCTGGTAAACCCTGCAGTTTATGAAATGAACAAGGATGCATTTGCATCAAAGGGATATGAAGTTATTTCTTCTGGTAATGCTTTCTGGTATAACGATCCTAAGTTTGCAATTGATTCTTCTAAGGTTGCAAAGGATGTAGCATTTGCACCTGATGCAAACATTTATGTTCCTGCAGGAAAGAAGGCTAGTACTTCATCATCAGCTTCAGCTGTAGTCAAGGAATTTAAACTTGCAAACGGAATACCTGTTTATGTAAAGAGCGATAAGTCAAAGAAGATAGCAACTCTTTCACTGGGATTCAAGGGCGGTGTACAGCGTCTTGATCCGACAACTTCAGGGCTTTCAGCAGCCCTTCTTAGCATGATGAGCACAGGTTCGGAAAAGTACGGCCGTGAGACAAGGGAAATTTTTTCTTACCTTTACAATTCATCAATCAGTTCATCATCTTATATGTCAGGTGATTCCATTACACTTAACGCAATTGCTTCAAACTTCAACAAGATGCTTCCTGTATTTGTTGACGGTGTAATGAATCCTGCTTACGCGGAAGATGATTATGAAAACCTCATGAACAATTATGCACAGAGCGTGCAGCAGACTCTGAATGATCCTTCTTCACTTCTTTCATACACAGCAATGAAGGAACTTTACAAAGGTCATCCTTATCTTACACGCAGCACCGTAACACCTGATTCAATTGATAACATCACAGTTGAGAACATGAAGGCTCTTCATGCACAGATGCTCAATGCAGATGACATGTTCTTTGTTGCAGCGGGCAATGTTGACGGAAAGAAACTTGTCAAGGAACTGAACAAGACTTTGGGTAAGATTGCAGCCAAGGGTGCATTTGATGTTAAGAGTGTTCCGGATCTTACAGTATCAGGGGAGCCTGTCCTTCTTTCAAGTCCTGCCGTAGAAAATTCCGGATATGTTCTCAGAGCATTTGCTTCACCTTCAAATGATTCACCGGATTATATTCCTTCAGTTCTTGCTGGAAATATTTATTCTGAAATCATGTTCAATGTTGTACGCGAACGCAACGGTGTATGTTACACACCTATGTCTCATGTAGGTGGCTCAAGAGGTGCTTACGGTTACGAATATCTTTACAGCCTCAAGAAGTATGACAAGTTTGCATCTGTAATGGATGAAGCAAGAAAGGTTCTTGCTTCAGGTAAAGTGATTTCTGCTGTAGCTGAAGACGGTTCATATATTTATGCTCCTGTTTCCGATTCCCTTACAAGCTTCAAGAATAAGTTCATTAATTCAAACTATGAATCACAGGCAACACTTGCAAGTGCAACAACTGAATATGTTTATAACGTTCTCCAGTTCAACGACATCAACCACGATGCAGCACAGCTTGAAGCTGTAAACAGCACAACAGCTGATGATGTTGTAAGATGTTTCAACAAATACTGGCTTGACCAGAGCGGAAGATGGTTCATTATTGTTGGAACAGGAAACGTTAAGTCGGTAAACCTTAAGGATCCGTTGCTCCAGAAATAAAGGACGGTGAAAATTTTTAGGTGAAGGGCATCTTTTGAAGCTACAGTTTCTGGAGGTTCCCTGAAACAAATGCCGCTGCAGTATGAAAGTTGCAGCGGCATTTGTTTGTGCCGTCAGAGGAGGCTGGTTTTCTCTGTGCCTAAAAAATAAATTCACAGTTCAAATCCTTTAAGATTCACTTGACAATTTTTTTAGAAAGTTCTAGTATGGGAACATCATCAAAGGCGATGTGACAATTTTCTTTTTATTTCCTCTGAAAATTTGAGGAAAGTTGTCACATCGTCTTTTTTATTTTTAAATATTCGGGGGTTATGAAATGACTAATGTTCCAGAACTTTTTGCCAGTATGGTTTTTAATCAGAAGGTAATGAAGGACCGTCTGCCTAAGGAAACTTTCAAGGCACTTAAGAAAACTCTTGATAACGGAGAACCTCTTAAGATTGATGTTGCAAACGTTGTTGCTCATGCCATGAAGGAATGGGCCATTGAAAACGGTGCAACCCACTTTGCACACTGGTTCCAGCCTCTGACAGGCATTACTGCAGAGAAGCATGACAGTTTCATTAATCCTCAGGAGGACGGGTCCGTTATTATGTCCTTCAGCGGAAAGGAACTTGTAAAAGGTGAGCCTGATGCTTCTTCTTTTCCTTCCGGAGGAACACGTGCAACTTTTGAGGCACGCGGCTATACTGTATGGGATCCGACTTCATATCCTTTCATAAAGGAACATACTCTCTGTATTCCAACAGCTTTCTGTTCCTACACAGGCGAGGCCCTTGACAAGAAGACACCACTTCTGCGTTCAATGGCAGCCATTAATTCTCAGGCACTGCGCATTCTGAAACTTTTCGGAAAAGATGATGTCGCTCACGTGGACACAACTGTAGGAGCTGAACAGGAATATTTTATTGTAGACGAAAAACTTTACGATGAGCGCAAGGATCTTCGCATGACAGGACGCACTCTGTTCGGTTCAAAACCTTCAAAGGGACAGGAAATGGATGACCAGTATTTTGCTGCCCTCAAACCAAGAATCGTAAAGTACATGGAAGATCTTAACGAAACTTTGTGGAAGTACGGCATTCTTTCCAAGACAGAACATAATGAAGCAGCTCCCGCCCAGCATGAAATGGCTCCTCTTTTTACTACAACAAATTTAAGTGTAGACCAGAATCAGCTTACAATGGAAGTCATGAAAAAAGTTGCACGCCGTCACGGACTTGTTTGTCTTCTTCACGAAAAACCTTACGCAGGAATCAACGGTTCCGGAAAACATGACAACTGGTCAATGTCAACAAATCTTGGTGAAAATCTTCTGGAACCGGGTAAGACTCCTGCTGAAAATGCACAGTTCCTCTTGTTCCTTGCAGCAATAATCAAGGCAGTTGATGAGCATCAGGATCTTCTCCGCATCAGCGTTGCAAGTGCAGGAAATGATCACCGTCTTGGAGCTCATGAAGCTCCTCCTGCAATCATGTCTGTTTATCTTGGTGATGAACTTTATGCAGTACTTGAATCAATAAAAGATGGAACACCTCTTGAAGAGACCGGTTCAACTAAGATGACAATAGGTGCAGATGTTCTTCCTCCGATTCCGAGAGATTCAACGGACCGTAACAGGACAAGTCCTTTCGCATTTACAGGAAACAAGTTTGAATTCCGTTCATGCGGTTCTTCAATGAGCATTGCAGGTCCTAATACCGTATTGAATACAATTGTTGCAAGCTCTCTGAAAGCTTTTGCTGATGAACTTGAAAAGGCAAGTGATTTTGATTCAGCACTTGCTGTTCTCATCAAACGTGAAATTACTGCACACTGGAGAATTGTCTTCAACGGAAACGGATATGATTCAAACTGGGTTGCTGAAGCAGAAAGGAGAGGGCTTTTGAATCTCAGGACACTGCCTGATGCAATGACACACTATATGGATGAAAAAAATGTTAAGCTCTATACGGAACTCGGTGTCTACACTGAAGCTGAAATGAAGAGCCGCTATGACATTAAGCTTGAAAAGTATTCAAAGATTCTTAACATTGAAGTCCAGACAATGCTTGAGATGATAAGCAAAGATATTCTTCCTGCTGCGTTCAAGTATATGGACTCCGTAAGCAGGACTGTAATTAATCTGAAGACTGTTGTGCCTTCAGCTGCTGCAAGTGCACAGATTGATCTTCTCAAAAAACTTGACGGTCTTGTAAATGAACTTGCAGAAAAGGCGGAGGACCTTTCAAAGAAGCATATGCTTGCAAAGTCTGCAGGTGATGTAATGTCTGTCGCCCGCTCTTATGTTGATAACGTTGTTCCTTCCATGGCTGAAACACGTGCTGTTGCTGACTGCATTGAACCTCTTATCAGTGAAGAATACAAGCCGTTTCCAAGTTACGAGGACCTTTTGTTCAGAATTTAAATTCCATTGATCCGGGTATGCGTATTTTTGCATATCATTTTATGGGAATTTCTAAGGACTGCAGTTTTTAGGGATTCCCCTTATTTAAGTCAGGAGAAAAAATGATTTATACTTTTACTGCAAATCCTTCGCTGGATTATATAATTGATGTTGAAAAATTTTGTGAAGGACAGGTGAACAGAAGTTTTTGTGAACGAACTGTCGCCGGCGGGAAAGGTATAAATGTTTCTCTTGTGCTTAAAAACCTTGGATCTGATTCAGTCGCACTGGGGTTTGTATCCGGTTTTACGGGAAGGGAAATTGAAAATCAGCTTCTGCAGAAAAATGTTGAATGCGGATTTGTTCATTGTGAAAAAGGGAATTCAAGAATCAACGTTAAAATTCGTTCCGCAAAGGAAACTGAAATTAATGTACGGGGTCCTGAAATTTCAGAAGATAATATCAGTGAGGTTCTTGAAAAGCTTTCCGGGTTAAAGGAAAATGATTTTCTTGTTCTTGCAGGAAGTGTTCCTTCTTCTGTTGACAAAAATTTTTATCTTGAAATAATGGAATCCCTTTCGGAAAAGAAAATAAATTTTGTTGTTGATGCAACCGGATCTCTTCTTGTAAATTCCCTGAGCCTCAGACCTTTTCTGGTTAAGCCAAATAATTTTGAGCTGGGTGAAATATTTGATGAGAAATTAAATTCCCGCCAGGATGTAATTCCATATGCAAATAGACTTCAGGAAATGGGCGCAAGAAATGTTCTTGTTTCCTTAGCCGGAGAAGGCGCGGTGCTTGTCTGTGAAAACGGAAAGATTTATGAAACTGCTGCCCCAAAAATAAAGGTGATTAATTCCGTCGGGGCAGGGGATTCAATGATTGCAGGTTTTCTTTTAAGTTACATGGAAAGCGGGAACTATGAAGAAGCCTTCAGGTTTGCAGTTGCAGCAGGAAGTGCAAGTGCGGCTTCTGAAGATTTTGCAACCAGAGAAGAAGTTGAAGAACTTTTGAAATCTTTTTAACCGGAATCTAGTCAAGAAGAATCTGTGTGTCCGTGATTAATGAATTATGTCTTCTGTAAACAAACAGTATTCTGAATTTCCCTGACGTGTTTTCCGGAAGTTCTGCAAGAGGATTAACAGAAAATTCATCATAGTCTGAAAAGGAGAATTCTATTCTGCTGTCAAACCGGTTTTCGTTTTTGTTCATTGCTTCAAGGTGATTTGCCTTGCTGTAATTATGCTTGAACCATTCAGGAAATCGGCTGGTTTTTCCTTGCCTCAGGTAGTCAAACTTAAGAAGCTGGAGCAAAGTATTTTTGCTGTCGGAAAGCTGAAGTTCCATATGATTTTCTGCCAGCCATGTAATCCAGTATTCAGTTTTGTTTGGAGAGTCCAGTGCTCCGGTTTTTTGTGCAAGTTCTGTTGCGGAGTAAAAGAAATTCCACCAGCCTGATTTCCTTTCAATGAATTTTATTGCTGTACCGAATATTCCTGAGTTGTAGAATGCATCCAGAAGAATTTCAAGGTCCTTTAGAAACATCATGTCATTGTAAGAAAGATACGGAGTTGAAAAAGTTTCATAAGGCGGATTCGACATCCACTTCCAGTTGTTGTTCTTCGCATAAGTTTCCATTGTCGTTCCGTGAAGAACTTTCAGAAATCCAAGCTGCAGTGCATCAGGTTTAAGGTTCATTACAAAATTGAATGATTTTCCAAAGATTTCAAGGTTTTCAAATGGAAGACCTGCAATCAAGTCAAGGTGAGTGTGTATTGTTTCTGGAATTCGTCTTATGTTTTGTGCAAGCTTAAGTGTTTCTGGTGAGCGTCCTACTTCCTGTAAAGTTTCAGGATTTGAAGACTGCACACCGATTTCAAATTGCATTACACCTTTCGGGACTGTCTGCAAAAAATTAAGGGCCTTTTCACTTAAATATTCAGCTTCAATTTCAAAGTGGAACATGGTTTTGTTGTTGTGATGTTCAACAATATATTTCCATATATTTATGTAGCGTTCCTCGTTCAAGTTGTATGTTCTGTCAACAAACTTTACGAGAGCAACATCCGCATCCATGAAGGTCTTCAGGTCCCTGCATACTTTTTCGGTTGACATAAAGCGTACGCGCTTATCAAGTGAGCTCATGCAGTATGCACAGTTAAATGGACATCCGCGGGAAGATTCATAGTAATATATTCTTGTATCAGGCTCCGTAATTCTTTCATAGGGGAAAGGAAGTTCGTCTATGTTGCAGATAAGTTCCCGTTCTCCTGTAAAAATGATTTCTTTTTTCCGGTCCCTGCAGTATATGCCCTTAATATTTTTAATGGAACTAAAAAAATTGTCTGCACAAAAATTTTTGCTGAACAAAATGCTGCAGAGCTCCCTGAAAGTTTCTTCACCTTCACCCTTCATTATGAAGTCAAGTTCAGGAAACCTGTTCAGATAAATTTCTCCGCAGAAACCTGCTTCAGGACCTCCGCAAGCTACAATTGAATCAGGAATAATTTTTTTTATGTCAGGAATAATTTTCTGTATGATTTCAGCATTCCATATATATGTGGAAAGCAAAATTACATTGGGCTTGTGTTTTTCTATTCCGCGTAAAATTTCACCCGAATTCATGTTGATTGTCCATTCGTCAAATGTAATGTCATCAGCTGTATCCGGGAAAAACTTTCTGGCGTAAAGACAAAGAGACCTTACCGCAATGTTGGTATGGTTGAATCTTGAATTAACGGCTGCCAATAAAATTTTCATAAAAATCTCCTGCCAAAAATATTCTGCCCTGATAAAAGTTGGACAATTAAATTAAGTTTGCAAACAGAGGCATCAGTAAAACAGTAATCAGTCCTGTAACTGCAATGCTGAGGCCGCTCATTGCACCTTCAACTTCTCCGATTTCAATGGCCTTTGAAGTTCCAAGCGCATGACTGGCAGTTCCAATGGCAACACCCTTTGCAACAGGTTCTGTAATTCTGCATAACCTGCAGATCTGCTCCGCAAAAAGATTGCCTATGTTTCCTGCTATGATTACCATCATCGCTGTAATTGAAATATGGCCGCCGTACTGTTGGGTAAGAGCAAAACTTATTGCGGTTGTGATTGATTTCGGCAGAAGCGATACATATTCTGTGTGACCGATTTTAAAGAGCATGCACAGAATCCAGACTGAAAAAAGATTTATAAGAACACCGAATACAATTCCTGCCAGAACAGCAAATGCGTTTTCCTTTAACTTCTGGAACTGCTGGTAAAGAGGAATTGCCAGGCAAACGGTTGCAGGTGTAAGCATGTAAGTGATTATCTTTGAGGACTTTTCATATTCCTCATAAGGAATTTTTGTGGCAGCAAGAAACAGGATGCAGATTGTTACTGAAACAATCAGAGGACTGAACAGAAAGATCTTTGTTTTTTTATGAAGCCATGCTCCGAATTCATAGGTCATGAGAGTCAGAAAGGCTCCCCAGTATGTGCTTGAATTTAGGAAACTGTTTAGAATGTTATTTTCCATTTTCATTGTCCCGTGATTTTTTGTTTCTTATTTTAATGATCAGCTGAACTGCATGACCTGTGCCGCTCATAACGAGGAATGTTGTTACGAATGCAATGATAATAAACTGTATGCCATATTTTTTCAGGACAGGGAAGGCGTTCATAAAGCTTACGCTGGAAGGAACAAAAAGAAGAGGCATTATTCCCAGAAAGAAGGAAGCTACATCTTTGACCTGCTCAAGCTTAACGATCCTGAACTCAAGAAGAAGAAACATGATTACAAGTCCGTAGATGCCGGCAGGAACAGGAAGCGGTATAAAATAATTTAAAACCTCTCCCAGAAATGTTACACAGATAACAATCAGAAACTGGTTAATGTATTTCATAATGGGAGAGATTTTATCATTTATTATTTTTTTATGGAATATTTATTGGTCATCTCTGAAAAATATTTTTTAGGGATGACCGCGAGTTTTTAATTCTTGAAATTACGAGGCAAAAAAAAACATCTCGTTTTCAAAGTTGACTTTAAGAATGTAATTTCTGGAGGTTAACTGTTCTATTTTTTTCGTTTATTGTACTGAGTTACCAGCCATTTTCCAGCAGCACTAAGGTCGTCGTTCGTAAATCCGCTGTACTTGCTGCTTGATGTTCTGATAAGTGCAGAAGATTCATTTTTGTTGCTCAGTGACCAGCAGAAATATGAAATGTTGTTTTCGTCAAAGAAGTCAAGCCATTTGTTTGCCTCGTCCGTATAGATACCACCGTTTCCGTCTGCAGCACTGATACCGTATTCTGTGCAAAAAATTGGGGCACCGTTTCTGAGTGCTGTTCTGACTTTATCTCTGAAGCTGTCCCTGTGAGTGCCTGAGTAGAAATGAATGGAATACATTATGTTTGTGTAACCTGTTATAGGTTTACTTGAAGCAACGTCAACGTCCTGTGACCAGCTAGGTGTTCCTACAATAATTATCGCATCGCTGTTGTTTTTCTTTATCACAGGAATGACCTTCTCTGCATAAGCCTTGATGGTTTCCCATTTTGTGCCGCCGTTTGGTTCATTGCATAATTCGTAGATTACGTTGTCATATTTAGAGAATGTACCGGACATTTCGTTGAAGAATTCTATTGCATCTGACTGATGTGTCTCAGGGGAGCCGTCACTGAGAATATGCCAGTCAATTATCACGTACATTCCAAGTTCTGTTGCATATTTAACACTGTCTTTGACAAGTTTCTTAAGGCTGTCCCTGTTTCCGCCTGAGCAGTATCCGTTATATTCTTCCGTATACATTGCAATGCGAACAGAATTTACACCCCATTCATCTCTCATGTTCTTGAAGCATTCCTTGTTCATGTATTCCGGAAACCATGCAATTCCGTGAGAACTTACTCCGTGGAGTGCAAACTTCATACCGTTTTTGTCTACAAGGCTGGTGCCGTTTACTGAAAGTTTTCCGTGAAGTGCTACAGGTGTTTTTGAATCTGGTATTGCCGGTGCGTTGCCTGTAATGTCAGGAAGTTCTCCGTCACAATCAGAGCTGCCTGAATTATCTGCTGATGAATTTCCTCCGGAAACAGGGCTTGATGTTGTTGAAGAATATGGTCTTCCGTTAAGAGTGCATGTTATGATAACCTTGGAAAAATCTGCCGTATCTGCACTTATCCATGCACCGTCAAGGCTGGATACGGAATTCGCATTCACAGTAGTGTTTGTACCCTTGCTTGAGAAGATGAATTTACTTCCATTCTGTTCCATGCTCAGGTCGTTCCAGGCATTGTCGCTTGATTTCAATGATTTTCCGGGTAAGGCCGTAAGAGAAACCTGCCAGTCTGTAACAGGATAGTCACTGCTGTTGTGGATGTAAAGTGTGTAAACAGCTCCGTAAGTGTTTGTGTCTCCTGTCATCCTGAATTCCGCATAAACCAATGGTTCTTCAGTTCCGTCAGAAGAAGATTTGTCATCGTGTGCATCATCCGGTGGATTCTGTGATATGTAATCGCCTGTTCCTGAATTCGGTTTATCTGTTCCGGCAGAATCCTTGGCTCCATTATCAGTGCCACCTGATGACTGGCCGTTTACATTGTATTCAATGGTAACTTTGGAGATGTCCAGAACACTTGTGCTTATCCATGTTCCTGTGAATTCTTGTGCATAATGGGCCTTGATGCTGAAGTTCTTGCTGTAGATTAATTCAGTTCCGTTGTTTTTAAGTTCAAGGTCCGCCCATGCATTGTCAGACCCGTTTGTGGTTTTTCCATTTAATGCTGGGACAGTAACTTTCCAGCTTGTAATTGCTGAGTCACTGTCGTTGTGTATTGTGATAGTGTAGATGGCACCCCATTGATTGTGGTCACCTTTTTGTGTGAATTCTGCATAGACACCATTGTTGATTGCGGACTTGAATGAAGGAATGTAATCCGGAGTTCCTGATGCATTAGCAAAAAATGCGCAGGAAGGTAGAAAAAGTGATGCGAATGCGGTAACCAGATGCACCGCAAGTCTGAGTTTTTTTAAGTACTTCATAAACTCTCCTAAGTTTTTCTGAATATTTGGAACAACCAAAATCTGATGAAGGGCATCTCTGAAAAACTTTTTTTGAGCCTTCCTGAATTATTTCAGATGTTCCTGTAAATCTTAAGTTGCCGGTATGCGGCTACTTAGAATTTAATTTTCCAAGTCTTGTTGAATTGATTTTCCGGTTGCAGTGGCAAGCGGATTATTGATAACCTGGAATCGTGTTCCTATGTTGTTCACTAAGTTTGTTATTTGCATGCATCTACAAAAATTGCTTTCCGCAGATGCATGCGTGTTGTAATCCCTGAAACTATTTTGTTGTCCTGAAAATAATTTTGTTCATGAAGTTACCTACAATCTGGATTGCAGGTCCCAGCGCGAATCCGATTATTATTGACCCGAGCAGTGTAATGTCTACATTTCTTTTTGAAATGAAAATTACAGCGAGACCGATTACAATTGCAAAAAGGTCATAGCAGATGCGGGAAATGAAGAAAGGTATTTTATTGAGTCTGTTGCAGATAATTTTTGCACATGCATCATAAGGTGAAAGCCCCATGTCTGCGTTCATGTAGAAGGCTGCACTGATTACGAAACCAATGATTCCTGCTGCGAATATAAGAATTTTTAGTCCCATGTTCACCGGGTCCGTAAAAACTGCTTCGGGAATGCATTTGTCCCAGAGACCGTTAAAGAAGTCAGCAGTAAATCCAATGAGAATCCAGTTGGCGATTGTACCGAATCCTATTAAGCGGAAATTAAAAATCAGAACAAAAATGAAGAGCATCGCATTGAATACAAGCTGCCATGTTCCCAGTGTTATTCCAAGACTTTTGCGTATGTTGTCATTCTGGAACGTATAAGGATCCGTACCCCAGCCGACGCTTCTGAGAAATGAAAGGAAGAATCCCATGAGAATAATTCCCAGAAGCATAATAATAAATCGCTTCCAGAACTGGTCAACTATAAAGTTCTTAAAAAAATCTTTCAGGTTAAATTTTACCATAAAAATCCTCTCGTAAAATATAATGCGTATGAATGTCTTAAAAAAATTACAGACGCAACATCATATTATATACTACGTAAGGTTAATATGCAATTAAAAATATACAGAACAAGGGTGCAGCTAAAAAATACTTTCCGGAGATGACAGCATGTTTTTGGTCCTTGGAATTACAGGTTTAAAAACATCGTGTCTTCAAGGTCGTCCCAAAAAATTGCAATTTTTGAGATAATCTTGAATATTCATTTTCTGCTCATTTTTATTCAAACCGGAATTTTCCTAGTTCATTCTGCAGTGTCTCAATATTCAGCTGGCTTTCTTCCGAAGAGATTGAAACGTATGAAAGGGATTGCTCAACATTTTTTAGGTTCACGTTCATAGTGGTCATCTGCTCGTTTATGTTTGAAGTAATTTCATTCAGCACACTCATTTTGCTGACAATTTCTTCGCCGCCTGAAAGCATTTCTGCAGAACCTGTTTTTACGTCTTCCGTTGTATTGCTGATAAGTTTTACGGCATCAAGTACCTGCTGGCTTCCGGTGGTCTGTTCGTTCATTGCGTTCATGATAACAGTTTCCTGTTCACGTACAGTCGATGCAAGGTCGTATATTACATCAAATTTTTTTTCAACATCCCTGCTGGAACTAGAAACAAGAGTGATTGATTCTGAAAGTGTTTTGATCCGGTCATTAATTTCTTTTCCCTGATTGTTTGACTGCTCTGCAAGTTTGCGGATTTCGTCAGCAACTACTGCAAAACCTTTTCCTGCTTCCCCTGCATGGGCTGATTCAATTGCTGCATTCATTGCAAGAAGGTTTGTCTGTTCCGCAATGGTCTGTATAATTGAGCTTGCTTCCATAAGACCTTCAGACTCCGCAAGAATTGCCTGTGAATATCGTACTGCATCCTGAATACTTTTGCGTCCTTCATCGGAAGCCTGTCCGAGAGAATTAACCGTAAAGGAATTTTTTTCAAGAATGCTGGTTACGCTTCTGATGTTTGCAACCATTTCCTCTATGGCGCTGCCTGTTTCAATAACACTGCGGGTCTGTGTCTGGACGCTCTCGTTGAGGATCTTTATTCGGTCCATAATTTTGTTTGCACTTTCATTTGCTTCCTTTACACCGGAACTCTGTGTGACCATGCTTTCTGTTACAGAGTTTATGCCCTGCGTTATTTTTTCATTATCCTTTAGGGTAGCTTCTAGGCTTTTCTTTAAATGCTTTGCGCTGCTTGTGGAAACGTATGCTGTGGCCTGGAATTCCTGAAGAATTTTTGATGTAGTGTCTTTAAGAGTGTTGACATCATTCGTTAGGCTTGCAAGGTCGCATCGTATTGTTATAGGAATGTTTTTGCTTGTATAGTTACAGTCTGCAAGCGAACGTGTAAGATTTCCTATTCTTCTGATGCAGATCCTTATGTCCGACATAACTATGCTGACGTTTACAATTCCGATTAGTGTAGTAGGAATTGTAACGGCCATAGTCTTTGCAACTATAGTCTGGAATGGATTCTGTGTACTGTAATTCTCCGGAGTGATTAGTACGGCAATGATGAGGCAGAACATTCCGAACGTGGTGAAGAAAGATGAAAGGCAGACCCTGCTCGTAAGTGACATTGTTTTGTTGTTGTCGCTGTAAGGAATGAAGGATGAAATGAATTCCTCTATTTTTTTCATCAGAAGAATGTAGACCATCAGACAGAATGTGCTTGCTATTCCGAGGTTCATGAATATAAGGTACAGTATGAATTTTGTGGAGAACATCTTTTCTGGAACGGAAGGATTTTTTGAAAAACTTACTCCGACGATGACAGGTTCAACAATGAAAATTGTTATCGGTAAAACGATGGACAGAATTTCAGCGTGAAGGAGTAATCTGGAAATTTTGTTCTGGCTTTCCGTTGTTCCGTCATATTTCTTCAGGAGCGTTGAAAATATGTTGAACGTGAACAGTGAAAAGAAAACTTCAACGGCAAAAATTACCCATACTACAGGATTTTTCATTATATATCCTGCATCTGAAATTGTAAGGCTGCCTTCAATGGCTGCCATCGGAATAAACAGAAGTGAAGGCATAATGTATATAAGTATCATGTAGATCTGACATCTGTAAGGTATTTTTAGTTTCTTAATTTTTTCAATGAGTTTCGGATTGCCCATAAATTCTCCCGGTGCTGGAAATTAGAGTGTATACAGGGAAGCAGGCCTCCTGTTTTTAATGAACATAGGGCATCCCTCGATAAGAATTCTAACGCAGAAAAAACATATATTCAAATGTAAAAAAAATCAGAAAAAAAAAGTCATTGCAACACTTGCTCAGCTGCAATGACTTTCTGTTTTTATTTTCTGAGGAAATTAAACTTTCAGATATTTTTTGTCTTCGAAGACAAATTTTCCCAGTTCATCCTTAAGGTGCTCAATGTTTTCCTGGCTCTTTTCAGAAGATTTTGCTACATGGGAGAGAGCCTTTTCCACGTCGCGCACATTATGGTTGATTGTCTTGATTCTTTCATTGATTCCCTCTGTGATGGAGCTGAGGATGTCCATTTCCTTGACAATTTCTTTTCCGCCTGAAAGCATTTCTTCTGAACCTGTCTTAACATCTACTGTTGCATCGCTGATTCGTTTCATGGCATCAAGAACTCTCTGGTTACCGGAAGCCTGCTCGTTCATTGCATTCATGATGACATCTTCCTGGTTTCGTACAGTTTTTGTAAGGTCGTAGATTACGTCGAACTTCTGTTCAACTTCCTTGCTTGAATCGGATACAAGGGAAATTGATTCGGAGAGAGCCTTCAGTCGGTCATTGATTTCCTTTCCCTGATTGTTTGACTGCTCAGCAAGTTTTCGAATCTCGTCAGCAACAACTGCAAATCCTTTGCCTGCTTCTCCTGCATGAGCGGATTCAATTGCTGCGTTCATGGCAAGAAGGTTTGTCTGTTCAGCTATGTTCTGGATGATGTTTGAAGCTTCCATGAGACCTTCTGATTCTGCAAGAATGGCCTGGGAATACTGTACAGCACTCTGGATGCTTCGCCTTCCTTCATCGGATGCCTGGCTCAAGGAATTAACGGTGTGCGTGTTCTTTTCAAGAATGTTCGTGACACCTATGATGTTTGCAACCATCTCTTCAACAGCCGCACTTGATTCCGTTACGCTTTCCGTCTGTATGTTGATATGGTTGGTAAGCTGTTCAATGCGTGACATAATCTGGTTTACGCTTGCATTTGCCTCTTCTACACCGGCACTCTGGGTTTCCATGTCCTGGGTTATTGATTCAATTTCATCAGTTATCTGCTTGTTATCCTTGAGAGTGCTCTGGAAGCCTTTCTTGAGATCCCCTGACGCCTTTGTGGAACTTAATGCGGAAGTCTGGGTGTCCTTGAGAATCTTTGTAACTTCGGATTTCATTGTGTTTACCTGGTTAGCAAGTTTGGCAAGGTCACAGCGGATTGTAATTTTGACAGGCCATGCCGTGAAGTCACCTCTCGCAATTTTTCCTGTGACAAAGAGAATCTCATTCAGGACACGGGTGATGTCATTTGTAATGAGGAACATGTCTGTGATACCGCATGCGATATAAATTACAAGCATGGTTCCGATTTTTATTGAAAGATTATGAACAGGATTTCCGCTTGTGTAATTGCCGGGAATTGAGTCTATTCCGCATATCCATGCTCCGAGTCCTATAAGGATAACTGCTGTTGAGTAAACAATTCTCTGTCTTATTGAAAGAGTTGCGTTTTTGTTGGAGTAGGGAATATGTTTTGAGACTGTGCGTTCAAGAATCTGACAGAAACGTGTATAGAACAAGAGTCCGAAGCTTCCGAATATACCTATTATTGTAAGCATCATGTATATGAGGAACTGTCGCTCCGTGATTCTTGATGCGGACGGAATAGCAGCCATCCGCTTGTAAAAGTATAAGCCTATTACAGGTGGTTCAATCATCGCAACGAATATAGGCATTCCGATTGAAACAAGTTCAATGATTTTGACTATCTTTGAAATCTTGTCCTGCATTTCCTGCGTCCCGTCAAATTTATGCATCCAGACTTCCATTCCCACATACTGCATGATTGAATATAGAACTTCCGTAAACAATATTAAATGAAGGTTAGGACAGGCAATAATGGCTAATATTTCTTCACGGGTGAAACATTTCTGGAAATATCCTATGGGAATAACTCCGAGTGATGGAAGATAGTACAGCAGCATCATATATATTACTATATTCAAAGGCAGTATTCTTCCTTTTTTGTTGCAAGTATTATTCAAATCGCTCATTTTTCCTCCATAGATTTGACAAATTCATTGAATTGATTCAGATTAAATTTCATGTTCTTTTAAAATCTTCTAGTTCTAGTGTAACAAGGAATTAAAAAAAAAACTGCATTCAATAATTTTTTTTTATTATTTTTGTATTATTATTAAATTATTAATTTTTTTTTACTTTATAAGAGTTCAGGAAGTGCAGGAATTTTCAGGACTTATGGATGGACTCCCGGTTTTGTATATTGTTCTGAAGTCCCGGGAGTTTTTTTGGGTGGGGTAAACTAGAAATAAAGTTCGCATTCAAAGGAATTACCTTCGCCGGTCCTTCCCCAGGCTGTGTACTTGTTTTCCTGTGGCGTAAAAGCTCCGTAAAGTTCAAGCTCATCGCCGGACATGGCTTCCTTTGAGTAGTTTATGCGTATGTCCTTCAAGGTTCTGTCCTGGAATTCTGCCGGCAGATAATCCATTACAAGTCCGCCGTAGCGAGCATTGTTCGTATGGCCGTTGGAGTCAAGGTCAGAAAACCTGATGACGTACTTTCCAAGAAGATCAGCTTCAGACGGAATTGTAATCTTTCCGGGAGCCATGCAGTCATGTTCCCTGACAATGCCTGTATCTTCCTTAAGCGTGAAGTTTTTTGTAGGCATAAGTTTTCTTGCAACTGGATCAACTACAAGCCAGCAGCTCAGTCCGCTTACAAGAGTTCTGCCTTCTTCATCAGTAATTTCATAGGCCCTTTTAAGCTGCAGAGGTTCGCGCTTTTCTTCCCATGTGCTTACGGTGATGTGCTGGTTTTCCCTTGGCATTGAATGTATTCTGAAGGATACTCTTGAAACAAGAATCGCGTAATGGTTTTCAAGAAGATGTTCCCTTGAAAATCCTTGCTGGCGGTAGTCTTCAACTGCAATGTCCGAAGTCAGTCGCAGAAGTTCGCTGAGGCTTAAGGTTCTGTTTCTTGAGCACTGGCTGAAGTAAACGTTCTTCTGGTCGTGAAAAGTGATTCCGTCTTCGCTGTGCCATTGTCTTAATGTTCTTTCCATTTTTATTTTTTCCTTTTTTCCGTGACCCCGGGATTTGTTGCCTCCTGAGGCTCCTCTATGATTTTTTTGCTGTCCCTGTTTATGGAACCGCTAGAAATTACAGTCCCCATAAATCCTCTTATATGATACAGGAAATATTTATTTTGATTTCCCGGACATCCATTCAAATATTGTTTGGCCTGATTCTTTATCCCTGCACTGGTCGTTAAGAACATAAATCCATGAGAAGTGCCCGTTGTACTGGTTTCCGCTTTCATCGTGCACGTCATCGAAGAGACTTAAATGAACATCAGGATTTCCGGCCTCCATGATGCGCCGGTACAATGGAAGCGTAGCCTTTTCAGGGTCAACCGTCCGGTCATTCTTTGCAACTGTAAACCAGATTGGCGTGGACGTCAAAGACTTAAGCTGTTCATCATCTATCCAGCGGCTTTCATAGGCTTCACAGACAGGGTATGCTGCTGCAAAGAAGTCAGGGTAGCTGAGCATAAGGTTTATTGTCATGTAACCGCCGTTTGAGCATCCGCCGATGTAAATGCGGTTCCTGTCCACCGGGTGCGACTTAATGAAGTCGTCGATTATCTTTTTGCAGTCCTCCGTATACATTGATTTCTTGTTTTTCATTGAATCCTGGCAGATGTCGTAAGGAGTGCCGCTTCCGTTCATCCAGAAAGTAGGAGCCTGCGGGCAAAGAATATAAGCTCCGCCAAACTTTTCCTGTATCTCATCACTTGCAAGGTTCACTACCTTGTTTCCGAGAAGCAGGATGTTCTTGTCCGTTCCGCCTTCTCCTGCACCGTGAAGCCATACAACAAGAGGATATTTCTTCCGTTTTTCTGAGTTTTCCGGTTCAAAATAGCATGCTCCAAGCTGGCTGTGAGTCTTTACTGGACGGAACTTTTCTGCTTCGGGAGCATACCAGTCGCTGCATGCTCTTATGCTTTCAGAAAATTTTGGATGGCTGATTCTGTATTCAAGGTCCGTCTTCCACTTGTTGCCTTCCCTTAGACTGAATTTTATTGGATAAGCAAAGTCGTCGCCCGGTTTTGTTTCAAGCTCAAGAGCAATATGAGTTTTTTCTATCTCATTATTCTCCTGCGGCAAAAGTTCGTTGCCGTCTGTGTCGCTCCAGTAGGCGTCCAATACTTTTCTGCTTCCCTTTTTGCCTTCGGATTCCACTTCTACTGTAAAATTCCGGACCCCAAGGTCCGCGTCAGAAAAATCAGCGAACATTTTCTGTGAAAAAATAGTCAGCCTGTTTACACCGGGACCTCCGTCATAGCCTTTGATGAAAAGTGTGTATGAATTATCTTTTTCAGCAAATTCTTTGTAAGTTTTTTCCATAATTTTTTTTGTTCTGCATCTCAGAAGCATTACGGCAGCAACAGTTATTGCAAAGAATCCAGCCATAAAAAGAGCTGCCCTCAAATATTCCATTTCGTCTCCTCCTTTCGGTAGCATTGATTTTTTGTACCTTGTTTTCAACTATAGCAAAATAAGAATCAAAACTCAATTGAATTTATGTCATTTTGGGAAAACTTAAATTGACTAAATCAACATAATAATTTACTATAAATTGCTATGACTGTTAATGAATTACGCTCAAAATACATTGAATTTTTTAAATCAAAGGGTCACGCTGAAATTTCCGGTCAGTCCCTGATTCCGGAAAACGACCCGTCTGTTTTGTTTACAACTGCCGGCATGCATCCGCTGGTTCCCTATCTTCTTGGCGAAAAGCATCCTTCAGGATCTCGTCTTACGGACTACCAGAAATGTGTGCGCACCGGTGATATTGATGAAGTCGGGGACCCGAGCCACCTTACCTGCTTTGAAATGCTCGGAAACTGGTCCCTCGGTGATTATTTCAAGAAGGAATCCATTGCCTTCTCCTATGAATTCCTTACTTCAAAGGACTGGCTTGCTCTTGACCCAAGGAAAATCAGCGTAACTGTCTTCGCGGGCGATGAAAATGCTCCCCGTGATGAGGAGGCCGCTTCTTACTGGAAAGAAAACGGCATGCCTGAAGACAGGATTGCATATCTTCCTGCAAGCGACAACTGGTGGGCAGCAGGTCCTACAGGTCCCTGCGGTCCTGATACAGAAATTTTCTACTGGGTGGGCGAAGGTCTCCCTCCTGCAGGTTCAAATAAGGGAACTGACAGCTCTAACTGGATGGAAATCTGGAACAACGTTTTCATGCAGTTTGAACGCAAAGATGAGAAGACTCTTGTACCGCTTCCGAAGAAGAATGTTGATACCGGTATGGGGCTTGAACGAACAAACTGTATTCTCCAGGGAAAGACAAGTGTTTACCTTACAGAGGTTTTCCAGCCGATCATCAAGAAAATAGAGGAACTTTCTGGATATTCATACGGCACAGATGAAAAGAAGGACCGCTCGGTTCGCATCATTGCTGACCACAGCCGCTCATCAGTGTTCATTCTTGGTGACCAGAAGGGTGTAAGCCCGTCCAATGTTGGTGCAGGATACGTTCTCCGCCGCCTTATCCGCCGTGCAGTCCGTGAAGCAATGAAGCTTGGCATTGACAGGGCATTCCTTGCAGACCTTGCGGATGTTGTGATCGGAAACTTCAGTTGCGCATATTCGGAACTTGAATCAAATGCACAGAAGGTTAAGTCCGAACTTACGCAGGAAGAATCCAAGTTCCGTGACGCACTCAGGAACGGTGAAAAGGAATTCCAGAAGATGCTTCCTAACCTCATGAAGAATCCTAAGAAGGAAATTTCCGGAAAGACGGCATTCAAGCTTTATGATACCTACGGATTCCCTCTTGAACTTACACAGGAGCTTGCTTCGGAAAACGGCTTCACTGTAGATGTTGAAGGTTTCAAGGAAGCTGAACGCAAGCACCAGGAAGCTTCAAAGTCTCTTGATGCAGGTAAAGCAAAGGGCGGTCTTGCGGAGCAGAGTGAAATTACAACAAAATATCATACAGCGACACATCTCCTTCAGCAGGCTCTCGTCAATGTTCTCGGTGAACAGGTTGCCCAGAAGGGTTCCAACATCAATAACGAGCGCATGAGATTTGACTTTACTTTTGAACGTCCTATGACTAAGGAAGAGATTGCTGAAGTTGAAAAGATTGTCAACGAGCAGATCCGGAAGGACCTTCCTGTTACAATGGAAATCATGAGCCTTGAACAGGCAAAGGAAGAAGGTGCCCGCGCATTGTTCTCTTCAAAGTACGGTGAAAGTGTGAAGGTTTACACGATTGGTACAAAGGATGAATGGTTCAGCAAGGAAGTTTGCGGAGGACCTCATGTTCAGCATACAGCACAGATCGGAACATTCAGGATTGCAAAGGAACAGTCCTCTTCAGCTGGTGTTCGCCGTATCCGTGCGACAATTGAAGGCGGACTTCCGCTGGAAAGCTGAGACGGTATCTGTCTTGCAGAACAGTGTGTCTTGTTTTTGACAAATTAAGGTAAAAAATCAAGAATTCCTGGATCTGTTATGTAACGAACATTTTCAGGAATTGTTATCAATAACAAAAAGAGAGCAGTAATTTTGATTCTGCTTCGAATCAATTTTATAGAGGATATTTTATGAAACGCTTGGGAATTGGAATTGCATTAGTTTTATTGACTGCAGCAACTTTGTTTGCGCAGGATCTTACACCGATTGCCGTTGTAAAATTTAACAAGTCGGAAACAATTACACTTAAGCAGCTGAAATCAAGGATCAGTTTTTCTAAGAAGCAGTATGGGCTTGAACTTTCAGAGGACCAGAAGCTTCAGATTTTTGATGCAATGATTCAGGAAAAACTTATTGTCCAGGCAGCAGCAAAAGACGGACTTACTGTAGCTGACTCACAGGTTGACGCAGCATTCCTCAATGTTTTTGCACAGCAGATAGGACAGCAGGTAACAGAAGCTCAGCTTTCTGATATCATCCAGAAGTCTACAGGAAAGAGCCTTGAAAATTACATTTTTGAAAACACAGGTCTCTCGCTTAGTGAATATAAGGCTTACCTTAAGACTCAGCTTGTAGCACAGCAGTATATCATGACGAAGTACAAGAGTGAACTTAATGGTATCGCAGCAACTGATGCTGAAATCCGCAACTTCTACACTCTTAACAAGAGTCAGTTTGTTCAGGATCCTATGATGAAGCTTTTCCTTGTGATCGTGCCTAAGGGAAATGATGCTGTTTCCGCAAAGTCTACGGCAACGGATCTGCGTAACCAGTACAAGGCAAATTCTGCAAACGAAGAAAAGATAAAGACTTCTGCGGACAACGGAAAGAAATATCAGGCAGGAAACACTTGGGTTCAGCAGTCCGCAACCTATGCACAGATGCTTGGATGGTCTTCGGATAAGATTCTTGAGCTTTTCAAGAACAATGCAGGCTATGTAAGTGAAATAACAGAAACCGCAGCGGACTATCAGTTCTATGCAGTCATCAGGAAGGTGGACGGAAAAAGTCTCAGCCTGAGTGATGTTGTTCATCCGGAACAGACTGTTACAGTTTATGATTACATTAAGGGCAACCTTACAGCACAGAAGCAGAGTGAATATCTGAATACTCAGGTTCTTAAGCTGGCAAGTGACCTTGATACTCCTGCAAATGTTGAACGTAAGAAACAGGGGGATGCTCTCAAGGCATTGCTTAAGTAGGTGTAGTTTAGTAAAAAGTTTATTCCGGCCCCGGTGGAAACACTGGGGTTGAAGTGTTTAAATATTATGGACCCCTGAAAGCTTATGTTCTTTGGAGGTCCATAAATCGTTGAGTTCTGGGCTGTTTATTACTGGCGGTCCGGAATCTGCGGGACAGGTCCTGGAAATCAGTCAGCTGTTTTTTTGGGGTGTCCCATTATTTTTATTATGTAGAGGAAGTGCACGTGTCAAGAAAAGAGGGACGTATTTTGGCATTCCAGGCATTGTATTCATACGATGTCGGTGGAATTGGTCTGGAAGATCTTCTTAAATTTGAATGGACAGAAAATCCGGTATCCTTGAGCGAAGAGCTCCAGCTGGTTCAGCCTAGTGAGGATGAGGAGAAAAGCCGTAAAAAGCATGTCGTTGCAGAGGACAGCAAACTTTTTGCGAAGGTTCTTATCAGCGGATGTCTCGACCATATTGGTGAAGTTGATGAAATGATTAAGTCTCATCTAAGCGGAAAATGGGAGATGGGACGAATTAACAGGGTTACTCTTGCAATACTTCGCATCAGTGTTTATTCGCTCTTATTCCAGAAGGACATTCATCCGACAATTATCATTGATGAGGCGATTAATCTTTCAAGGGACTTCGGTTCTGATGATTCATTTAAGTTCATCAATGCAATTCTTGATACAATTAGCAAAGAGATACAGAAGTGAGAGTGAAGGCAGCAAAATACGGGTACGCAAATAAGTTATTGGTTTTTCTTATGTTTTCGGTGATTTTTTTTGTACCGTGTTTTACTGCCTGCGGAATTCATAATGAGGGAGCGTCTGTTACATCACTGCTTGACGCTTCCGATGATTTTGTGCAGAACGGTGATACAAAGTCTGCTCTTGCCATGCTGAAGAAAGCTTTCGCTCAGTCACATACAACTTATGAGCGTCTTGGAGTTTTCAAGCGGTACCGGAAGCTTGGAGAAGATGTTCTAGCTGAAAAAGTTTTAAAGCAGAGTTTAAAAAAGATAAAGGACAGCCAGGAAATATGTGCTGTCTATGCAAATTTTTTATTACGTCATGACCGTCTGGAAGAGGCATGGAAAATCAGCCAGCCCTTAAAGGATTCAAAATACGGTTCGATTTATTCGGAAGCCTTGATGCGCCGAGCCCTGTACTATAAAGTTGATGCTGATACGCTTTTTGGGGGCGGAAAGAAGATAAAAAAAAATAAGAAGGCTGAATCCGTAGACAATTCAATTTTTTATGACAGACGTTTCATTCCCGTTTATCAGCAGGCATACAAAGGTTCCAGGCTCGTGAAGTGGAACTGGAATGCCACATCACTTTATATGCTTCACGGAAACTACAGTGATGCTGCGGAACTGTATCCGGGAAAGTCGTCAAGTTTTCCGGATTCTTTGTTCTGGGGTTCAGTCCTGTATGATGCAGGGAAATATGCGGAAGCCCTGGAGTCTGTTGTTTCCTATAAGAATGAGGATGAGACCGTGCTTGTTTCTTCCCTCATGGAGCGTAAGGCCCTTGAAGCTGACCTCTATTACCTGCTGGATGAAAAAGAAAATTCAAATGTAATACGCCAGCAGCTTATGTCTCTTGCGGAACCTTACATGAGTTTTTTTCAGGAGATATCACTTGAAGAAGAGGAGAAATTTCCTTCTGAACTTTCCAGTCTTCCGGGGTCCTGGACTTCATCCGAAGAAAAGAAGATGTCCATGACCTTCGATGAGCAGAAAGTTTATGAAGTGATGCCCCTTGTTTATGTGAACACGGCACTGTATTTGCGTGACAAGGATGACAGGCTTGCGGAATATAATAAGCTTTCAGAACTTGTAAAGCTTTTTCCGGCTTATGCGCCTGGTCTTGCGGTTTTTGGAGAATATGCTCTTAACTCAAATGACCGCCCTGAAGAGGACCGGATATCTCAGGAAGTTCGTTCCGCAGGTTTCAGGACGCGCCAGATGGTTATAAACGATTCGATACCTGCTGTAGAAGTTGAATACGTACGTGACCTCATAGATAAGGCATTGAAGCTTGAGCGGAGTTCAAAGCTTCTTGTTCTTAACGAACAGCTTTTCCAGGAAAGCAACAAGGAACTTGAGTCTGCCAGAAAGACTGCTAGAATCTGGGATCTTCTTGAAAAGAATGAAATTTCTTCATCACTTTATCCTGATGACGTAATGAATTATGCTCTTGTTCTTCTTATCAATAATGACGGAAAGGAAGAGGCCATGGATTTGTTTTCAAGGTATGAAAGCGTGAGCCATGGTTATGTTGATGAAGTCTTTGTGCCTTCAGAACATCTTGATGAACTTAAGCTCTGGGAATGTGAAGTAGCAGCCTGGTTTGCCGTAGATGAAAATCATATTGCTGAAGCACGTAAGATTTATGAGCATATAATCCGGCACTACGGCAGGAGGAATAACAGCAGCAGGCGTGGCAACCGGAGTGACGCTGTCGTGAATGCTTATGTTAATCTTGCGAATATCTATTCAGGAACAGGCCAGAGAAATATGGCTCTGGATTGCCTGAACAAGGCTTCCGCAAAAACGCAGGATACCCGTCTTAAAAGTGAAATTCTTTATAGAATCGGCAAGGAGTATTATTATGCCGGTGACTATCATAGTTCCCAGAGATCTCTGCAGTATTCTGTGAAGCTTCATCCTGCTCATAACAAGGCTCTCCTTATGCTGCAGCTTGTGCAGGATGCCCGGAATGATTAGTTCCGGAAATGACTGCCGGTGGTGTGCGGAGTAAAAAAAAAATCAATAATAACATATCAAAAAACTGTTCGGGGGAACCTCCGGAAATTGCAGTTTTTTGGAGTTAACTTTTTAAGCACTATGCTTCAAGCCTTTCAGTTTCAAGAATCAAAACAGAAAGGCATCACTGAAAATAATTTTCAGTGATGCCCTCAATAAAAACTAAAATAAAAGTTGACCTTTTGCTTTTTTTTTATTAGATTTAAAATACAATTATTTAGATTGATTCCATTTGGAGGAAGATATGAAAGTTAGACCTTTAGCAGACCGTGTTCTTGTTAAGCAGGCAAAAGCAGAAACAAAGACAGCAGGCGGACTTTTTATTCCTGAAACAGCACAGGAAAAGACTCAGACAGCAGTTGTAGAAGCTGTAGGACCTGGAACAGAAAAAGAAAAAATTACTGTTAAAGTAGGCGACAAGATTCTGTATGACAAGTATGCTGGGACAACCGTTGTAATTGATGGTGAAGATTTCCTTATCCTCAAGAACGCAGACATCATTGCTGTAGTTGAATAATTTTCTTTGCCGGAAATACGTATTTGAGTAATATTGGTGCACCTTCTACATGAGGGTGCATTTTTTGTATCAAAATGACGCATCAGCATAAAAATCATATCTAATTGTATCAAAATGTCCCATCAGTTTCTGAAGCTTTTTATTTTTGGTCCTTTTTTTGTGTAAACGTCATATTTTTTTGTGTGTTCCGCCTTTTCTGATTCTGAATTTCCTGAAAAAAATCGAAAAAATGGTAATTTTCTATTAATTTTACATCTGCAAATGAAAGAGAAATAAGGTAATGAAAAGGGAATTCCTGATTTAACGTAATTCTGGCAGAAATTTATTTTATCTGGTTCAGGTTCATAGAAATGAAGTACTTCATGGTTCAGGAAAAGTCTGGAATAAATGAAAATTGATTATATTTTTTAAGAATTTTAATTTCTTTATATGCAATGAATTAAAAGCTGTTTTTCAATAGAATTCATAAAAATTGATTTTTTGTCTTTTGCATAAAAAATATGAAAGGTTGGCACGGTGTTTGCTATATATTTTAGTGTAAAAAAAGTCAATTTTTTCTTTGGAAGGAGATTATTGTTATGACTAATGATGAAAGCGTTTTGAACTTGTACCTGAAGGAAATTAATAGGATTCCGCTTTTGAGCCATGAAGAAGAAACTGAACTTGCTATTAAGGCAGCTGCCGGTGATAAAGCTGCAAAAGATAAAATCGTAAATGCAAATCTTCGTTTCGTTGTAAATGTTGCAAAAAAATATCAGAACCACGGAATCGATCTGTGTGATCTTATAAGCGAAGGAAACATCGGTCTTCTTACAGCGATTGACCGCTTTGATGTATCCAAGGGCTACCATTTCATTTCTTATGCGGTATGGTGGATCCGCCAGTCAATTCTGAAGGCTGTATGTGAAAAGAGCCGTGCAATTCGTCTGCCGCTTAACCGGGCAAATGAACTTGTTCAGATTGAAAAGGCAAGAAAGTCTGTGGCTTCAGGCAAGCTTTCAGAGGAAGATGAAATTAAGGAAATCGGTGCCATGCTTAATATGGAACCTGCTCACGTAAGAGAAATGATTAATCTTTCCCGCGACCTTATCAGCCTTGATGCTCAGGTGGCAGGTGATTCTTCAAGCAAGAATACATTCGGTGACTTTATTGAGGATACATTCCATGAAGCACCCGATGCAAATGCAATCAAGTCTTCTATGAAGGATGACATAAACGAAGTTCTTGGGACTCTTCGTCCTAATGAGGCAAAGGTTCTCCGCCTCCGCTACGGTCTTAACGGAAATAAGCCGATGTCACTTAAGGAAGTAGGTGATGTATGTAATCTCACTAAGGAAAGAATCCGTCAGATTGAGAAGCATGCAATCGTTCGTATGCAGCATCCGAGACGACGTGACAGACTGGAAGCTTACGTTGCTTGATGCTGATGCTGCGTTCACTCGTCAGTTTTCTGAAAGGCTTTTTAGCTGGTTTATTGCATAGTAGCGTGCCATCTTAAGAATTTCCTTATCACGTGAAAGGTCAGCAATGCTTAGTGTCAGATATCCTGACTGGGCAGTTCCGCTGACTTCTCCCGGACCTCTTAGCCTAAGGTCCTCTTCCGCAATTCTGAAACCGTCAGTACTTTCCCGCAGTGCCTTCATTCTCAGGATTCCCTCCTCTGTAATATTTTTTCCGTAAATGAGAAAGCAGTAGGACTGGAGTTCACTTCGTCCGACTCTTCCTCTAAGCTGATGAAGGGCGGCAAGTCCGAATCTGTCAGCATGTTCGATGACAATGCAGGTTGCATTAGGAACATCAACTCCCACCTCAACAACGGTGGTTGCTATGAGAACCTGGACTTTGTTTTCCTTGAAGTCCGCAAGAATTTTGTTCTGCTCCTCTTCATCCACTTTTCCGTGTACAAGTGCACATCTGTAATCGGAGTAAATATTTTTGCTGAGATATGTGAACATTTCTTCTGCAGCCTTAATGGAGTTATCCCTTGAAGATATGAGTCCCTCCTGGCTGTCTTCTTCCTGCAAGGTCTCTGAAATGCGCGGGTAAACAAAATAAGCCTGATGACCTGCGGCAAGTTCTTTTCTTACGGCTTCATACACATTGTTTTCGTGGCCCATTACGCTTAAATAGGTTTTAACAGGTTTTCGTCCGTTCGGCATAGTATGGATCGTACTTATGTCAAGGTCCCCGAATACAGTGAGTGCAAGTGTCTGTGGAATGGGTGTTGCACTCATCATAAGAACATCCGGACAGTGGCTGAACTGGTTCACAGTCTGTCTGCCCTTTGAAACTATGGATTCTCTTTGGGTTACACCGAAGCGGTGCTGTTCATCTATTACGGCAAGCTGAAGCTTTTTGTACTGGACGTTATGACTGAAAAGTGCATGAGTTCCTACAGCAATGTTTACTGTTCCGTCCTTAAGTGCGTTAAGAAGTTTTTCACGTCCCGAAGCCTTAAGATTGCCTGTGAGGAAGGCGACCATAACTCCTGTGCTTTCCAGGAGCTCTGACGCATTTTCTGCGTGCTGGCGTGCAAGAAGTTCTGTCGGTGCAAGAAGTACACACTGTCCTCCATAGTCAATGACTCTCAGGCAGATGAAGAAGGCGACCAAAGTTTTTCCGGAACCCACGTCCCCCTGCAGAAGTCTCTGCATAGAAAAGGGAGAAGACTTTAAAAGTTCAGGAGTATTGATCATTGTGTTGCATTCTTTCTGGCTTCTGTCTATGTCGCCGTCCATTTCAAGTATGGCTGACATCTGTCCCTGTGTAAGCTTGAAGGGAAGTTTCTCATGCAGTTTCTTCTGTCGCGGAGAAAGATGAGATTCGAATTCACTTTCGGAAACTTCGGGAACAGTAAAAAATGGTGCCGCGCTTGGTGTATCGTCAGAACTGTTTGCGGAATCTTGTTGCACTTCAAAGACTGCACTCTGTTCAACAGAGGGGAGAGATCCTCTGTGTTCCAGTGAACGCTGTGCCATTTTGTATTCAAAGAAATAAAGCTCCTCAAAGATCAGGGCATATCTCGCCTCCTGCAGCTGCTGAAAGTTTTCAGGCTGATGAATGGCAAAAATGCTTTGGGATTTTGAAATGAGCTTGGCTTCTTTTATTATGTTTTCAGGAAGGTCGTTGTCTATGGCCTTCCCGTACTGTTTAAGGGCCTGGGCCACAGCTTTACGGAAATTTTTCTGGTTAAGGCCTTCAGTAAGGGAATAGACAGGAAGAAGAGCGGAGTCTTTCATTGGTGTATTTTCAAAGTCTGAAAGTATTCCGTCATAGGCAATCCTTTCTGCCTCGAATGCGGAGGACTGCAGGATATTATATTTTACTTCGAATTTTCCTGTTACCGAAATTATGCTTCCCACAGGAAGACTTTTTTCAAGGAAGGGACGGTTGAATGCTACGAGACAAGCCGAAGCGGTTCCGTCTGTGATATGAAGCTTGAGAGTCTTCATTCTGCCGTAGCCGAACCATTCATGGCTTTTTACCTGGCAGATTGTATGAACTTTTGATGCACCGGCGAAATCCCGGAGAGAAACTTTCCTGGTCCTGTCATCGTAGCTTTTTGGAAAAGTTTTAAGCAGGTCAGCGATGGTAAAGATATTAAGTCTTGCAAAAAGTTTAGCGGCGGCAGGTCCAATACCGGAAAGGTTTTCTACGGAACCTCCAAGTTCATCAAGTTTCATTTGTTCTCCGTTTTTTTATCTCCGTCCCGAAAAAGTTTAATAGTCCGGGACAGGTTTCAGGTTATACGTAGACTCCTACAAATTTCCGGGACGCCCTGTTCTTTAGAATGGCAGCCTGATGAGAAGGTTGCCCAGGAAGTTAAACAGCCAGGTACCGAGAATATTTGTGATCATTAGGAAAATAATCGTAATTATGAGTTCAGACTTGAAAGTTTTTCTCTTGTTGAATGTAAAAATTGATGCGACCTTATGTATGAAAGGTCCGATGGAATAGTCAATCTGCCTCAGATAAGGATTCTGCCGGCCTGAGTCTTTCTTCAGAATCAGAATCAGAAGCCTGATGCATAAAAGGAATGCAAGGAATGTGAGGACTGCCGCAATGAGTGTCCAAAGAATTTCAATTACTGTTTCAGCCAGGTATCCTACGGAAAGTCTTCCGATTCTTGTTGCTCGGCTAAGGCATGAGGATACGCCTGAAAGAATTATAAGTCCAAGTGCAGGAGAAAAATCAATGCTGCCGATCCTCAGTAGCCTGAGTCCCCTGAAAATATTAAGATAAGGGTCACAGATCTTTACAAGAAACCTGGTAACCTTGTTGTATTCCATTCCGGGAATCCATGTGAGTATGATTCTTGCTGTGCAGAGAAGAAAATATATTCCCAGGGCAGATGAAATGATTTTGAAAATCAGGTTTATGATAACACTCATGTTGGCCGCTCCTTATTCGCACCAGACATCTTTTACAAGGTCCATGTCCTTTAAGCTTTGTACAAAGTTTTTGTCGGAAGGCACCTGCATCTGGTCGTTTGCTTTTATTGTATAACTCTTTCCGTCTACGTCTATATGAAAATATACAACGCAACTGCCCTGAACGCCAAATAAAAAATCCTTGATCTGTGTAATTTCCTTCTGTTCAGTGAAATTCCGCAGCTGAATATGAATTTTTGACAGGGACTTTTCTTTCAGGGCTATAGGATCTTCCATGGAATCTACAAGGAAGCTTGGTGTTTCTCTTGAGCCGTCAACTTTTCCCCTGAGAGCATAGACACCTTCTTCATGGATTTTCTCCTGCAAAGTTTCCCATGTCTTTGGGAAGAAGGTAACGTCTATGGAATCCTTGAAATCAGAAAGCTTGGCGAATGCCATCTGCGTACCTTTTTTTGTCATTATGGTACGGAGATCTGTTATCATCCCGATTGCAATATACTGTCTTCCTGAATTCCTTGACTGCCATGTCGATTTTCCGCTTGCGGCAAGAGATTCCTTTAAGGCCTTGTCCTCTTTTGCGGCTCTCTGTATGTTGTCGCTGTTCACTGTCGCGCAGTTTTCAATGACCTGGCGGTAGTCGTCCAGAGGATGACCGCTTACGAAACAGCCGATGAGTTCCTTTTCCATGTTGAGTTTTTCCATCTTGGGAAGCTCTTCGATTTCTTCGTACTTGTAGTCAGCGAATTCCTGTATTCCTGCGTCCTCGAAAAGACTCAGCTGGCCGTTGTCTGAACCCATGCGCTTTTTTTCTTCGTAGGCGATAGCCTTTTCATAGTTGTAGATAAGCGTTGCCCGGTTCTTGTCAAGGTTGTCGAAACCGCCTGTCTTTATGAGAACTTCTATTGCTTTTTTGCCCACATCCTTGAAGTTTATTCTTTCTATGAATTCCGCAAATGTTCTGAAAGGTCCGTTTTCTGTTCTTTCACGCACTATAGCTTCCGCGGCACCTGCACCCATGCCCTTGATACCCATTAGGCCGAATACAATTCTTCCGTCCACAACGTCAAATACTTTTGCCGAGCGATTGACGTCAGGCGGGTCAACGGGAATGCCCATTCTGCGGGCTTCCTCAATGTAGACAGGAATCTTGTCAGTTGAAGTTATTTCGTTTGTAAGGTTTGCGGCCATGAATTCCGCAGGTTTGTTAGCCTTGAGCCATCCTGTGCGGTAAGCTACAACTGAGTATGCTGCGGCATGAGATTTATTGAAACCGTAACCTGCGAAAGGAACCATGATGTCAAAGATTTCATCCGCATGTTCCTTTGTGAATCCCTGCTTGATGGCACCTTCCTCGAATTCGACTTTCTTTCCCATAAGAACTTCAGGTTTCTTTTTACCCATAGCACGTCGGAGCATATCGGCTCCACCCAATGAGAATCCTGCAATCTTCTGGGAAACCTGCATAACCTGTTCCTGGTAAACCATGACACCGTAGGTTTCCTTGAGGATGTCTTCCAGACAAGGGTCAGGGTAGTGAACAGTTTCCGGCTTCCATTTTCCGTCAATGTAGTTCGGAATATAATCCATCGGACCTGGACGGTAGAGTGCGTTCAGGGCAACAAGCTCTTCAATGCATCTTGGCTGAGCCTGCCGGAGAATCTTCTGCATTCCGGGAGATTCAAACTGGAAGATTGCTACTGTATCTCCGCGGCAGAAAAGGTCGAAGGTTTTTTCATCAGTGTCGCTTACTTCTTCTGCACGGAAAACCGGGTCCTCAGGTTTCTTGTGGTTGTTTATGATTTCCTCCGCGTACCGTATGAGTGACAGAGTCTTGAGTCCGAGGTAGTCAAACTTAACAAGTCCGCAAGGTTCAATTATGTCCATTGTATACTGAACGGCTTTGCTTCCGGTTTTGGCATCCTTGAAAACTGGTGCCCAGTCGGGAAGTGCTGTAAGTCCGATAACCATACCCGAGGCATGGAGACCGGTGTTGCGGTTCACGTTTTCAAGTTTGCGGCAGAGCCTGAAAAGCTGGGCGTATTTCGGGTCGTCCGCGTAAGGAATAAGCTTTCCGCCGTCAGGCATTTTTTCTGTAGGTTCTGAGAATGCGTCTTTGAACTTGGCTTTAGGGCTGTCAGGAATGCAGGCCTTTAGCATGTTTACCTCGCTCAGCGGAATGTCGAGAATACGTCCCACGTCAGCAAGACACTGCTTAGGTTTAAGTGTACCGAAAGTTACGATGTGTCCGACCTGAGGTTCCGTATAGAGTTCAACAGTATGCTCTATAATTCTCTGGCGGAATTCGAAGTCCATGTCCACGTCAAAGTCAGGCATGGAAACACGTTCAGGGTTAAGGAATCGTTCGAAGATCAGTTTGTAGCGAAAAGGGTCAATGTCTGTAATGGACATGCAGTATGCAACAAGTGAACCTGCACCCGAACCGCGTCCCGGTCCGATTGGAATGTTGTTTTCCTTTGACCAGTTAATGAATTCCCATACAATCAGGAAGTAGCCGGAGAAGCCCATTCCGAAGATGATGCCGAGTTCGTATTCACATCGTTCACGGATTTCCGGAGTGATTTCCTTGTAACGTTTCTTGAGTCCTTCCTCAACAATGTGTCTTACATAGGCGTCCTGATTTTTTGTATAGTCATCGCTTATCTGGAATTCCTTTGGAAGTTCGAAGCGGGGAAGACATGATTTAAGTTCCTGGGTCTTGAACTGTGGAATGGTAAGGTCACACATTGAGGCGATGAGTTTTGTATTTTCTATGGCTTCAGGATATTCAGGGAAGAGGAGCCGCATTTCGTCTTCCGTTTTGAGATAGAACTGGTCGCCTTCAAACTTCATGCGGTTCGGGTCGGAAAGTGATTTCTTTGTACCGATGCACACAAGTGCGTCCTGTGCTTCCGCGTCTTCCCTGCGGCAGTAATGGACATCGTTTGTAACTACCAGAGGAATGTCAAGGTCACGTGAAAGCTTTATGAGTTTAGGAGCAACTTCCTTTTGTTCTCTGATTCCGTGGTCCTGGAGTTCAATATAATAGTTGCCTGCACCGAACAGCTCCCTGTATTCCTTTGCAACTCTGTAGGCTCTTTCCTCATCGTTATGAAGGAGTGCCATAGGTATTTCACCCTGGATGCAGGCGGAAAGACAGATAAGCCCTTCGTGGTAGCGTTTGAGAAGTTCAAAGTCGATTCTGGGTTTAGCGAAGATACCGTTTGAGCCCAGTCCTTCCGTAAAGGCGATAGATGAAAGCCAGCTTAAGTTTTTGTAGCCTGTAGCATTCTTTGCAATGAGTATGAGATGGTAGTAGTGGCTGTGACGGCCGTTGGCTTTTACGTAAGGAACATCATTGTTTTCAAGATGGCTCCCTTCGGCAACATAGAATTCTTCGCCGCAAAGTGGATTTATTCCGTTTGCATGGCATATATGTTCAAAGTTGAGGATACCGAACATGTTTCCGTGGTCTGTGAGTGCCAGCGCCTTCATGTTCAGCTCCTTTGCACGTGCTATGAGGGTGTCAAGTTTGCTTGCACCGTCTAATAGTGAATAGTCTGAATGTACATGCAGGTGAACGAAATTGCTTTCCGGAGTACCTTCCGGGGCATCTGGAAATGTATGTATATCTGCCATTTGAACCTCAAAAAAATGATTTGGAATAACTCTGTGGGGCCTTTGAAACCTGCTGAAAAGATTTCAAAGGCACCGGATATTTTACATTATTTGCCAAAAAATAGGAAGCCGTCTGAAAATCTGACGGTTTTAGGTTTCTGACTCCTGTATGTGAAACAGGAACCGGAAACTCTGTTTTTACAAAAAGATCAAAATTTTTATGTTCTGCAGGAATCGTGATGATTCGGAGTGCAGCTGCAGTTTTGCATGAGATTTCATGTGTTACGGGGAATTTGGATGCGGTGATATGGAAGTGACTGTTCGCAAAGGAATGCCACAGGAAGTCTTGATGGAATGTTCATGCCGGAAAGAATTGTAGGATGCTGCTGTTTGACGCATGAATCTTTCTGTTTTTGTGCAGAAAAAATGCGGACCCCGTGAGTAAAGAAAGGTCCGGAGCATTGAAGGTTAATCTGTGCAGCTCTGGGGGCTGAAGATTTTCATGCTAGCCCCGATTGAAGTGGAAAGACCGCAGCGCAGCGAGGACTTGGAGCGGAAAGCGGGTGATGGTTCCGGCTTGCGGCCGTTTTTAGTTTTCAGGTGACGGAATGATTCCATGCATGCTCCTGCCGGGACCTGAAAAATTTCTGAAAAATACTTAAATTTTTCGTTGACATATTGGAGTTTTAATTTATAATTGATTAAGAGTTTTAACTAACATGCAAGTATACAAGAATGCAAGCATTCAAGTGCACAAGTATGTTACCGGAGCAGAGTCTTTTCATAAGGTGCACATTATGAAAAGAAAGTATCACATTAAGTTTTCAGGAGAAAAAGATGGGAAAGATGAGAAGTCTTGCGGCGGCTGCATTTTCTGCGGCTCTCGTTTTCACGGCATGTTCAAATAATATGACGGATACTTTCGTTGAAAGTCTTCATCAGAGCAGGGCTGCTAAAACTTACAACGCAATAAGCGGTGATTCTGGGGCTATTTCCTTTGCTGCGCAGTATAACAATATGTATACCATTGACGGTACAAAGGTTAAGAACGGCTGGAATTTTGCTTACATTGATCTGAGTGCATTCAACGGTCAGACAGTTACCATTGACTTCGGTGCTTCAATGCAGATTGATAACAAGGGTAACGCAACCACTCTTTACTGGAATACAAATGATTCCTCGTATACACCTATTGCAACTGTTGCCGCTCCTAAAGGTTCTTCAAGCTGGTCATGGGTTTCGGGAAGTAAGTCTGTAAAGCTGGGGTCAGGCAACAGCATGCTTTATCTTTCAAGCAATGGTCTTACGCCTTCGAATTTCAGGATCAATGTTTCCAGCATATCTATAACTGTTACAGGTTCGGGAAGCAGTTCTTCCGGCGGATCATCAACTGTTAAGCCTATTTCAAATGACGGTTCATGGACAAGCGTTACTTCTCTTAAGTCTGTTTATTCAAAGCATTTTGCTCACTTCGGTTTTGAAGTTAGTGAAAAGATGATGAATGATGCTGAAATCAGAAAGGGGCTCCAGTATCACGGAAACACAACTACAATGGAAAATGAATTCAAGCCTGATTTTATTTTCAACTGGGTTTCCCCTAATGCAAGCGGAACTTTCAATGCTTCCAACGGTCTGACAATCAGGGTTCCTTCAAACACTCCTGTATGGACACGCCCTGATTCGCTTCTGAAGCGCTGCAAGGACCTCGGAATACAGATGAGAGGTCATGTTCTTGTATGGCATTCACAGACTCCTGAATGGTTCTTCCGCCAGAACTATAACGCAAACGCAGGTTATGTTTCTGCTAATGAAATGAATGCACGTCTTGAATGGTACATAAAGACTGTCCTTGAGCATGTTTCATGGTGGGAAAGGACATACAACGGCGGAAAGCACATTATCTATGCATGGGACGTTGTAAATGAAGCTGTCGCTGATGATGCTTCTGGAAGTAACTGGCTCCGCGGTTCTTCAAACAATACAAGAAACAAGTCTCCTGCACAGGGAGGTTCTTCCTGGTATAAGGTTTACGGAAACGCTGACTTCATTATCAATGCATTCCGTTATGCAAACAAATATGCTCCAAAGGATGTAGAACTTTGCTACAATGACTACAACAGCTACATGGACAACAAGACTGACGGTATCCTCAAGCTTATTTCTGCTGTTCAGTCTTACTCTAATGCAAGCTATCTCCCTTCACGCATTGATGCAATGGGTATGCAGAGTCATGTAGGTCTTACATGGCCAAGCGCAAGCGGTTATGAAAATGCAGTTAAGAAGTTCCTTGCAAAGGGAATCGATGTTCAGGTTACTGAACTTGATGTAGGTCACGGAACTACACCTTACAATGCGACGAGCATGCAGAACCGTTACAAGGAACTTTTCAAGGTGTTCATCAGAAACAAGAAGTCAGGATCAAGGCACGGTATTTCTGGTGTAACAATCTGGGGTGTCAACGATGAAGATTCCTGGATCAAGGCACAGAACGGTGTGACTCAGTATCCTCTTCTTTTCCAGAAGAAGAACGGAAAGATTGTTCCTAAGGCTACATACTACGGTGTTCTTGAAGCTGCAAACTAATGCAGATGAACTTACAGGTACGATGTAATATGTGAAACCATAAGAATAATGGCATCTCTGAAAAATATTTTCCGGAGATGCCTGCGAATTTTAATTCCTGAATTCCAGGTCCTAAAACATCGTGTTTTCAAGGTCGCCTATAAGAATTGCAGTTTTTATAGGCTCAAATAAAAAAAGACTGGTCCCGTTTCTGGGAGGCCAGTCTTTTTTTTGTGTCTTCAGGAATTCAAATTCACGGAGTTTTTTTGCTGGTCATCCGGTCATCAATTTCAGGAGAAGAACTTAATTTTTTCCGCCTACTCGGCAATTGATTTTCCGAAGTATTCGCTTGCGTAGAACCAGTAAGGGCTTTCTGAACATTTGCATACATAGCGCTTTTCTTCTTCGTCTGATGCCGCATAAAGTTCAAGTCCTACAGTTTTTCCTTCGGCAACATATTCCACACTCGCAACTCTGTTACCGGGATTAACGTTTTCTGTTATCCAGGAATCTGCGCGTATGTTGGAAAGATAACTTGCAAGAGAAGATATACTGTTCTGGTCAGGCTCTGCAATCTGGTTTCCTTCTTCATCAACCGGAATGTCTGATTCTGCCGTGTATTCCCATACATCCTTTGATACTGCCATTCCGGGGCCTTCACTGCCAGAGCTGTCATCGCTTTCTGCTGTAACGGTTTTCTTGATGTATGAATATTTTGCGAAATCATTTTCCTTTGTCCTCTTTGAAAGCATAATTCTTTCAATTGATTTTGATTCCGTTGAAAAAACTTTTTTGCTTCTCAGTGAATCAAGTGTAAGGGAAAAAGTTTTTGACATAGGATTGTTTGCAATGCTGATGCTGTTCTTCGTGTCAATCTGTACATAGCTCTGGTTTCCGATTGAAGAATTTTTTCCTGCGTAAATTGTATGAAGAATTTCATCTGCATTTTTTGCTACAACTGTAATGCGTGAATCTTTGCTGAGTCCGTAGCGTTCAATGTCATTCTGGTTAGATGAAGCGTTCCCTAAAAGCTTAAGGTTTTCAAGGGCATCCTCGAGAGCTCCTGCTGCATTGCTGTCCGCTTCATAAACTGTTCCTCCGTTTTCACAGACCTTCCACAGTCCTTCCGCATTTTTTGAAATATTGAAAGTTATGTTTCCCTTTTTTACTTCAATGGATGTGATTTCTTTTTTGAACCGGACTTCCTTTACGTTGTTCGCTGATGAAACTGCCAGCTGTATTATGTATGTGCAAAGGAGAATCGCGCTGAGTGAAAGGAGAATTATTTTTCTGTGTGTACTTTTGTTCATGAATGTACTTCTGCTCATTTTGTTTCCTCACTTTTTTTGGAAGATATTTCTCTTGAATCTTCAGGATTGTACTTCATGCGGACAGCGTATCTGTGTTTGCGTCTTGAAATGTAAACAAGGAGTCCGATTATTATGACAATTACAGTCAGACCGAATTCGTTGAAGTACTGTGCAAGAAGAACAAGTGCTCCTGTTGTTGTATGAAGTCTTGCAGAACTTACTTCCTTTGAGCGCATGATGCACAGGTCTTCATTTCCGTTAAGATAGTCCAATGCATTTTCCATGAAGTATGCAATCGGCTGGTTCGAGTTTTCTGCAATGAGCATGTAGCTTGTAACGGCTGAGCTTCCGCATACAAAGATTTTACCTTTCTGCAGGCTTGATGAAATATGAGAACTGCCGCCTGAAGAAAGTTCTGAAGTTTCCTGTGCACCTGATGCTTCTGCAGGAACCTTTGAATTAAAGTAGCTTTCAAATTTTCCTTCAGCATATACTGCAAGAGGATAAGATTTGAATTCGTCAGGTGAGCCTGGTACGTCTGCATACATCGGGTTCAGGTTCACGTTTTCTGAAAGGAGCCATGAATTTTTTGATGACTGTGCAAGAACTGCTACTGTTGCATTGCTATTGAGCATTGCCTGTTCAGGGTCAATTGTTCCGCATGAATAGAATAGAAGTGAGCTCAGATTTCTGCTTATGTCATGCTTCTGGTTTATTGTCGTCTTCTGCAGGACGGGTGCATAATAGTATGTAAGATTTCCGTACTGTCTGTCGTTATGCGTAAGACATTCCTTGTCCATGACAATTGCGTTCTGTGTCTTGAATCCGTATTTTTCAAGAAGTTTTTCAAGTCCTGTTTCTGTCGGAACATACTGTGGTGCCATTCCGTACATCCGCATCTGCTGGTCAGGCATGATTTCATCGAAAGGATCAATGTTGATGTAAAGGTTTCCGCCTTTCATGAGGAACTGGTCGATCTTGTAAAGTTCAGCTTCATCAAATTCCTGATTAGGTCCGTTGATCATGAGGGTCTGTACTCCGAAAGGAATATCTTCGTCCTTGAGGTTCACGTTCCGGAAAGAGTAGCGGTCGTCAAGGAGTCCTGCAAAGTTTCCGGCTCCGTTCTGTGAATCATCAATGTCAAGTTCACCGTGGCCGGTTACGTATGCTACAACGCTTGTTGAAGAAACTAGTGTTTCAACAGACTTTTCAATTGTTTCATCAAGACCTTCAAGACCGTCAATCTGGTAACCGAAGAGTCCGCTTGCAATGGTGAGAGGAATCATCTTAAACTGGTCATCATTTTCAAGTACAAGACAGATTGTTCCGTACTTTGCTTTTCCGTCAAAATCTTTCCATGAATTTACGGGTATGCCGAATTTGTCTTTAAGTTCAAGAACCTGTTCGCTTGTAGGATTTACAGTTTCATAGGTAATCCTTGAACGGTATTTCTTGTTTGCGGCGGCGTAGCATTCCTTTACATATTCATCAAGGTTTTCAAAATCCATTATGCCGAAATCCTTGAAATCTTCTGTCTTGTAGAATGTGAGGCTGAGATTTTCTTTGAGAAGAGGAAGAGCGTTGGTGTTTTTTACGAGACGGTTGATTGTGCTTGTAATTTTATATTCAAGACCGTTTTCTTCGCTTATCTGGTCAATCTTTTCCATCTGGTCGGCATAGGTAAGAACAAGTCCCATGTAAACAGATTTTGCACCGATTTCATTGTTCCTGATTTCCTGTATCTGAACCTGGTTCAGACCGTAGTTTCGTGCAAGCTTCTGGTTTTCTGGAGAATTCATGTTGTATGATTCGACACTGATTTTTTTGCCAGCTGTCTTGTATTCGCTTACAATGTCCTGCACATACTGGTGTACATTTTCTGCTTCGGCAGGAAGGTTGTCTGAGAAGAAAACTTTTATGCTCAGGTTTTCTTCCAGAGTCCTTACAGTCTGCTTGCTTGCACGGGAAAGTGTGTAAGCTTTTGATGATGTCAGATCGAATCTTGTGAACGCGCGTGCTGCGACAAGGTTAAGCAGTACAATAAAGATAATGAAAATCCAGATGTCTGCTGCCGGATTAGAAAGCCATTCCTTGAATTTATTTTGTTTACTCATTTTCAGTCCTTCCTTGATTTTTCAATTGTGTGAACTGTAAGCGCAAAGAAAGCTGCTGCAAGTGAAATGAAGTAGAGCAGGTCCCTTGTGTCAATTACTCCTCTTGAAATTGATTCGAAATGGTTTGATGCCGAAATGAAATTTACAAAAGGAATTATTGCGCCCGGAATAAGAAGTTCGAATGCGTGAATGAATGTAAGTGCAATGCAGATTCCCATTCCCACGAAGAATGCAATAATCTGGTTATTTGTGACTGATGAGGCAAAGAGTCCTATGGCAGAGAATGCCATTGCAAGAAGAGTTGCCCCGATGTATCCGCCGATAATAGGTCCCATGTCTGGGGTTCCGAACAGGCAGCATACGATTACATAGCTTAATGTCGGAACAAGCAGTACTTCGGATGAAATAAGTGCGGCAAGATATTTTCCTCTCACGATGTCAAGTGAAGTTACAGGAAGCGTGAGAAGTGTTTCAATGCTTCCCGTCTTTTTTTCTTCAGAGAAAAGTCTCATTGTGAGAGCTGGAATGAAGAAGCTGAAAAGAATTGGGAGAAGTGAAAAGAATGACCTCAGGTCCGCGCGCTTTGAGAGAAAGAATGGTGCAAAGCAGAAAAGACCTGAGGCGACCAAAAACAATGAACATACGATATATGCAACGGGACTGGTGAAATAGGCCTTAAGTTCCCTGCCTGTTATTACTTTCCATGGTCTGATTTTTTTTGCTGATTCAGGTTTACTCATTTTCTTTTCCTCCCTGGGTGAGAGATTTGAATACATCTTCCAAAGAATCTTCACGGAGCGTCAGCTCGTAAACATTTGCACCGGCTTCCATGAGTGCACGTGCAAGTTTCGGGCGGATGTCATTGCTCTTTGAAATGTCTTCAGGCTTCACGGAAATTACAATAGTTGTCCGTCCGTCTGAAGTTGAATTTGTTCTGCATTTTATGTTTTTTGCTGCGGACTGGATTGCAAAAATAATTTTTTCTTCCGCAATATCAGAAACAGTAATTGTAATTGTGCTTCCTGATGCGGAATTCTGCATAAGTTCCTTCGTTGAACTGTCTGCAACTTTTTTTCCGCCGGAAATGATTATTACTCTTGAGCACAGAGTTTCAACTTCGCTGAGAATATGTGTTGAAACAATTACAGTTCTGGTTTCCCCGATGGTCTTAATAAGTTCTCGTACCTGTGCAACCTGGTTAGGGTCAAGACCGCTTGTAGGTTCATCAAGAATAAGAATTTCAGGGTCGCCCATGAGAGCGTGAGCAAGACCGACTCTCTGTCTGTTTCCGCGTGAAAGTTCTGAAATGTTTTTGTGCATCACTTCCTTGAGCCCGCAGATTTCTGCAAGATGAGGAACTTTTTCATTAGGGTCCTGTCCTTCCATTTTTGCGACATATTCAAGATAGTCAGCTACAATCATGTCTGAATAGAGCGGGGCTCCTTCCATCATGTAACCGATTTTCTTTTTTGTTTCCACAGGATTTTTTGTAACATCCATGCCGTCTACAAGAATTGTTCCTTCGCTTGGTTCAAGGAATCCTGTAATCATACGCATTGTTGTTGTTTTGCCAGCACCGTTTGGACCAAGAAGACCAATGATTTCACCAGTTTCAATTGAGAAGCTGATGTCATCTACAGCCTTGAAAGTTCCGAATCGGCGGGAAACATGTTCAACCTGAATCATATTATTCTCCGGATTTTTATATGAATTGAAGCTGCGTTGCTTTATATGTAAAAGTTTTGTGCGCAGTTTGATGTATTATTCTATAAGATACTGAATTTTTTTTCTATTGGAAAGGTGTGATTTTCACATTAGAAAATATTAATTTTGGTGACCGGAAGTTTCAGTGACTGAAGCCTCATAATGTTTTTCTAAAACGGGGCATCAAAAAAAAAAACTTTTCGGAGGTGACTGCGAGTGTTAATCTCTTGAATCATTGGTCCTGAACCATAGTGCTGTTGGAGTTTCCAAATAAATTTTACGTTCCGATTTTTTTTTATTATATTCAATGTCATGGAAAATGAATTATCACTTATTGGAGCTTCTGACGCTACAGAAATTTCAGTCCGTCCGTCAGAGATTATTGGAGCGGCATTAGAATTTCAGCAGCTCCTCATGCTTTACGAAAGCGGAATCAAGCAGCTTACGACAAAACTGGAAATCCTTGAAGATGAATTTGTCGGGAAACATCAGAGAAATCCTATTGAAAGCATTTCAAGCCGCATAAAGGAACCCATGAGCATTATAGAAAAGCTTAAGCGGAAAGGCCTTGAAGTTTCTATGGACAACATGGTGAACAAGCTTTATGACATTGCAGGCGTAAGAGTTACCTGTCCTTTCATAAGCGATGTCTACCATGTGACCCAGATGCTTCTTTCGCAGGATGACATCAGGCTTATTGAAATGAAGGACTACATCAAGAATCCGAAGAAAAGCGGATACAGAAGTCTGCATGTGATTGTGAAGGTCGGAGTCTACTTCAGTGACCAGAAAAGGGAAATACCTGTTGAAATACAGATCCGAACTATAGCCATGGATTTTTGGGCAAGCGTTGAACATCAGCTTCATTACAAGAAGGATTATCCTATGCCAAAAGAAATTGATGAAGAGCTCAGGCTCATTGCGGATTCCATTGCGGAAAATGACAGCAGGATGCAGGAACTTGCAAAGTATATTCCTGGTTTTTCTGCATAGCATGATTTTACGGAAGCTCTCTGTGCTTTAGTTCTTGCTGTCTTCCTGCTGAAAACTTCTGGCGGAGAGATTTTTGTGGTTAAGATTGTTTTATGCATATGGGAACCTCTGAAAATTGCAAATTTTAGGGATGCCCTATTATAATTCCCTGGGGCTGAATAAAATTGAAATAAGTCTTGCCATGCTTGCATCGGGAATATGTTCAAGCCCCGGTGCGTTCTTCAGTGACAGGATTCATGCGTGGGTTGGAAAGAGAACCATGATTTATGCTGTTGCAGTTGAAATTGTTTCAGTAGCGGGATTCCTGTTCCATAAGTCCTGGCCCGGTGCAGTCTGGTTTGCTCTTGTCAATTTCGTGACGGCCGTGCTTTATACTGTAAGGTCTTCTGAAATGAATAAGCTTATTCCTTCTCAGCAGAGTGAGACACTTGTTTCTGCTGGCTGTCTTGTATTTCCAGTGGGAATGATAATAATTTTTCCTGCTGCTGTTTTTGTTGCTGATCTTCTTGCCCTGGAAAAAAAATAAATGCCCGCACAACCTGATTTCTGTATCATCTGGTGCGGGCTTTTATGGTTTGACCGTAATTTTATTTATTCTAGTTGTGGCAGATAAGGGCCTGGCATTCCTTGTAGATTTCGCTTGTCTTTGCTACAACTTCAGCCGGAATGCTCTTGATTGAAGGATCGCCTGCAAGATTGTTTTCCTTGAGCCAGTCACGAACGAACTGCTTGTCGTAAGAAGCGGGGCTTGTTCCGATCTTATATTCCCTGAGGTTCCAGAAGCGGCTCGAGTCTGGAGTAAGAACTTCGTCAGCAAGAACAAGGTTTCCGTCTTCATCAAGACCGAATTCAAACTTTGTATCGGCAATGATGATTCCGTTCCTGTAAGCATGTTCGTAACATTTGTTGTAAATGTCGAGGGCAGCTTTTTCAATCTTTGAAGCAAGTTCCTCACCGATGTCCTTCTTCATGTAGTCGAGAGAAACATTTATGTCATGTCCTTCCGCAGCTTTTGTTGAAGGTGTGACGATTGGTGCATCAAGTTTTTCTGCAAGCTGGTAGTCGCGGTCGAACGAAACTCCTTCAGGAACATTTCCGTTCTTTACAGCTTCGAACATGCTTCCGAACATGTATCCGCGAACAATAATTTCATAAGGAATCATTTTAAGTTTTTTAACAAGAATTGTGCGGCCTTCATACTCCGGACCCTGGAATTCAGCCGGCATGTCCTTAAGGTCTGAAGAAATCATGTGGTTCCTGACTATGTCACCGGTGTAGTCGAACCAGAAGTTTGAAAGAGCGTTGAGAACTTTTCCCTTGTCTGTGATCATTGTCGGGAGGATCACGTCAAAAGCTGAGATGCGGTCTGTTGTGACGATGATCATGCGTCCGTCTTCAAGGTCGTAAACTTCTCTTACCTTTCCGCTGATAATTTTTTTCATTTAAAAGACTCCTTGTAGGGCAGAAAACTGTCCGCCCAAAAAATTATGTCTCTATCATAATGTTTTATTTTTTTAGTTTCAATAATTATGCAAAATTTTAACTAAAAAAGATTTTTTATGAGATTGTATGCAACGGAACCTTCAGGAGGAATTTCAGGAAGCTCATCAAGATCAAACCATCCTCCTTCATATATTTCACTTTCCTGGAGAACAATTTCTCCGCTTTCATATTCGGCGTCAAAGGCAAGCATCAGCTGGTCAGGGAACGGCCAGCTCTGGCTTCCGCGGTATCTTACGTTCTTTATTCTGATTCCAGCTTCCTCCATTACTTCCCGGTGGACTGCCTGTTCAAGATTTTCTCCCATTTCAACGAATCCCGCAATGCATCCGAAATATTTTTTTCCGTTGCGTACTGTTTTGCTTTTTACAAGAAGAACCTTGTTCTCTTTCCTTACAAGAACAATCACAGCAGGCTCCAGCCTCGGAAAGTGCAAGGTTCCGCAGACTGTGCATTTTTTTGCAGTAACTTCGGGGGCGTCTGTCATCTGTCCGCCGCAGCTTGGGCAGAACCTGTACTTTCTTCTTAGCTCCAGGAATCCGTGTGCCCTTGCGGCAAGTGTTCCAAGGTCTGAAGGGGCTGCATTTTTTCTTTGTTCCGTTGTCTTTGATTCCCAGAAGAACTGGCGCAGAGGAATTTCAATGCATCCGGAAGGAATCGGGCTGTCCTCTTCAAGCATCATTGCACTGTATTCATATTCGTCTTCCGCAAACCAGTCTGAAGCGGCTTGACGTTCAAGACATATGTGCATTGTGTCCGTGGAAGGCAAATCCTGTTCTGTTATTATTCCTGTTGCATTGTATCCGCTGTTCGAGCAGAGAAGCAGGCTGTTGCCGTTAAAGATGAAATGGTACCGGCAAAAAAAATTGTTAGGGTTACTTATAATGCTCATGGAAACATTATACATCACTTTTCTGTTTTCTGCCTGAAAAATTAGCAAAAATGAGGAACCTGAAATAAAGGGCAGCTTAAAAAAGTTTTTTCCTGGGAATCTAAATTTTTAGATATCCTGATAATGAATTGTTTTTTTTCCTGTCATCTGAATTTTAATGCGGAGTCAAAATAAGTTTTGTGTTTTTTGCATTGAATTTAATTTGACCCTATGGTAAATTAAGGTATGAAAGTTGCAATTTTTTTCGGTTCGAAGTCAGATGCCGACACAATGAAAAAGTCCGCTGAAATTCTTACAGAATTCGGTGCTGAATACAAGGCCTTTATCATTTCTGCCCACAGAGCAGGAGAACTTCTTGTAAAGACAATAGACCAGATTGAACAGGAAGGCTATGAAGTTATTATTGCAGGAGCAGGACTCAGTGCTGCTCTTCCGGGGGTAATTGCCGGTCATACAGTTCTGCCTGTTGTTGGAGTGCCTCTTGAGTGCATTAACCCTGGAAAATCCAACGGTCTTGGTGGAATGGATGCTCTTCTTTCTGTAGTGCAGATGCCGCCTCAGATTCCGGTAGCTTCAGTGGGAATCGGCAACGCTAAGAATGCGGCTTATCTTGCACTTGAAATTCTTGCCGTAAAATATCCTGAACTCAAGCAGAAGCTTGTTGACTTCAGAAAGAAACTTGCAAAGGATGCCGAAGCAAACGGCGGTCTCGGATACGAATTTTAAATTAATGAAACAGTAGGGTCCTTGTGTTCTGCACAAGGATTTTGTATTTATCGGAACAATATACTTCGGCGAATCCATGAAATATTGAATCAGGATGCCCGTCTGGTTTAGAATTGCAGAACCGGTAATTTTTTTAGCATTGCATTTTTAGGCTCTTGTCCGGAACAAGCGGACTGCCAACAGGAAGATATTATGAATGACTATGATTTTGTAGAGGAAGAGGAAGACAAGTTAAGGGATGAATGTGGTGTCGTAGGAATTTATCTGAACAAGTCCGGAGAGGACGGCTGTAGTTCTGAAGATTCTGAAGCTTATTCCACTTCATCATTTAATGCCGCAACAAATGCTTACTACGCTTTATATGCCTTGCAGCATCGTGGTCAGGATAGTGCCGGTATTGCTGTTTCTGACGGAAATGAAATTCACATGCATAAAAATCTTGGTACATGTGCTGAAGTTTTCAATAAGGAAGACCTGCTTGCACTGAAGGGGCATATTGCTTGCGGACATGTACGCTATGCAACTGCAGGAAGCCAGTGTCTTGAAAACGCCCAGCCTATGGTACAGATGTCAAGGCTCGGAACAGTAGCCCTTGCCCATAATGGTCAGCTCATTAATTACGAGCAGCTCAGGGAGATGCTTGAGGAAAGCGGAAGCACATTTCTTTCTTCAAGTGACACGGAAGTTATTGTAAAGCTTATTGCCAAGTCCTACAAGAAGGGGCTGGAGCGTGCACTTACAGATACGATCCAGGTAATAAAAGGTTCCTATGCACTTGTCGTAATGACAGAAAAGTGTCTCATCGGTGCCAGGGATCCTAACGGTATCCGTCCGCTCTGTCTGGGAAAGGTCGGTGACGGCTGGATTCTTGCAAGCGAGACCTGTGCAATTGATGCCGTAAACGGAACCTATGTACGTGATATTCATCCCGGTGAAATTGTTATAATCAATGAAGACGGTGTGCTTTCCTTCGAGTTCGGTGAAAGAACTGCAAAAAGGACCTGCGTCTTTGAATATGTATACTTTGCTCGCCCTGACAGTGTCATTGATGGTGTTTCAGTGGCGGAGGCCCGTGAAAAGATGGGTGCCTGTCTTGCTCGGGAAAGCGGAGTTCCTGCTGATGTTGTAATTGGGGTTCCTGACAGCGGCATCGGAGCTGCGCAGGGGTATGCAAAGGAAGCCGGAATACCGTTCGCTTCGGGAATTGTAAAGAACAAGTATATCGGAAGAACTTTCATTGCTCCTACACAGAAGGAAAGAGAGAACATGGTTTTCGTAAAGCTGAATGCGGTTAAGCATGTTGTAAACGGAAAGCGTGTTGTTGTTATTGACGATTCCATTGTCCGCGGAACAACCAGCCGCCGTCTTATTCAGATTCTGCGCAGGGCGGGAGCACGTGAAGTTCACTTCAGAATTTCTTCGCCTCCTGTAAAGTTTCCGTGCTATTTCGGAATCAATACACCAAGCCGCGGTGAACTTATTTCAAGCCAGCACAATGCTGATGAAATTTGTAAGGAGATTGGAGCGGATTCCCTTGCCTTCATCAGTGCCGAAGGTATGATAGAAGCCTGCCGAAGTGCTGATCCGACTCAGTTTGGTTTCTGCAAGGGATGTTTCAGCGGAGAGTATCCTATGAGCGTTCCCGGTGAAATCAACGGAAAGAAACTTAAGTAAAAGATTTTGGAGTCTGCAATGGGCATCTCAAGAAAATAATTTCCAGGGATGCCTGCGAGTTTCAGTCCTTGAAATTACAGTGCTTAAAAAGCATAGCCCTGAGAAAGTTAGGGGGGCCTGAACTTACGGTTCTGACGGTCCCCCGTATTTTTGTTTGACCTTGTTTTTCTGTTCCGTTTCCGCTGAAGCTCTTTATAAGCTTCTAGCCTTTGACAGCTCCGGCTGTAAGTCCGTCTACAATCTTGTTGCTGAAGCAGCAGTATACGATTATGTTTGGGATGATTGATATGATGATTGCCGCAAACATCTGTACATAATTTGTTTTGTATGGGCCTACAAAGTAGCTTAATGTAACTGGAATTGTTTTCTTCATCTTGTCTGAAATGAATACCATTGCAAGTAGAAGTTCGTTCCAGTTTCCTACGAATGTCATGAGACCTGTCACAAAGAGTCCTGTCTGTGAAAGGGGAAGGGCAATGGTGAAGAACGTCCTGTAAATTGAACATCCGTCCATGCTTGCAGCCTCAAACATTTCGTTGGGCATGGACCTGAAGAATCCTGTCATAATGTAAATTGTAATCGGCAGGCTGAATACAATGTACGGCAGGATGATTGAAGGAAGAGAATTTACAAGGTGAATCTTTGAGAACTGCACGAACAGAGGAATGAGTACGCAGTGAACCGGTATCATCATTCCAATGAGAAAGTACGTCAAAGTTATGTTGCTGAGTTTCCATTCCATTCTTCCTATTGCAAAAGCGGCCATTGCTCCGAAGAGAAGTGTGAAAAGGAGCGAGACAATGCACACTACAAAAGAATTTCTTAATGCTACTCCAAGATATGCTTTCTTCCATGCCTCCGCAAAGTTTTTGAACTGGGGTATCTTCGGAAGGGCGAAAGGTGCGTTTATGAGTTCCGTGTTAGTTTTAAGTGACACGAGCATGCACCACAGAAGAGGTGCAAGATAAATTACTACAAGGGCCACAAGAAATACGTATGCAAAAATACTTCCTATTGATTTTTTTCTGACTGTCATTCAAATCTCCTTACATTTCGTAGTCTTCAACTTTTATGCACTTGTTGATTATGAATGTAACAAGGAGACACATTACCAGAAGAACAACACCGATTGCACTGGCGTAACCCATCTTGTAATATTTGAATCCTTCTTCGTAAAGAACTGTCGCCATAACCTGTGTCCTGTTTCCCGGACCTCCCTGTGTCATATTGTAGATGAGGTCAAAGAACTTAAGTGATCCTATGCAGTTAAGTGAAAGTGTTGTCGCAACCATGGGCTTCAAAAGAGGAAGCGTTATTTTCCAGAAGGACTGGGAAGTACTCGTTCCGTCAATGTAGGCGGCCTCGTAAAGACTGTCAGAAATTCCGCTTATCTGTGCCATGTAAAGCATCATTGTCTGGCCGACATACTGCCACAGAGCAACGAATCCTATTACCTTCATAGGAAGTACGATGAATCCTTTTGTATCCATAAGCCACAGAGGTCCCTGGATGCCAAGCTTGGAAAGACAAACATTTATACCGATTTTCTGGTTGAAGAGAAATGACCAAAGAAGTGCAAGGGCTGCAGAAGAAAGAACGCAGGGAAGGTAGTAGACATTCTTGAAGAAGTTGCGTCCGGTTTTTATATTTGTGAGAAGAACTGCTAGAAACAGACCGAATATCTGTTGCGTGACTGCAGAAAAAAGCATAAAGAAAATTGAATTCTTGAATGCAATGCGCATTCTGTCATCATCACTGAATATTTTGACAAAGTTTTTGAGGCCAATGAATACGGGCTTCTTCATACTCTGATAGTCGCAGAGTGAATAATAAATCATCTGGATAATTGGAATAAGAAGAATGAATGTAAACAGAAGCAGTGCAGGAAGAATGAAAACAAGAATAGCTTTCTTGTCCCGGAACATGTTGTTGGTTTTCATGATTTCTCCTAATTTTTAAAAATCATCTTAACTTAGGTGGGAACGCTTTTTGAGAAAAAACTGCAAGTCCCGGACAGCTGATTGCATCCGGAACTTTCTGCCTGAATAAAAGTTACTCTATTCAGGCTTTCGTATTTTGCTAAAGGATTTCTGAACTATTTGTTCCATACATTCTTTGAGTACCAGTCCTGTGTGGCCTGGAGAGCGTCATCAACTGATTTTGCACCGAGGAAGATGTCAACCATTGCGTTGTCGAATGTATCTCCGGCTTCAACTGATGCGAATGATTCGTTGTAGAATCCGAGGGTACCTGTTGAACTCTTGAGAACATCAAGAACGTATCCAAGCTGCTTTGGAGCCTTGTTGAGATCAACATTCACATTTGTTACCGGAATTTTTCCTGCAATTTCACCGATGTATTTCTGAGCCTGTTCATCCGTAAACATCTTCATGAATGCGACAACAGCTTCTTCATGCTTTGTTGTTGCTGACATAACAAGGTTGTCTGTCTTAACAATCATGCGGTTAGGGTCTGCACCTCCAGGAATTGCCGGGAATGAGAATACGCCGCACTTTGCCTCGATGTCAGGATTTGCACCGTTCATCTGTCCGATTACCCATGAACCCTGTACGAGCATTGCAGCTTCTTCGTTGTAGAAGGCAGCTGTTGCCTGGTCATTGGAATCTCCTGCAGCTGTCGGCTGGAAGTTTCTTGAAAGTTCATAGAGCTTGTTTGCAGCGGCCTTGAATGAAGGGTCTGTCCACTTGATTTTTCCTGCGTTGATGTCAGAAAGAAGCTGTGCACCGCCTGTTCTGTCACAGAGGTATCCCGCAACCATTGAAAGACACCAAGGTGTACCTGCTGAACATGCCATCGGTGTGATTCCTGCTTTCTTCAATGTTTCGCAAGTGTCAAGGAGTTCTGTGTAAGTTGTCGGAACCTTTGCTCCTGCCTTTTCAAAGAGTTCAGTGTTATAGAATACGAGTGCTGCCTGGAAACATGTAGGCACGGCCATGATTTTTCCGTCGTATGTCATGCGTTCAAAGATACCCTTCGTAAAACTGTCGTACCATTCCTTGTTTGCGTTGAGAATCGGGGTTATATCTTTTGCAGCTCCTCCGTCAACGTATACAGTAAGGTTAGGACCTGGATTACAGATGTAAACATCAGGACAGTCGCCTGCTGCAATGAGGGCATTAATTTTCTGGTCGTATTCTTCTAGGTTTGTTGTGATAGGTGTACAGTGATATTTTCCTTTGTAGGTTTCGTTGAATCTTTCCACGAACTGTGCATAACCCTGTGATGTAAGGTCTGTTGTAGCTTCCAGGTCGTCCCAGAACATCCACTTGATTTCTTCTACATTCTGATCAGCTGCAGTCTTCTTTGAACATCCTGTACCGATAAATGACATTGCTATTGCAGAGACAAGTGCTGCTGCGACTAAACTTTTCTTCATAATGATAAAACCTCTTTTATTTTTTGTGAAAACTTATTGCCGGCTTGGGTTTTCGTTATTAATTGTAAACCAGGTTTTATGAACCGTCAAATTTTTTCTTCGTAACTTCATAAAATATAGGGCATCCCTGAAAAATTGAATTCCCTGAGTCACGGATTATTTCCGCCTGAAGATGAAAATCTTCTGCCCAAGAGGTTCAAGAGGACAGAAGATTAAGGAGGAGTGCTATAATTGCAGGACAAGTCTTGAATAGCATTGCAGCTAAGACTTGCCGGGGTTTCTGAAGGTTGCGGCCTTTGCGGATGCTTTCGTTCTTTAATATCAGAATTCTACTGAAGTAACGGAAACATTTTTGATCCATACATCGTTAGGATTCTTTCCTACATTGAATTCAAGGCGCGCGGTTTTGTCAGTGGGGTATTCCATTGTGAACTTATACTTGAAATGGGTGTACTCTTTTGTAAGAGGACTGCTGTACTGTGAAGAGTAAACAGCCCATGAGTTGTCTTCATCTCCGCCAAGCTTAACCGAAATCGGCCTTTCCTCTTCTGCCTTTGCATCAAATTCAATTACGTATGTATAACCTTCGGCAACACCAAGGTGCTGTATAACCTGAACTGAATGAACTTCTGAACCTGCATCCTTTACGTCCACATAGCATTCGCCGTTCCTGTTTGAGACAGCCGCATTTCCTCCGAAGTCATTCAATGCGAGCGCATACCAGCTGTGGCTTGAGACATCCATTCTGTTGTCCTTCATGACTTCCGTGTTCAGGGTTCCGAAGTTCTGGTCAAGGATATAGTTTCCGTTATCATTTTCAAAACCTGCAAAAGATTCTTCATCTCTTTTTGGGAGAGGACGCGTAACGTTCATGTTGTAGGAATCCTTTGCGTATACGCGCACATAGTCAACAAGCATCTGGCAGGGAACTTCAGATTCACTCGGTGTTCTGTATTCATCGAAAGTTCCGCCAACGGCAAGATTTAAAAGAATATAGAAAGGTTCATCGTAGGGAGCCGGATAGTCGAACATGTTTTCTCCGCTCTCGTCAAGGGCATACCATGATGAAGTTTCAAAGAACTTTATTCCGTCAACATACCATCTGATGTTTCCCGGTTCCCACTCCACAGCGTATTCATGGAATTCACAGATGGTGCCGTCCTTGAATTTGTTCATGCCGCCTGTATATTTGTTTCCCGGCCACTGCTGACCGTAATGCAAAGTTCCGTAAACCCTGTTCGGGAGTCTTCCGCGGGCTTCCATGATGTCAAGTTCACCGCTTGCTGCCCATGCACCATATTTCTTGCTTGCAGGAAGCATCCAGAATGCAGGCCATATTCCGTCACCCTTCGGCATCTTTATTTTTGCTTCAACGCGGCCGAAAGTTGTTGCATAGAGAGGTGTTTCATCGTCCTTCATTGTACGGATCCTGCCTGAAGTATAAGGCTTGCCTTCCTTTTCTTCCTTGCGGGCTTCAATTACGAGCATCCCGTTCTTTACGTAAACATTTTCCTTTGCATAATACTGAAGCTCTTCGTTGCCCCAGCCGTTGAGCCCGTACTGTTCACCGGCTCCCAGCTGGTAGTCCCATTTTGTAGTATCTAGTTTGCTTCCGCTGAATTCATCATTCCATACAAGTTTCCATTCGCCTTTTGCGTCAGGAACCTTTTCTTTTGAACATCCGCAAAGAACTGTCGCAAAAGAAATTGCCGCAGCGGACAGAATAAAAAGTGCTTTCTTCATTATGATACCTCAGAAAAATTCGGGACGACTAAAAATATTTTTCTGCCGTCAATAGTTTATGATTTTCATTATCAATTTGAACATCAATAAATTCAATGTATAATTTTTTCGTTTTGGTTTATAAATTTCGGTTATAAAAAATAGTTACTATAAATCAAAAGAAAATTATATAATTTTTATTCTCTTCGTTGTAAAGTGCTGTTGGTTTTGGAAATGGATAAGGAACGCCTCCAAGAATTGCTGTCTGCTTTTTTGGGGGCTATTTTTTTGGTTCATAATTTTATTTCTCTTCTGTAAATTTTGTAACAAAAAAAATCCACCATAACCGAAAAATGTCTCACTATTATTTTCTCAAATCCTAAGAGAAAATGATTGAGGTTTGAGTGCAATGCATTCAGTTAAAAATTGGAGGTTGGTATGAAATCTAAGTTCGCAAAAATTTGTACTGCATCTTTAAGTGTTCTGGGAATCCTCGGAACATTCAGTTCATGTGACAACGGAATGTTATCTTCTTATGATGCTTCTTCTGCAGTTGTAAAGGAATCAAGAAGTCTGAGCATCAGCGCTAACATTGAAAAGCCTTTCGGGCTTGTTGCTTCTGTTCCTTCTGATAATACAGTTGCTCTTGCATGGGGACACCCTTTCTCTATGCCTGATTCATGGGAAATCTATGTTGACGGAGAAAAGGTTCTCGACGTAACAGAATTCAGGCAGACAGAATTTTTTGTTTACAGCGGAAAGCATGTAATCGGAATTGCTGCAGTCAAGAACGGACAGCGCTCACTTGCAGAGGAAATTTCTGTTACAGTACGAGGTGAAGCAGCTCCTGCGGCAGGCGGAATTGTTTCCGGTGGTACATATAAGATTATTTCATCTGTTTCTTCTCTTTCTCTTGACTCTGACAACTGGGGAAAAACGAACGGAACTAACGTTTGCCAGTGGGCTTACGGAAATAATCAGGCAAACCAGCAGTGGAAGATTGTTTCAGTGGGTGACGGTTATTTCTATATTGAAAACGTTTATTCACATCTTGTTGTTGATGTTGAAGATGTTTCAATGAAGGAAGGTGCAAATGTTCACATGTGGGAATATGTGGGCGGTGCAAACCAGGTATGGAAGTTTGAATCTCTTGATGACGGAACATACAAGATTGTGAACAAGAACTCAGGTCTTGTTCTTGATGTAAGTGCAGCTTCTGTTGTAAACGGTGCAAACATTCAGCAGTGGACATGGAACGGAACTGGGGCACAGAGATGGAAGCTTGAAAAAATTGATTCTTCTGTTGCAGTTCCTGGAGCACCGGTTGAAGCACCAACAGAAACTCCGGTTGAAACACCAGCAGAAACTCCGGTTGAAACACCAAACAATCAGGGATATATTCCTAATCCTTCTGTAAATTTGCCTTCTGTAATTTCAAAATCTACGGCGGGTGAATTCCAGAAGCTTGTTCCACTTAAGAACGGAATGCAGCTTACATATCAGTTTGAAAACTGCACGAACGGTGCATGGCGCGATGACCAGATTTTCATTTACGTGATCTGCATGAACTCAAACAACCAGTGGTGCTACGGTACTCCGGACGGAACACTTATTCCTATCGGTGATACAAGAAGTTCTGCATGGCAGTATACTCTTGCACAGGTTAAGAATACAGGTTTCCAGATGCCGTTTGCAAGTGCAGGACGCATTTACTACTCTTACGGTAAGCCTCTTGAGATGTGGGGTATGAGAGGTGGTGTAGTTCTTCCTTCTCTCAGCAACGAAAATGATCCTAACTACAAGACATATTACGACTGGCTTGAATATACGATCGCTCCTAACGGACTTTGGGTTAATACAACTCAGGTAGACCAGTTCTGCTTCCCTGTTCTCATGAATGTTTATGACAAGGACGGTAAGGTTCTGCAGACAGGTATCACAAAGTCAAGAAATGATTTGTTCAGAACTTTCAAGAATGAAATGCCTGATGAATTTGATACTCTTGTAAATGAATACAGGATTGTTGCTCCTTGTAAGTCTGCATTTGATGAAAGAACAAAGGGTGCTTACGGTTCATATTTTGATGCCTATGTTACACAGGTATGGAACAAGTGGGCTTCCGAAAAAGCAACTGTAACACATCCTCAGGGAAAGTTCATCCTCTCAGGAAACGGAAAGGACCTTAACTTCGAGTGTATTGAATCTTACGGATCACTCTGTAAGGTAGGTTCAGTTTATACAATCCACGGAAAGCCTACGACTTCAGAAGTATTTGAAGGTTATGGAACACTTGCCAGCGGTAACCCGATGGAACTTGCTCTTGAAGCATGGATCTGTGCAGCACTTAACCGTCATGTAGCACACATGACACCTGATGTTTACTGGAATAATGCTCAGTATTACTACAACGACGGTCCGTGTAACTTCTATTCTAAGTTCTGGCATGACCATTCTGAACGTGGCGGACTTGCATACGGTTTCTGCTATGATGATGTTAATGATCAGAGTGCAACAACATTCACCACAAACTACCGTGGTATTGTAGTTAAGCTTGGTTTCTAATAATTTTTCAGAACTACATAAACTCTCTCTCTTTGGATATGGTTTTGAAAGGTTTATAAGATTTAGTTAAAAATGTTTTTGCTTTTTCAGAAGTCCGTAATTCTCCTTCGGGATTCTGGAAAATTTTATGACCGTTTTCCTTGCTGCCGGCTGGGAATTCGGCCATCAGATACAGAATAGCACATTGATTCTTTTTTTATTCTGTATCTGTGTTCGTATATTTCTCCTGAACTGGTTGCGGTACGTTGTATTGCAGCCGGTTTTTTTTGCATACGGTATTAAATAAAATAAATATCTGTTTCAGCAGATATTTGTGAACCAACTTTTTTTATTACTATAATTGAAATTATATTAACAATATGATAGACTGAAGGAGCCTTATTTATAGTGTGCCACAAGCATTGTTCTGGCACGGAAAAACATTCAAGGAGTATTTTCAAATGGCAAAGGGTGTTGATTACAAGAACGCAGGTGTTGATGTTAATGAAGGTTACAAGGCTGTAGACAAGTACAAGAAGCAGTGTGAACGTGCACGAATTCCGGGACAGCTTACAGAACTTGGAGCTTTCAACGGAATGTTTGCTGTTCCTAAGGGAATGAAAAATCCTGTTATGGTAAGCGGAACGGACGGTGTTGGTACAAAACTCGACATTGCTTTCCAGATGAAAAAATATGATACAGTTGGTATTGACTGTGTTGCCATGAGTGTAAATGATATTCTGTGCAGCGGTGTCCAGACATCTTTCTTCCTGGACTACATTGCATGCGGCAAGCTTGATTCAAAGATTGCAGGTGAACTTGTCAAGGGTGTTACGGACGGTTGCATTGAGACCGGATGTGCTCTTCTTGGTGGTGAGACTGCAGAAATGCCAGGCTTCTACGATGAAGGAAAATATGACCTCGCAGGTTTCGGTGTCGGTGTTGTGGACAAGGCAGACGTTATTGACGGAAAGAAGATTAAGGAAGGTGATGTCCTTATCGGTCTTTCTTCTACAGGTCCTCATTCCAACGGTTATTCTCTTATACGCAAGCTTGTTACAGATTTCAATGAAAAGGTGACTGTTGACGGAAAGGACAAGAAGATTGGAGATGTTCTTCTCACACCTACACGTATTTATGTTAAGCCTGTAATGGAAGTTCTCAAGAAGTACCGCTCTTCGGTTCACGGAATGGTTCATGTTACAGGAGGCGGATTCTATGAAAATCTTCCTCGCATGTATCCTCACGCAAAGGAAGGAAAGAAGCAGCTCTGTTCTGTTATCAGGAAGAACAGCTGGGAAATCCCTGAAATCTTTGACATCCTTGTTGAAAAGGGTGCAGATGAGAAGAAGCTTTTCAATACATTCAACATGGGAATCGGTTTTGTGCTTGCTGTAAGCAAGAAGGATTCTGCGGACATTATCAAGATGTTCAACAAGAATGCAAAGAAGTATCATAAGAACGGAACCAAGGACATGGTTGCATACGAAATCGGTTATGTAGGACATACTGACAAGGAAATCAAGGGCGACTTCAAGGGTTCAAAAGAAATGACACAGTTCGTTGACTGATTTTCCTGGAAAGGGAAATCCAGTTGATTCCAGAATAAAATAAAGGTATGTGGGGCGGATTTAATCTGTGCCCACATTTTTTATTCCTGATACGGAGAATTTATTATGAAGAAAGTGGCTGTATTGGTAAGCGGAGGCGGCACAAACCTTCAGGCTCTCATTGATTATGAAAGGTCCCATGCCGGCTGTCCTTATAAAATTGATGTTGTGATTTCAAGTACAAGGAATGCATATTCCATTGAGCGGGCAAGGAATGCCGGAATAGACTGTCTTGTTAAAAGTCCTTTCAGTGTTATGGGAAAGGATGTGGCTCAGAATGCTTCAAGGGAAGAAAAGAATGAAGCTGTAAGCAATGCTGTTCTTGAGGAATGCATGAACCGTAATGTTGATGTAATAGTCCTTGCAGGTTATCTCAGTGTTCTTCAGGGAAGAGTTATTGCCGAGTATTCCGGAAGAATCATTAACCTTCATCCGGCACTTCTTCCGAAATTCGGCGGCGTGGGAATGTGGGGACATAATGTTCATGAAGCGGTTCTTGCTGCGAAGGAAAGAGAAAGCGGATGCACAGTTCATCTTGTTGACGCAGGATGTGACACAGGAAAGATTCTTGTGCAGAAGAAAGTTCCTGTCATGGAAAATGATACAGTGGATTCCCTTTACGCAAGAATTGCACCGAAGGAACATGAAGCCATTGTTGAAGGTCTTCTTCAGCTTTGCTGAGTCAAGGGAATTTTTTTTTCAGGAAAAAAGCATCGGGCTGATAACGAGGCCACTTAAACAGTCCGCCAGGGATTGAATTTACGGGAACCACCTGAATAAAGTTAAATTTATTTGGGTGTTTTTTTTTATGCTCAAGTCACAGCAAGAATTGAATTTCAGTCCGTATACAGATTTGTATGACAAATTGGTTCCGCAGAATCGTCTGTCCAGAAAAATAAATGAACTAATAGAATCCGGTTGCATAAGAGAAGAGCTTAAGGATAAACATTGTCC
>JAZUJH010000053.1:0-25474 GCA_045642665.1 Treponema sp.
GGATTTATTATCTCTGAAAAACAAAGAGCACTGCTGGGCTTCTTCAATTAGTTTGGATTATGATTCAAAAATTTATGTATGTGGTGAGAGGCATACAGAAGATACATTTTTAGGTACCTGTAAAAATTGCTTAGAAAATGAAGAAACATTTATAGATAAATATGAAGAGCTGATTGTAAAACAGACTGATGAAAATAAATGTATTGAATGTGAGTTTAGGATTATATGCAGAAAATGTGTGAGCGTGTTTAAAAATAAGCACTCATATGGATTTGCATCAATTTGTTCATATGAGCCACAAAATTATATTGCAATATAAAATAATTATAGGATGGGGAGCATGAATTTCATTAATGAAAATGCAAATCTGGTTGACAGCTTGTCTCGTAGACCGGACTGTTGTCCAGAATGTCCAGAACCTTGTGATGATTAGTAGATAAAAAGTTCTAAAATACATTGTTATAGAATTTATATTTTGCTGTATTGCATTGGAGGTATTGTTGCCCATGGTTTTTGTTATGATTTTTAATGAAAATTTATCATAGCGGGGAGCTATGGGTATTTTTATAATTTCCTAGAGTAAAATGTAAAATTTGTTGGTAAGGAGGCAATTCATGAATTCATTCAAACTAATAATGCAGAAAATAAGGGACAACAAAAAACTTTTCATCCTGACCGCAGTCTTCATGGTAATAGGAAGCCTTATATCAAAAGCCATTCCTACTGTCATAAAAATCATCAGTGACACGGATATGAATTTAACTGTCCATAAGATTGCCGGAATCTGCATGTTTCTGGTTGCCGCAGGATTTGTCAGTTACTTTTCAAATTATTTTGCGGACAAATATTATTTCATCATGGGTGATAAGATAGGAAACATGATGACAGAATATTTTGTGAAGAAAATATTGGCATCCAAGAAGAAGGATCTGGTCGAGATTAATTCGGACAAGCTTCTGAGGATAGTGACAAATGATCTCACGAAATTAAAAACATCAATGCTCAACTATTATTTCCTCATAATTTCTGTCGTGATATCCTCTGCTTCAATTCTGATATTCGTTGTCCTCCTTGACTATAAGCTGGCAATAATAACCGTCATCTGGTATACTGTCTTCTATTTCCTGAGCCGAAAAATCATTGACCAGGTAGTTGGTGCAGTAAAGAATGAGCGTAATGCTTACGGAAAAGTTCTTTCCTTTGTAAAGAGTTCACTGTTCGGAATCTTTGACCTGAAGTATTACAGCAAGCAGGAATTCTTTTTCAGGAAACTTCAGGAAGTGAATGAAGAATATCTTAGGGCTGATGTTGATTACATGCTCAAGATGTCCCTGTCCAGATACCTGGGATTCATCAGTGATTTCTTCTGCGTGGCAATAATTTTGTTCTACAAATTCATTTTTGAAAAAGAAACTTCCACGGGTACACTTCTTGCCATGTATATGTATTCAATGGACTTTTCAAATATCTTCAGCAAGATTACCATGATCAGGTCCAGAAGAAAAGATATTCAGACTTTGTGCAAACCTATGGACGATTTCCTGAATATCATAGACTCAAGGAAGAGGGACATTGTTCCTTCAGAAAAAATAAGTGCCGTTGAATTTGATGACATAACTTTGAATTACAATGGCAAATGTGTTTTCAGAAATTTCAGCAGAATGCTTGAAGCTGGAAACATATATGTCATAGATGGTGAGAGCGGAACAGGAAAGAGCAGTTTGGTGAACATATTGCTTGATGAAATAAACTATGAAGGGAATGTGAAAATAAACGGCACGGACATTGACAGGATAAACTCTTCATACATGTATTCCCGCATCGGGGCAATTCTTCAGGATGTCTATCTGATTTCTGGTTCAATAAAAGAAAATATTTTATTGTATGATGAATGCGCGGATGAAGAGAAACTGCTGAATATTATACGCTTCCTGAATTTGGGCGACGGCAGCAGGGGGATAGGAAGCAGTGAAGTTGAGACAATCAGCGGCGGAGAGAAAAAACGTATTGCGCTTGCAAGACTTTTGCTGAAGCTGGAAGAGAAGGATATACTTATCTTTGACGAAACATTTGCGAACATTGACTTCAGGATGTCACAGAAAATTCTTGACGAATTCATGAAGGTCCGTGATGATAAGATTCTGATTTTCATAACACACGACCAGAACATCAAGGACTATCTGTTGAAACAGGATTCCAAATTCATTGAGCTTGAAAGATATAAGTAATGGTTATCTCTGAAGAATACTTTCTGGAGATGCCTGCGAGTCTTTAATTCTTGAAATTACAAGACCTAAACATTGTGTTTTTAAAGTTGCCTCTAAGAATTGCAATTTTTAGATTTTCCCTATTTAATTTTGCCTGAAAAATACAAAAAAGCTAAGAAATTTAATTTAAATCCTTGACATCTGAAGAATTCAATAAAATAATAGTAAATCAAACAATATTTCTATTAAATAAAAACTAGGAGTGCCTTGCTTTTTGAGGACTTTGCAAGAGGAAAACGTGGAACCAATAAGAATTAAAAATTCAGACTACCGTTATGACAGCTTTGATAATTCAAAAGTATTGTCTTTTACCCGAACAGTAAAGACTTTGCCAGCTATGGGATGGAACAGCTGGAATGCTTTTGGAAGTGCCAATACAGAACAGCTTACAAAGGAAATAGCTGATTCCATTATCAGACTGGAACTTGATAAGCTTGGATACAAATATGTAATCCTTGATGACGGATGCTATAAACCTTCGCGAATTGATGGCATGCTTTCAAATGAACCTGAAAAATTTCCTTCAGGATTTAAGTCTCTTGGAGACTATATACATTCCAGAGATTTAAAGTTCGGTATGTATAACGACATAGGAACAAATCTTTGTGCGGGAGCTGCCGTAGGAACCTGTGGTCATGAAGAACAGGATGCACGGTCTTATACAGAATGGGGAGTTGATTTTCTGAAGGTTGACAACTGCTATTATCCTTGGGACAATGCGACTTTTTCTGATGCACGGAATGCAAAATATGTTTATGCTCCTAGAATCAAGAAAATAAGAATTTCAGGACAAAATGTCAGCAAAGAATTTGACGCTGCAGAAGATGGAATTCTTAAAGGTAATGGAGCGAAAGTTGAATCAGACTACGTAACTGGAATTGGAACCTTTGATGGTACAGGTCCTGATCAGACTCCTGTGGGCCTTGAAAGTTCTGAACTTAATTTTGAAATATCATGCAGCAGGGATGAAGGCTGTAGTCTTTATGTAACATACGCAAGTGGCGAAGAATCGGGCTTCGGACAGTGGCTGCAGCTTGCTGTGGATAACGAGATCTTTTACGATGATTTTCTTCCAGCCACTACAGACGGTGTCAGTTTTGCAGAATCAAAGGAAATCAGAATACAGTTGAAGCAAGGAAAGAATGTTATCCGCCTCATGAACCACAGAAGGCAGGAAAATACTTTGGCTTCCTATGCAAAACTTCTGGAAGAAATATATAAATTGAATCCTCAAAACAATCTGACCTTTTCTTTATGCGAATGGGGAAAGACCCAGCCTCAGAACTGGGGTTACAAAGTTGGAAATTCATGGCGCATCCTTAATGATATTACCTTTGAAGTAGGTTCACCTCAGAAAGAAGGCAATGCAAAGTGGGAAGATTCCTATACCACAAGCATTACAACTCAGTACAACAAGGCTGTAATAATGGATGAATTTGCAGGAATCTACAAAGGCTGGAATGATCCCGACATGCTTGTAATAGGTATGAACGGAATAACAGAGGAAATGTGCCGTACACACTTTGCAATGTGGTGCATGATGAATTCCCCTCTTATGCTTGGACTGGATCTCAGAAAAGTAAACAAGGGTGACTGGATTTATAATATAATAGCAAACCGTAAACTTATAGACCTGAATCAGGATATTCTTGGAGTTCAGGCAAAGAGAATAAAATCACTTAGCGGAAATGGCACTGATTATATTGAACTTGAAAATCCTTCTACAACTTATACAAGAAATAATGAAAGAATGGATATTCTTGCCAAACCTTTATATGACGGAAGCATTGCAGTTTCATTTATAAATCTCAGCCGGACACAAACTTTCAGCAACACGAAAGTTTCCATGAAAGAGCTTATGAGCTGTATTTCCAGAAAAATGCCTGTAAGACCTGACTACATTAATGCAGAAGAAATAATTGTAGAAGACCTGTGGAACGATACAAGCAATGAAGTGCAGTGGAAACTGGAAGACAAGCTTGATGGAATAAGTATTGAGTGCAAGGAACTTAAACCTTGTTCAAACTATACAGTACGGATTTCGGTTACCAAGTCTCTTGAAAAAAAAGCTGTAGCAGTAACTGTTCATGAATATCTTCTGAATACACTCGGCGAAAGTGATGAGGAGAATTACGATGCTGCAAAGGAACTTGTTGATCTGTACGACTGCCGTCTGTGTGTGAACCATATTGCTCAGGTATACACAAAAGGTATCATGGATGCAACGGATCCTGCGGAAAAGATATTCGGTGTGAACACTGTTCTTGGGGATAATGAAATAAGGATAATTACTGAAAGGATTTTTGACAGGTCAAGAAGGGCTTCCGTTCGATAATTTAAGTATGATTCCATAAGAGGACAACGATATATGTTGCCCTCTTTTTTTTAGAGTTATTCTGCAGGTTCTCTTTTCAATGGTCTTCGACAGACGTTTTGGTGCTGAGTATTTAAGTTAATTTTTATTAATTATTTTCTTGACTATTTAATAAATTGGGATTTATAATTGTAAACATGATTGCATTAGAAAAAGTTTTGCGTATTAAAAATATCGAATTACTGATTGGATGTTTTCAAAGGAGATTTTATGAAAAGTGTGTCTAACAATTTGAGGTATTTGTCCAAGGTAATGTCACTTACGGCCTTGTCTTCAATGGTGTTCAGCTGTGCGTCTGTAAAAACAGGTGCGGCTGAATCTGGTATTGTTCCGAAAGTTATTAACTTTTCCAATGATTTGATTTTTGATGAAACTCAGGCAACTGATATAAAATTCAATGGTGACGGAAGTGTCAGCTATGTTACTGATGCTGTAGGCTCCGGACGTGGTGTCGTTTTTTATATTAACAAAGATAAGTCTGTAATAAATATTTCAAACTATGACTCAATTGATATTGAACTTGAATGCAGTGCAATTGAAGGAAGCTGGAAAGCCGGCGCAAGAAGTCCGGGATTCGGATTCAGGCTGTATACTCCTGAGGCAACAGGTTTCTGGAGCGGTTTTGAAGATGTGGAATATTTCGGCCTTGAAAATGGTACGGGCGGCAAAATTTCAAAGAACATAAAGATTACAGACAAGTGGATAAAAAAATATGTAGACAGCTGTGACTGTGATGATATACTTGCCTTTGCTTTGAAGTTCAATGCATACAATACAGGAAATGACGACAGCGACAAGATTAATGTAAAGATCTTGAGTGTTACTTTCAATAAAAAAAAGAGATCTCCAGCTGACAAGAAAACTGAAGACGGTTTGGCTGCTGCAGACAGGGGAAAAGTTTTGAAAATAAATTATCCGACAAAGGATTATGTTGCAAAGCCTAACGGAAAGGAAGTTAAATATGAAAAGCCGGCATGGGTTTATCTTCCTTCAGGATACGATGCAAACGATAAGAATAAAAAATATCCTCTGCTTGTTTTGATGCACGGTTATGGACAGAACTGGGATACATGGGGTCTAACTGATCAGGGAACCGGCGGCAAGATTAAAGGTTATATGGACAGGGGAATGCATTCCGGCAAAGTTGAAAAATTTATTCTCGTAGTGCCTACCGGTGTTGCAAGTTCCAGCTGGAAAACAGGACAGGGAAATGATGTCAATGGTTTTAATGCTTTTGGCGGTGAACTTAGAAATGATCTTATTCCTTATATGGAATCAAATTTCAATGTAAGAACAGACAGAGAAGGCAGGGCTATGGCAGGTCTTTCTATGGGAGGCGGACAGACTTTTAATATTGGTATAGGAGAATGTCTTGATTTGTTCAGTTACTTTGGTGCTTTCTCTGCAGCAACATTTGTTTCTTCGGATCAGTATATTTCCGGTGTAGACAAGAAATCTGAATTTGCTGACCTTAAGATTCACAGTCTATATATGATTTGCGGAGATGCGGACAGTCTTGTCTGGAATGGGTTTACTGATTTTGAAAAGGCTATGCCTAAATGGAACCGCATTGAGAATTTCTCCAGCGAAGTATATGAGGGCGGAACTCATGACTTCCCTGTATGGTACAGAGGTTTCAAACATCTGATTCCGCTTTTATTTAAATAAATTTTATTCATTAATTAATAAAAAAATTGCTTTAAGGCTTAAATTTTATTGGACATTTCAATGATTTTTGGAGTGTCCGATTTTTTTTTCAGGGGAAATTGGATTTTGTTGTAAATAATGCAAGTATATTTTGATGATGACATATTATAAAATATTGTGATATAATCGCATCTATGAATGAACTTTATGTGAACAGAATAAAACGGGTGCAGCAGAATATGCTCGCTGCCAATATTGATGCGCTGATTATCAGTGACCCTAAAAGTATATGGTATTTGTGCGGCGTAGAAAATGAACCTTACGAACGCATGTATGTTTTGTATCTGGAAAAGGATTTTTCTGTTACAAGTGGAAAACTTTTTGTGAACAAACTTTTTAATGTTGCGGAAAATGATTTTGAAGAATTCTGGTACAGTGACACAGATGATTATGTAAAGCTTCTTGCACAGAACATTAAGTCAAAAGGTAGAATAGGAATTGACAAGGACTGGTGTGCAAGATTTTTGCTTCCGCTGATGATGATGAATAGCGGTGCTGAATATGTATTAGGTTCTGATTGTATCGATGAATGCCGTGGCTGCAAGGATTCCACAGAAATTGAACTGATGAAGGAAGCTTCCCGCATTAATGATGTGTGCATTGAAAAAGCATTTGAATTTGTTCATGAAGGTGTAACGGAAAAGGAAGTTGCCGCTTACATAGAAAAATGTTTTGTTGAAGAAGGTGCTGACGGTGCAAGCTTTGAAACAATTGTCTCCTTCGGAGCAAACGCTGCTGACCCTCATCATTCACCTGATTCTACAGTTGTAAAAAAAGGTGACTGTATTTTGATAGATATGGGCTGCCGTAAAGATCATTACTGTTCGGATATGACCCGCACAAGATTTTATCTTGAAGCTCCTGAGGAGTACTTAAAACTTCATGAGGTTTGCAGAAGAGCTCATGAAGCTGCAAAAGCCATAATAAGACCCGGAGTTTCTTTGTGTGACATTGATAATGCAGCTCGTAAAGTTATAGCAGATGCAGGCTACGGAGAATTTTTTACTCATCGTCTGGGGCACTTCTGCGGACAGACTGACCATGAAAAAGGTGATGTAAGTTCTGCAAATACAAATATCTGCAAAGAGGGAATGATATTTTCCATTGAGCCAGGAATTTATTTGAGCGGAAAATTTGGTGTAAGAATAGAGGACCTTGTTGTTGTAACAGCTGACGGTTATGAGAGCCTCAACAAGGTAGACCGCTTTGCAACAGTTATTGGAGATATTCTTACATCTTAGAAAAAAAAGTTTACTGTCTGTGGATGTTAAAGTTTTGCATCTTCAGCTGAAACCTGATGTTAAAATTTTCTGGAACATTTTATTTTTGGGAATTTTATTTTCCCTTGTTTTTTAGGATTGTAATTTTATGGAAGAAACTTTTTTTGATGGGGGATTAAATTTTTCCTGCCAGCGATGTGCTCACTGCTGTATAGGATTTTCCGGTGTAGTACTGCTCTCTCATGCTGATCTTCAGTGTCTTGCAGACTGGGCTGAATTAAGCTGCGAACAGTTTGTTCAAGTTTATTGCAGATGGATTGAAGATGATAAGGGAATTAAATATCTGACTCTGAAGGAACTTTCAAATTATCAGTGTATTTTCTGGAAAGACGGTGTTGGCTGTGAAGCTTATGAGGCTAGGCCTGTTCAGTGCAGAACTTATCCGTTCTGGACAAAGGTTATGGAAAATCAGGACACCTGGAACGGTGAAAGTAAAAGCTGTCCTGGCATAAACAAAGGTTCCCTGCATAGCAGAGAAGAAATTCTCTCTGAACTGAAAAAATATCAGGGACGGGAATGCATTACCAGATAAATAAAAGGTAACTTTAGAAATGCGATGTTTAAAACCGTGCTAATTTAGCGGTTTTAAACTCGACGGTGCACCTCAATTAGAGTTTATAGTGGTGCCCAAAATTATTGTGTGAACAACGTCAGAAAGCCTTTTCAAAGTTAAGCATTCATTTGCTGGCGTTCCAAAGAATATATTGGTATACAAAAAATCATTGCGGATTAAGAAATATGGTATATCTAAAAAATTCAATTTTAGAGATACCGATAATATTTCTGAACGTCCGCAATGATTTTTATTTTTTTTTGGAAATCAAATTCAAGTTATGAAGTTTTCTTTGTCCGCTTACCAAAGATGTATAACATGCTGCAGCATCAGACTATCGGCTGTAATTCCTGTCCAGCACAAGAAACCTAATGCCAATGGTTTTCCTCCGGTCTTTATAAGCTTTATGATGTCTGTGTTCAAACCTATGGCACCCATTGACATGATGATAAAGAATTTGCTCAAGTTCTTGAGAATCTTAAAAAACTTGTGAACAGTTTCAAGTGCAATGCCTGCAGGAACTGTTGCATTTAGAACTGTAGTGATTACAGATGCAAGAACAAAATAAAGGATAAAGAACGGGAAGATTTTCTTGAAATCAATCTTACTTCTTTCACCGCCAGATTTTTTTTCTTTTCTTGTTCTGATGAATGCAAGAATAAGAGTGATAGGAATAATTGCTAGTGTGCGTGTAAGCTTAACAGTCACAGCCTTGTCAAGAGTTGCTGTTCCAAGCCCGAACATTTCGTCCCATGTTGAAGCAGCTGCCGTAACGCTTGAAGTATCATTGATTGCAGTTCCTGCAAAGATTCCGAAAGAAGTTCCGCTTGTGGTATCAAAGCCGAGAAGTTTTCCGAAGGTAGGGAAAATAAGTGCTGCTATTACGTTGAAGAAAAAGATGACAGAAATTGACTGTGCAACTTCTTCATCCTTTGCATCAATTACAGGTGCCGTTGCAGCAATTGTAGAACCTCCGCATATTGAAGAACCTACTCCGACAAGAATTGAAATCTTAGAAGGAATCTTCATTAATTTGCAGAAGATGAATGCAATCAGAAGTGAAGTTGTAATTGTGCAGACTATGATAGGCAGAGATTCTTTTCCTGTCTGAAGAATTACTCCAAGATCAAGGCCGAATCCTAAGAGAATTACAGCCCACTGAAGAATTTTCTTTGATGTGAATTTTATTCCCGCATCAAATTTTTCTTTGTCTTTCCAGAAGACCGCAATAATCATTCCTAGAATAATTGCAACTACAGGACCTCCAACAATAGGTCCAGCAACAGGAACGTAAGTTGCAAATGCCTAGGCAGCAAGTGCAAGAACAAGTGAAACTCCAATGCCCAAAAGTTTGTTCATATATTTAACCTCTAAAAATAGATACAGGATTTAATTAGCATCTGTAATTGTATAGTTACAGCATCAAAAAATCAATGTTCAGGGCATTTCTAAAAAAAACTTTTTAGAGGTTTCCTTCATATAAATAAAAACTATAGGCAGAATCAAAAAAAAAGATGTTTTCTGAAAAAAATCCTGGCAGAAAATAATCTACCAGGTTCAGGGTATCGGGAACAGGATTTCTGGATCATTATCCTAACTAAAATTTGTGTGCGTAACCGATGCTTACTTTTGATTCAATAGAATTTCTGAAATCGGTATTACTTAATTCAATACGGAAATCTGAATAGACAGGAATATGATTATACATGTGGGAAATGCCTGCTATGAATCTGAAACCAGTTTCCTGCTCTGAAAATGAAATAGTATTTCCGCCGTAAATATTTATGAGTGAAATCAGACCCTCGTAGTTGACTCCGTAAAGAAGCGTAAAATCCAGGCAGTCAAAGTAATTATATTTATTATAATTTTTTCCGCCGTTACATTCATCGTCAAGTTCTGTGTAGGTAAATGTCTGACCTGTTATTTCATCTGTGTATGTGTGCTTTGGCGGTACATAATCATCTCTCATTCTTGAACCGGCTTCTTTTGCGTAAGTTATTTCAGGCTGAAGAAAGAAGCGGCCAAATTTTATGTAATCGTAGGCACTGTAACTGTAGTAAGAAGTTGCATCACCCCCTGAAAAACTTGCTTTAAGACCTGTGCAGTGGTCAAAATAAAAACAATCTTTGCCTGTATTTTTGCTGCCAACTGATTCAGTTTTTTCTTTATAGGATGTGTGTCTGTAGGAACCGACTGCTGATGCGGTACCGGCACAAGTAATAAGAATTGCAAAAGAAATTACAATTTTGTTTAATAATTTTAGCATCGAAAAATCCTCATTTTTTATTTCTTTTATATTGTCGATTTTTTACGATAATTTGTCAATTAAAATAAGACAAAAAGCTCTAAAAAATTTATAATAAATTCATGCAGAAAGTTTATAAAGATTCTCGAAAATTAGACATGCAGGCCAGAAGGGAATATCTTCTTTCTGAAGACCTGATGATGGAAAATGCAGCCATAGGTCTTGAAAAGTTGCTTGATGAACTGAAGGTTCAGAAGGTTCTAATTCTTTGTGGCAAAGGAAATAATGGTGCTGACGGATATGCTCTTGCACGAAGAATTTGTAACTCAAAAAAATGTTTCGTTTTTGTTTGTGATGAAGCGAAAAGTGAAATGGCTGTCCTTCAGAAGAAGAGGGCTTTTCTGTGCGGTTCTGATTTTTTTTCTGAAGAGGATTTAAATCATTTAAGTAATATTGAATTTGATGTAATCGTTGATTGTATCTTCGGAAGCGGATTTCATGGGGAGTTACCTGAAAAATATTTTTCTTTAATTGATTTTACCAATGAATGTGATGCAATAAGAATCGCATGTGATGTTCCTACAGGAATTGATGCTGACGGAAATTTATGTGGAAAAGTTTTCCATGCGGATTACACTGTTACAATGGGAAGCCAGAAGTTATGCTTGTACAGTGATGCTGCAAAAGATTTTGTAGGTAAAATAATTGTATGCGATTTAGGAATTTCTAAAAAAAATTATGAAAAGCTTATAGAAAATTTTTATGTCAGGCCTGATGCATATCTTCTTGAAGAAAATGATATGAAACTTCCTTACAGAAAAATGCTTAATACAAATAAAGGTACCTTTGGTCATTGTTCTGTTGCAGTCGGTGAAAAACATGGGGCGGGAATCTTAGCATGTCTAAGTGCGTTAAGTTTTGGAGCAGGACTTGTAAGTGCTGTTTCGGAAAATAATATTTGCTCACTGCCTTTTGAAATTATGCAGTCACAGGAATTTCCTGCAAAGACAAATGCTGTTGCTGTTGGTCCTGGACTGGGAATTAATAACGTTGAAAAATATTTTGAATATATTATGCGGAGCGAAAAAATTTCTTTTGTGTTCGATGCAGATGTTTTTTATTCTAAAAACTTTGCAGAAATTTTAAGGCTTCGTTCTGAAAAAAATCTTCCGACAGTTCTTACTCCTCATCCAAAAGAATTTTCAAGTCTTCTTGAGCTTACTGGATTGGGTAAATTTTCTGTAGAGGAAGTTCTTGAAAACAAATATTCTCTTGTAAAAAAATTCTGCAGGAAGTTTTCAGGAATTGTTCTGCTTTTGAAAGGAGCGAATACTTTTGTTGCGGAAGATGATGATGTGTATATAAACTCTCTTGGTACGCCGGTACTTTCTAAGGGTGGAAGCGGTGATGTTTTAAGCGGAATGATTGCGTCACTTCTTGCACAGAATTATAAGCCAATGGAAGCTGCAATAACTGCAAGTCTTGCTCACAGTATTGCAGCTTCAAGGATAAAAAATAATTTTGCACTCACTCCTCTGGATTTAATCGAGGAAGTGAAAAGTCTTTAAGAAATTATTTAAGGGCATATCTAAAAAATAGTTTTCAGGTATGCCTGCAGTTTTAATCCTTGAAATTGCAAGCCCCAAAACGTCGTGTTTTTGGAGGTTCCCTCAATGGACTTTTTAGGAACTGCAATCTATAGAAACAGGTTTCCAAATTCTGTAGGCATCTCAGTAGAATTATTTGAGATGCTCTTAACATTTTAGAACTTTCTATAATCTGAATTCAATCAGCTCTGATTTTTCTGCGGCAGTGAAACCGTAGTTCAAAAAGAAATCTTTATATGCCATAGAGTTTTCAGTTGGAAGCATTATAGGAACATTATATTTTATCCCCTGACTTCTTATGAAGAAGACTGTATTCTTTGCAATATAATTTCTTTCTCCTGCAGCTTTAGACTCCAGACTTTCAGAGAAATAAAAGTTGTTTATGAAAAGTTTGTTGTCCTCCACAACAAAACTGAATGCGACAGAAATCTTATTCTCATCAGACACAGCGTAGAATTTTGTGCGCCGGTGAAGAAGCTCATTAAATTCAATTTCCGTCATGCTAAAAATTTGCATAAGCTGTTTGTCAGGTTCCGGAACCTGCTGAAAGTTTATTGCATAATTTCCATGCAATGAGGATTTTCTGCTAACTGAAATTCCGTCTCCGGTTTTATAGAAAGTTGTATCAAATTCAGGATTGCATTTTAAAAATGAAACATACTTTTTTATTTTGCGCAGAAGTTTTATTGTACTGTAATTCTGTGTCTCTAAATAACCTTCAACCATTCCGTGAAAGGAAAGATTGTCGCTGATGATGGCACCGTCTTCGCAAAGATTGTGCTTATATTTTTCAAAGAATTTAATGTACTGGGCCTTTGCTGCATCAATGAAAATCAGGTCAAATTTTTTATTCCTGCAGTTTTCATCAATATCAAAAGTCAGTGCATCGGCATTAAAAATTTGAATCCTGTCTGAAAGTTCAAGAGAATTAATATTGTCAACGGCACGTGAGAATCTGTCTATGTCTATTTCAATTGTGGTAACATTAACATCTTCTGCGGCAAGGGCAAACTGTATTGCAGAGTAACCTATTGCCGAACCTATTTCGAGAACATTCTTTACGTTATTATCCTTGATGTAGGTGCAAATAAAATTCATTCCCGCATCCTTCATAATGGGAACATCATTTTTTTTTGCGTAGGACCTGATTTCTTCTATGCTTTTCATAATCAGACAGAAACTTTTCCCTGAAGAATATTCTGATAGTCAGCGAAGTTTTTCTTTAGCAGTTCAGGAGTGTTAAGTTCATAAGGACATTTTGTTTTGCAGAGTCCGCATTCAGTACACTTCTGTGTTTCTGTCATTGCTTTTTGCCAGTATTCATTCAGCCATGACGCAGATGGCGCTCGTCTGACCATCAAAGACATTCTTGCACACTGGTTTATAATAATTCCCTGCGGACAAGGCATACAGTACCCGCAGCCGCGACAGAAATCTCCGTTCAGACTTTGTTTTTCATTTTCAATGAAGGCTGAAATTTTTTCATCCATTTTTACATTGTCCTTAAAGAATGAAAGCCACTCTTCAAGTTCATTCATTCTCTGGATTCCCCAGATAGGAACAACGTTATCGAACTGGGAAATAAAAGCGTAAGCTGCTTTTGAATTATTTATGAGACCGCCGGCAAGAGCTTTCATGGCAATGAATCCTACATTCTTTTCCCTGCATTTGTTTACAAGATTCAGTTCTCTTTTGCTGGATAGATATGAGAACGGAAACTGCAAGGTTTCATAAAGTCCGCTGTCCACAGCATCTTCTGCAATACCTATTTTGTGTGCTGTTATACCGATGTGGCGTATCATGCCCTGTCTCTTGAAGTCTTCCATAAGTTCGTACATTCCGCTTCCGTCGCCGGGAGCAAAAACTTTATCGGCACAGTGGAACTGATAAATGTCCACGTAGTCCGTCTTAAGAAGTTTGAGAGATGTTTCCATCTGCTGCTTCATTTCTTCTGTGTTCCTTGCCATTGTCTTTGTTGCAATGAAAATGTTTTTGCGAACTGAAGAATCGCTGCTAAGTGCAAGCCCGATTTTTTCTTCACTGTCAGAATATGCGCGGGCCGTATCAAAAAAAGTCATGCCGCCTTCGTATGCTCGCTGCAAAATTTTTATGGCAGTTTCAAAGTCATCTCTCTGAACCGGTAATGCTCCGAATCCGTTCTGCGGAACTATAATTTCTGTTTTTCCTAAACATACTTTCTGCATAAGTGTCCTCCTGATTTATACACAACAGGTTCATTGTAAGAGAAAAATTAAAAATTTACAATCAGAATTTATTGAAGGAATATTGTTTTTACAGCAAGCGGCAGTCCATGATGTACACTTTTTGTAGGACTAAAATAACAGAAAATTTTGGAAAGGATTATTTGTTTTTTTCGTCAATGAATTTTATGAAATCATCAAAGCACATTGGGCGGGCAAAGTAAAATCCCTGAATGAGATCACAGTTCATTGTGTTTATAATGTCCATGGTCTCTTTAGTTTCAACGCCTTCTGCAAGAATTATTTTGTCATTTTCCTTGAACATTATTGAAAGATATTTTAGCAGAGAATATCCCTGCTTGCTCTGGCAGGAATCAATAAGGGACTTATCAAATTTGATTTCAGAGAAGGGGAAGTCCAGAAGCCTTGAAGTGTTTGAATATCCGATTCCAAAATCGTCAAGGGCAAAATCAATTCCGATAGTTGTAAGTTCATTCATCATCTGGCTAAGGTGAATGGAATCAATGACAGTAGAAGATTCGGTTATTTCAAGACGGACCATCTGTGCGGGAATATTTTTGTTCTGCATTTCGTTTACAAGTTTTGTTGCAAAATCAAGCTGAGCAAACTGCATGGGTGAAACATTTATATTTACTTTCTTTATGCCTCGTTCAGAAAGTTTTCCTTTGTTGATGAAATCAAAAGTTTTTTCAATGACAATTGCTCCTATGGAAACAATGTTGCCGTTTTTTTCTGCCCGCGGAATAAATTCAAGGGGAGAAATATATTTTCCGTCTTCACCTTTCAATCGGATAAGGGCTTCGGCTCCTGTAAATTTTCTTTCATGAATATTATAGATAGGCTGCATAAAAATTTCAAAGCTCTTATTTTTTATGGCCTCTTTAACGCAATTGTTTATTTCAATTTGACGCTTGTAGTCATTGAGAATCAGGGAGGTAACAGGTGTAATTGCTTTTACAGTCAGATTTCTGTCTCTGGTATAAAGAATGAATTCAGCGAAAAAATTTTCCGTGTTTTCCTTTCCGAACAGTTTCATGAAATCTGAAAAATCTTCAAAGAGCAGGAAATTTACTGTAACAGAAATTCTGTCGTTCATGCTGTCGTTCATGAAAATGTCTTTAGGTTCGTTTCTGATTTTATCAATATGTGCATAAGCCTCGGTTTCATTTTTACAGAAGAAGGCATAATGTGATGCAGATATTTTGTAAATTTTTATTTTAGGGCATGCATGTTTAACATATTTGAAATACTGGTCAATGATGTTATGAAAATCCTTTGCCCCGAATTTTGTTTTCATGATCAGAGCTTCTGGCAGGTATATAGTAACAATTGAAAACCTGTTTGCTCTTTCTTTTTTCAGGTTAATTACTTTATTGAAGGCATCAAGATTGTAAAGATTTCGTGAGGCATTCATAAATTCCATTGGATTCAGAAGAATAAAATAAGCTGTAATAAAAGTTACTGCACTTGTGAAGCCTGTAATAAGAAGTCTTGGATTGAAGAACTGGATTATAATGGTTAATGTGGCGGATATTGTGTAGTACAGGATAATAAATTTCTGTTTCTTCTGGTATTTTTTTTTGTTTACGAGAGTGTTTACGATGGCTAGTATGATATAGGTTTCGGAAATGAGATATAAAATTGGCATTCCGAATCCGTGTGTATATTTTCCGTTGCCATCAAAATAGAATGCGAATTTTGTAAAGGGAGATGACATTATAAGTATCTGTGTGGTGAATATGGCAAGATTTAAGACAGGATGAAACCATTTGTTACTTCTGGATGAAATCAGTGAAATGACGAAGGCAAAATATATGGGCGGCATCAGGTTTATTGAGCAGATATGAATGATGTTTATAATCTGGTTCAACGCATAATGGTTCTGCAGAAGATGCTGGTTCGTCCATATTGTAAACAGATTGAAAATTACGCTGACAAGTCCTGCAACAACCATATAAATGAATAACTTATTGCTCCTGCTTGGAATATACGGAAAAAGAAACTGCAGGAAGATTATAAGTGAGAACAGTGTTGATGCGGCGATGTCATAGTGTATTACGTAATTCGTAGTTCACTCCGTTACAAGTTTGTTATATTGGTCATAACTTTTTACATTATTATAACACCTTTTGAGAATTTTACAATTTGATTTATAATTTTTGCCATGCATTGTTTTTTTTGTTTTCATGTAGAGGGTTGACAATATTTTTAACGAAAAAATTCAGAGACCTAATTGTGAATGTGAATATTAATGAGAATTCATCTGCGGAACTTGCAGTCAAAATTCTGAATGGCTTATAAATTTTATTGACAAAAAAAATTTTAAAATGTATATTGAAGACAACTTTTAGCAAAAGAAATTTTACAAGGAGGCAGCTCAATGATTATGTCAGTCGTTAGTCTATCAATCGTGATTGTTCTCATTAACGTGAATTGCATTATCAACGCAGCTGCTGGACGGTGTATTATATAGTTTTATTATTTGGCCTAAAACAAGAAAGCCGCAGCAGGCATAGGGAAACCTAGTTTGCTGCGGCTTTTTTATTTTTCATATTTTTTTATAGACGGAGGATTTCTATGAAGTTTGAAGCAAAGGAAGTATTTCTCAATGACGGTCGTAAGGTTATTCTCAGGAGTCATGAAGTTTCTGAGGCCCAGGATATTATCCGAATGGTAAGGGAATGTGCTGGTGAGACACATTTTCTTTTAAATGTTCCCGAAGACATTGACGAGAATCTTACTGTTGAAGGTGAGCGTACATGGATTCAGGGACGGCTAGATTCTCCTTACGGTGTAACAATCGGAGTTTACGATGAAAAGGGCAGATGCGTTGGCAATTGCACGATTGAAGGTTCAGTGAGGTACAGAAAGACAAAGCACCGCTGCTTACTTGGAATCGGTGTAATGAAGGAATACTGCAACTCAGGTTTAGGAACAATTCTTATGACGGAACTCAAGGACTGGGCAAGGAAGATTGGCTATGAGCAGATTGACCTTGGAGTATTTTCTGATAATGACCGTGCAATTCATTTGTATAAGAAAATGGGCTTTGAGGATACAGGATACAAGAAAAATGCCTTCAAGCTTAAGGACGGAACTTATCGTGATGAAATTATGATGACATGTATTCTTTAGTTCTGTATGGGGGCAGTAGTTTTATGAAGGTTGATACAAAAGAAATCTTGCTTAATGACGGAGAAATAATTTTTTTCAAAAGCCATGACCCGCAGGATGCTCAGAAGGTTTTGGATATGCAGATTCAGTGTGCAGCAGAAACTTATTTTCTGGCAAATTATCCTGAGGAGCAGGAAAAGAAAACTGCTGAAAAAGTTGAGGAGTGGCTTAGAAGTGCAGAGGAATCAGAAAACTCAATAGTTCTTGGTGTCTATGGTTCTGACGGAAAATGCATAGGCCACGGGAGTTTTTCACCTGTCATGGGAGGCAGGCTCAAGACAAAACATAGAGCAGGATTCGGTCTTTCGTTGATAAATGAATACCAGGGCCGTGGACTTGGTACTCTGCTTTCCAGGGAATTAATTTCCTTGGCCCGAAAAGCCGGCTATGAAAAAATGGAGCTTGGAGTTTTTGCTGATAACGGCAGGGCGATTCATCTGTATAATAAAATCGGATTCACTGAAATATGCAGAATTCCTGATGCCTTCAAGCTTAAGGACGGAACTTATCGTGATGAAATTATCATGAGCATCACATTAAAATGACTGCAAGTTTTATTTCATTTTCATGCAGGTAATGAAAGTTACCTGCATTTTTTTTGCTGGCGGAGGCGAAAACTGGGAGGCAGATTACAGATGTTTACTGATATCTGGGTATCTGCGGAAAATAAAAAATTTTGGAGGCAGTCATATTTCTTTAATAAATTTTTGTAATTTATTGGACAAAATCGTGTATCTCATTTATTCTTTTAAATGTGGTTTTTGGAGGATAAAATGGAATATAAAGATTTTAAGGGCATAAAGCTTTCATGTTTGGGTATGGGGAACATGAGACTTCCCCTGAAGACTAATGCTGACAAGGATATTGATTATGAAAAGGCGCAGGAAATAATCGATCTTGCCATGAAGAGCGGAATTAATTATTACGATACTGCATATGTTTATCATAGCGGTGCAAGTGAAAAATTTGTTGGTACCGCTCTCAAGAAGTATGACAGAGATTCATTCTATGTGGCAACAAAATATCTTGTAGGTGCAAATCCTGATTACAGGGCAACATTTGAGGAACAGCTTGAAAAACTTCAGATGGATCACATTGATTTTTATCTGATTCACTGTATTCTTGATAATAACGTTGACACTTATCTTACAAACGGATGCATTGAATATTTCCTTGAACAGCAGAAGCTTGGAAAAATCAGGTATCTCGGATTCTCTTCCCATGCAGGAACAGAAACTCTTGAAAGGTTTGCATCTCATCATCAGTGGGACTTCGCCCAGATACAGCTTAACTATTTTGACTGGATGTACGGGAATACTAAAAAGGAATACGAGATTCTCACTTTAAGGAACATTCCTATAATTGCAATGGAATCTGTAAGAGGCGGAAGACTTTCTTCACTTTCACCTGACGCGGAAAAACTTCTTAAGGATTCACATCCTGAATGGTCCATTTCATCATGGGCATTCAGATGGTTAAAGACTTTGCCTAATCTTCAGGTGGCATTGTCCGGTATGGGAACAGTTGAGCAGGTTGAAGATAATGTTGCAACTTACTCAGACGGTAAGGCTCTTAGTGCTGAAGAGACGGAACTTCTTTTCAAGGCCTGCCAGGTTTTCCAGCGCAATGTAAAGGTTCCTTGTACAGCATGCCGTTACTGTTGTGACGGTTGCCCTGCTTCAATTAACATTCCTGAAGTGCTTAAGGTTTATAACAAGTTCAAGGTGGACGGCAAGGATGCTCTCAACGGTCTGAAGAATATTCAGACGGAGGGGATGCCTGGGGACTGTGTAAGCTGCGGAGCATGTACGGGTCACTGTCCTCAGAACATTAAAGTTCCTGAAATAATGCAGGAGCTTGCAGGACTCGGATATTAATTGAAAAGGACTTCCAAAGATTATAAGGTCTGGAAGTCCTTTTTTATTGTAAGTTTTATTCCCTGTATTTATGGTTTTATGGAATCTGATAAATTTTAATTATAGCGAAGTCCAAAGAATTTTTCCGATGAAAATTTTTGAACTCTGCTGGAAAAGTTGACGGAAAATTTGGAGTCAGGCTAAATAAAATTAAAAGAAGGATAGATTAGTGAGCGATAGTATTGTGACTGATTTTTTTGGGCGTCTTTTCTCTTGCAATTAAAGTAAAGTTTCTTACTACTTGACTAAATTAAAAAAAATTGTCAGAAGTGATAAAAAATTCACTGGTGTTATCTCCTGATGGATATGCTTTTGGAAGTTTTCCTGAAGTTGTGATGTTTTAAGTCATTGTAATTTAATGATTTAAAATCCGGGATGTTAACAGCGGAATTTTTTTGCAGGAATTCCTGGCTTGCTCGTATTTATTGACTATATTCATAAGTCTTGGTAATATAAAAGAATGAACGTTATTTTTGGTATGTCGGCCTCTAGCTCAATCGGAATTGGTAAAGCTTTTATATTGCCGGAGGTTCAGGAAAGGGTTATCCCTAAAAGAAAAATCAATGAAAGTGAAATTCAGGTAGAACTGGACCGTTTCAGAAGTGCCGCAGAAAACGTTCATAATCAGATAGAAAGCAGTCTGAAAAGTCTTGATGAAAAGAATCTACAGCGTGTAATTTTTGAAACCTATATTCTTATGGTAACTGACCCGGTGTTCCTGGAGGAAGTTGAAACTGCTCTCAAGGCTGAACTTTTTAACATTGAACATATACTTAACATAAAAACCTATGAATATGCAGACCGTCTTCGCAACAGCGGAAATGATTATCTTGCTGAACGTGCCAAGGATATAGAGGATGTATTTGAACGTGTGCAGGATATTCTGCTGGATTATCATCCCTTTAATATTGAGGAAGTTCCTGACGGTTCTGTAATTGTGGCATCTTCAATGAGACCTAGTGATGCTGTTATTCTTGGAAAGCGTAGGATTGCAGGCATTGCGCTTGTTGAAGGAGGTGCTACAAGTCATGTGGCCATTCTTGCAAGAAGCTACGGAATCCCTGCTGTAGTTGGAATTGAAAATATAAATTCATTTGTTGATGGAGAACTTGTTGTCGTTGACGGTGATCTTGGTGAAGTTGTAACAAGTCCTGATGAAGCAGCCCTCAAGGGATACCAGACAAAAATAATTGTAGCAGAAAACTACAGGAAGTCTCTTGAGAAGTTCAAGGACCTTCCGGGACGTACGGAAGACGGTACAGATATTAAGATTCTTGCAAACATCGGCACTGTAGAAGAAGCCCAGATTGCATCTGATGAAGGTGCAGACGGAATAGGTCTTTTCAGAACAGAATTCCTTTTTATGAGGGCATCAAAGGAGCTTGCTGACTGCGGCGGTTCCCTTTCTTCTAAAATCTGTGAGGACATACAGTTTGAGGCATATAAAAGGGTTCTTGAAATAATGGACGGAAAGCCTGTTACAATCAGAACACTTGATGCCGGCGGAGATAAGATTCTTAGTTCAAAGGAAATTCCTCTTGCAAAGGAGAAGAATCCTCTTATGGGACTGAGAGCAATCAGAATGTCTCTCTTCTATCCAAAGGTTTTCCGCACACAGCTTAGGGCCTTGTACCGTGCAAGTGTTTACGGGAACATGAAAATAATGATTCCCCTTGTAACTGAGGCGGCCCAGATGGAAACTGTAATGGGACTTGCCAGGGCCGTGCAGATGGATCTTAAGTCTGAGGGAATACCTTTTAATCCTGATGTACCTATCGGTGCAATGATTGAAACTGCTGCTGCAGCTATATGTTCTGACTGTCTTGCAAGCAGATGCGCATTTTTTTCTTTGGGTACAAATGATCTTACCCAGTATACAATCGGAATCGACAGAGAAAATCCTTCTGTTGCTTCCTATTATAATGAATTTAACTTGTCAGTTTTACGTCTCATTCAGACAACTATCGACAATGCAAAGAAATGTGATATTCCAATTTCTGCCTGCGGAGAGATGGCCGGAAAGAAGGAAAGTGCAATTACACTTATTGGTATGGGCTTGAGAAGTCTCAGCATGGCTCCGAAGCAGATACCGGTTATCAAAGAAACAATTTCCCAGTTCACAATTCAGGAGCTGGAAAATATTTCTTCAGGTTCCGTTTACTGATTTTAGACGGATCAAGCTACAGGTCAGGAATATTTGTGCTGATTTCCTGACTGTCTTTTAAACTTTTCAAAAATGTATTAAAATTTTAAGCTTCCCAAAGCAGCAGGAGTCTTTTAAATGGCAAAGAAGAAAAAGAAGCCGGACTTTTCTAAACCGAAGCCGGTTGCCAAGAGTACTGAAGAACTGGAAATTTCTGACGGAGTTCAGGGTTCACAGCCACAGGATAATGCATCTGCAGAAGAATCAAGGTCTTCAGAAAAGTCTGATGACGATATAAAGAGCCAGCGTAAAAGAGAATCACAGAAGTACTATTCCAACAAGTTGTATTTTAATCTTCCTCTTATTGTTATTGCCGGTCGTCCTAATGTAGGAAAATCAACACTTTTTAATGCACTTACTCATACAAAGCGAGCCATTACGGACCCGACTCCAGGTGTTACACGAGATCCTGTAGAGGGAGATTGTTTCCTTGCCGGAAAACCTGTTCATCTTATGGATACCGGCGGTTATAAACTTACACGTGACTATGCAAGCCGCGAAAGTGAGATGGATGATCTGGTTGTGGAGAAGACAGTTTCCATGCTCAAGAAGGCGGACAGAATTCTTTTGCTTCTTGATGCAGCTGAAATTACGGCAGAAGATGAAGAGCTTATTGAACAGCTTCGTCCTTACAGTGACAAACTCATTGCTGCTGTCAACAAGACCGAAGGCGGAAAGAATGAAGCCTTGGCTTACAACTATTACCGATTCGGTTTTAAGTCTCTTAATCTTATTTCCGCAATGCGCGGCGACGGTCTCAAGGAACTTCAGGACGCAATGGTAGACGGTCTTGATTTCAGCAAGGTAACTGAAGGTACAGAAGAGGACCGTCCGATTCGTATTGCAATTCTTGGTAAACCTAATACCGGTAAGTCAACTCTCAGCAATGCTCTTACACATTCAAATGCAAGCATCGTAAGTGATTATGCCGGTACAACCCGTGACGTTGTTGAAGGAAGCTTCAGGTTTAACAGCAGGGACATACAGATTCTTGATACAGCTGGAATCCGTCGCAAGGCAAAGGTCAAGGAGAATGTTGAATACTATTCGGTTAACCGTGCAATCAAGACGCTTGATGAATGTGACATCTGCTTTCTCATGATTGATGCAACGGAAGGACTCACTGATCAGGACAAGAAAATTACTTCACTGGCTTATGAGAGAGGGCGAGGAGTTATATTTATTCTCAACAAGTGGGACTTAATGGAAGACCGGGGTGCAAAGGCTATAAAGGCTGCCGAAGACTGGATTCATACTATGTTCGGTCAGATGAACTGGGCTCCGATTGTAACGATTAGTGCAATGAACAGGGACGGACTCAAGAACCTTATGAACACGGCATTGAACATTTACAGCCAGCTTACACGCAAGATTGATACTGCAACTTTGAATATTGCACTTCAGGACTGGCTGGAACAGTATCCGCCTCCTGCAACTAAGGCGATTCATTTTAAGGTTCGCTACATGACACAGATCAGTGTCAATCCTGTAATCTTTAAGCTGTTTGCAACAAGACCTGATAATGTTCCGGGAAGTTATGTGACTTATCTTAAGAACCGCATACGTAAGGACCTGGGATTTGATCAGATTCCAGTTGAAATTGACATGAAGGCCAGCCGCCAGAAGTGGCAGGACAGAACAAAGGAATAAGCTTTGGCTCAGTTTTCTATTGGTGAAGTAGAACAGCTTACCGGTGTTAAGGCTCATGTTCTTCGTTACTGGGAAGAAGTCATTCCGTCATTTTCTCCTAAAAAAGATTTTGGCGGAAGACGGGTTTATTCTCAGCGTGAACTTGATACAATCCGCAGATTAAAATATCTCATTACAGAAAAAGGTTTTACTATTGAAGGTGCACGCAGACAGTTGATTGATGAACTGTGCGTGGATGATTCAAAACAGGATGCACTTATAGCTGTTAGACAGATTCGTGCAGAATTAACGGAAACCTATTTATGGTTATGCAAAATACGGGGCAAGAATGAAAAACAATAACTGGAACAAGGATGTTCCTACAGAAAACCTGAAGTGGTACGAAAAGAAGTCCAAGAAGCTTTTTGACAGCAAAGCTTTGGTGAAAGATGAAGACAAGCGTGAAAGAGGCGAAAGAAACTACGCAAAGAAGAAGGCCAGGAAAAGAGCTGAATATGAAACGAGGGAAGCAGCGGAACCTAAGAAAGAATTGGTAAGACCTGATTTTGCAGATGAATTTCCTGTTGATGCAAAAAGACTTGATTCACTTTTCCAGAGAGAGTCAATTCCTGAAGATGCATTCAAGATTCTCCAGGAATTTAATAGGATTGTTTACGACAGTCACCCGCTTGGTTCAAAGCAGCAGGCACAGCTTCCGAACATTATACGTGAACTGAGTCATCAGCTTACTGATGAACGCGGAGAACGCCGCATGGGGTACATGAATCAGACAGAAACTTTGGCTGCATATGTTCACTATTATGTATGGTGGAATCTTGTGCGTCTTGTTCGTCTGTTTGCAAATCTCCCTGAAGATTATTTCAGGTTCAGTGATTCCGCAGTCTGTCTGGACATCGGGTCAGGACCTCTTACAGTTCCTATTGCCCTGATGCTTGCCCGTCCTGAGCTGAGAAAAAAGAATCTTACATGGTACTGCATGGATCTTTCTGCACAGTCAATGGCTTTCGGTGAAGATGTGTTCATTACAGTCGCCGCACGTCTTCAGTGTGAACCCTGGAAGATTATCCGTGTAAAAGGTCAGCTGGGTACGACATTAAAAGAGAAAGTTAGCTTTGTAACCTGTGCCAATGCTCTGAATGAAATTTATGAAGATGTTTCTATGCCTCCTGATTTTCTGGCAAAGAAATATTGTGAAAAGGTACTGGCTTATACGGACAGAGAAAGAAGTGATACACGAATCCTTATTGTGGAACCCGGTGTACCTCGTGCAGCAAGATTCCTTAGCCAGTTCCGTGATGCCTTTATCCGCCGCGGATATGCACCTTGCTCTCCTTGTACTCACTGCGCTGAATGTCCTATGCAGGGAAAGAAGGGCGGAAAGTGGTGTAACTACGCATTCTCTACTTATGATGCTCCTGCGGGACTTAAGAGATTAAGTGAAACCGCACGTCTTCCGAAAGAGAGAGCCGTTCTTTCTTTTGTAGCTCTCAGGGCCGTAAAAAAATCAAAGAACACGGAAGAGTCTAACAGCGGTCTCATTAAGCAGGAAGAAATAACAACTGATCTTAATAAGTCTCTGAAGGTTCGCATTGCAAGTGATGAAATTCGTTTGCCGATGGGACGATCCGGATATTATGCATGTTCTGAAAACGGACTTATGCTTATCCGCACACACCGCAGACTTTTTTCAGGACAGTGCCTTGAACTTGATATGTCAAAGCTCAAGTCAACGGACAGCATGCCGGTTGACGAGAAGTCTGGCGCATTCATAGTTGATGCAAAGTTTGACAAGAACGACTAGAATGTAAATAAGAAATTAACCTGAATAATCCCTGGGCCGCACTTTGCACTCAGGGATTTTTTTGTGCAGACGGTTTTTGTGGATATATTAATGGACTTACTCAATTTCAACATTAATCATTATAGGAAAATGATCTGAAATATCTTTGTAAAAATCTTTATTGGACTAGTATCGAGAATTTCCAATCGTTATAACATTGTTATATGTATTTTTCGGTTGCGAATTATATATATCAAAAGCGTGAGTTGTACATCTATTTATCTTCAAATTTTTTATTATAAAATGATCATAATCATTACAAAGTTTTATTTAATTATCTTTTTTGTCAATCGTTGTTAATAAAGTTTTCTTAAAATCGCTTCCAGTAAAAAATTTAAAATCTATGATTGAATCTGAAAACTGTGTTTGTAAAAAATTTCTTGACCGATTAAAATCCCCTGCAATAACAATTTTATTCCGATTTTTTATATTTTTG
>JAZUJH010000054.1:0-15211 GCA_045642665.1 Treponema sp.
TTTCATATATATTTGTAAGCTCAGATGGACATGAGATAACAGTACTCTCAGGAAAATATACAGGCAATTCAAGCGATTTTCCAAATACTTTTGCACTTTTATACTCAACTGACACATTCATCATGTATTCTTTTTCAAGATCTTCCAATCTTGGCTGATTACCAACATCTGGAACAAAATACAAAGATTCCCCACTTTTTATTAATACGTTCTCTGTTTCCCGAATTTCATTATCTCCATATATACTCTTAACTTTAAAATTGCCTGTCCGTGAAGATAAGTTATTAATATTTACCTCTCCTGCGTATAATGCATTCCATGAGATAAAAGGGCGCTGAATATAATATGTCTGTCTGAATTTTTCTATTTCATCATCACTTAAACTTCTAGATACTGTCTGTGGATAATTTTCAATTTTCTTTGGTGAAAATCTGATAGTATTATTTTTTGATTCATTATGAAGATATTCACTTGTGTTTATAATGATATCAACAAGTCCATCTCCATCCATATCACAGAATCCGCTTTGTTGTTCAGTTGTTCCGTTCTGTTTAACATCTGAATATATATACCCTATACTTGCAAGTCCATATGGAGTTCCTCCTCCACCGTAAACATTCCAACCAAATGATGAAGATGTCGATTCTTCTTTATTCATTAAGAATGTCGTTTCAGTTAATTGAGAAATATCTAATTTTATTGGTTGCTCATTAAATCCTGCATTATTTAATTGATTACGTTTATAAATAAGTAAATTATTTCCCTGCTGAATTATTCTTTCAGTTCTTCCATCCCCATCAATATCTATCAATTGTTCATTTGTATAACTTGTAGATGATGATACAGCGCCTGTAATTCCACCAGTACTACGCGCATCAAATCCAGAATAACCAAATCCAACACCAGCACTAGCATTAGTACTTCCACCACTACTTTTTCCACTAGATTCAGTTATAGACGAACTACCTGACCACAACCTACTCTCTGCAAAATATTTTACTTTATTCTTATCATCACGTTCTGGCTGCACATAATCAAATGTATATTCATAACCTTCATCTGCATTGTTTACTACAATCAGTTTTGAAAGCATCTTTTCTTTTGCAAGGCCTTCTGTATAGTCAAACTTGTATGTTCGGATTGCTGGCCCATTGTTATAATGTGTTGTAATACTTGTCAGTAGTCGTTTGCATGAAACAATTTCACGCGATCTTGCATCGATGCGTACATCTTCACGTCTGATATTCCCTTCATCATATAAAAACTTTACGCTGTAATTTCCTTCTTTATCATTAAAGCCTGTATAGTGAATACTATCAGGATATACATACCCACTGTCTTTTTCATATTTATAGTCAATTGTGTTTCCATATACATCTATTACCTTGGTCAAATTCCAGGTAAATGTTTCCTTCCCGCTTCCAACACATGCAGCAGACTCTTTTCCATAGATTCTTTTTGTTCCACTCTTGTCGGTTACTTCCCAATAATTTGTATCTGTACCTGCATCAAACCTGATGATACGGTTAAATGCTGATTCACGTTCAGCTTTATATTCAATAACATCTCCTTTAGCATCAGGATCTGCTTTCTTAAGGAGAACTCCATCAAGCATGTATGTATTTTCTTTATCATAATCCGGAAGTCCTTTACGGGTATCTGTTGTGATACTGCTTCCATAGCTTACGTCAAAACCTTTACCCATTATTCCGTTTCCACCACCAGATGAAAAACTTACACTTACCTTAGGTTCCATACCATGTCTTCCGGAAGGAACAGCAAGATCAAAACTGAATGAAGCATCACCTGTATTATTTGCTTTCGGTGGATTGAATTTAATAAGATGGCTGTCGGGTTTTGCAGCTTCAAGATTTTTAATGGAGTTCAGATTAACATCAACAGGAGAGGCTGATTCCGGGAGAGTCAATGTAGCATTGATCATATCTGTAAAATGTGTTGAAAGGGATCTTACAAGACAATGCTTATCGTCCACTTCTATACGTTCAAGCTTTATCCACTGCTCTTTTTCAACATCAAAAAAGTATGTATAAAGATCATCGAGAGACTGCAGTTTTGAATTTAATTCTGCACTGTAAGGAAGAGTGATTGTTACATCCTTTTGAAATTTTGTTCCTGCCGGAAGAAAACGATACCCGCCTGATTCTGCAGTTGCGTTATAAAGTGATTCACCTGTATCTGAAACCTGCTTAAGACGTGTAATACTGATTACGGTATCTTCTTTCAGAGCACCTGCAGGAATTTCAATTTTTGCTCGCCCGAGAACTACGCTTCCTCCGTTTTCTGCAGATATAAGTACTTCTGATTTTTCTTCCGTAACTTCCACCTTTACTTCTGGTACCTTGATTTCATTACGACTATCTGCAAACACCGTTACAGGACTTAGCGCGAAAACATATGTCATGACCATCATTGCTGCCATAATTCTTTTTGAGCCGCTTATGTTTTCAAGATCCTTTTCCATAGTTCTCATCTTTCTCTCCTTATTTTTCAAATGTTACCTTCACCGGATTTGATGGAAATGTTTCATTATTAGCTATTACAACAGCAAACCCTGATTTACTGTTTTTAAAGGTAATATCTTCAGATGTTGAAAAGCTTGTTACCTTATAATCATTTATATAAAGATAAAATAACTTACTTTCTGAATCATACGTTACCGACAGTTTGTTATTTACACCCTGTCCCCTGCGAATACTGTCAGATGCTTTCCATCCTTTATCAAGATAATAAAAACTTCCTTCAATAACTTTTCCTACTGTATACAATCCGTTTCCATTGATGAGGACTGTAAGCATGTAAGATTTTCCGTTCAGATCCTGTTTACAGAATACAATTCCAAAGCCAGCTTCGGTTCTTCCGCTTTCCTTGCAAACTGTTACAGTTACCGGTTCAAAATCATCATGTGTATTTACATATGGTACTGACCAGAATGTATACCCGTTTCTATTTAAGAATCTTGTATCATTTGTAACAAACTCATAACTTTGATCATCGCTATTTTTCTGATTAAACAGCGAAGTTTCTTCTTTTACGTTTGTCTGTCCTGGATTTATTGTTTCCTTTTCTCTTACAAATGGTGACAATTCACAGGAAACCAATAAAATTATAGAAATATTAATCAGTAACAGTTTTAAGCGATTCATCTTACCAATCCTCTTTATTTACGGATTCTTCCCAGAGAAACCGTGTACTCAATAACAGTTGCTCCACAATCTCCGCCAATTATTGTTTTATCTGGGTATATCGCAAAATAAAACTTCTGTGTTTCATACGATGTATTTACAATTGTTTTTTCTTCCGCCTGTTTTACAACTGTACTTTCCCCACCTGATATCTGAAACCTTAAATTTGTCACAGTTCCATTAGAACCTTCTATATGATTATCCTGTGTTATTACGATGTCTGCTGTACGAAGTGGAGGTACCACAACATAAAACCAGTCTGTATCAAATTTTTCTTCATTATTTGTTTTATATTTAACACATGGGAAAGTGCATTTACAATCATATTCTAGAAAAATTGCTTCACTCTTTATATCATTTGGCTCATACTCATCCTTTATGCTTTCTGACGAGTAACCGTACCCATACGCTTTACCTTCAAAGCGTTCTGTTCCGCGCCATTTATCAAGTCTATAAATATACCTTGCATTATCTTCTAGCTGATTATCTACATAAGATACTTCTGTACCTTCATATATACATTTGAAATCCAGATTATCATTATCAAATGAACGCATAAGACAGAATCTGTCACATCCTTTATCCTCTTTCCAGTTAAGAAAAACAGTATGCTCAAGACGAAGAGAATCAGTAACAGGTGTGTCGTAAAACGGATCTGAGGTTGTACGAAACAGCATGTCATTGAATGCATTGTTATAGCAAGAAACAAGGCATAACGAACTTAAAATCACAATGAGTATTTTTTTCATCTGTGCCCCCTGTACACACTGAACGATGCACCGATACTTGGTTTTATTGAAACAAAACCATCATTTGCAAAATGGAAATCAAATTCTATTTCAGAAAAGAGATTGACCGTCTCGCTTAGTTTCAGTTCATATCCAATAAGAGTTTCTGCATAGAAAATATTCTGGTAACTGAACTGAGTACTTTCATATTTTGGCCGTATGCTCATAAGTTCAATCTCATATCCCAATCCTGCTCCAAGATAAACAGAATGCAGGTCATTAAAATGAAGATGTGCAATCAGCGGAAAGCTTACTGAAATATCATTTAATACAAGCGGATATGTACTTGTCTGATTTGCTGCTATATTCCATGACAGGTTTAAGCGTGCAGAAAAATCAGTCTTCATACCATAAATAACAAGATTTGGGAAAGGCGGATATAATTCTGCTGCTGCATTCAATCCTGCAATACCCAGAATCTTTTCATTCCACCTTCCGTCAATTGGACTCCAGTAATACAACGATGCAGGAATTCGTAACTCAAGCTCGTGATACTTTTCTTTTATCACCTCATCCTGATTAAGGCCTGTAAGATCTTCAAGACCATCCAGAATGTTACAGCTTAAGACATTTATCATTCTCTCATAATGATCTGCATCGTCCCCTGAAAAGAATTCCTTTACGACTTTCTTTTCTTCCAGACTGTAAAGCTTAACATCTGCATAAAAATTTGCATCATACTTTTTTACAAATCCATACAGGACAAACTCTTTCTTCTCAACACTGCATATCTTATTTGCGTCAACCACTGAAAGTGGAATCCCATATTTTGATTCATCCAGAAGTGAAAAATGAAGAAGACCTTCGAACCAGTGTTTTTCAAGTCTATTAAATATATCCTTTGAAGGATTCTGCTGAAGTTTTATTCTGTTTCCATCCGAGTCATATACAGCAAGCGGAGCAACTGCAATTTCTGATGCAAAAACTGAACCTGTAATCAAGAGGAAGATGATCATAAATATTTTTGTCTTATTCATTTAACCCCTCCGTTTCAAGAAGCACAGCTTTTTCTATCTCAACACATTCTTTATCTGCAGCAGAATTAATTTTGAGTGTTCTCATAATCTCAATTATTTCAGAATACCTTGATGAATCTGCAGGATTCATATAGTAAAGACTCTTCATCTTATACATAAGGCTTTCCATATCTGAAAAATCCAGCTTCACGAGTTTTTCAAAACCTTCATAACTTGATACATAGTTCCCCTTCTGATACATCAAAAGTGCTTCTGCTTTTATTCTCTGGAATTCAGTGTCATTTTCAGCCGTGTCAATTGTCTTTTTCTTCTGCTCCTCTAAAAGCGCATCATATGTATTTTTCATACCTACAGTTTTCGTATACTGAAGATCAGACTTATCCTTCAATTCAGAAAGAGTCATCACAATTAAACTCTTATTTCTTTCCTGATTCTCAGAAAGTTGTTCTACATCTTTTTTTAATGATTCAATCTGAATCTCTGTATTTTCAAAATATTTCTTAAAACTGCTTTCAAGTTCAAAAGCTGATTTTTTAAGCTGGACATTCTGTATACAGAGAAACACCAGGCAGCCTGTAAGAAGTGAAACTGAAAGACATATGACAACAAGCTGTTTCACACTCATTTTTCCATCCTCTTAATGATCACGTCTTTCAAATATTTCCAGTCCTTTCGTTCCTCAATCTTCAATGCATTATTGATCATTGAAAGTGCCTTTCCATATTTATTTTCATCAAGTAATTTCTCAGCTTCCTTTGCATAATATTTACCTGATCCAAGCTTGAAATAAATCAATATTCCAGGCTTGAGAATCATTTCCTGTTCTACTTTTTCATATCCTTCTTTGACTGCTTTTATCACATGCACTTTTTCATCATCAACAGGAAAAGTGAATCTTCCATATATATCTGTTTTTCCAAGTTCGTTATCATCCAGATATAGCGCTACATTCATTACTTCACTGTTTTCATAGTCATACACCATGATGTATGCCGAATCGATTTTCTTTTCCGGAAGTGTCTTACAGGAAATAAAACTTACCATGACACTCAGAATGATCATCAGACTATTTAATTTTTTATTCTGCATTATCTTACCTCGTAATATTCCCCTCGTATTTTTGCCATATATGTTGAGCCGTTTCTGTTGCATGTATTTTCTTCAAGACCAGACTCATTGAGTTTAAGTTTATAGATACTTCCCATATCATTGTCCTTTGCCATTACATAAGTGTCATTTCCTGACTTTGTAAGTCCAAGATATGAAAGGCTCTTTACAGCAACAATCTTACTTTCAGTTATTGTTTCTGAAGCTGCTTTTTTCAATCCGGTTCCTGCGGTATAAAGCCTAGGTCCTGTACTCTGCACTCTGGAAACTTTATAGAATGCTTTATCTATTTCTGAAATCTGAAACTCTTCATCGCTAAGCTCTGCTATTTCATTTTTATCTGAATCAAGCCTTACCTTTACATCAAAACAGACTGTTGTCTGTATTCTGTTTCTATCTTCACTGTTTCTTATTTTTATCTGCTTTATATCAAAAAGATTTTCAGGCTCCTTCTGGATATCTTTAATAAACTTAAGTATTCCTGAGCTTGATGAAATAATGAAAAACTCAATTTCAGTTGCGTTTCCATTTCCTTTAAGCTGTATGTATTCTTCCGTACACCCGTCTTCCCTCAATACAGCACGGACTGTTCTTATATATTCTGAAAGTTTTAGGGCCTTAATCCTTTCTTCCCTCAGTTTCATGTCATCAAGACAGTTTTCATAAAAAGCTATCTTTTCTTCCAGTTCTCCAAGTTCATCAGCATCCTTGATCAATCTTACGAATGTTCCGCTGTAAGTTACGGTTTCCACATTATTTTTTACCGTCGTCCGGTTCATTTTTACAGAATTGAACGCACTGCTTTTTTCAAAGTTCTCTAGAACCTTAACTGCATCCCGGGTAGTAACTTCCACAGAAAATCCGTTCTTATCGATTGCAATATTTTCTATTGTTGTATTTCCCCAGATGCATGAATATATTCTTTCAATATGGGGAAACACTTTTTCATAACAGGCTCCTGTCTTTTCAAGATATTCAGTTTTTACTTTGACTAGTCTTTCCTCTTTTTCTTTTTGTTCTTTTATCTTCTGCTTTTCAGATTCTTCCTTTTCTTTCTGAATGAGAGCTGCATTTTCATTTTCACTGATTCCATGATGAATTATGAAAATTGAAGAAGTAACAAGTACCAGAAGAGCAGCAGCAAGCAGCGCAAGTCCTTTTACTTTTGAGTCTTTGTTGATTTCTTCCTTTGATACATAGACATCGAACAATCCCTTCACAGTTGATTTTTCGATATAAATGTTTCTTTCATCCACTTCATATGGATATATATCTTTAAGAAGCAATTTTGCTTCACTAAGTCTCTTACCTTCTGTTCTTGATTTAAGTTTCAACGTAAACTTCTGAAAAAGGTCTCTGTTCATTTCATCTTTCATATAATTGATTCCTTTTTCATAACTGTTTTATCTATCAGCATATATCTTGAGATTTTCTTTTTATCATTCACATCAGGTACTGCTGCAAATACTGCCTTAACTTCGTACCCATCCTTTTCAAAACTAAATTCAAAGAATGCTGTTTTTGTTCCTACAAGATCAAAGAAAGGATGACCTTCGCCGATTTCAAGAACCCTCGCAATATCCTTGATTTCACATTCTCTTCCAAGAAGGCTTCTAAGTTCTGATGTTTTTCTTTCTGCTTCTTCTATTCTGTAAAAATCAATGACAGCTTTTACCAGGTCATCATTCATTCTGTAGATATTCATCAACGGGAATGAGTTTATAAGAGGAAACAGATTCTCCTTCTTATGTTCCTTCTGTAAGTCTTCAATAATTTTTTCATCTGCAAACTGAGGATTTACCCACGCATATGAAACATCTGTATCTTCCTCATGCATAGAAAGATATCTGTCAAATGCTTTATCACAAAGAATTCTGTCACTTAAAAATTTACGTTTCAGACCTGTAGAAACATCACAAACGGTATACTCATACCCTGTAAGACAGTTCAGAAGATTTTTAATTTCATGATCATCATCAGTATCGCACTTTATTTCCTTAAGCCCCTGGATTTCTCTTTCCATCTCTGAAATGAGAAGATCGATACTGCTTCTTATTTCAATTTTATTTTCATATGAAATGATCTTTCTCTGTGATGCATATACAAACAATGACAGTGACATTACAATCACTGATAGAGAAAATATTACTGTCATAGCAAGCGGAGTAGAAAAACCGCTTTCATTGTTAATCATCAAAAACCCTCTGCCTTATGTATTCCCGTGTTACATAATCACGTCCATTCAATTCCCATTCTATTTTTACAAGTTCTGTCTTCGTTTCTTTTTTATACTCAAATGACAAAGCCTTAACTTCAATTCCTTTATCTCTGCACTTTTCCTTAAAAAGCTCTTCAATATCCTTTCTCTTTCCTTCAAGACTTTCAAAGTACGGAACATCAATCAGGGAAGCTTCGTTTCTTAAAAAAAGATCAGCATCAAGGACGGACATCAAAACCCTGGTATTTCCTTCAAGTCTTAAAGATCCTTTCTGCCCTGCAATCAATGCTCCGCCTGCCACTCCTGCACTAATCACAAGAAGGACAACGCAGACCAGAACTTCAGTTAATCTCATTTGCTTTTCCTATAACCTGTTCAACCTTTTCCATCTGCTTTTCAGATATTCTCTGAACATAAGCAAGACTTCCTATTACTCCGGAAAGTAAAAGCAGGAATGAAGTAATTACTATTATTTCTTTAAGCATTCTTATTCCCAGCTTTTAATATCACTGGCTTTCCCTTCACCGCCTTCCTTTCCGTCTGAACCATAACTTCTGATTCCATATGGAGAACCATCAGGAGCAGGAGATGTATATTCATATTCATAACCCCACGGATCTCTTGGCACATCCTTATAAAGATAAGGACCAGACCAGCTGTCACTTGAAGGCGAAGTCTCCGGTTTTCTTCTTAATGCCTGAAAGCCCTGTTCTGCCGTCGGATAGTTACCGCAGTCTATGTAATAAGCTTCAAGGGCTGTTGATATACTTTCAATCTGTGTTCTTGCTGCAGCAACACGTGCTTTATCAAGATTATTCACAGCAACAAATCCGACTGTTACTGTAAGAATCAGTATTATTGCAATAACAATAAGAGTTTCCATGAAGGTCCAGCCATCTTCTTCCTTCATTAATTTATAAAAACTTTTTACTTCTCTTTTCATAAAGCCCCCAGCAGATTGAATACAGGTACAACAAACTGACTTATAACAAGTATTATGATTACTCCAGTAAGGAGTATGAAAAATGGTTCTACAAATGATGTAACACCTGAAAATATATTTTCACTTTCAGACGAATAGTAATCACAGATCTGACTGAATGCCTCAAAGGTATTCCCGTTCGTCTGTGCAATCTTTATCCACACCGTAAGGTATTTAGGAAAAAGTCCTTCACTTTCAAATGCAGTTCCAGCTCCGCTTCCGTCCGCAATTTTTCTTGCTGCATTTTCTACAGAATATCTGACTCTTCTGTTGGTCATGACAAAAGAAGCATTCTTCAATGCATCAACAAGAGGAAACGATGCACTGCTTAAAAGCTTCATCGCAAAGGAAAAATCATGCATCTGGACTGTAAGTATGATTTTCCCGATTCCTGGAAGGCGTAAAAGAAAGGAATCAATTATCCAGGCACACCTTTCACTTATTCTGTGAAGCATAGCTGCAATAAAAATTACAAGACCAATACTTATAATGAATATAAAGAGAACAGTAAGATTTCTTTTTATATTCATCATCTGAAGTTCAATTTCTCCTGCTGATCCCTGGAACGCAAGAAATATCCCTTCAAGACGTGGAAGTACAAACATCACAAGAACTGCAACCACAATCAGTGCACATATCATTACAGTCACCGGATATACAAGAGCCTGTATCAGTTTCTGTCTGAGGTTCTTCCGGTCCTTAAGATACTCAGAGAGTCTTCCGAATACTTCTCCAAGATTTCCGCTTGTTTCTCCGACAGAAACCAGTGATACATAAATCGGAAGAAACAGTCCTCTATATTCTTCAAGGCTTTCTGAAAGTTTCATTCCCTCATTTACCTTCTTCAAAAGAGAAGATGTAAATTTTCTTTCGCTTTTTCCTGTAAGTATTTGAGAACACACCATAAGTGCATCCTGAAGGGTAAGTGAAGATTTAAGAAGTGAATGCATGGTCTGTGTAAAAAGAAGAACATTTAATTTCACAGAAGACCTTCCCTTATAACTTCATCTTTAGTAGTTATACCTTCCTTCACTTTCAATGCAGCATCATACATCAATGACCCAGAACCTTTTCTTGCTAGATATCTTCTGATCTCACCGTCAGATAATTCTTTTTCAATCATTTCTTCAACCGCACTATCTGTCATGAATACTTCACTTACTGCAGTTCTTCCGAAGTAGCCTGTATTACTGCAAAGTTCACAGCCTTTCCCTTCACATTCTTTACATATTTTTCTTACAAGTCGCTGTGCAATACTTGCTCTTAGTGTTCCTGCAATAAGATAAGAAGCAACTCCAAGATTCCGTAATCGTGTAACAGCTGACACGCTGTCATTTGTATGAAGTGTAGAAAGAATGAGATGACCTGTAAGGGCAGAGCGCACTGCAAGTTCTGCAGTTTCCTTGTCGCGTATTTCACCGACCATGATTACATCAGGATCATGGCGGAGGATTCTTCTTAATACGCTTTCAAATGTAAGGCCTATCTCATCATTCACCTGTATCTGTTCTACGCCTTCTATTATCTTTTCTACAGGATCTTCAATGGTCACAATCTTTAAATGTTCCCTGTCCATTTCCTTGATCATTGCATGAAGTGTTGTTGTCTTTCCGCTTCCTGTAGGACCTGTTACAAGAATGATTCCATGAGGAACTTTCAGAGCTGACTTTATCTTTATGTAATTCTTTTCTGTAAAACCAAGCTCCTCCAGATTCAGATCTTCTTTTTCAGCATTGAAAAGTCTCAATACAATATTCTGCCCAGTAACTGACGGTATTATTGAAACACGAAAATCAAGTTTCTTATCCTCTGCCTGAACGCTCATTCTTCCGTCCTGACAGAGTCTGTTCTCCATTACATTGAGTCCTGACATTACCTTTATACGGCTTACAAGATTTTCTGCAATCTTCTTATCAAGTTTTCTTACCGTCTGAAGCACTCCGTCAATTCTGAGCCTTACATGAAGAAAATCATTCGTTCCCTGAATATGGATATCACTTGCATTCTTTCTTATAGCCTCAAGACATATTGCATTAATGATGTTTACGACAGGTGCATCACTGTTTATTTCTTCAAGACTGTAATCAGCCTTCTCTGCATTTACATCAGGAGTATTTTCCCGTGCAGCATCTACATAACTTCCTATGAACTCTGCAAAATCAGAATCTTTGACAACAATAAAAGACAGTCGTTTCGGACTATGTACTCTCTCCAACATTCCATTATCATCTTTATAGCTTTCAGAAACCGCGGTAATGACTTCATCATCTGTATTTTCAACAAGGACTGCACGTCTTTTCTTGATGAACTGGTCAGTATACTGTCCTTCCACATTTCTGTACTGAGAAAAATCTGTTATTTTAAATGCTGAAGTTCTTCTCTTTCTCATTCAGCTGTCTCCGGATATTTTGCCTTAAGTCTTTCAAGATTCTCTTCTTCACCCATGCAATCTTCTGTACTTTCTTCTACAAAAGGAATCAGATAAATGATGAACTCACTTTCTGCAACCGTTGTCTGCCGTTTCTTGAAGAGATTGCCTGCAACTGGAATCTGTCCAAGTAAAGGAACGCCTTTTTCTGAAATATCTTCTTCCTGCTGGAAAAGTCCGCCGATGATTACAGGTTCACCACTTTTAGTCCTTACATTCGTACTTACTTTCTTCTCTGTTGTTGAAGGTGGAACTGAAGTATCAGCAGAGTTTCCTGAAGATGCAGATTCTGTACTACCTTGTTTTGATACCTGAGCATCAACCTTTACAGTTATCATCTGGTCTCCGCTTACCCATCCGTTAATTGCTATAGTAAGACCGCTTGTTATTTCACGTGTCGTGCTTGTATATAAATCTCCTTTTGTATCTACAATAATGTCACGATATCTATACGTATTTGTATTCGAAAAACTCAACGACTCTCCACTTATTCCATTGAGAGTTGTATCCGCAAGAACCCGAGATTTCCCATTACCAAGTTCTGCATTGAGGCTTCCTGCAAACTGTATACCAAATTTCGAAATAATATCAAAATTGATATTAAAGATATTCGAAAGCAATCCACTCCATGAATATCCAGACTCACCAGAATTAACACCTATAGAAAAATTTGTTCCCAAATTAAAATTTGTGTTTTTCTGCCGTTGTATAACAAGCAATTGATATTTTATCTGCTGCTTTGGTTTATCAATTTGCTCAAGATCAGATAAAAAATCTTTAAACTGTTTTTCAGTACCAGTATAAAAAATTACAGTCGGATCATTCGTTTCTGTTATATTTTCTTTACCGACTCCAGAGGGCAGACTCTTTATAAGTTCTTCACTTTTTATATATTTCAGTTTTACTACCTGATTTTTCGTTCTGTTATCAAGGAGCGCTATATATTCATTAAGGGCATTTTCACTTTCTTCATTAACCTGTGTTATAAATCCATTTCCAGATGGCAGCATAATTACTTCCGAAATAAGTAACACCTTTGGAATTGCAGTTATAGCATCTTTTACATTTAAATTATCCAGATAGTAAGTTTTATACGTACGTCCTTCAACTGGAACATCTATCTTTTTTATAAACTCTTCAATAGGTTTTATTTCAGATGGACTTCCTGTAAGAATAACTGAAGAAGAATTTCTATCATATTTAATAAATCCTGCTGCATTAAACTCATTCGGAAACATTGCAGAAAGAGAATCTACATTAATATTTTTTATCTGAATTATCTTTGTTTCCTTAAACTGCTTAACGATATCTTTTTTCTGCACCTCGAAGATGTAATAAATATTATCTGCAACAGTAAAATCGCAGTTACACTGATAAAGGAAAAGTTTAAGAAGCTCATCAAAATCCTTATCTGCATAGACCATGTTTTCAAGATTAATATTTGGCTTTGAAAGAAAAGCATATTCCTTTCCGGCTTTTCTAAACATCGTATCAATTACATTTACAAAAGAAGCATTCTGAATATTACATGTAAACTTTCCATCTACATCTGACATTGTAAATACATCAATGTTTCTTTTATTCATATTTCCACTGCTTCGTGTTATGTAATAACCGTCTGCGATACGTTCAAGACCAAATCCCGGAAGCTTTACAATCGTAAGATTAAGAACATCTTCAAGACTTGCATCTGAGACCCTGATTGTAATTACGGCATTCGGAATATTATCAAAAAGAATTGTTCTGTTTGTGAAACGGGAGATCATATTAATAAACGCTTCCATCTGTACATTCTCTGTATTGATTGCAAGTCGTCCATTTGCTTTGTTCTCAATGTGAACTTTTGAAATAAGATATACTCCGTCATTATTCTCAACATATAACTGACAGTGTCTTGCAAATCTTTCTAACGCACTTTCAAAATCCTTATCTTCAAACCGGAAAGTTGCGTTACCTGTAACTGTTTCATCAATTAGAACTGATTTTCCACATACTTCAGCAATCGAGTAAATAATGTCCGTTATTTTCTGATTCCTGAAATCCATATAGATGGAACTGTTTGATTCCTGGGTATAACCATAATTAAATGAGAGTAATAGCAGTAAAGTAAATAGTAGTCTCTTAAATCTTCTCATATCAATTTCTTTCCGAACAGATCAACCGATAGATAACCGAGTGTAATAAAAGGTGCATAAGGAATTCTTAAGATCCGTTTTTTAAATGCTTTTAATAAGATAAAGGCAATGATACCTGCCAGACATGAAACAATAATTGCAAATATACTTTTGAAGAATCCTACACAGAATGTTGTAACAAACAGAAGTTTTACATCTCCAAGCCCAAGCCCATTTGCAAAATATCTTACCGCCAGGAGAATAAATGTAACTACAATAGCCGCAATAAGATGAGCCCCTATCTTATTAAAATCAGTTAGAATCTTAAGAGCAAATGCTGTGAGAAATAATGAATAAACAAATATATTTGGAATTGTTCCGGATTTAATGTCACTGCGGGATATTAATCCGAGATAAAGATAGAATAATAAACTGATAAACACTTTTTGTCATTTCCTTCCCCTTCACTATAATTATGCTAACACAAAAAAAAAAAAAAAAGTCAAGTACTTTTGAGTAAAAAATTGAAATTAATTATAGATTTTTACTCAAAAGTACTATATACTTTAAAAGTAGTTTTTAGGGATGGAAAAAGTTTTTTTGGTTTTAATTGTTTGATGGTAGTCACATCAATGGCAATTTGTATGCCTATGTGGGGAATAATCCCTTGCGCTACATTGATCCAGATGGGCGGAGTGCATGGGCTGATGAAGTTTCATGGGATCCTAGTCTTGAAGAAAAATTTCGTGAAACATTTATTAAAAATACAGAAAATCTTGTCAAACAAGCTCAAGTAAAAAATCAAACCATAGATTGCGCTGACGTTGCAATTACAGCATTTGTAAATACAGCAGCAGAGCTCGGATTAAGTGTTACTTTTGAAGTCTATAACTCAGAAAAGAAAAAATATGAGAGTTTTTCATCAAATGACGCAAAATTTAAGAGTAAGGAAGAATTCCTTAATTATGTAAAAACTAATATGGGGGCTATAAATTTATTGGATTGGAAAACTACAAAAAGTATTTCAAGTCCGAAAGCTGGTGATTTAGCTATGTTTGATTTAAGATTCCATCAAAGTCCTGCTTATCAGGGTCATACAATAGTAATATTATCTAATCCTATAAATAATATTGTTAAAACAGCTCAAGGTCATCTGACTGGTACTCCGGAAATCACTAACTATAAGTTAGGTGATGAATTAGGTATGGGAGCTTCTCCTGACTATAAGAGGTTTAATTATGAAAAAATTCTTAAATAAATTTATATCTATTTGTATATTGATATTTGAATCGTCTGTATTATTATCAGCATCAGAAAAAATAAATGAAGGTGGTTTTATAAAAGATTTTTTCCAAGTTCCAAATTCTATATTAAAAGAAAATGGAAATAAATGA
>JAZUJH010000055.1:0-17160 GCA_045642665.1 Treponema sp.
ATAACAGTTAATTATATGATTTATATGCAAATGAGCATCACAGAATAACATAAATCCCCCAAATTCCATATAAAATAATAAAATAAATTCTTAAATTCCCTAAACAGTTTATCACATTTTCCGAAAAATATAGTGTGAAAATATGTAGTTTACATTTTTCACGAACCACATTATACTCTACCTACTTTTAAACAAGTACAAGGCAAGAAAAAATTAGGAGCTTATTATGGGAAGTTACACATTAAAAACTGTTGGTAAGACAAGTGACTACATGACAATAGTTCGCGAAATGGATGACGGATACGTTGTTCGCATTGTACGTGACAAAGACGGTTACAGTGATATTACGACGGACTACATTTCAAAGACATTGTTTGAAAGCTGCGTACGCACAGGATACCTTACAAAAATGGAAAATCCTGAAGTTGTAGTTGCTTAATCCGACAATTTTCTACAGCATCTTCTCTAGCTGATCATCCTATGCTGGACCTGTAGCGATACTACAGGTTGAATGCAGCATCTATTAAGCCGATGGCGCTATCTAGTCTGGTCTGTTTTTCTGAAACGGGTGGGAGCCAGTTTATGATGGCGCCTTTTTTTTCCATTCCGCGGAACCAGGTTTCCTGTCTCTTTGCAAACTGACCGATAGCAGTATTCAGCCGGGAGAACATTTCTTCCTTGGTGGAAATTTTTCCTTCAAGATAGCAGCTTACATATCTGTACTCCAGCCCCAATTTCTCAAGACGTTCCCAGGAGAATCCGCTCCTATGAAGATTCTCAACCTCCTCTATCATGCCTGCATCAATGCGTTCCCTGAGACGTTTTGTAATGTTCGCCCTAAGCTGTTCACGAGGAACGGTCGTTCCAATAACAAAAGCATTAATTTCAGGACGCTTTTCCATAGTCGCACGAAGTTTCTCACACTCCCCGCTTGCCATGAAAAGTTCGATCTCTATGGCACGCACAACCCTGTCACGAAGAAGCAGGTCGCTCTTGTTATGAAGATTCGGCCTGAGCTTAAGAAGCATTGCACCAAGTTCCTCAAGTGACATGGATTCACTTCTCCTCCTGAATTCCTCATTCTCAGGAACAGGAACAAAATCATATCCGCGTACAATAGAATCCACATACATACCAGTTCCGCCTACAACGAACGGAAGCTTGTTTTCCTTCTCCATCGTCCTGAAGAGAGAATAAAAATCATTCTGGTACTTGAAAACATTGTACTCTTCATCCAGAGTCACAATGTCAATCATGTGGTAAGGAATATTAACTTTACGCACAGAACCGTCATCCTCTTTCCTTTCAAAGGAATACTCTTCTATATCCTTACCGCTTCCAAGATCAAGCCCAACATAAGTCTGACGGCTGTCTGCGGAAATAATTTCAAGTCCGTAATGAGCGGCAAGACTTACACCCAGTGAAGTTTTACCTACAGCAGTAGGACCAAGAAGAACGATGCAGTTATATTCAGAATTGTTTTCAAACTTAAGCATATTTTTTCCTTTGAAGATAAGCATTCCCCGGACGGACCGGAGAATCCGGCATGACGGTTTCTGTCCTGAAAAAACTAAAGGACTCTACAGATTGCGCACTTCAGGTATTCGCTCTTAGAATATCCCATGAGAATAGGATGATCAGGACCTGCTCCACGTTTCTGGAGGACCTGAACACTCTTGTGGCTGTCCTTTGCAGCATGCATGATCATTGAATAGAACGTGTTTTCATCAAAATAATGAGAACAGCTGCATGTAACAAGAATTCCGCCGTCCTGAAGAAGACGCATCGCTCTGAGATTAATTTCCTTATATCCGCCATACGCCTTCTGGATAAGCTTTGCGCTCTTTGTGAATGCCGGAGGGTCAAGAATAATGAGGTCAAACTTTTCGCCTGACTTTTCATATTCCTTGAGCAGATCAAAAACATCCGCACAGACAGCCTTCATTGTACCTGATGCATTGTTAAGTTCAATATTACGGTTGACCATGTCCACGGCTTCCTGTGAAATATCAACGCTCACGACTTCCCTGGCCCCGCCCTTTACAGCGTTAAGACCGAATGCACCTGTATGTGTAAATGTATCAAGAACCTTCTTCCCCTTGCAGAAACGAGATACCTCAGCTCTGTTGAATTTCTGGCCAAGGAAGTAACCTGTCTTCTGTCCGCGGGCAATGTCAACCTGCAGAAGAATACCGTTCTCTTCTATTGTAATTATTTCTTCACGGTCAGGACCTATCCATCCGGCTATCTGCTCAAGACCTTCCTTTTCTCTTACGGCTGCATCACTGCGTTCATAAATTCCGTAAGGCTTGCACAGAGTCTTGACCGCATCAAGAATTTCATCTCTGAAAACTTCACATGCAAGTGAAAGAAACTGTATGACAATATAAACTTTACCGCCAGAAACATAGCGTTCAGCAATGAGACCCGGAATGAAATCAGCTTCACCAAAAATAAGACGATAGCTGTCAGATTCCTTGTAGTTCATGCGGCGCATATTGACTGCATTTGAAACAACCTTGAACCAGTATGACTTTGTGTCCTCCATGATACGGTCAGCGTGTTCCTTGCCGATCATGCGCACAACAATCTTTGATGCGGAATTATAGATACCTGTTCCCAGGAAAGCACCCTTGTTTGAATAAACTTCAACAGCACTTCCGTCCTTTAATTTGCAGTCCTTGAGAGGTGTTGTCTTAATACCCGTACCGTCAGCGGCATCCCACTTTACAGAAAAAATTTCATTGTCAAAAACCCAAGGAAACCCCTGGGCAAGTTCAGCTTCTTCTTTAGCCTTCAAAATAACATGTGAAAAATCATTCATAGAGGGCAATTATATAGTATTTATAAATTTATTTCTAGTCACCGGCTTTTTGAAAGAGGAAGCTCAAGCCCTGCACTTTCAAGAAGTTCCCTGTTACAGAATAGTTCGTCAGGACTTCCGTCATACATTATTTTTCCGTTCCCCATAAGAATCACCCTGTTGCAGGTGTCCCATATAAAATCCAGATCATGGCTGGCAATAATTTTCAGGTGGTCAAATTCATTCAGGATGTTTATAAGGTTACGCCTGTTCCGTGGATCAAGGGCAACGGAAGGTTCGTCCATCAGAATTATGTCGGGAGTCATTGAAAGTATTGTTGCAACGGCCGCAAGTTTTTTTTCTCCGCCGGAAAGAGCATAAATGCTTTTATCCCTGAGATGAGAAATATGAACCTTCTCAAGGGCATGCTCTACACGCTGTTCAACTTCCTCTCTGCTGAAGCCGTAATTTCTAGGGGCGAATGCAACATCCTCATAAACAGTGTTCATAAAAAGCTGGCTCTCGGAATCCTGGAAGACATAGCCGATCTTCTCCCTTATCTTTGAAAGCATCCTCTTTTCAAGAGGAATCTCCTCTACTCTGACCGACCCTGTAAAATTCAGGTTCAGGCCTACAAGAATTTTCAGGAGAGTGGACTTTCCTGCACCGTTTGCACCTATGAGACCAATGGAATCATTCTCACCGGCCCTGAAAGTCAGGTTCCCGAACACAGGATTCCTGTTATCGTATGAAAAACCAAGCCCCTCAACATCAATATGAATATGACTCATACAAACAGCCCCCCAAGCAAAGTGAACACAGGAAAAATTTTAAGGACAGCAAAGATTTCCTCGCAAAGGAAAAGAAAAACAAGGTCCTTCCATTTAAAAGCAAGTTCCCCGTAGGAAGAAAAATCTCCGTCAAAACCTCTCAGACTCATACTCTCATAAATTGTCTCAGCCCTGTCAGCCGTCCGCAGAAACAGATTACCGACAAAGGAGCCCCATACGGAAATATGTATCCCCTTCTGTCCCGGAGAGCGAAGCATATAGGCCTGGTACATTTTCCTGAACTCCTTGAGAAGCAATGTGCTGTAACGGTAAATCAATAAAATTTCTGTGACAATTATTTTAGGAAAATGAAGATAATAAAATGCGCTGCATATTTTTTCTATGGTCGTTGAACATACAAGAATATAGACAGCAAAAACACTCAGAAGACCTTTGAGCGTAAGAAAAATCATTGCCGCGATCCCCCGGGTAATCTGCCTTTCTGCAAAGAAAACAATTTCCCTGTCAAAGAAAACATTCAGCACACCCGTAAGAAAAACAAGCGGAAGAACAAAACGCAGACGGTGAACAGCTTTGGCAAAGGAAATGTCGGCAACAAAAAAAACTGAAACAGGATACACCGCAAAGGAAACCAGCTTAAAAAATTCAGCTGAAACATCCCCCGCGGAAAATGAAAATGACACCACAAAAAAAATATATGACACAGTCACGGCAAGCTTTGCAAGAGGATTAATCCTGTTAAACCAGACGTCCCTGCCTGCAGAAATATTCAGGGTCTCAATTTCCTTTATGGCATCATTTATTTTGCTCATAACTTATTTATATTCCTTTCGCTTGAAATTCCTGAAAAGAAAACCGATGAGAAGCAGAAAGCCGAATACGATTGCGGAACCAACGATACCTGAAACAGAAGTTCCTGCCGCGCTTTCAGAATTCCTGAACCCGTAGTCAGGAAGAAGTGATGTTGCGCTCTGAATCTTTTCTGAAGTTTCATAGGCGCTGCCTGCAGCTTCAAGTTCAGCAGTTCCGGCAACTTTTTCAAGAGACCATTCAAGACCGTCAGGATAAGCTGAAGCGAAAAGAGAAACAAAACATGCGATAACAGCAGTCGCAATCATAAGAATAATCAGAGTCTTCCTGACAGAAAGCCCCTTCCCTGTTTCACGGTTCTCCAGCGCATTATAATTATAAAGAAGCTCAGGACGGGCCGAATAAACGAACAGGAGGACAGCTGAAGTAATCAGTCCTTCAACAGCACCTATGGCAAGATGGATAGGCTGCATTGTAAGAACGAACACTCCGAAAGGAATGCCCGTGATACCGGAGAAAACTGTTTCAAGAACAACAGAAAAAGCTCCGAGCTGCAAAGTAACGACACAGGCAGAAAGAGATGCCGCAACAATCTTTCCACGGCTCATGGATTTCTTATTGAACAATGAAAAGATCAGTGAACCAAGGAAGCATCCGTAGAACGACATGTTCCATATATTGCAGCCAAGAGCAAGAAGACCTCCGTCAGCAAAAAGCAGGCACTGTATCAGAAGAACTCCTATCATTGCAAGGAACGCGGCATAAGGACCAAGAAGTGCGGCAAGCAGAACGCCTCCGCATAAATGACCGCTGGAACCTGTCCCCGGAATAGTAAAGTTAATCATCTGAGTTGCAAAAACAAATGCTCCCATCACACCCATTACAGGAACTTTCTTGGGGTCAGCATCCTTCTTCACTTTGTAAACAGAAACACCAGCGGCAATAGCAGAAGCACCATAAAAAACAGATGCAGCTGCAGGGGAAATCAATGCGTCAGACATATGCATAGCTAAAACCTCATCAAATGAAATACCGGCCGAAAGCCTTATGGCTCCTGACGGCAAGCTTAAACGTACGATGCCCAGGACCGCATCTTCTCGGCGACCTCAAGCTCCGTACCGCATCCGCAGGAAGACCTGCCAATGTAAGTAAACATTATACCACATCAGCCCCTGTTAGTCACCAACTATATTGTTTACCCAGATTCCCTTCTTCACAAGCACAACGCCTATGACAACCTTTATGACATCAATGGACTGGACGATCACATAAAGCGGAACAATCGGCAGCGAAGTAAAGCCTGACAGAATCCTGGCAACAGGAACAGCAATGCACCACACGTAGGCACTGTCAAACAGGAATGTTATAAAAGTTTTTCCGCCGGAACGGATTGTAAAATAACAGCCGTGAAGACAGGCGTGCAGAGGCATAAAGCAGGCTGAGACCAGAATAAAGCATGATGCAAGGGTCCTGACTTCAGCTTCAGTCTTATATATCATAGGGAAAACATCCTTGAAACAGACAAGCAGAAGACCTACCGCAAAGCAGGTGCTCACAGAAAGAGCAATAGTTTTTCTTGCAGTATCACGAGCCTCATCCCTGCGTCCCGCACCAAGAAGCTGTCCCACGACAATGGAAATGGACTCACCTATACCAAGGAACACCCCGTTGAACAGATTGGAAATAGTGCTTGCAATGTTCAGCGCAGCAATAACCGAAAGACCTCTTACAGAGTAACTCTGGTTCAGGAAAGTAATGCCCATGGACCAGAGAAATTCGTTCAGGGCAAGAGGAGTACCCTTTACAATAATTGTCCACAAAAGCTTCGGAGGAATATAAAACGACCTGTAGGCGCCAGCAATAAACCTGCATCTGTCCCTGTGGAAATGAGTCCAGAAAACGTTGATGAAAAGTTCCACGAACCTGGAAACAACAGTAGCAAGAGCAGCACCGTTAACCCCCATCTCAGGAAAGCCCAGGTGACCGAAGATAAGCACATAGTTGAGCACAAGATTAACGCCGACAGCAATAATGCCGGACTTCATGGGAACGGAAGTTTCACCAATGTCACGCAAAGTATTGGCATATGCATTTGAAACGGCAACAGGGATAAGCCCTACAAGCATTATATCAAGATAACCTTTCCCGTAGGACAAAGTAAGTTCCGCATTACCGATGCCGTCTGAATCGTGGATGAACTTCTGAATAAAATATTCGCCCTTCCACAGAAAAAGAGCAATGGCACCGGCCGCAACGGAAAGAACAAAGATCATCTTCGCACGGAAAGTACTTCTAACCCCCTCATGGTCACCCTTTCCAAAAAACTGAGCAGTAAAAATACCGGCACCGCTGACAGCACCCCAGATGGCGAGCATGAAAACAAACATAAGCTGATTGACAATGCTTACACCGTTCATCTGGTCAGTACCGATTCTGCCGACCATTATATTGTCAAGAAGATTCACGAAATTAGAAATAAGATTCTGAATAATTATAGGCAGGGCGACAGTTACGACACGCTTATAAAAATCAGGCGAACCTACAAATCTACTTACAAAATTTTGACTTTCATTGTACTGTGAGAGATTTTTCATAGCAAGACATTATTACATTTTACGCACCCAATGTCAAACAAAGACACAGCTTAACAAAAAATTATACAGAACATGGAGCAAGCTGCAACCACTAAAAACATCTGCCGGCTGAAAACGGCCGGAAGCCGAAACCATCACCCGCTTTCCGCTCCAATAGGCTCTGCCCATTTCCACTGCAATCGGGGCTAAGCCACAGTTCAGCCTTCGGCGTTACGACTCTTTCCCTGGTCGCAAGACTCCTGCTTTTGCTTCGCAGGAACCAGAAATGGTCGCACGACAAAGTTTGACATTTTCCCGGCACCTTTTAATCCCTGCAAACTTTAGCGATTCATGCAAACCGACATAGGTTCCTCTGCCTGAACACACAAAACATACAGTCCGCAGACAATCTTCACTGATGATGTCATGCCAGGTCAAAGATTCCATGAAGACAGACATTTTAACACTTCCCAAAGATACATAAAAAGATTATGGGCATCTCCAAAAATTTCAATCCTTAAAGGTTCCCTTACTAACCGAATTTTTTCATACAAAATAAATTCTATCTGTAATTCGTTGTCATTTTATAATTTCATATATGGAAGAAATTAATCCATAAAAAGGAGCAGCCTATTTATTGACAGCCCCCAAAAGATTTTAGGATACTTTGTTTCCATCACAATATTCCTCCTTTACAAGGATCTGAGTCCTTACTAAAAATGCCGAACTAATGCCTGGGTTCCGCAGAATCACTTCAGCATATCACAATACCGCATGCTCGTTAACTGTTTTATAATGCCTCCTTTTAATTTGGTTTTGCAGGAACAATATGGATTCCTTTGCTTGAATGATGTATTATGCCATTTGAAGCTGGCACATACTCTCGAGTCGGGGAAAATTCACTGGAACCTTCTGATAAAAATCCTCAGGCAGCCTGTCCGGGGAACTTATTATTCCCTAACAATCCCGGTCCCTGCACAATTGCAAAGATTTATTTATAAAACTTTGTAAAAAGGGCTTATCATACCACCTCCAATATTATATGATATTACAAATTTGAATACGCTCTGTCAAAATCGTATTTCCAGGAGTAAATTATGTCAAAACAAGTCAAACAAGTAGTATTCTGGGTAGGTGCACTGGTTGCAGGTGCTATCTTAGGTTCTCTGCATATCGGGACAATAGATAGCATCTGTAATTTTGTTGCAACAATCTTTACAAGACTCTTTAAGTTTACCGCAGTACCGGCCATTGCTGTGTCAGTGCTTACAACACTGGCAATGCTTGGAGGCAACAAGGAAACCGGCAGAATCTTCAGAAGAACACTTATGTACACCCTTCTGACAACACTTGCAGCATCTACTATTGCCGCAATCCTTTTCTTCATCATCAGACCGGAAGTTCTTTCTGCATCAGTATACGAAGGGGCTGCACAGGACAAGCTTGCCAGCATGAATTCATCTTCGTTCCTTGATTACTTTGTAAGTGCCATTCCGGACAATATACTTTATCCTTTTGTATCAGGTAATGTTCTCTCGATACTTATTGTGTCCTTTGCCTTTGGTTTAGCCATTTCAAAGATGAAGGAGTCAGACAGAAAGACTGCTATTCTCAACGTGATAAATGGGTTCCAGGAGCTGGTATTCATGGTAATCAGCTGGATTATTACAATTCTCCCGATCGGTATAATCGCATTCACAGCTCAGCTTGTATCCGACCTTTCTGCAGGTATCGTTGCTGACTCCATCGGAAAATACGTTGCAGTCATTCTAAGCGGCAACCTGCTCCAGTTCTTTGTGGTGCTTTCTGTTTTCCTTTTGCTTCGTGGAATAAATCCTGTAAAACACTTCAGGAATATGATTCCTGCCATTCTGACAGCTTTGTTTACAAAGAGTTCTGCTGCAACTCTTCCTGTAACAATGGACTGTGTAGAAAACCGCGCAAAATGTGACAAGAAGTTTTCCCGCTTCATTCTTCCTATGTGCACAACCATCAATATGAACGGCTGCGCTGCATTTATCCTTGTCACATCTCTTTTTGTAATGAAAAACGGCGGAGTTGAACTTAATCTTGTAACAGTAATTTCATGGATTCTTATTTCAGTTATCAGTGCTGTAGGTAATGCAGGTGTTCCTATGGGATGCTTCTTCCTCACACTTTCTCTCATGGCCGGTAAAGGTATGCCGATCGGAGTAATGGGAATAATTCTTCCTATCTATGCTGTAATTGATATGATTGAAACTGCTGTAAATATCTACAGTGATTCATGTGTATGTGCCATGACCAGCAAGGATCTTAAGCATCTGGTCACAGAGGAATAGCTTTTATTTTATCCGCCGTATCCGCCATGATTTTATGGCGGATATGTCTGCTTCAGTGCAGGCATCAAGCAAACAGAAATTTCATTGTCACTTTCATCCAGAACTTGTTCCGGAATCTAATGGAGGTATTTATAAAAAATTTAATAACTACACGTATATTTTTATTTGCATGTTCATTGAATTGGTTTTCTCAAGTAATTAACACTCAATATTTTCCTGCAGATAGAGAGATTGATAAACAATATGAAGTTGGTAAAAAAAATGGACAACTAATTATGAATGGCAGAAAGCAAATGTAAAGTATACTGGCTTATGAGAAAAACAAATGATTTTAGCGATGGAAAAATTAATTTTAGAGGTTCCATTTATATTATACAATACTTGATCAGACCTCAGAAAGTATATGGTATACAGACAGATACAGGACGGAATTTGCAAAGCAAAATTATATTTTAAATCAACCCCAATTGATTCAATCAGCAAACGCTGAGGACGTTCGGTTGAGCCTGCAGAAGTGTTTGTGTGTACAGAAGTACGGGCCAGGGTGAGACTTTCCATTGCAAACACTAATTTGAATGACAAACATGAAAAGAAGAAAAAAATGAAAAAAATTATAATTATATTATTATGCAGTCTTTTGTTATGCACAGGTCTGTCTGCTCAAGAAAAGGTTTTGGAAATGTGTTTCTGGAGAGTAGAAGACCTGTATGATTTTGATGAATCAAAGCCGGAAATTCTTCCGGAAGGGTTTCAGGAATTTAATTATTTTGCCTCTTTTGCTTTAGGATTAAAAACTGTTACTGTTTCTGATTCCATTGGTTATGACAGTTCTGATATTGATGAAATTATTTTGTCATCTGATTCCTTTGGGCGGGATTGCTTAAAAATTATCTTTAACGAATCTGGTAAAGAAAAGCTTGCATCCTTTACTGAGGCAAACATTGGAAATCATATTTTGATGGAATTTAACGGTACTGTCATTGCCAATGCAAAAGTTATGGAAAAAATTTATGGTGGTAGTTTACAGATTTCAATTCCAGAAAGCAAAAATATTCAGTATCAGATTATCCAATTATTTGAATGCAAAAATGAAATTAATCTTCAAATACCAGAAAAACTGATTTACATTAAAACCGGACCAAAAATTACAGAATACGATAATGTAGATAAAAAAAATCTTACTCAGCTGGCAACAAATTTCTTCCATGCAGTCTTTGAAAAGTCTGATGATTCATACAAAGAATATGTTTTGCCGGATTCTCAGGAAAGCATTGCAGAACTGGTAGAGATTTTTCGTTCAAAGTATCTGGATTGTGCAATTCAGGTAGCAGATACTGAAAGTATATCATCACTTATCATCAGAAAATTTAAAGGAAAAAATATTCCAATGCCTTTATATTTTTATGTTAATAATGGTGATTATAGTTTCAGTGAACACATTATTTTTATGATTGATAAAACCGGAGAACTTAAAATCAAACAAATGACCTTGAACTAGATAGTGTACCGACTGCCCGCAACCTGGATCAAAACAGGAAAACTTATTAGGTATACAGGAAACAAAGATGTACACAAAAATAGCAGAGAGACGACGTTTTGCAGCAGAAGAAAAAGCAAGAACACCCTCAGTCGGACGGAAAAATTGAAAGATTTCACAGAACATTGAAGGAAGAACATATAAGAAGGACGCAGCACATTGAATTTTCTTATGCAGAAATCAGGATGGCGGAATGGATCACGTTCTGCAATTCAGAACGACTGAACGGAGCAATTTTTTATTCGACTGCTGATGTTTTTTTTAAGGAATAATGAAAGAAAGGATTGCAGAAAGAAAAAAATAAACTTTATACTGCAAATGTCAAAAGACAAGACTACCGTAGACGTCAGCAGGAAAAAATTGCAAGATAAATTTTGACCACTTTATTAGCTTTGGCAAAAAAGTCCAGGTTCAACTTAGGTGTAACATTCAAAGGAAATATTTGCTTCTCTCTGCAGTGATATTATTTCATTTGAAAATGGGAGCGGAGAACTGGAATTAGTCAGAAAAGAAAAGAAGAATTTTTTTCATTACTTCCGGTTCTGTAAATTACAGGACTAATAAAAAAACGGTTTTGTTGTATGACAAAGCCACTTTATGAATGGTTGTGGCGGAGATTTCGAAGCACCAACCTTACCAGGGATTTATTCTGATGATAATAGATTTTTTTTCAGCGGCAGGATATATCAGACAGTTCATTACTGCTGCAAAAATTATTTCTGTTGTGAGAGATGATTATCTTTACCAGAATCATGAAGTCTTAGTTGAATACTTAAAGCATTCAACTAAACAGGAACTGCATTTGTTTCGCAATTCCTTTTATTCTTTGAAGGGGTATGTATTTTAAGATTCTTCATTAAACGAATTTTTTAATACTTCAATCCGTTATGTTCCTGATGATACTTTGAAAAGGCTTCAATTAAAATGACACGGTCAGAAAAAAATAATCGAAATGATTCAGGCAGCTGAACAAGGAAAATAACCGGCGGAAGTGTTTAGGGCATATCAAAAAAAAGCTTTTTGGATATGCCTGCAAGTTAAAGAATGCAGTTCCGGTGAGCCTTTAAGAAATTTGTTTGCCGGATGGCTCAGTAAATAAATTGTATTAGATGCCGTGCGGGTTTATGACACATAAAAAAAATGAACGGAATATATCTAAGTTTATTGGATGACGTAAACAGCAGACGTTGCGGGCTGCAAATAAATTTGCCCTGCAGAAGAGATAGCGGAAAACCGAAGTCTTGAAGCAAAGGGAAGACTTTCTCCCTTGCATTCTGTGAGGTTAAAACTTTTCCATGGGGTGAATCATTTTTAGTAAAAATGAAAACTGATAAATTTGCAGAATTTTTGCAGGAAAGGAAAAAAAAATGATAGTCATAGCTAACTAGGTATGATAAAATAAAAGTTGAACGAAAAAAAATATTCCTGAGGATTTTTATAGAATGGATATAATGAAAGCCGAGAAACTTATGAAAGTTACAAAAAAAATAAGAATTTTTTTAATTTTAATCACCATTATAACGGTAAAAGCTTTTTCACAGGAAAAACTTTATTATGATGAAAATGATCCTATCTTTTTGCAGTCGACTCCTATTTATGAAGGCATGGAAACTTTTGAAAAGAGAATTTCGGAGATAAAGAAAGAGAGAGAGCCTTTTGCCTTAGTTCTTTCCGGAGGTTCTGCCCGTGCCTATGCTCATATCGGTGTGCTGAGGGAACTGGAGCGAAATCATATCAAGCCGGATTTCATTGTAGCTAACAGCATGGGAGCGATAATAGGTTTATTCTATTCCGCAGGATTCAGCCCTGATGATATCGAGTATATTGTTTCCAGCGTTAATATGAATTCATTGTTCGATCTTGTTTTCCCTACAAAATCCGGGTTTCTTAATGCCAGATATTTCAAGGAGGCCCTTTCACGTCTCTTTCCGGACAGAACTTTTGATATAAAGGACAGTTTTATTCCGATTGTAGTTCCGATTGAGGATCTTATAAGCAAGCGTCTTGTATATTTCGGTTCAGGTGATATAACAGAAGTCATGGTCGCCGCATTTGCAATGCCTATGACAATGGAACGTGCTGTCTATACTTTAAGTGACGGTACGACTGTAAAGCTTTCGGATAGCGGAACAATAGATTTAGGCCAGATATCAGTTGCGAAAAAATACACGGATAATATTCTTGTTTCCACTGCCTTTAATAATAGTGAAGTTGATCTTGACAATATAGCGGTTGTAATAAACAGATGCTTTTCAATTGTAAAGGAAAGGGTCCTTGTTTCGGATCTGATTGAAAATAATATTCCGTTTATCCGTAATGATGTGGAAAATTATTCTTTCATGGATTTCGCTAAGGTTGGTGAACTTATTTCCAAAGGAGAAAAATGTTGCAGACAGTTTCTTGAAGAGAATAAGGAGTTCCTCGGAAACGGAAATGCTGATTCATTTGATTTTTCAGATTCAGATTTCGTTGAGCTTAGAAAGCTCCGTTCAGAATATGCAAGGAATTTTGTTTATGGACTGACTCACGGAGAGGAACCCTTTTCTATGCAGAAATATTTTGGCATTAAGGTACGTCCGAGCATTCCTGCAATTGATACTCCTGATTTTCTTTTGCGCGATGATCTTTCTGCCGGTGTCTACGGTATTTTTGATTACAGGAATATTTTTATTCGTGCTGGTGTTTTCGGTGACCTTGAAAAGAATTTTGGCGTTGATGGTACATTTACTTTTACTTCCCTGAACGGTGCAAATGATGTGGGGTCCATGACTTATCTTCGTTCGCAATGGAAACCTCTTGCATGGAATAAATATGATTTCTCTTATTTTGTCGGACAGGAATTCTTTGTTGATTTTCAACTGTCGGATGTAGTCCGTTTCACTCCACGTGTTGTTGCTGAACTTTCGGGAAATCCTTATGTAGAAAATATTCTGATGTGCAACGGCGGAATTGAATTTGAAATTCAGACAAAGGGATTCAGATTTGTTTTTGAGCCTTACGGATATTATTTCAATGACAGTATATTTGACGGTTCATTTTCTTTTGCAAGCTTGATGGATTTTTCTGGTGCAGGTGCGAACGGTGAAATCAGTTTGACGTGTATTCCTTTCATTGGTTTCTCTGTTGCTGATTCATTCCGCTGGCAGCCGAAAAGTTATGGCGTAAATCTTTTTGTCCATGATTCTTATCGAGGAAGACGGCTTGAGATTTATACTAATAATGAAACATCTTCATATTTTGATGTTCTTCAGACAGAACTTTATTTTTATTCACTTGAAAGCAAGCTGACATTCATGGAGGCCTTTAAGCTGGAAAAATTTAAGGCGGGTCTGTTTTATGACAAGATCTTCATGGATAACAGCATGTCTTCTGTAGCCGGAGCGTTTACGCAGCTTCAGATTTCTCTTTCCGGGCTCTTCGCTGTTAACACGGAACTTTATGCCGGCTATGATGTAAGTGACAGGTCTCCTGTATGGGGAATTACAATTAAACGTAACTGGTAGATAAATTAAAACTGGTTAATCGCTGAATTCTATGGGCAGATTGGAATTCAGCGAAAAATCTTATTTTGTCAGGAAGTGGCTGAAATTCAGTTTTCCACAATTCAGTGGATCATCGTCTTGAAGGATTCTGTGTTTTTGGAACAACTCACCCTTCGCATAATGTTTTAAATTATGCTGTCTGTCCCTTCAAGAATTGCATTGGTAAACTGATGTTCGAAGTAATTCAGTATATCCTCAAGATGGTTACGTACCAGCTTTGCAAAGTCCTTCATCTCGCTGATTCCGGAATGTATGATCCGGCTTGTGCGTTTTTTTAGATTCTTCTCCACAGCTTTACGGTCGGAGCATGACTCATAGATGCCCTGGAGCTCTTCACGCATCATCATGGCCTTTCCTGTCCTGAGATGAAGGCTCATAAGGCTTTCTCTTTTTCCCTTCTTCTTCTCCGTCAGATTCTTCCCATTTTTTGGCCAAAGGTATCTTGCCCCTTTCAATTCTTGATTATTTCACCGAAACTGCACCATCAATACTCAGTTGAGCACCGCCAGTATTTATAACAGCACCACTTAGTATTTGTAAAAAAATTAGCCTTAAGTTAGATTTTTATGAGCTTGAAAAAAAGTTCAAATCTTATTTTAAGGAGGCCTACTTATGGCCAAAATCAATCCGAAACTCCTTCTAGAGCTAATTGAAAGTAGCATGCCGCGACGGCAAATCTGTTCCAGTCGACATGTCAGTCCCCACACAGTCAGCGAAGTTAAGCAAATCGCTGAGAAAAACAACATCACGACGAAAGACATCAAGAACTTGTCCGAAGATAATGTTTACCGAATGTTTATCCCCGACAAAAATCAGCTTGAGGATCTGCACGAACAGCCAGATCACGGAGAACTGAAGCGAACTGGAGTCACGCTTAAACTTCTCTGGCAGGAATATCAGGACAAATGTGCTTCACTGACAAAGATTCCAATGGGCTACACAAAATACTGCCGCGGCTACAACAAGTTTGTACTCAGTAACCGCCTCACAAACCATCTTGAGCATAAACCCGGAATGGCAGTTCAGGTAGCCTGGTCCGGGCCGACAATGGAATAGCTGAATCCGGAAAACTTTGAGCCTGTAAAGGCATACCTATTTGTCGCAACACTTCCGTACAGCTAGTATTCATATGTTGAAGCCTGCAGGGACATGAAGCAGGACTCATGGCTCCGCTGCCACATCCACATGTATGAGTTTTTCGGCGAAGTTCCTGTTAAAACTGTTTGTGATAATTTAAAGACCGGTGTTATCAAGCATCCCGAAGAAGGTGAAATTGTCCTGAATGAAGCCTACGAATCACTCGGGAACCATTACATGACTGCAATCATGACCACCGGTGTGAGAAAGCCAAAGCAGAAAGCATCCGTTGAAGGAACTGCCGGAAAGGTTGCAACGGCAATCATTGCAGCATTACGTGACCAAACATTCTATTCTCTTGAGCAGCTGCAGATTGCAGTTCTGTCAAAGCTCGAAGAATTTAACAAACGGCCTTTTCAGAAACGTGACGCAAGTCGCTGGGAAGTGTTTCAGGAAGAAAAGAAGTTTCTGAATCCTTTGCCTGACGTGCCTTACGAGATTGCAACATGGGTTTACAGGCGAAAAGTGAACCTCAACTGCCATGTAGTCTACGAAAAGAACAACTATTCCTGTCCATACCAGTATGTCGGTTCAGAAGCAGATCTCAAGGTTACTGATAAAACTGTGGAAATCTTCGTGAAGGGAAACAGTGTTGCGACACGCCAGAAATTCGCAGAGGGAATTGAATACTGCTACTCAACTCATCCACAGGACATGCCTGACCAGTTCCAGCAGCCTGAATGGGATGATGAAAGGATCAGGAACCGGGCCTACAAGATTAGTCCTAACTGCGGAGAATGCATCGGCAGGATTTTTGCAGGTGTGAAAATAAAGGAACAGGGATATAACCCGTCCCTGTCCCTGCTCAGGCTAAGTAAGAAATATTCTGAAAGCCGGCTGGAATCTGCCTGTAAGTTGGCGCTTATGCAGATTCGAAGCCCAAGATATCACCACCTGAATGCAATTCTGGCGGCAAACCAGGATATTCTTGCTGAACAACTTCAGAATAAACCTAAGACAAACAACACTCAAGGATACATAAGAGGCTCAGCATATTACGGAGAAAATGAAGATGATTAACGACGAAACAAAAAAAATCAGAGAACTCAAGCTCGGAGAACTGATAAATGCATACGAAATCCATTCAAAGAATGCAGACTGGAGTGAACTTCCGTTTGAGCAGAAATTCCAGATGATGGCTGATTACCTTTACCAGGAGAAGTACAGCAACAGCTTAAAGATCCTCATGGCAAAGGCAAAGTTCAGGATTCCTAAGGCTGAAGTTACAAGTCTTGTTTACGAAGGACGTGGAATTGACCGAAACCTGATTACGGAACTCTCAACATGTCAGTTTATTTCCAGCAACACCAACATTGTCTTCCAGGGATTCACAGGTTCCGGGAAAACATATCTTGCTTGCGCGTTGGGAAGACAGGCCTGTAAGCAGCGTTATTCTACGAAGTATATTCGTTTGCCGGATCTTCTGGTCGACCATGATGAAGAAAAAATCCAGAGGGGAAACGCAAAACGACTTCTGAAAAAATATGGTTCGTATGGGCTTCTGATTATTGATGAATGGCTTATGGATGATATTTCTGATGAAGAACAGCATTTCATTTTTGAACTGATTGAACGCCGTCATGACAAAGCTTTCACCATTTTCTGTACCCGGTACAAGAAAGAGGATTGGAACAGCCGACTTGGTG
>JAZUJH010000056.1:0-99853 GCA_045642665.1 Treponema sp.
TGTAATCTCGAGGTCCTGGGTTCGAATCCCTGCGGCGGCTTTAACTCTTAAATGAGTATGGGGAGTTTCCCGAGTGGTCAAAGGGGGCAGACTGTAAATCTGTTGGCTCGTCCTTCGTAGGTCCGAATCCTTCACTCCCCAGGAAATGCTGAAGTTAAAGCTTCAGCTTTTTTTTTATTTTAAACTAAATGTCGCGGGCATTGCAAATAATTCTGAATAAGATGCCTGCAGTATCCAGGACCGATGAACTGTCGCAGTCCCGGACAAGGTCTTTTCAAGGCTTAAAACATCGCGTTTTTAAAGTTACCCCGAAAAATTGCAATTTTTATGGTTCCCGTAACAAGTTCCATTGATTTCACCGTTTGTGCAGAAATTATCAGCAGAAGGGAGTTTTATTTGAATCCACGGTACTGTGTATGAGAACTCAGACCTGGGGATACAGGAAGACTTCGGTTTTCGGAAGCTTCCGGAGGTTTTATGCCGTCTTCAGGTTCAGGGCCGTATCATCTGTTATAGGAAGATTCTATGTTCATCTGGCTTCTGTATTTTGCTACGGTTCTGCGGCTGATTGAGATGTTCTTCTCTTTCAGAAGCTTTTCAATGACACTGTCGCTTAGCTTTTTCTTGTCGTTCTCATGTTCACTGATGATTTCCTGTATGCAGTGCATGATCTGTTCCTTGCTGATGTCGCCTGACTGGGATTCCGCTGCTTCCAGTGTTTCAGACGGTTTCAGTGCTCCTGCTACTGCAGATTTGAAGAAGTATTTGAGTTCAAATATTCCCCATTCGCACTGAATGTATTTGCCGTTTGCCAGACGCGATACTGTACTTTCGTGAACACCTAATTCATGCGCAAGATCCATCCGTCTGTAAGGCACAATATTTCCCGGACCCTTGTCAAAGAATTTGTGCTGCTTCTGTATGATGAGGTTTATGCCTTTAATCATTGTGCTGCGCCTGAACTCAAGATTTTCTATGAATTCCTGTGCCTTTTTTATGTTAGCGGAGAGCATTTTCTTGTCGTCGGCCTTAAGGTTTTCATTTTCTGAAAGTTTTGAAAATGAAGAATCCAGTACGGGAACCGGTACATTATCCGCAAAGCGCATGGCCCACATTCCTGATGGAGTTTCCACGAGTCCCCCATCAAGTTTGCTGACGGACTCACGGTCAGCGATTCTTTCAATGTAGATGTCTGGTGAAATATAGTGAGTCTGTTCTGATGTAAAATTTCTTGCGGGAAAAGGGTCCAGAGTTTTTATGAATTCAATTGACTCTTCAATATCTTCTTCATCTATCCGGTCAAGCATTTCCATTGCCTTCAGGTCGCGCTCGTTCTGTCCGAAAAGTTTTTCCTGAGTTCTTTTCCAGGCCTGAATTTTTTTTATAACTTTTGTGCTCTGCGGTGGATTAATAAATTCCAGATGCCCTCTCAGAATAAATTTCGCAAGTTCAGGACATTCAGGCTTCTGCAGTGCCTGCACGTATAAACTTTCCATGGAATTTATTGTACATGTTCCTGCAGGGTCAAGTTCCTGAATAATTTTCATGACTTTTTCAAGTGTTTCCCTTGTCTGCAAACTGTCTGTGTTGTCTAAAAGGGAATCGGGAGACATTATGTGGAATCCCTTGTCATCAAGATTGTAAATTAGTTTTTCACCTAGAGCTTCTTCTGTTTCTGTAAGATTCGATGTATGGAACTGCCGGAGAAGATGTTCCTGCAGTGACTGGCGGTCATCTATTTTATTTTCCAGTGCACTCTGAAAGTTATCGCTTGCTTCCTGTGCCTGCTGGCTTGTTGAAGAAGAGTTTCTCGTAAGGTCAAATGATCTTGTGATTTTTCTTACATCAACTCCTGAAGAAACTGTATCCCTTACAATTTCCAGAGCAGGATTTGACTGAACTTCTTTGTATACAGCTTCGCTTAGGTCTATGGTGCTTAGAGACAGAAGTTCCAGTGACTGAATCTGCCTTTGACTGAGAATCTGGACCTGTGTCTGTACTTGGTTCTGACTTAATGTAATGTCTGACATTTTTATGGAGTACTTTTAAGGAGCTTCCGAAACTGAAATTTCAGGAGCTTCTCTTATTTTATTTTTCGAGCAGATCTGGATGTTGATTTTCCGGTGCCTGCCTTTACACTATAGCATAAAAATCGGATTCAATGTATACTTTCTTTAATATGAAAAATTTTGAAGCGTTCGGCATAAAGGTTCCGGAAATTCTGCTTCCGGCTAACAAGAATCTATCGTCATGGAGCGTAATTGCCTGTGACCAGTATACACAGGATCTGTCTTACTGGCAGAAAGCTCAGTCTTCACGTGAAAATAATCCTTCAACTTTGGATCTGATTCTTCCTGAAGTTTATCTTGAGAGTGCGGATAAAAGTGAAAGAATAAAAAAAATCCGAAGTTCAATGGAAAAGTATCTTGCCGAGGGTGTTTTTGATGAAGCGGAAAGTGAATTCATTTATGTTGAGCGCACGACCGCTTACGGAAGATGCCGTAAAGGTCTTGTAGCTGCAATTGATCTTGAAACTTATGAATGGAAACCTTTTTCCAGGGCTCTGATTCGTGCAACTGAAGCAACTATTGTTGACCGCATTCCTCCCCGCAAGGAAATACGAAAGGGGGCACCTCTTGAAATTCCTCACATTATGCTTCTTGTAAACGACAGCGAACATTGTCTTGTTGAAAAGGCAGGTGAACTGGCAAAGAAATCATCTCCTGTTTACGACGGTGATCTTATGGTGAACAGCGGACATATTTCAGGCTGGGCAGTTTCTTCTGATGAGCAGCTTGATTCTGTTTACGCATCACTTGAACATCTTAAGGAAAAAAATACAATGCCTGACGGCAGCACATTTATGTTTGCAGTCGGTGACGGAAATCATTCACTTGCAACGGCCAAGGCTGTCTGGGATGAATATAAGAATACTCCGGGCGCAAACCAGAATGTACGTTATGCCCTTGTTGAGATTGTAAATATTTATGACGGGGGTCTGACTTTTGAACCTATTCACCGTGTTCTGTTTAACGCTGACATTGAAGCTTTGATTAAAAGTATTGAATCGGCTTTGGGCGGAAAATGTGAAGCCGTTGCTGATGAAGCTGCACTTGAAAATGCTGTCAGAAATTCTTCTGCTGATTTCGGATTTGTTTATACACAGAATTCAAGGACCAGTTATATTCTGATGAAGACTGGAATAAAGGAACTTGCAGTCAGCCGTCTGCAGCCTGCTCTTGATGATTTTATTAAGAACTCTTCACAGAATGTTACGATTGATTATATTCACGGAAGCGATGAAGTTTTCAGGCTAGGAAAAGAAGCTGATGCTGTTACAGTTCTGCTTCCTCCCATTGAAAAAGATTCTTTCTTTGCGACAATCAGTTCAACAGGGCCTTTGCCAAGAAAGAGTTTTAGTATGGGCGAAGCAAGTGAAAAAAGATTCTATCTTGAATGCCGCAAGCTTTTCTCATAATTATTGAATGATTGTAGTATAAAAATCTAGGTTGAAAATTTCAACTTACGGCATTTAGAATTAATCCACCGTAAAGCTGTTATCAGTTATCTTGCGGTGGATTTTTTATTTTTTTGAATGCATAATTGAATATATGATAAGCTGAAGTTTTAAGATTCTGTAACGGAAGGTCAGAAAATATGGGTCAGGGGGATTCTATGAAACAACTTTTCAATGATGGCTGGAAATTTTATAAACTGTCTCTGGATGATGTAAAAAATGTTGACAGGGAAAATATAATTGATCCGAAATTTTTTGCAGATTACAGGACAGATGAAAATAAATTTATTCCAGTGAAAATTCCTCATGACTGGATGATCTGCAATGTAAAGGCTTTGTATGAAGATTCGGTGGGATTTTATAAAAAGGAATTTAATTTAACTTCCGTGAAAAATAAAAGGTCCTTCATCCGATTTGAAGGTGCATATATGAATTATGCTCTCTATGTGAACGGAAAGTTTGTTGCGGAGTGGAAGTACGGTTATTCGACTGTTGAATTTGAAATAAGTGATTTTGTTACTGACGGAAAAAATATTATTGCACTTGTTATGGTTTATCAGAGTCCTAACTCCCGCTGGTATTCCGGAGCCGGTATTTTTCGTGATGTATATTTTATTCAGACAGGAGACATTCGCATTAGCTGTGATGGAATTTATTTTTCAGCTGAACCTTCAGAAAATTTTTCAAAATGGAAATGTATTGTCCAAACTGAAATTGACAGCAAAGAATTTGATGAAAACGAATTAAAAGTTTTTCACAAACTTACAGACGCAAAGGGAAATGAACTGAAAATATCAGGCAGTGAATGCAGAGCAAAAAATCTTTTTGATGCTGATGAAAATTTGTGCGGAGGCTTTGAATATTCTTTTGAAGTTGAAAATCCTATGCTATGGTCCGGTGAAAATCCTAATGTTTATGTACTTGAAACAGTATTATGTGAAGGTGAAAAGGTTCTGGATTCCGTAAAAGTGAATGTCGGATTCAGAAAGTTTGAACTGGACTGTGACAGGGGATTTTTTGTAAACGGAAAGCATGTAAAGCTTAACGGTGTGTGCGAGCATCATGACTTCGGAGGTTTCGGTTCAGCATTTAATCTGACTTCTCTTAAAAGAAAATTTGTTAAGCTCAGAAAAATGGGTGTAAATGCAATCCGCTGTTCACATAATCCTCAGGATACAAAATTTCTTGACCTTGCAGATTTAATGGGTTTCTATATTATCAGTGAATGTTTTGACATGTGGGAGAAACCTAAAACGAAATTTGATTACGGAAATTATTTTGTTCAGTGGCATAAAAAGGATTGTGCTCGCTGGGTAAGAAAAGACAGGAACCATCCCTGCAATATTATGTGGAGCATAGGCAATGAAATTTATGACACCCATTCGGGAAACGGTTTTGAAATTTCAAGGGAACTGTGCAGAATCGTAAGAGTTTTTGATCCGAACAAAAATTCTTTTACTACTATCGGTTCAAATTATATGGAGTGGGACGGGGCCCGGAACTGCGCAAATAATGTTGATGCCGTAGGTTATAATTATCTTGAACGTCTTTACAAAAATCATCATGAAAAGAATCCGCACTGGTGCATTTATGGAAGTGAAACTTCAAGTACCGTTCAGTCCCGCGGCATCTATCACTTTCCTTTAGGACGTGAACTTTTAACGTACAGTGACAATCAGTGTTCAAGCCTCGGAAATTGTACTACGAACTGGGGTGCAAAAAATTCTCATGTTGTTGTTACAAATGACCGTGACACGGAATTCAGTCTGGGACAGTTTATATGGACGGGATTCGATTATATCGGTGAACCGACTCCTTATTTTACGAAGAATTCATTTTTCGGTCAGCTGGACACTGCCGGTTTTGCGAAGGATACTTTCTATGTTTACAAGGCAAACTGGGTAAGTGCAAGTGAAGATCCTTTTGTTCATATTCTTCCTTACTGGGATTTCAATGAAGGCCAGAAAATTGATGTGAGAATTTATTCTAATCTTAGTGCTGCTGAACTTTTTGTAAATGGAAAATCTTTCGGCAAAAAAGATATTAATGTTCTTTCCGGTACTGAGATGGGTGCAACCTGGGAGAATATTATTTACTCTGAAGGTTCAATAAAAGCTTTGGGTTATGATGAGAAGGGGAAATGTGTTGCACAGGATATTCAGAAATCGTTCGGAAATGCCTGCAAGCTTGAAATAAATCTTGACTATGCTGATGACGGATATTTTTATTTTGACATCAGTTCTCTTGATGATAAAAATAATCCTGTGTGCAATTCACGTTCTCGCGTTGAAGTCTGTGTTGAAGGTGCCGGAGAATTGAAATATCTTGATAACGGTGACAGCTCTGATTATGAAGAATATGTTGCTTCAGACAATGTTCACAACCGTAAGCTTTTTTCAAATCATCTGCTTGCAGTTGTTTATTCTGAGACCCGGAGTTTTACAATTACAGCATCTGGGTTAGGATTGAAAGATGCTGCAGCTGTTTTTGCAGACGGAAAGTTTGATGCGGAGAAATCTGAAAAACTTTGCGGAAAAATTTCTGGTGCAGAAAATAGTGAAGTGCCTGTAAGAAAAATTCAGCTGGAACTTTGCGATGATGACAGGGACTGTGTTCTTACAAGGGACAGGCCTTCAGTAAAGATTCTTGCAAAAATTTTGCCGGAGAATGCAAGCTACAAAAATATTTCATGTGTTCCGATGATGGCTGAAGGTATTAAAAGTGATGCGGCTGTCTGTACTGTAAAGGATACTGATGTTCCAAATGTTAAGGAAATTATTGTGAGTGCTGTAAGTGACGGTGATTTTATTTTGTCCTGTACTCAGAAAAATAATTCCGTGTACGATGAGATTATTTCTGAAATGGATTTTTCTGTAAAGGATTTCGGAAAGTCCACAAAAAATCCTTACCAGCTTATTGAAGGCTGCAGATATTCTTCATCAGATTATGAATGCAAGGTAAGTTTTGCCGGGGGCATTTATATTAAGAATGATGTAAAGGACAGGACAACTTCCTTTGTTTTTGAAGGTCTTGACTTCGGAAAGAACGGGGCTGATGCCTTTTCTGTTTTTATTTTTTCATTTGAAAATGATCTGGATTTTGAAGTGTATGAAGGAAGTTCAAGACTAGCATCCTGTCATTATTCTGCCCCGAGCATTTATAATGTTTACCAGAAAAATGAATTTGTGCTTGAGCGCAGACTTTTTGGAATTCATTCTCTTACTTTCAGATTCTCTTCAACACTTTCTTTCGGTGGATTTGAGTTCGCTGAATCTTCAAAAGCATTTGCAAGGTTAAATGCCCTTGACTGTTCCGGTGTTACGGGAGATTCTTTTGTAAAGAAAGATGACGGTATTTATGGAATAGGCAATAATGTGGCTTTGGAATTTGACGAAATGATTTTTGGCGACGAATTGCCTAAGAAGATAAAGCTTTTGGGAAAAGCTTATTGGCATAATACAATCCACCTTAAGTTTTCGGGAAGTGAGGATTCCAACTGCATTCTTGAGTTTCCAGCAACAGAAGGGTTTGAGGAAAAAGAATTTGATGTCTGCTGTCCTGGCGGTGTGAATAAAGTAAGTTTCATTTTTCTTCCGGGAAGCAGATTTGACTTCAGGACCTTTGAGTTTATTCGTCCCTGACGATTCGTAAAATATGGTCCCCGTATTTTTCTGCTTTACCGTCACCTATTCCGTGACAGCAGAGCAGAGATTTATGGTTTCTGGGTTTGCGCACGGCAATGTCAAACATTGTTTTGTCTCCGAATATTACGTAAGGAGCAACATTAAGTTCTTCTGCAACTTTGCGTCTCCATTTTCTAAGTTCCTCAACAATTCTGATTCCTTCTTCATCATCGTCATCAATGAGATATTTTGTCTTCTTGGAAGGCTTGGGAATTGCCCGGAGAGTTTTTCCGCCTGTAAAATTAACTGGCAAAGAAATTTCTTTTCTTTCAACCAAAGCCTGATGCCCGTAGGGAGTAACCTGAAGGACTTCGTGTTCCAGTTTGTATAGATAACCTGCTTCAATCAGACAGTAGTTAAGTTCAATCCAGTCTTCCCGTACAAGTTCATTTCCTATTCCCCATGTGCTTAACTTGTTATGGCCGTTGTCCATTATGGCTTTTTTCTTCGAGCCGAGAAGAACATCAATTATGTAAGTTGCACCGTATTTCTGGTGAGTACGCAGAACACAGGAAAGATATTTCTGACTCGGAATTGTCACGTCCTTAGTTTTTATTGGACCTACGGAACATACATCACAGCAGCTGTCTTCCTGGTTTTCCTGAGATGCTGAAGAGTCAAAGTCTTCGCCGAAATAAGAGAGAAGATATTTTCTTCTGCAGGTTCTGCTTTCCGCATAACGTACCATTCCCTGCAAAAGTTTTTCAGCCTTCTCAGGATCATCTTTTTCTGTAAAGAAGTAGCGTATCTTGTTGACATCACCGTAACTGTAAAGCATGAGCGCATGTGCATTAAGTCCGTCTCTTCCGGCTCTTCCTATTTCCTGGTAATACTGCTCCAAAGATTTCGGCATGTCATAGTGAATTACAAATCTTACGTCAGGCTTATTTATTCCCATTCCGAATGCAAGTGTTGCAACCATTATGTCAACTTTATCCTGGATGAATTGCTGCTGATTCCTTAACCGTATTTCATCTGTCAGACCTGCATGATAATTGAGCACGCTGAAGTTTTTGGATGACAGGAGCTGTGTAAGCTCATCAACCTGTTTGCGCGAGAAACAGTAAATTATTCCCCGCTGATTCTTATGTTCGTTAAGAAATTCAATGACCTGCTGGCTTGCGTGATTTTTTCTTCTCACTTCAAGAAAAAGGTTCGGTCTGTTGAAGCTTGCAATAAGAACTGCAGGCTGAACCATTTCAAGCATGCGGACAATATCATTCCGTACAAGATTAGTAGCTGTTGCAGTAAGTGCAAGGCACACTGCTTTAGGAAACTGTCTTCGTATTGAAGCTATTTCAAGGTAATCAGGTCTGAAGTCGTGTCCCCATTCGCTTATGCAGTGAGCTTCATCTATTGTAATGCAGCTGACATTTACATTTTCTGAGTGAAGAAGGTCCTGCATTCTCTGAGTATTAAGTCCTTCCGGAGAAATGTAGAGTAGTTTTATTTCACCTTTGCGGATTCTGTTGCATGCATTTTTATAGGATTCCCAGTCCAGGGAGGAATTCAAAAATACGGCGCTGATTCCGAACTGGTCAAGCTGATGAACCTGGTCCTGCATGAGGGCGATGAGGGGTGAAACTACAAGTGTAAGTCCGTCCATCATTAGAGCAGGAATTTCATAACATAAAGATTTTCCGCCGCCTGTGGGCATTACTGCAAGAGTGTCGCGTCCGTCAAGAACGTTCTGTATTACTTCCTTCTGCAGTGGACGGAATTCACTGTATCCGAATACGGATTTCAATATCTCTTCAGGTTTCTGTTCCATGTTCAGTTCCATTTCTTCGTTTTCTGTCTCCGGGCAGCTGATTATGCAGGATGCTTCCAGAGAAATTTTTTTGCATGCATCCAGCAGCAGATTATAGCGGCTTTCGTCCAAATTGTAAAATCCTTGCTTTTTTATAAAAAATATTTATTTATGCTTGATTAATTTTAGAAAAACTGATATAGTTAAGAACATTAAGCCGGTTTGGTGGAATGGTAGACACTACAGACTCAAAATCTGTTGGGAGCAATCCCGTCTGAGTTCAAGTCTCAGAACCGGTACTTTACACTGGAAAACTTCCAGTGTTTTTTTTTGCCTTCAGTTTTTTTGCTTGCTTAACTTACATAAGTCCAAGTGCGAGTCCTCCTTCTGTTTTGCGAAGGTCCACGGCTTCCAGCATTATGCTTTCATCAATTATTTCTTTTCCGCTCATGTCAGCGATTGTTCTTCCCAGCTTTAGGATTGAACTTCGTGCTCTCGGAGAAAAATTGTGATATTCGCATTGCTTCTGCAGAAGATCATCCGCTTCCCCGGAACAGGTGCAGTATTTTTCTATCTCGGAGATGTTCAGCTGGCTGTTCATTTTTCCCTGCCTCAGCCGCTGGATTTTTATAGCCTTTGCAATAGGCTTTCTAAGTTCTCTGGTTGATGATGCTGTGCAAGTTTCCTTGAGTTTTTCTCCTGCATTTATACGTATGTCCATTCGGTCAAGGAGAGGGCCTGAAAATTTTTTCCAGTACTGTTCCACGCTCCGGCTGGAGCACAAACATATTTTGTCTTTGGAACCGTAGAAGCCGCACGGGCAGGGATTAGTTGCCATGAGCAGCTGGAAGTTCGCAGGAAAAACTGTGGAGCGTCCTGCCCTGCTTAAAGTAATGGAACCTCCTTCCAATGGAACTCTGAGCATCTGCAGAACTGATGTTCTGAATTCCGCGGCCTCATCAAGGAAGAGGACACCGTTATGGGCAAGTGATATTTCTCCGGGAGTGCAGTGAGGTCCTCCTCCGCACATTCCTTCTATTGTTGCCGTCTGGTGTGGCTGTCTGAAAGGTTTACGGTACATTGCATTGCTGTTGCCAGAAAGCAGTCCTGCTATGGAATAGATTCTTGTTACGCTTTGTGATTCTTCCAAAGTTAAAAGAGGAAGCAGGCTTGGAAATTTCTGCAATGATAAAGTCTTTCCGCAGCCGGGAGGTCCGAATGCAAGCAGATTATGAGAACCTGCTGCTGCAATCTGTAGTGCGCGAAGAAGTTTGGGCTGGTTCTTTACGTCGCTGAAATCATTTCCCTCTTCAATTTTCGGAAAAAAAACTCCATCGATTTCTTCTATGTCCTCAATGTCTGCCTGGAAGCACTGTGAAGATGCAAGGTCGTTTTTTGAAAGAAATTTATTTTCATCGTAAAGTGAACTGAATGCTTCAAGAAGGTTGTCCGCACCGAATACTTTCATTCCATTAACTTCACGGGCCTCGCTGCTGTTTGCGCTGGGTACAATGCATTTGCTTATACCTGTATTCATGGCTGTTCCCGCTGCTGCATGAATACCTCTTACAGGTCTCAGTTTCCCGTTAAGTTCAAGCTCTCCCATTACAAGAATGCTGTCCTCCTTGCCAGTATTTTTTTTTGCAAAGTTTTCCTGTGATTCGTCATCAAGTTCCTTTGCGTGAAGAACGCTCAGCGCTATTGCAAGGTCGAAACCTGCGCCTTCTTTTTTCAGGTCGGCAGGGGAAAGACTTATAAGGACTCTCTCAGGCGGAAAATCAAATCCGCTGTTACGGATGGCGGATCTCATTCTTTCACGGCTTTCTTTTACAGCACCGTCTGCAAGTCCTACAATGTCAACAGCAGGAATACCTCTGCGCAGGTCAACTTCAACACTGACAAGGGTGCCTTCATATCCGAATGGTGAAAAACTGTAAATGTTCATAATAAAAATCCTCTGGAGTAATTTGAAATCTAAGGGTATCTTTAAGAATTACTTTTTAGAGATAACTTTAATTTAATCATCTTCCGGAAGTGATGTTCCCGGAGATGACACTTAGAATTCCCTATACATAAGATTTGAAACGGAAATACTGTTTTGTAAAAAAAATAGAAAATAAAAATTAATTTTTCTTAATTTTTCAAACTTGACACCGGAATAAAAAAAAATGTAACATATCATTACATGAAAAATATTACACTTTTGTGCAAAGTTGTAGACAATTACGGTGACATAGGATTTGTTTACAGACTTTCCCGTGACATTAAAGAAAAATATCCGGAGGCTGAACTTAGGCTTGTTGTAAGCAATCTTGAGTCCTTTGCTTCAATGGCAAGCGGTGTGGACAAGGATCTGCCTTTCCAGAATTATAACGGATGTATTGTTTTGGACTGGAACAACGCAGAAGTTTGTACAAAAGAATATACAGAAACCCCCCCGGAAGTTATTCTTGAATGCTTTCAGTGCGGAAGACCTGAATGGCTTGAGGATATTCTTTTTGAAAAGAATGATGACGGAAAAGTTTATCAGCTGATTAATGTTGAATATCTTACTGCGGAAGAGTGGGCTGACGGTTTTCACCTGCTAAAAAGCGGTACCCGTTCCGTGAATGTAAGGAAAGTGAATTTCATGCCCGGATTTTCAGATAAAACAGGCGGTCTTGTTCTGGACAGAAGCTTCCTGCGTTGTCTCTATGATTTTTCTTATGCTGCAAGTGTTCTTGGAAGTGATCTTGAAAACAAGTGCGGAAAAGATTTTGCTAAGGAAATTGTCGGGAAACTTGAAAAGTCCGGTGAATATAATGTTGTATTGTTTTCTTATGGCAAAGATTTTTCTAATGAGATTTCCGCACTTGAAAAGTTCCAGGAAAATATCCGCAGCGTGAACGAGAATTTTAACGTGAACCTTTTCATTTCAAGCGGTCTTACGGCAGAATGTTTTTATGGTGCATATGAAAAAACTGGAAAGAAGCTGAAGGTTTATCAGCTTCCGTATCTTGAACAGACTGCATGGGATGCCCTTCTTTGTACAAGTGATTTCAATTTTGTTCGCGGAGAAGATTCATTTGCCCGTGCAAGTCTTAGCGGAAAACCTTTTGTATGGCATGCATATCTTCAGGACAATGAATATCAGATTGTAAAGGTTGATGCTATTTTAAGGCGCATGAAGAATTTCATGTCCGATTCTTATTTTGATGCCTATTCAAAATATATGCTTAAGTATAATTTGAACGGAGTCAGGGATGTTTGTCCTGAGGCGCAGGAGATTTTGGGTAAAATTTCCATGGATTTTTCTATGGAGGGAGCATTTTCTTGTGTCCTGGAACATCTTCTTGAGGAACGGAATCAGAGTTCATATAAGGAATTTTCATTGAATCTGCTTAAAAACGGCAATCTTACAGAAAATTTGATGCATTATATTGGAACCCTTTAAAGCAGTTGCAATTTTCAGAAATAAGTTGTATAATGTAGGAACACTTTTTTGAGGAATAGTTATGATATCTACAAACGAAATCAGAGTTGGCTCAACATTCATGTTCGAAGGTAGCCCATTTATCGTACAGAAGAAGCTTGGTCAGAAAGGCGGACGTCAGGGAATCACAGTTAACCTCCGCGTTATGAATATTAAGACAAAGGGAACACAGGATCTCGGTATTGATGCAGGTGAAAAGTTTCAGGAAGTTGAACTTGATGAAAAGACAGTAAAGCTTTCATATATCGATGGAAACGATTATCACTTTATGGATGCTGAATACAATGAAATCCTTCTTACAAAGGATGATCTTGGAGATAATGCAAACTATCTTAAGCCTTCAGAAGAAGAAGGTGATTCAGATGACTTTGAACTCCAGGTAACATATTACGAAGGAGAACCGGTAAGCGTTGTTCTCCCTACAAAAGTTATACGTACAGTTACATACTGTGAACCAGGTGTTAAGGGTGATACATCAGGAAAGTCTTTGAAGCCGGCTACAATTGATACTGGTGCAGAAGTTCGTGTTCCATTGTTCATCAACACAGGTGACCGTATTGTTATTGATACACGTGAAGGTGAATTCTCAGAAAGAGCAAAAGACAAATAATTTTTGTTCTGATCTGGTTGTTTACTGAACACTGAACCCCAGTTTTTCTGGGGTGTGAAAAATGATCCATTAGCTCAATTGGATAGAGTGACAGCCTCCTAAGCTGTAGGTTGCGAGTTCGATTCCCGCATGGGTCAAAGAATACAGGGAATTCTTCTGCAGGTATGGAAGAATTCCCTTTTTTTATGTACCTTATACAGTAAATTTGTCTACCTGGGAACCTATGTTTATTACGGAACTGTTGACTTTACCTGAAAGGTTATTAAGTTCCTGGCTGAGATTATTAATTGTATCAGCACCCCTGGATATTTCCGACATATTCTCCTTGAGAGTGAAGGTATTGTTCTGGAGATGCTCAACAGCCTGAAGAATAATATTGCTTCCTTCCGTCATTTCTTCTGATGCTGTCTTAACTTCCGATGTGCTGTTGTTCATAATCTGCAGGGCAACAATGATTTGTCTTGAACCTTCTTCCTGTTCTTCCATGGCATTTGTAATCTGGCGAACAAGTCCGCTTGTATCGTGAATACCTTCAGCAACATCAATAAGGTATGTGCCCGCGTCTTGGGAAGTTGAAACAATGTTCGTAATGTTTTCAGAAATATTCTTCAGCTGTTCACCGATGCTCTTTGACTGTTGGCTTGAAGTTTCTGAAAGTTTACGGATTTCGTCTGCAACTACGGAGAAACCTTTACCGAGTTCCCCTGCATGAGCAGCTTCAATGGCTGCGTTCATGGCAAGAAGGTTTGTCTGGTGCGCTATGCTGGAAATTACAGCGTTGGCTTCTCTGAGAGACTTTGAATCGTTTTCAATGATTTTTATGTTCTCGTTTACAGTCTTCTGCTTTTTTACACCTTCTTCAGATTTCTGCTTGAGCTTTGAAAATTCTCCGTCCATCTTTATCATTGAATTATTTACTGAGCGGATGTTTGTAATCATCTGTTCAACTGCAGCGCTGGCTTCGTTTATACCTGCTGACTGGTTTTCAATCATCTTGTACATTGAATTTATGTTCGCTGTAATCTGATTAACAGCTCCTGCCGTAGAATTGACGCTCTGTGACTGTTTCTGGATAACTTCATCCATATTGGAAATGTTGTCAGAAATCTGGACTATGGAGGCTGCAGTATTTTCAATGGAAAGATTCAAAGAATTGCTTGCATCTTCGAGGGAATTCTTTGAATCCTTTGTGACAATCATAATAGTCTGCAGTTTTTCTACAAAGTGGTTGAATCCTCTTACGAGCCTTATGATTTCTGTTTCCCTTTTGGACTTTATCTTTATTCGCTGGGTAAGGTCCGCATTGCCGTGGGAGATAGTATCAATGGAGGATTCAACTTCCTTTAGAGGACTCAAATAAAAATTGCAATCCATATAAATAAGCAGTGCAAGAATTGCAAGCATTATTATGGACGAGAAAAGAATGAGCATAACATTCTGCTGTACCAGGCTGAAAACTTCACTGCGGTTGACAAACATAAGTATTACCCAGGGGGCACCATCAACTATGTAGTGGGTTGAAAGAAATTTTCCTATTGAATTTTCAAGCCACATACTCTGGGCAAGTCCGGGCTTAAGGTCTGAAAGCTCTGTGCGGAAGTCTCTTGAAGAATTAATTTCAATGACTTTCTTTGCTGATTCGCTGTCCATGCTGGAGGCCATATAGGTTCCGTCCCTGGCAATCATAATGGAGTATCCGCTTTCCCCTATCTTTGCATCCCTGAGTATTTCGTTGAAGGAATCAACAAGAACAATTCCTGAGAAGAATCCGATGGTCTTTCCGTTGACCTTTGCTGCTTTGCATATATGAACAACATATTTTCCTGAACTTTTTGATATAACAGGAATGTCCACAGTAAAATCCTTTCCTTCCTTCATTATTGCATGAAAATATTCACGGTCCATCACATTTGTTGTGGCATCTTCGTCTGAAGTGAAATTTCCTTCAGCATCAACGTAGGCGACATATTCAAAATTCCTGTTCCTTGAAATTCTGTTACGTTTTAAGGATTCAATGATGAGACGGGTATTCTTTGTCTGTACAGATTCATCGTTTGTGTAAATTCCTAAAGCACTGTTCAGTTCATCAAGTTTCTGTTCTATTTTTTCTCCATAAAGCCTGGTAATATTTTCGCACTGATGGATGTAGTCCGATGAAATAGATTTCTGTGTGTTCCTTATGGTGATGATGTTCTGAACAAGAATTAGAAATGCAACAGCACTTGTTATTACCAGTGAAAGAATTAGAACGAGACTTCGTTGTTTAATTTTTGAACTTGCTGCCTTCTCCAATTTTTACTCCTCGAAATTGTTTTAGTAAAGAAAAGTTTCTATGTCTTACTAATGAATTTAATTAACGTGAATAAAAAAACAACTTGACGGTGAAAATTTATGAAAAAAAAAACGTTTTTTTTTCATAATAACGGGATGTTTGTCAATTTTTACGTTTCTTTAAAATAAACTTGATAAATAAAATAAGGGAATCTCTAAAAATTGCAATTTATAGAGATAACTTTGAAAACGCTATGTTTTAAGCCTTGTAATTTCAAGGATTAAAATTCGCAGGCATCCCTAAAAAGTTTTTTTTAGAGATGCCCAATAATTATATCTGATAAATTAAAGTCCGTGGTGGAAGCGGTAAAAGCCGGGCATATGACAAAAGTGCCTTGTTTTATGATTATTTTCTGATTAATTAACTAATTATGGCAAAAATATAAAAAAAAAGTTTGACAGCTAAAAAAAAGGGGGGAGTATAATTTTCATAGAAACGTTTCCGATAACGTTTCCAGATTAACGGACCACGCGGTTATGCTAACTGGATGGTCTACTGCGCTGACTTTAGCACTACAGCTCTCTATCAGCACCTGAGCGACAAGTCAATTGCTATTACATCAAACGGAAAAGTTTACGGTATTCCTTATGTTGTAGAGGGATACTGTATTATCTATAACAAGGCTATCACGGACAAGTATTTTGCTCTTGATGCAAAGGCAACATCTTATGCTGGCATGGATGAAATCAATAACTTCGCAAAGTTCAAGGAAATTTGTGATGATATGCAGGCAAATGCAGAGGCTCTCGGTATTGAATGTGTATTCGCTTCAACATCTCTTAAGTCCGGTGAAGACTGGAGTTGGCAGACACATCTTGCAAATCTTCCTGTTTATTATGGATTCAAGACAAACAATGTTGACCTTGGTTCAGACGCAACAAAGAAAATCAGTTTCCAGTATGGCGACAACTTCAGAAATATTCTTGGCCTTTACCTCTACGATTCTGATGTAGACAGAAAGACTGTTGTTACAAAGACAGTAACTGATTCCGTGTCCGAATTTGCTCTCGAAAAGTGTGCGATGGTTCAGAACGGAAACTGGGCATGGGGACAAATCATCGGTGTTACAGGAAACAAGGTTCTTCCGGAAAACGTTAGGTATCTTTCAATCTACACAGGTGCAGCCGGTGTAGAAGGGCAGGGGCTTTGTATCGGAACGGAAAACTTTTATTGCATCAACTTACAGGCATCTGCTGCTGACCGGAAGGCGACCTTGAGAATTCTGTTCTGAGACAGAGACGTTTTGAAGGTTTCAGAAAGGCAATCGAAAAAACATGGAATGCAGTTTGATTTCAGTGATTCCTATTCAGTTGCAAAATATTCGTCTGAAGGCGGATATTTTGCTGCAGAGAGTCTGCTGAAAAAGAATTCAAGTATTACAGTTATTTTTACAAAGTCTGATGTAATGGCCATAGGAACCTGCAGAATCTGTTCACACTCTCGTTCCATCTGAGTTTTTGGAAGGTGAAAGCGTGAACAGGGTAAACTGATTCTGTTTATGAGTTTGTGATTTCCTTTGCCTTAGCACGGACGGCGTCCATTAATTTTTCTTTGCTGTCCTGATTTTCTTTTATGAGTCTGACGAATACGCTTCCAGCTACAACTGCCTCAACATAACTTGCCAAAGCCTTTGACTGTTCTCCGTTTGTAATTCCGAATCCGCCAAAAACTTTGCTTCCCTTTGCTCCAACTTTTTTGATGAAGCTGATTGTTGATTCATCAATAGTTGTTGTGCTTCCTGTGATTCCGGTTCTGAGGGCCGCGTAAATATAAGGGAAACCTGCACCTGCCATTTTTTCAAGACGTTCTGTGGACATGCTTGGAGCGGCAACAGGAATATTTTCAATTCCGTTTTCTTTGCATGCTTGCGTAAGTCCTTCGTCAAAATCAAAGGGCAGGTCCGGAATAATCATTCCCGTGACACCGGCTTCGGAGGCTTTTTTGCAGAAGTTCCTGATTCCCGGTGTATAAATCAGCGAGCCGTAGCTCATGATGCAGATTTTTACATGGGGGAACGCTTTGTGAAGTTTTGCAATGAATTCAAGTCCCTGTGAAGTTTTGTATCCTCTTTCCAGAACTTTTGTACAGGCATCCTGAATTGCAGGACCGTCGGCACTAGGATCAGAAAAGGGAAGCTGAATTTCGAGTATGTCAGCGCCTCCTTCAACTAAAGACTGTGCTGCTGCAAAAGAAAGTTCATCAGTCGGAAAGCCTGCAACCAGGTGCGACATTAATTTTATTTTTTCCATAATATTTTCTCCATTAAGTTTTAGTACATGGCCAGCGAATTCAGAATATCAGTATCTTTCATGTACGTCTTTACTGTTTTCCAGTCTTTCAATTTCTGATTTCAAAAATTCTTTCCATGAATCCGGGCGGAAAACAGGGCTTGTAATGAATACATCCTTGTCACCTCTTCCGCTCATGTTTATGATCACTGCCTGGTCTGAAGGTATTTCTTTTGCAATCTTAATGGCAGCAGCTCCTGCATGAGCACTTTCGAGGGCGAATAAAATACCTTCGTTCTTTGCAAAAAATGAAACAGCTTCAAGAGCTTCCTTGTCACGTACTGCAGTAAATTCAACTCTGCCTGATGTTCCGAGTGCTGCAAGCTGCGGTCCTATTCCACAGTAATCAAGTCCTGCACTTATTGAACGTGTAGGAAGAGCCTGTCCGTCTTCGTCAAGCAGGAATCGGCTTTTGTATCCCTGCATAATTCCTTCGCGGGAAGCGTTTCCTGTCATGCGGCTTGCGTTTTCTCCAACATTAGGACCGATTCCGCCTGCCTCAGCACCTATCAGACGTGGACCGTTTTTGTTATCAATGAAAGGTTCAAAGAAACCTATTGAGTTGCTTCCGCCTCCTACACAGGCAACCATTGCTCCGATTTTTATGTTTCTGTCTTCGCACTGTCTCTTGACTTCGCGTCCGATTACGCTCTGGAATTCACGGACAATATCCGGGAATGGAGCAGGACCTAATGCGCTTCCCAGTACATAGTGAGTTGAATCAGGATTTGCTGCCCAATCACGCATTGCTTCATTTACAGCATCCTTCAAAGTTCTGCTTCCTGATTTTACTGCATGAATTTTTGCTCCGTACATTTCCATTGCAGCGACATTAGGTTGCTGCCGTCGGACATCAACTTCTCCCATATAGACAGTACATTCAAGCCCAAGCTTTGCACATGCTGCGGCTGTTGCAAGACCATGTTGGCCTGCCCCTGTTTCAGCTATGATTCTCTTTTTCCCCATCTTCTTGGCAAGCAGACACTGGCCTATTGCGTTGTTTATTTTATGGGCTCCAGTATTTGCAAGACCTTCAAGCTTTATGTAAATCTGTGCACCGCCCAAAAGTTCCGTTGCCTTTGGAGCAAAGTATAAAGGTGTTTCACGGCCGATGTAATCTCTTCTTATTATTGCAAGTTCTTCAAGAAATTCCGGGTCGTGCATGTATTTATTGAAGGCTTCTTCAAGTTCGTCTAAAGGACGTCGCAGAACTTCTGCAACGTATTTTCCACCGAAATTATCAAAAAAACCGTTACTGGAATTTGTCATATATGTCTCCGTTTGTAAAAAAATGCTTCTTTTTATAGTAACAGTTTATATTATTGTTTTGTTTCTGTCAATAGTATTTTTTTATGAAGCCGGTGTGAACTTTTGCTGAAAATATTTTGCGAAAAAGAAATTCATAAAAGCAGTTTGAGCATGAAGAGAAAAATAAGGGCATCCATAAAATATTTTTCAGAGATGCCTGCGAGTTTTAATCCCTGGAATTAAAAGGATTGAAACATCGCGTCGTCAAAGTTATCGCTAAAATTCAGTTCTTAGCTGTCCCCGTAGATCAGACAAAATTCGGATCAGGAAATTATTATTGGCATCCCGAAAAAAATAATTACTGAGGAGGCATTTTTCAAAGAATGTTTGTCACTTTGAATTTGCTTTGTAATTTTTCAGGATAGTTAAAAAAACAAATTCATCAGGACAAAATTTTCACAGAAAAAATTATCTAAGGTATCCGTCCAGCACTTGCACTGCGTTTTCAACACATTTGTCGCAGGGGCAGAGCATTGTGCCGCTTTCAATGCCTTTTAGTTCCCTGCAGATATTTGCACCGCATCTTTTCGTAAAGTCTTCAAGCATTTGTCTTGAAACTCTGGGACCTGCAGTTCCTTCGCCCAGTATTCCCTGCACCATTACAGCCCCGATCAGTGCACCGCAAGTAGATTCCATTGAACCCATTCCTGCTGCAAAACCTGATGTCATTTTAATTAGGTCAGTGATTTTCATGCCCTTTTCTGTGATTTCATTTTCGTAAGCCTTTATGACGGCCTGCGTACAGTTACAGGCTCCTGTTTTTTTTAGGTTTCCTGAAAAGCAGGCTCTTTCATTTGTATTCATAGTCACCTCTTATTTACAATTAAATCGTATACATTATAATAATTATTTATAATTTTTTCTATAGGATTCCGACCTGAGATTACTTTTATTGTTCAGAGTCCTTTTCGATTGCCTGCGGTGGTCTGTAATGGACTTTTGTATCTTTCTTTTCAATATCTGCCAGGTCTTTTTCAAAGAAAGCGTTCTTGTACTTATAAAGTGTTGCCGCTTTGATGCAAAAAAAATTGCAGGCAGTACAGCAGTTTTCAGTTCTCGGAAATCTTCATGAAGATTAACCGGCATCAGGTTTGGGAACAAAAGAGATTCTGAAAGGTCTTCCACAGAAATATTCCTTGACTATTAAAAATGCAAATGATAATCTTTTTGGTAATTAGAAAAACTGGTACTTGATTGAAAAGGTTTATGAGGCACTGCAAAAATTTCATCTGCTGGGTTTTCTTTCAGATTTAATGCCTCCTTAATAAGTTAATTTTTTTTAGGGTAGATGTGATGAAAATTTTAATCCATTTGAAAAGAGTTTTTATTTTTCTTGCTGTAATTTTTCTTCTTTGTTTTTTTTTTGAAATACCTGTCATTGAGAATTTAAAAATAACTCGGGACGATATTATTTCTCCTGTCCGTTTTGCTCTTGTCACGGATCTGCATTCATGTCGCTACGGTAAGAACCAGAAGACTTTGATAAAGATGATAGACAGATGCAATGCTGATGCCGTTCTTCTTGCAGGTGATATATTTGATGATAAAATACCAGACGGGAACGCAAAAGTTTTTCTTGAAAACATTGCACTGCGCTATAAGTGTTTTTATGTGTCAGGCAATCATGAAATTTGGAGCGGGCGTTACGGGGAGATGAAATCTTTTTTGGAACAAGCCGGTATTGCTGTTCTGGAAGGAAATTGCATCGGGACAAAAATAAATGGCATGAACTTTGATTTATGCGGTGTGTCTGATCCTTATGAAGTAACGGATGACGTTTGGGAAAATCAAATAGAATCAGCCTTCAGTCAGACTAAGGCAGGAAATATAAAAATTCTTCTTTCTCATCGTCCTGAAAGAATTGATGCTTACAGGGACTATGATTTTGATTATATCGTCGCAGGGCATGCTCATGGTGGTCAGTGGCGCCTTCCATTTTTTAACGAAGGACTATATGCTCCGGACCAATCTTTTTTTGCAAAATATGTGAACGGCAAATATATAATTTCTGACAGGACCTCTCTAATTGTAAGCCGCGGACTTGCAAGAGAATCAACACCCGTGCCTCGTTTCGGAAATCATCCTGAAGTTCTGGTAATTGAACTCTTGCCGGAAAGTAAATAGCACTTGATCTCATCATAAAATTTCAGAAGGGTCTTACGGGACCTGTTATACAGTTGCAAATTTTTTTTTATTATGAATGGGACATCCTGAAATACGGCATCCCTAAAAATTTTTTTTTCAAAGATGCATGCGAGTTTTAGTTCTTGAAATTATAAGTATTAAGACATTGCGTTTTTAGAGGTTACCTTTAAAAATTTCTTGAGTTCCCTGAGAATGTTTTTATTTTGTGTCTATTTCCTTTCTGAATTTCAATGCCGCAACACAGATGACAAGAACCAGAGGGAAGATACATCCTGCAAGCATTCCTCTGTGCATGTTGTTTCCGAAATGTTCTGCAATGTTTCCGACTAACGCAGGACCTATTGAACCTCCAAGGTCTCCTGCCATGGCAAGAAGCGCGAACATTGCTGTTCCTCCGGCAGGAAGAAGCTTTGATGAAATGCTTATTGTTCCTGGCCACATGATTCCCACTGAGAAACCGCACATTATGCAGCCAATTAAGCCCAGTACCGGATTTTCAAATAGTGATGCCAGAATGTAGCAGGCAAGACATAGTATTCCTGAACATATCATGAATTTTTTTAAGTTAAGTCTGTCTCCGGATTTTCCAAAAATGACCCTGCATATTCCCATTGTAATTGCAAATAGGCAAGGACCTGCCAGGTCGCAGACAGTCTTTGAAAGTCCTAAAGCACTTTCCGCATAAGCTGAAGCCCACTGGGCCATGGAAAGTTCTGAGGCCCCTGCGCAGATCATGAGTATTACGTTTATCCAGAAAACAGGAACTCCGAAAAGCTGTAAATAGTTCATTTCTTTTCCGTCTTCCGTAAGTCTTTCGATTGGGCATGTTGCAAAATTAAATATGTTGAACAAAGGTACCGCCGCCCATATGCATGAAATTATTTTCCAGTTCTCGATTCCGAAGAAAATAAAAAAAAGTGAGGAAAGGACAATAACTCCGACTGAGCCCCAGCAATAAAATGAATGAAGGAGGCTCATTGTTGCTTCCTTATGTTCAAAGGGACAGGCTTCTACTATCGGGCTTACAAGAACTTCAATTAATCCGCTTCCTATTGCGTAGATTATTACAGCAATGATTATTCCTGCAAATGCATCTGGAAGAATGTCCGGTAAAATTGCAAGTGAAATCAGTCCCAGCGCCGCACAGACTTCTGAAGCTACAACACATTTTCTGTATCCTATTTTGTCTACGAATATTCCGCAGAGAATATCTACTATAAGCTGCGAGAAAAAGAAAACTGTAGGAACAAGGGCAATCATTCCCAAAGAAATGTCATAGGTTTTGTTGAACATTAAAAACAGAAGGGGTGCAAAGTTTGCGCATATTGCCTGAGTTATGAATCCCAGGTAACAGGCCAGAAGAGTTTTGCCGTAGTTTTTTTTAGCTGATTTTTCCATTGAAAGTTACTCCTGAATGTTGCTTAGCTGTACTATAGCATGTAATGGAAAAAAAGAAAAGTTTTTTGCTGACAGGTCCGTGGTGATTGATTATGGAAAAGTGATGTGGCTTCGTTTGCATTTTACTTTCATGAATCCGGAATTTATTTATGCATAAGGGCATTCTAAAGATTACGATTTTTAAATGTTTTTATACCATAATTTTATTGATTACCTGGCAGACTGATGTTTTTATTTCATCAATAATTGATTTACTTAATAATTAGTTTCTGCTGCAGGAGTGTGTTTTGACTTTAGCAAGATGTTCTATTATTACAATCTCAATACCGGCCATCGTAATATTATTCATGATTTTTCTGTTTATGGGCATCTATAAAAATTACTTTTTAGAGATGCAGACGGGTTTTAATCTTTGAAATTACAAGGCCTAAAACATAGTGTTTTAAGGTTATCTCTAAATTATTCAATCCAGAAATATGTAAAAACTATAGAAGATTCTCTGCTTGAATCAGAGACAAAATTTATTTCCTCGGATATTTCAGATGAGCTTAAAATAACAAATCGTATTCTTGAGGATGTGAATTTTTTTATAAAGACTGATTACAAAAATTCTTCTGCAATAGAATCTGTTCTTGTGGAGCTTTCAAACCGGTACCCTGATACAACCTGAGTCCTATGCAGGTTTTGAGGACGGATGCTACATAGACGGTTCCGGATTGGTTCCTGAGGAAGGATGGGATGTGAGAACCCGTGATTGGTATCAGTGTGCTTTTTGAGTTACGGGAAAAGTTGTATATTCTCATCACTACATGGATTCCCTGACAGGTTTGCTATATATAAGTCTGTGCTGTTCCTTGCAGGATTCAAACAAAAAAACTGTAGGTGTAATTGCCTTTGATTTTTCTTTCAAGAACGTGAATCTTATAATAAAAGAGGAAGTGAATAATTCAAGGAATTTGAAGGCTGAAAATATTATTTCAAGTCATCAAGCAGAGATAATAGTGAATGGATTATTGTTGTTGGAATTCCTAAAAGAGAAGTTGTCAGTCTTTCCAACATAATCAGGATTGTTCTTATTATTGGAGTCATAGTTCTTATGCTGGTAGTCCTTGCTCTGATTGTCTTTCTGCGTACAAAGTCCACCAAACATTTACATAAAACGGCTATGGCTTTCACTGATTTGTCCCGGAAAATGAGGACCTTTCTGCAAGGGGTGATGTTTCTTCAAATGCTGAAGCAGGGCTTGCTGTTTCCGGTTTCAATGATTTTATTGCAAAGCTTCATGATATTGTAATAAAGATTAAAAGTTCCAGTGATGTATTGAATCAGGTTGATACAGAACTTCAGATGGGTACAGTGAATACCAGTTCCGCGATTACTTAAATCATTTCCAATGTGGCAAGTGTAGGAAAACAAATTTCTAAGCTGAATGAATGCGTGAATGAAACTAATATGGCTGTAGATGCTATTTCCAGAAGTGTTGAAAGTCTTGAAACCCTGGCCCTGAATCAGAATGAAAATGTTTTCAGGGCAAGTACATCTGTTGAAGAAATGCCTGGCAATATTAAGACAGTAAATAACTTTGTCGTGCACATGTATAATTCATTTGAGGATTTTAATTCCCAGACCCAGAAAGGTATTATTGTTCAGCGTAAAGTTGAATTTCTTGTAGAGCAGATTACACAGCAGGCAAAGCTTTTGCATCAGGCTAACATTGTTATTGCAAATATTGCTAGCCAGACAAATCTTATTGCCATGAACGCTGCTCATGCAGTTGAATTGGGAATGTGATTCTGTGTTTTGGCGGACGAAATCAGAAAACTGTCTGAAACTTCAACAGGCCGGTCCAAAACAATCAGTCTTCAGCTGAAGAATATCGGCGACACGATTTCTAATATCATAAGCAGTTCATCTGAATTCAGCAGAATATTCAAGTTCGTATCAGAGGAAATTATTTATACGAATGATATGGTAGAGAAAATAAAGTCAATAATGTATGAATTCCTGAGACTTTCTGAGTATATTCTTGAATCGCTGAAAGTAATGAGCAATGCATCTGTTAAAGTCCTGGATTTATTTTCAAATAAGACTTCGGAAAAAAATCTGATCAATGCCCAGATGAAAAATCTTATGAATGTCATGGAAATCATAAAGCACAGTGTTGATGAAATACAGATAGGTGTAAATGAAATTAATAAAACCGGCGTAATGTTTACTGAAGTTTCTACAAAAGTGCGCCAGTTCATAATGGATATCGGAAAAGAGATTAACGAGTTCAAGGTGTAAAAACATGAAGTCCCGTTAGCGGGAGAGTATACCTGTTGCTGAAATAATTTTCAGTTAGAACATTTGCATTGCATAATAAAATTATTGCAAATAAGGTGATTTTATTTTATACTTCTGGAAGTATTTACGGAGGAAAAATGGAATTCACTCAACTTATAAACGATCGTTATTCTTGTAAGAAATATGATTCTTCTAAAATTATTTCAGAGGAGCAGCTTAATGCAATTCTTGAAGCAGGCAGAACTGCTCCGACTGCAAAGAATCTTCAGGAACAGAAAATCTATGTGCTGCAGTCAGAGGAATCTCTTTCCAAGTTTGATAAATGTACTCCCTGCCGCTATGGTGCAACTACAGTTCTGGTTGTTGCCTTTAACAAAACGAATGTTTTCACTTATCCCGGAAACAAAAGAGATTCAGGGATTGAGGATGCTACAATTGTTGCAACCCATATTATGCTTGCAGCAAAGAATGCCGGAGTTGAAAGCTGCTGGATTAATTTCTTTGATCCTGAACTTTTAAAGAACGAGCTTTCTCTTCCTGAAGATGAAGAAATTCTTATGGCACTTGATTTAGGTTTCGCAGCTGAAGGTGCTGGTCCTCTGGCAAATCATTCAAGCCGCAAAACTTTGGAAGAAACTGTTGTAAGGCTGTAAAAGAATTGGCGGTTCTGCCGCATGCATAAGGGGATCTCTTGAAAATATTTTTCAGAGATGCCGCGAGTTTTAATTCTTGAAATTATAAGGCACAAAATATTGAGCTTTCAATGTTATTTAAAAAATCATGGGGCACTGGGAAAGTGGCTCATGATTTTTTTATTCCGGCAGCTTCATTGTTTATGCTGTCACTGATATCTGCAGCCCGTTGTTACGGCTTCATCAAATTCAATTAACTTGTTTTCGTCCTTCATTCCGGCTTCACATTCCAGTTTTGAATTCGCGTCAAGTAATTCAGGTGAAATCTGCCTGATTAAATCCGCTGCGTTTTCACATCCGATTCCGCCTGCAATCCAGAGCCTTACTTTTTTGCTAAGCTCTCTAAGAAGTTCCTGGTCTATCTGATTTCCTGTTCCTCCAAAAGCATCTTTTGATTGTGCGTCAACAAGAATTCTTGGCTCACCGAGACTCAAAAGTTTTTCTATCTGAGCGAAATCTTTTTCTGAACTTAGATTTACTACGCAATAGTGCGGAAGATTTTTAAGTTCTTCATTTTCAAAAAATTCTTTTACGGCCACGTTTCCGTGAAGCTGAAGTACGTCAAGCTTGTGCTGCTTTACAAGTTCAATTGCTTTTTGCGCAGTTCCGCTTGTGCAGTCAGTTACGACACCAACTAAAACAGGCTCATCCTCTTCCATGTCCTCAGGAATAAGAAGCCTTATCTGCTCAACTGTCTGTCTGTCTGCTAGTCTTTTGCTTTTGTCGGAAAAAATGAATCCAAGAAAATCAGCTCCGCTTAATGCAGTGCAAAGAGCATTCTGCGTGTCTGTCAGGCCGCACACTTTTATGAAAGGTCTTCTTGTAATATCAATTTTCTGGTGGGAACATTCAGTCAGTTCTTCTTTTGACGGATGCTTTCTTGCATACAATTTTTTTGCATACCTTGTCCAGAATTTTGAATTTTCCGTTTCACTTGAATTTACGAATGCGCTTACAAGTTCCCGTGCGGTTTCAGGATTCCTTGCGGCTGCTTCTCCCAAAAGCATTCCGGTAAATCCAAGGCTTCCTGCAAATTTTGCTGATGAAGGGGAGCGTATTCCGCTTTCAAAAACAACCCTGGCATCTTCGCCCATTATTTTTTTTATTTCACTGAGCATTCCTACAGGACTCAGCATATCAATTGTGAAGTTCGTAAGGTCTCTTGCATTGACTCCCGAGACAATTAATTCTTTGTCGGAATTTTCTGCAATGTATGAAAGTTTTTCAAGGTCGGAAGAAATTTTAAGTTCAATGAAAGATGTCATTCCTAGTTCGTGACATTTTTTTGCCATTGAAAGCATTGTGTCTTTATCTAGTATGCGGGCAATCAGAAGTACTGCATCTGCACCGCACCTGTATGCAATTTCAACTTCTTCCGGCGAGATTAAAAAATCCTTTCTCAAAATTGCAACATCTTCATCAGAAAGAGCGTCACATACGTCAATCAGATCTCTGAGGGAACCTTTGAAATAATTTTCTTCAGTGAGAACTGAAATTGCGCTGGTTCCTGAGCGGGCATAAATTTTTGCTGTTTCCGCGGCATTCAGTTCAGGAGCAATGTCTCCCTTGCTTGGGGAAGCCCTTTTTACTTCAAGAATAGTTCCCTTGTTTTTTATGAATGCAACGGGAGCTTTTCTTTTTCGTTCTGAAGGAATTTCAGCTCCAAATGTAAAACCGTTGGCGGCAATATCAGTTTTTCTTTTTTCAACGATTTCATCCAGAATATTTGATGACATATTTTATCCTTTTTAACTTGCGTAAGAATTTGATTTCTGCTTAATCTGGCGGAGCTTTGCAAGAACTCTTCCGTCATCAATTGCAGCAACTGCCATATTGTAGCCGTCAGAAATGGTTCTTGCAAGACCGCTTATATAAAGAACAGCACCTGCGTTGAGTCCTACGGCAGCCTTGATTGTCTTTCTTCCGTTTCCGTTCAGAATGTCAAGTGCAAGCTGTGCATTATCTTTTCCGCTTCCGCCTGCAAGTTCATCTTCATCCATGCCTTCAATTCCAAGTTTTGCAGGATTTATGATATACTTGTATTCCTTTCCGTCTTCGTTTATCTGGTAGACATAAGTTTCCGTGCAAGGTGAAATTTCATCGAAACCGTCTTTGCTGGTGATTACCATTACACGTTTTGCGCCAAGATTTTTTGCAGCCTTTGCAACAGGTTCAAGAAGTTCTTTTGAATAAACCCCCAGAACCTGGTACTGTGCTCCGGCAGGATTTGAAAGAGGTCCGATAACGTTCATGATTGTTTTGATTCCAAGGGCCTTTCTTACTGGAGCTGCATATCTCATTGCACTGTGATATATAGGTGCCATGAGGAAGCCGAAGTTTGTTTCCTGAATAAGTTTTGCTGTGTTTTCAGGAGTGTTGTCAATTTTAATTCCGAGACATTCAAAGAAATCTGCTGCTCCTGATTTACTTGATACAGCCCTGTTTCCGTGTTTTGCCATTGCAAGTCCGCATGCGGAAGCAACAAGAGCTGACATTGAAGAGATGTTGAAACTTCCTTTTCCGTCTCCTCCTGTACCAACAATTTCTGCAAGCTTCATGCCTGTTACGGGAAGCCTTGTCCGTTTTTTTAGGAGAACTGATGCACAGCCTGCAAGTTCGCTTGCTGCAGGACCTTTGGCTGCAAGGGCTGTAAGTATTGCACCCGTAGCACGTTCATCCATGGAACCATCCGTAAGATTTTCCATGAAAAGTTCTGCCTGTTCTTTTGTAAGATCTTTTCTTTCAATAATCTGGTTAAGGTATTCTGCAACAGGAAGATTTTCTCGTCTGTAGTTCAGGAATGCACGGAAGATGTCATCGCCGGCCTGACTTGCAATGCTTTCTGGATGGAACTGAACACCTTCAATCATCATTGTCCTGTGACGTATTCCCATAATGTCACCGTCAGCTGCACGTGCTGTAACTTCAAATTCTTCAGGAAGTGTGGACTCGTCGATTACAAGTGAATGATAACGGGTGAAGCTTGATTTCTTTCCGATGATTCTGAAAAGGCCTTTTCCGTCAAGATCCATTTCCTCTACAATGCCGTGGCAAATCCTTTTTGCCTGAACGATTTTTGCTCCGAAAGTTTCACCGATTGCCTGATGTCCGAGACATACTCCAAGAATGGGAACCTTTCCTGCAAAGTGTCGGATTGCATCTTCCGAAATACCTGCATCCCTTGGTTCTCCCGGACCCGGACTTATTACAAGGTAATTCATTGGCAGTGCTTCAAGGTCTTCAACGGTGCACTCTCTTGAACGAATGACCTTTACTTCTTCAGCGGAAAGTCTCTGAAGTGCCTGCACAACATTGTATGTAAATGAATCATAATTATCTATTACTACTATCATAATTTTATCCTCTCTGTCAGGGGCGTCTCCAAAAAATACTTTTCAAAGATGCCTGCGAGTTTTTAATCCTTGAAATTACAGGTCTTAAAAACATCGCGTTTTTCAAAGTTACCTCCAAAGATTGCAATTTTTAGAGGTTCCTTTATTTGTTACATTGTATTTTGCAATATGTTTTTCTGGGATGCTTTTTTTGGAGCAGCCTTAATTTTTTTCAAGTACGGCTCTTAGTGCGCCTAACTTTTCGCAGGTTTCCTCCCATTCACGTTCCGGCTTTGAATCGTAAACAATTCCGCCTCCCGCCTGAAGAGTCCATATCTTGTCCTGCTTAAGTGCGCATCGAATTCCTATGCAGAAATCCAGGTCCCCGTTTGATTGCAGATAACCTATTGCTCCTGCGTAGAACTTTCTCCTGACCTTTTCAAGTCTGCTAAGAATCTGGATGGCAGAAATTTTTGGAGAACCGCTTACCGTTCCTGCTGGGAATGCTGAGCGGAGAACCTGGATCTGTTTCAGCTCAGGTTTAATTTTTCCTTCAACATCGCTTACAAGGTGCATGACATGGCTGAAGTATTCACACGTCATGAATCTTGTTACATTAACAGTTCCGCTTTGGCATACACGTCCGAGGTCGTTTCGTGCAAGGTCTACGAGCATAAGATGTTCGGCCTTTTCTTTTGGGTCCCCGAGAAGATTATTCTTAAGTTCTTCATCTTCTGCAGAATCTTTGCCTCTTCTGCGGGTACCTGCAATAGGTCTGATGGAAGCTGTACCTTCTCTTACGCGCACAAGGCTTTCCGGTGAACAGCCGATGAGCTGTCTGTCGCCGAAGTCAAGGTAAAGTAAATAAGGTGAAGGGTTTACAGAGCGGAGCCTGCGGTAAATTTCAAGGGCACCTGATTCACATTCAACCTGAAGTCTTCTGCTTGGAACTGCCTGGAAAATGTTTCCCGCTACAATTTCTTTTTTTAGTTCAACAACCTTCTGCATGTACTCTTCACGGGATTTTTCAAGGTCAGTGACCGTTCTGCAAGGCATTACTGCCTCCGGAGGTTCAAGGTATGAGAAGTCCATGTTGTTGAGCAGCTTCTGCAAATTGTCTACGGCTTTCCGGAGGTCAATCTGGTGTTCAGTGTAGTTGAGTGCGAATATATGGAGTTTTTCTGTGAAGTGGTCAAATACAATGTAAACATGTCCGACAATGAATTCGCTTTCCGGTATATGAAGCTCATCTGTCTGAGGTGCAAGAGTTATTGTGTCACAGCGGGCACAGAATTCATATCCGAGATAACCGATTCCGCTGGCAGGAACCGGTATTTCTTTATGCCCAAGTTCGTTTTCTTGTGCAATGTAGAGGAGGGCATCAAGAATATCCGCTTCATGTGGAATTTTGCTTCCCGGTGCAATCATTTCAGGATTTCCGTCTTTTCCTGAAACATGCTGCGTGTACGGTACCCTGCGTCCGTCAACAATAAACGCGATTCCTTCGTCGTCCTGTATAACATGGAAGGCTTCTTCAACGAGTAGAATTGAATATCTTTCTTTTCCCATATTGAATCTGGCACTTTCAAGGAGAACTTTTGCTCCTGTCTTTTTGGCAAGGGAGTATGGATTATATCTGTCTGCGCTTAATGTAAGATATATGCTGTCTGTTCTTTTGTTCATGCTGATACCTCTTTATCTACGCTTCTTTTAGTAGTAACATTCTATTTGTAGAAACAGTTTATTCTGTTAATTTGTTTCTGTCAATAGAAGTTTTAAAAATTTTTTATGTTTTTTTGATAAGAAAAGGTTCTTGCAAATTTTAGTATAGAAATATATACTGATAGTATTACTATCAGTATAGTAGTAATTGATTTATTTTGTGGGATTCTCCAGGAATGTGAATCGGATACAGGGCATCTCAAAAAAACTTTTTAAAGATGCATCGAGTTTTAATCCATGAAATTACAAGGTCTAAGGCATCGTATTTTTAAGGTTACCTTTAAAATTGTAATTTTTAGAGGTAACCATATAGGAGTTTTATATGAAGTTAGCAAAATTTATTCTTTCGCTGGTAGGTGCAATATGTGTTGCAGCTCCTCTTGCTGCCCAGGAAGAATCTTTCCTGGACAGGATTCAGTTTTCTGTTGCTGTTGACACTGCGTTTTATCCAAGGAGTGATCGCATTTCAGGTACAGGTGATATTTTTGCCCCTCTGACAGGTGCTTACAGCGGCCTTGAAGGTCGTGTTACAGGTAAGGCTGAGTATACAATTCCGACACCTTTAGGTGAAAATTGGCTTGTAAGTGGTGCAAATTTAAATCTTTCAGCAAGTCTCGAAGTGACTCCAGTTTCTGTAAAGCCTGCGTTAAGTGCAGCCTTTACCCCTGTTCCTTTTTTTATTTTCAGTGCCGGTGCTGAAGCTGGTACAGGTTGGGATATTGGTACTGTTTTCCAGGGCGGTATGGCAAAATTAAATACTTCTACATGGAATTATAATGCTCTTACTCCTTTTGCAAACTGGTTCTACAAGACATGGTTCCAGGGAACTTTCCAGTTCGATTTCGGTGCAATAATTCCCGGTGACTGGACGCATGTTGTAACTCAGTGTTCATATCAGCTCTACTATAATGCACTTACAAATGTTAACAGGGGCGAAGTTTGGGAATGGCAGCTTACAGGAAATAGAGTGAACGGCTGGAACCAGTACTGCAATTTTGTTCTCGCTTACCAGATGCCATCTCTTCTTAAGATGGCAGGCGTAATGGTGGAAACAGACAAACGACTTTCTTCAGATGCCTATGATTCAGCTCTTTACGGAAAATATGACAGTGATTGGAATCAGATAAGCATCAGTCCGCTCCTGCAGTTCCAGTTCGGAGGAAAAGATACTCTCAGTTGTCTTCTGGGATTTTCAAGCCGCAGAAGATTTGTAGAAGCTTTTGATTACGATAACAGTCAGAAGGAACCGACATTAACAACATCAGGCCGCGAATGGTACTTTAGTAGAGTAGCCATAAGTTATAGCCACAAATTCTAAAGGCTGGTCCTGAATCATTTTATTTTGGGGACCAAAGAATTAAGCCGTACGGAGTAATCTGCACGGCTTTTTTATAAAAAAAAATTAATAAATTTCAATTTTACCACTAGACAAAACTTTTTATTTTTAGTAATATACATACATTCACTTGTTGAATACGCTCCTTTAGCTCAGTCGGTAGAGCAATGGACTGTTAATCCATGTGTCACTGGTTCAAGCCCGGTAAGGGGCGCGTATAACAACCCCAGGTTAAAGGCCTGGGGTTTTGTTTTAAAATAAACATCAGTCCGTCAGGACGGGCTTGAAGCGAATAAAAAAAGATAGCAGGGGCGTATCGTAATGAAAGAAAACATAAAGCTTGTGGACGAAGTTTTTCTTGTCTCCTGACGGAAAAATGTGGAGCCCTGAGACCAATATGAAGTGGCAATCATAAAAGTGTTAGTTTAAAATTCTGGAGTTTTTCTTTTTAGATATGGTGAATTTTTTTAAAATATGATATTTTATTTTTCTGGGCCTTCCTAGTAAAAATATAGGGCATCTTAAAAAACTTTTTGTAGATGTCCTATAAAAAGTTCCGGAGGAAAAAATGAAGTTCAAATTTAAGAAAAACTGGTGCCTTTCCATTCTGCTGGTAGCTTTTCTGCTTCCAATATACTCAAAGAGTGCAAAACTTCCGGATGCTCCTGAACTTTGGGGATTTTCGCCAACAAATTATATGACTTTGGAAAAAGTTAATTTCAGTGAACAGGATGCTTCTTTTGTTGGAATGCGAAGCAGGATTCTGCAGGAGCTAAGCTTTTCTGATGAATTCTTTAGGTTTGCGGAAACCTTTTCCTGCCTTGAATTTTATGAACAGATTATTGGCGATAAAATTTTTTACAGAGTATTTGCTTCCGCAATGGAACTTGAGCGTTTTCCTTTTTTCAGGGAAGGTGATTATTCTGAGCATGATGTAATTGAACTTTGTTCTTCGGAAAATGCTGTAGTTCAGTTTGTCTTTTATAAAACTTCCTCTGGCGTTTATTATGTTGATTCTGCCGTATTCGGTTTATGGAAAAGAACAAATGAAAACGGACTTACAGTTGACTATGAGGACTTTAACATAACTGCTTCAAACAAATATATTGCCTTCGTAAAAAATACTGTGACTGCTCAAATTGAAACAGGAATCCGTACTAACGGAAAAATTCATTTGAGATGTTCACGGGTAAATTATAAGGACACAGCATCTCAGAGAACAGAAATAAATTTTTATGACGCATCCAAAGACGGAATTGAAAAAAAGAATTTTTATTGTAACATTGAATCAGAAAATTTTTTATTTACAGCTGCTTCTCCCTTAAACAATTCAATTCTTTGCGCCTTTGATAATTCTCCGGAAACTTGCTATATTGTTAATTCGTCAGATAATTATGTGTCACTAGAATTTCATTTTACCGCGGATTCTGAATTTGAAAATAATTTTGGCAAGATGAAATTCCTTCAGGCAAAGGTCATGAACGGTGACTGCTCTTCAAGGGAAAATTATTTTGATGCAAGCCGTGTAAAAACTTTTTCGATAAGGGCAAAAAAGATTGGAGACAGTTTCATCAGGGATGAAAAATTTTCATTTACTTTAAAGGATTTTGATCTTACTTCCCAGCTTGTTTATATTCCCTTTGCAGCAAATAAAAATTTTATTTTGTTTGAGACGTCAGGAATTTATGACGGCAAAAAAAATAATGTTTCATGCATCAGTGGTTTTAATTTAAATCTCCAGAACTTTGGCTGGATTTTTTAATTTTATAGAGGTTTTATTATGGAAAAAAAAGTAAATCAGGAACTCAACTACAAACTTGCAGTTACAGGTGTCTTCGGAGCACTCAGCATTGTATTGAGTTTGACTCATCTTGGTTTCATTTCTCTCGGCGGATTGTTGACGATTACAATTATGCACATTCCAACAATTCTCGTAACAATTATGGCAGGACTTGTTCCGGGACTCGGCGTTGGTCTCATCTTTGGAATTTCAAGTCTCATTAATACTGCAACAGGCGGAGCAGCGAATCCGTTTTTCTTGAATCCATGTGTTTCAATTGTTCCACGTCTTCTGATTCCGGTTGTAACATATTTTGTTTACACAGGGTTGAACTGCATTCCAAAAATGCCAAAAGTTATAAGCGGATCAGTCAGTGCTGCATTCGGAACTCTTACAAACACTGTGTTCGTAATGTTTGCCATCTATGTTTTCTACGGAAAGGATCTCATTGCAGGAATGGCAGGTGCTCTCAGTAAAATTGGATTTGATGTTGCAAATATTTCTGCTGTGAAAGGTTATTTCGCAATTCTTGCATGCACTTTGCTTACAAACGGAATATGGGAAATAATTGGTGCAGTTGTAATTTGTGCGGCACTTCTGAGCAGCATGTATCTTGTAAAGAACAGGAAGTCAAAAATTCATCAGATGGATGATGACGAATCCGGCAGTGAGAATTAGTCTCTGGAACTAAATTCCGGGAGAAGAGTATTATGAAAAACAAAAAACTGAATACAGCTTTCCATATTATTTCCGCGGTGACATTTATTTATTTTGCTGTAATGGAAATTAAGTCGCCGGCGTTATTTTCTTTTAAGGTGTTCTGGTTTTTTGTTTCATTAATATTTTTCTTCCTTGCAAAAATTAAAAAAACATTTTCACGGAAAATAAAAATTTCTCTTTTGCTTTTTCTTGTTACCGGATTCAGTGTTTCATTGATTAATCTGTTTTTCATACTGACACCTAAGATTGATGACGGAAAAATAGAAAATGAATATGTAATAATTTTAGGAGGAGGAGTCCGTAGAGACGGAATCTTGACAGATGTACCTAATGAACGTCTCAGTGCTGCGTCCGTATATCTGAAGAATCATAAAAATGCAGTTGCAATCGTAACAGGTGGTCTTCCCAAATTCGGTAGCATGCCCGAGTCAGTATCATTAAAAAAGAAACTGGTATCTCTTGGTATTGGGCCTGAAAGAATTTTAGAAGAAAACCGGGCCCACGATACAATAGAAAATTTAATTTTCTGTGCGCAGCTTATTTCAGCACAAGAAAATATTTCAATGGAAGAAACTCTGCAGAAGACTGTTGCCATAGTTACAAGCCGTTATCATCTTGCAAGGGCCGAAAGACTTGCAAAGCGTTTGGGCTATAAAAACATTACAGGACTTGCAGGCAGAACACCGCTTGTTTACATTCCAAATGATTATGCAAGAGAAATTCTTGCCTATGTTAAACTTAATCTCAGAATCATTTTTACAGGTGAACCTAAAAAATTATAAGTTTAGATAAATTTATTAACTAGAAAATAAAAGGAATTTGTGTTATAATGTTTGCATAATGAGCAAAATAGTGATAGTCGGCGCAGGTTTCACAGGAATTCAGTTAGCAAAGCGCCTTATAAACGAAGACAACAATGTTGTTCTTATTGATAATGATGAAGATATTGTACGCCATGCAAGCAACAGACTGAACTGCACAGTTCTGCAGAAAGACGGAAACAGTCTTGAAACTCTTGAAGAAGTCGGCATTTCAAAGGCCGATGCTCTTGTAGCTGTAACCGAAAGTGATGAAATCAATATGATTACCTGTTCTCTTGTTGATGCAGTCTATCCCGAGCTTCTTAAGATTGCAAGAGTAAGAAACTATGATTATTATGTGAACACAGAAAATGTAACATCTGCCCACAAGGAAACTTTTACCGGTGCTCACAGACCCCTTTACGGAATTGATCACATGATTCATCCTGATGTTGAAGCTGCGCAGGCAATTGTAACAGCCGTTGAACATGGTGCGGTTTCTGATGTTGTTTCATTTGAAGACGACTATGAATTTACAAGACTTAAAATTGAACGCGGAAGTAAGATGGACGGTGTTGCGGTAAAGGCTCTACGCCAGCTTACGAACTGTCTTTTTACAATCACCTATGCAGAAAATCAGGAAGGCTCCTTTATTCCAAGCGGAGATTCAATTCTTCATGCAGGTGATTTTGTTGGAGTACTTTCCAAGAAGATGGATATTCCTTCAATCATGGAACTTTTCGGAACAAAGATTGAGCAGCTTAGAAAGGTTGCAATCATTGGTGCAGGACGAGTCGGAATGATTCTTGCTGAAAAGTTCATGAAAAAGAGAAAGCCTTTTCATATTCAGGATATTCTTCTCGGCAAGAAGAATTCTTCCATTGCAAAGGATCTTGTTATTGTTGATCCTGATGATGTTCTTTGCAAACAGGCAGAAGAAATGTTTCCCGGTGCAAAAGTTTTCTGCGCTGACATTACTGATGAATCCTTTATTCAGGAAGAGGGAATCGATAAGTTTGACCTTGTAATCTGTGCTACAGGAAATCTTGAACTGAACATGGTTGCTTCCGCTTACCTTGAATCTCTTGGCGTTGACAAAACAATTTCACTTGTTTCAAGTTCAACCTTCGGGAGCATTGCTCATAAGCTCGGTGTTGATGTTGTAATTCCCATGAACGATACAGTTGTTGACAGCATCATGAGTCATCTGCGCGGAAAAACTGTAACAGGTATACATACAATTTCAGGGGGGAATTTTGAGATTGTTGAATGCGATCTTATTTCATCCAGCAAGATTATAGGTAAAAGTTTAAAGGAAATAGCCTGTCCTGGAGAATTCCTTGTAATGCTTGTAAAGAAACCCGGTGCTGGTCAGTACGAAATCCCTGTTGGAAATACAACTTTTACTGTAGGTGATCATCTGGTTCTTATAGAGAAGACAGGTGATAAGAAGATTCTTGAAAAATTCAGCGGAACAAAATAAAATGTTTTTTACAGTAGCGAGAATAGTTTTTTTAATTGTAGCAATAGTCGGTGCAACTTTTGTTATGCCGATAAGCGTAGCCGCAGCTTGCGGAGAATATAGTTGCATTCTGCCTTTTGCAATTCCAATGGTGTGTAGTCTGGTTCTGGGAGTCCTGTTTTTTGTGCTGGGCATTAAAAAGAAGGCAACACTAAGTACACGTGCAGGATTTGTTGTTGTTGCATTGGCATGGTTTGTTGTAAGTTTGTTCGGATCTATTCCGCTGTACACGAGCGGGGCCTGTCCCCGTTTTATTGATGCCTTTTTTGAAAGTGTTTCAGGGTTTACTACAACAGGTGCCACTGTAATATGCGATGTTGAAAGTCTTCCGCGGTGCATTAATTTGTGGCGCTGCCAGATGCACTGGCTTGGCGGTATGGGTATTGTTGCATTAACAGTTGCTCTGCTTCCGATTCTTGGTGTAGGCGGATTTCAGCTGATAAAAAATGAAACGACTGGTCCTGAAAAAGGAAAGTTTACGCCTAAGATTGCAACGACCTCAAAGATTCTCTGGTTCATTTATTTCGGAATGACAGTGGTTGAAACAATTCTTCTGCGCATAGCCGGAATGGACTTCGTTGACGCGCTGAGCCATTCCTTTTCAACTTTAGGAACAGGCGGATTTTCAACAAAGAATTCAAGCATCGCTTATTACGATTCCGTTTCAATAGATCTGATCTGTTCTGTGTTTATGTTTCTTGCAGGAATAAACTTTTCGCTTTACTATTACATCTTCACAAAAAAGTTTTCAGAAATCACAGACAATTCTGAACTGAAGACTTATGTGGGAATCGTCTTTACGGCAATCTTTATTACAACTTTGTTCGAGCTTAAGAAGTACGGCGGATTTTTTACTTCTCTCCGATATACCTCATTCCAGGTGCTTTCTCTTGTAAGTACGACAGGTTTTTCTACTTCAGATTATACACTGTGGTCTTATGCCAGCCAGCTGATTATTTTTGTGCTGTTCTTCATAGGAGGTTCATCAGGTTCCACTGCCGGTGGTGTGAAGACAGTCCGGTGGCTTATTCTTGCAAAGCAGCTGCACAATGAAATTCTTCGCATGATTCACCCTCACGGAGTTTTTTCTATCAAACTTAATAAGAGGGCAGGACGCAAGGATGTTGTATTTAATGTCAGCGCATTCTTCTTTATTTTCTTTGCTTTGGTTTTCCTGACAACATTCATCGGATGTGCTTTCGGACTGGATCTGCTTACTTCATTTTCAGGTTCTCTTACAATGGTTGGAAACTTCGGGCCGGGCTTTAATCTTCTTGGACCTTCCAATAACTGCGGATTCTTGTGCGACCCTATAAAAGTCTGGTACTGTATTGTAATGGTTGCAGGTCGTCTTGAATTTTTTACGATGGCAGTCTTCTTTTGTCCTTCCTTCTGGAAGAAATAAATAAGAGTTTTCTGTATTTTAATTTTTTGTTTCATTCAGGATTCATGTATTTTAAAAAAGTGAAAAAAAGTGAAAAATATTACAGTTCCGTTTGATATTTGAAATTTACTGCATTACATTATAACTAGCATCAAGTATTGCGGAGCATCTTTCTCTCCTTTGGATGTTACGCTCAAAGTACTTGGTGCTACATCGAAGCTCCTGATAGGTTTTCTCCTCCTAATTTTTTCCTGTCGGGAAGATGGATTTGTAGCGCTACATTTTTTTTCTCAGAAGTTTTTCACCATACTTTGATTGGATGAATTTACTTTTTTTACAACATTGTTCTCTGTTTGAAATTATTTACTGAATTTTATATAATCATATTGTAATGGACGCAGGAATTTTTTGGAATAATCTTGATGCTCAGCTTGAACTTCAGGATGTTACTTTTGAAAAGCTGTGCAGGAAAGCATCACTGGATATTTCTCTTTTAAGGTCAAAGAAGGCTGCAAACAGGTGGCCTGCTGTTGATGAGACGTATAAAATTTCTTGTGCACTGGGAATAGAAGCTGAAATTCTTCTTTCAGAGGAAAATGAGGATAGCTTTTTTCAGGAAGAGTATAGTGTTTTCATGGTACCGCTTCTTGACCAGGAACTTAGTGCCGGTTTCGGACAGATACTTCCTGAAGATGACAGTGCAAAAAAGTTTATAGAAGTTCCAAAGGATTTAAGGAAGTACGGAAATAATCTTGCGGCCCTGAGGGTTTCCGGTGACTCAATGTATCCTACATTAAATTCAGGTGACATTGTTGTATGTGATTCATCAGGCTACGAAGGTGAAGGAATTTACGCTATACGTTATCACGGAAACGGTTTCATAAAAAGAATTGCAATGAATTCCCGTGAATACAAAATCATCTCCGATAATAAAAATTATCAGGAATTAACTGAGCCTCTTCAAAGTGATGATATTTCCATAATCGGAAAAGTTCGATACGTGAAGCATTATGACGGTTTTAAAAATTAATGTCATCTCTGAAAATTGCAATTTTTGAATGTTCCTATTAAATAATCCTCGAAAATCTAAAAAATACTTGCCGTTTTTATAAAAAAAATATTATATTCTTACACTAGAAATCAATTATTTTTTTCAGGAAGGATAAAATGGCAAAGTATCAGTTTCAGACTGAAGTAAATCAGCTTTTAAAGTTAATCATTCATTCAATGTATTCAAACAAAGACATTTTTTTGCGCGAAATTGTTTCAAATGCTTCGGATGCTCTTGATAAGTTGAAGTATCTTACAGTTTCCGATGACAATTTCAAGTCACTTGCTTTTGATCCGCGTATTGATATTACTTTTGATGATGAAAAAAATACCCTTACAGTTCAGGACTGCGGCATCGGAATGAACGAACAGGATCTTACTGATAATCTTGGTACGATTGCCCGTTCGGGAACCAAGGCTTTCATTGATCAGCTTTCACAGAGCGGTGCCAATTCTGATCTTATCGGACAGTTCGGTGTTGGTTTCTACAGTGCATTCATGGCAGCAAACAGAATTGATGTTTATACTCGCAAGGCTATGGGTGACGGAAAAGCCTGGCACTGGTCTTCTGACGGTACGAACGCATACGAAATTGAAGAGCTTGATGTAAATTCAGCAGAAGCAAAGAAATACGGATTTGATAAGACTGAAACTTATGGCTCCGCAATTGAAATGCACCTTAATGATGACAGCAAGGATTACGCTTCAAGATGGAAGATTGAAGAGCTCATTAAGAAATATTCAAACCACATTGCATTCCCAATTTATTCTCACTATACACAGAACAAGTATGATAAAGACGGAAAGGTTGAGGGAACAGAAAATAAGGTTGAGCAGGTGAACTCTGCTTCAGCACTCTGGAAGAAAAACAAGAATCAGCTTAAGAAGGAAGATTATAACGAATTCTATAAGACTATCAGCCATGACGGAACTGATCCTCTCATGCACGTGCATACACATGCTGAAGGTACACAGGAATATACAACTCTTTTCTATGTTCCCCAGGTTGCTCCTTTTGATATGTACCAGGCTGATTACAAGTCAGGTGTAAAGCTTTATGTGAAGCGTGTTTTCATTACAGATGATGACCGCGAACTTTTGCCAAGCTACCTGCGCTTTGTACGTGGTGTAATTGATTCAGAAGATCTTCCTCTTAATGTAAGCCGTGAAATCCTGCAGCAGAACCGCATACTTGAAAACATTAAGTCCCAGTCGGTAAAGAAACTTCTCAGTGAATTCAAAAAACTTGGAGAAGCTGCAGAAGAAGCTCTCAAGGCAGAAAGTCCGACTGATGAACAGAAAGAAAAGATTGAAAGCTTCAGGAAGTTTGTAAAGAGCTATAACCGACCTCTCAAGGAAGGTCTCTACTCAGACTATGCAAACCGTGATGAAATTGCTGAAATCATTCGCTTCAAGAGTACAGGTTCTGAAGGAACAGGCGATGACAAGTGGACATCATTTGCTTCTTATGTTCAGCGCATGAAGGATGACCAGAAGGCAATTTATTATATTACAGGCAGCGATGAAGAAAACCTTCGCAAGTCTCCGCTTCTTGAGGCTTATGCAAAGAAGGGATTTGAAGTTCTCATTATGGCTGACGATATTGATGATATTGTTATTCCTGCATACGGAAAGTACAAGGACTTTGAGCTCAAGGCAGTAAACCGTGCCGGAAGTGATGAAGAACTTGGAGTAGACAAGGAAGAGGCAAAGAAGAAGGAAGAAGAATTCAAGCCTGTACAGGAAAAAATCAGGAAGGCTCTTGGTGATAAAGTTAAGGACGTTGTTTTGAGTAAACGTCTTTCTGACAGCCCGAGCTGCATCGTAATTGATGAAAATGATCCTTCTCTTCAGATGGAACGCATGATGAGAGCAATGGGACAGGGCGGTTCATCACTTGTTAAGCCTATTCTTGAAGTAAACGGAGATCATCCGCTTGTAAAGAAGCTTGAAGCTTCTGCTGACGAAGCATTTACTGCAGATGTAAGTGAAGTTCTTCTTGACCAGGCTCTTCTTTTGAGTGGTGAAGAACTTAAGGATCCGGCTTCATTTGTAAAGGCAATGAACAGTCTGCTTACAAAATAGACGGACATTGTCCTTTGAAACAATAATCCCGGCATGAAAGTTTTTACGGGTACCTCCAGGAATTATATTTTCCGGGGCCGCAGTAAATTCTTCCCTGCCGGGATTTTAGTTTCTGTAAAAATCTTATTCAACGGTAATTGATCCGACTGTTGTTTTGAGAGATATTTTGTAAAGCTTTGAACCGTTGCTTATTTTTGTCCCATTTTTTTGGAAGTTACTGCTGTAGACATTTCCCAGGGATGTTACGCATGTTGCTTCAAAACTGCTGTTCTTGTTCAGAGAAATCTTTATGCTTCCTGCCGCTGCATTCAGGTCAACATCATTTGCAAGGGGACTGCTGTATTTTACATTAATGCTGCCGGCTGTTGTGCTTGCAGAAAGTTTTCCTGCTGCATCAATAATTTTTACGGAACCGCTTTCATTTTTTATGATGCATGCATCTGATACGGTTCTGGAAATTTCTATACTTCCTGCATCAGAATTTATTGAAAGAGTTTTTGCCTTTATATCTTTGATAGCCATCCTTCCTGTGCAGATTATAATATTGCAGTTCTCGAAGGAGCATTTCTTCGGAATTCTGACATGGATTTCACCTTTTTCTTGTCTGCTTGAGAAAGGCTGATGTTTTCCACTGTTTGATGCGTATATTCTTAAAGTTCCGTTCTCGTTTCGTGCGTACAGATTGCATTTGTAGTAAGGGCTTGTATACATGTCAACTTCAATTCTGTTTATATCAGTTTCTTCAATTTCAATTGACTCTGAAATGAGACTGCAGTCTATTGATTTTATTTCAAATGCACTGAAGATTTCTGCGGAATGGTCCATTTCTTCTAACGAGTAGGACGTGCAGGAACTTGCAAAAATGGATGCGGCAATAATGATTCCAGAAAGGATACCAGTAAAATTTCTTTTCATTTTTTTCTCCATTCAGTTTTATTAATAAATGTTAATTGATTTTATGTTTTAAATGAAAGAAAGTAAATGCAATTATGTTACTTAATTTTTTAGGTCTGAAGGCTTATCCTTAAAAAAGGGGGCATTCCTAAGGATAAGCTGAGCATGTTTTCTGATGAAATCTGAAATGTCTAATTTTTTGGAATAATATTTGCAGAACTGAATCAGTTTACATTTATTGAACCGCTGACCGTGCTGAGGTTCATGGAATATTTTCCGCTTCCGTTTGAGATTGTTCCGCTTTTTTTGCCGGAACAGGCAAACTTCGTATGGATTCCGCCTGATGTGGTGGAGTAGTCTGCACTGAAATCTGCATTGGCCGGTACATTGATTCTGATGCTTCCCGAAACTGTTGAAGAAGTTATATTGTTTTCAAGCTTGTCCTGAAAATTTATTTCAGTGCTTCCCGAAATACTTGATGTTTCTATTTTTCCTCTGCTGTTGTAAATTTTTACGCTCCCTGAAACACTTTCCGCATTGATTGTTGAAGCTGTTATATTTGAAAGCTGAATGCTTCCTGAAACATTTTCAGCGTCAAAGCTTTTAAAATTTAATCCGGCTGCATATATTTTTCCGCTTGTATTGTCAAGATTGCATTTAAGATTTCTGCAGTCGGAAGGAATTGTAATTCTAACAGAACATCCGCTGTGGAAACTTATCCTTTTTTTCTGTTCTGTGCTGATTTTTATAGTTGATCCCTGTTTAAATGCATGGATCCTAAGAGGATAATTACTTGGACATTTGATTGTGATTTCTATTTTATCACCACTTCCTTCCATAATCTCAAGTGATTCCGCTACAAGTTCACCATCAAGGGCTGTAATTTCTTTTGCATTAAAACTGTAGGTCTGAGTCTCAGTGTCATCATTTTTTGAACCGTGGTAGCTGTTGCTGTTTATATCCCAGTTTCCGCTGTCAGTTGAATTTACGATACCGTCTAACATTTTTTCAACTCCTTGAACAAAATCATCAACTTCAATATTTACTAATGAGTTTTTTTTCTTTCCCCCGTTATCTCTGTCACTTATATTTATGAAGCTGAAATTATCGCTCATTATGAGAAGCATAAGTACGATCCAGAATATTGACATTGCACCCCAAAGAATTGCTGCAATTATGTTTTTACTGCTTTTCATTTCTCTTTCCCTTTTTCTAATTTTTTAGTCCGAAAGCAGAGCTTCAAGACATTTCTTTGCTGCATTTCCTGCAAGGAAAATAAGCCATGTAATGTACCAGGCATGTGTTGCAAAGCTTACGATGAAATAAATGATTACAACGAAAGTCCAGAAAGAAGATGCAAGTGCTTCAATGAGTTTTCCGTTTTTTGTTGAAGTATCGATATTTATGTCCAGTTTCATTTTTTTGCCAGGCCTTACATAGTTTTCAATTTCCTGGGGAACGTTTTTCTTTATATAGATAGTAATTCCTGTAGCGATAATGGCGAATGCGAAGAGTATGCACAGACCAATTATTGCGCTGACTTCTGTCAGCTCAGAATTAATTAATTCCGTCAGTGCCGGAAGGATAATAAGTGCTGCAACTCCGGTCATGTAAAGGGCAGTGCTGATTGCCGTGCAGGTTGCTCTCTTCTTTCTGTACATGTTTATTTTCTGCTGAAGGTTTTCTTCAGGAATAAGTTCCTTGAGAAGTTCATCTATGTTTCCTAAAGAATCAATTGCACTCTGGTAAGCTTCATTTTCTGTCATTCCGTTAGAAATGTTATCCTCATAATGTGCCTGAAGATTTGATGTAATTTCTTCCTGCATCTCTTTTGCCTTTCTGCTGTAAGGAATATCTGCAAAAATGAAGTCCACGTATTTCTGGATTTTTTTGTTGATCATATTTTTCTCCTTCTATCTAATTTCTGATCAGTGTGTCTATTAAAGACTTAAGTTTTTCCCAGTCCTGAAGATTTTCTTCATAAAGGTTCCTTCCCTGCTGGGTAATTGAATAATATCTGCGTCTGGCACCTGTCTGTTCTCCGCCCCAGTATGAGTTGATAAGACCGTTCTCCTCCAGCCGCCGGAATGTTGTATACAAAGTTGCTTCCTTGAAAACGAACTCGCCATTTGCTTTAGCATTCACTGCCTTGTTGATTTCATATCCGTAACTGTCCTGGGTATACAGGCATGCAAGAATAAGCGTGTCCGTAAGACCTCTGATTATGTCAGAACTGTTTAACATTTAACCTCCTGCATGATTTTTTTTTACCGCCATTGATAATGAGCATTAAGTTATTTTGTTCTGCTATTTATGTTATAATCATATATACCTCACCTGTCAAGGTATATTGAATGATAAATTATATAAATTAAAAAAATAATGTGAAAGTATTGTTCTTAAGCGTTTTATAAGGAATTAGATGAACTGGGAAAATTTTTGTTGTCTTATGTAAATATGATGGACAGCAAAAAAAAAGCCTTCCCGCTAAGCTAAGGAAGGCCTGTATTTATAAGGACAAATTAATGGTTGGTTTTATGTTTATTTAGTTGAAATAAGCATCGTCTTTGAATCAATCTTAAGAGTTTCTTCAATTGATTCACCTTTCTTTCCTGTCTTAAGAATCTGGAGCTGAGTTCCTGAAGCTTTTGATCCTACAAGGTGTACAACTGTACTGAAGTAAGGGAGAACAGCTTTAGGTGCCTGGTCAGCGAGTTTATCGCCTGCGGATGTGGAACTGATCCAGACTTTTACTTTCGCTACCTTTGCAAAGTTTGCAACAGATGCGATGTCAGCTTCCTTTACCTTGTCAAAGTCAACATCATCAATTACAACTCCCGCAACATTGATGCCTGCTGTCTTGAGGGCATTGAGAGTTGTAACAACTCTTTCAAGGTTAATATTGTCCTGGTTGAAGTTAAGGACTGTACGGTTGCGTGCAATCTGTTCCTTGATTTCCGGAGCAATGGACTTCTTCTTTGAAATTTCGTTGTAGATTTCATCATACCAGGCAATAACGTTTGTTGATTTCTGGTCAAAGGAAACGTGGATAAGCTGCTTGTTGTTCAGTAACGTGTCCATACCGAACTGAACGAGAACAGAAGTCTTGCCAAGACCTTTTTTTGATGTAATTAAACCCATTTCTCCAGCTTTGAGTCCACCGTTTGTTACTTCATCGAATGCACGGATCGGACTGCGTTCAAAAAGTTCTTGTTTAGCCATATTATTTCCTCCTGAATGATTTATACATTTGTTTTTTTCTTTCAAAAAAAATCACATCACGTGAACCGATACAAAACTGTATGCGGAACCCGTAATTAAATATGTCTATATGTATAGTATAACATCACTTTTTCAAAAAAAAAAGGTAATTCATAAATAATCTTTCAATTATTATAAGAATTACCTTTATTGTTTATTCAGACATGAATTTTAAGTTACGGTAAAAATTATTTTCCGCCGTTCTTTTTCTTGTCCTGATATGTTTTGATTAGTTCATCAGCTACATTGTTTGGAACTTTTGAATATTTTTCAAATTCCATTGTAAATTCTGCCTTACCCTGTGTTGAAGAGCGGAGAATTGTAGAGAATCCGAACATTTCAGAAAGTGGAACTTCTGCGTTAACTGTAGATGTTCCGTTTTCATCAGATGTATCAATGATAACACCACGGCGCTGGTTGATAAGACCGAACATGTTACCCTGGAATTCTGTAGGACCTGCAATCTGAACTTTCATAACTGGTTCGAGGATAGCTGGCTTTGCCTTTGCATAACCTTCACGGAAAGCACCGATAGCTGCTGTCTGGAATGCGATATCTGAAGAGTCAACTGGGTGATACTGACCATCATTGATTGTACAGCGTACACCAACAACTGGAGCACCAATAAGTGAACCCTTTTCCATAGCACGCTTGAAGCCCTTGTCACAAGATGGGATATATTCGTTAGGAATAGCACCTCCCTTGATGGAGTCAACGAATTCGTATTCCTTTCCTTCTTCACCCTGGTATGGTTCCATGAATCCGGCAACACGACCGTACTGACCTGAACCACCTGTCTGTTTCTTGTGTGTGAAGTTGAAGTCTGCACGCTGTGTGATGGATTCGCGGTATGCAACTTCCGGAGCTGCTACTGTAACTTCACACTTGTATTCGCGCTTCATACGTTCAACGTAAACTGCAAGGTGCAATTCTCCCATACCCTTAATGATTGTCTGGTTAGATTCTGGGTCAACGTATGTCTGGAATGTTGGGTCTTCCTTTGTAAAGCGGTTGAGAGCCTTGGACATGTTAGCTGCTGCAGACTTGTCAACTGGTGTGATAGCCTGAGAGATAACTGGTTCCGGAACGAACATAGATGTCATGGCAACGTTAAGTCCGCCACCACAGAATGTATCACCTGAAGCACAGTCAACACCGAAGAGAGCGATGATGTCACCTGGCATACCTTCGTTAATATCTTCCATCTGAGCTGAGTTCATGCGAACGAGACGTCCAACCTTGAACTTCTTTCTCTGGCGTACGTTGTAGAGTTCATCACCCTTACAAATCTTACCCTGGTAGATACGTGTATATGTGAGCTGTCCGAACTGACCGTCATCGAGCTTGAAAGCCAATGCAACACATGGCTTGTTTTCTACATTGAAGAGTTCAACCTGTTCTTCGTTCTTGTCAAGATCAAGACCGTAGTTGTGAACTTCTGTTGGGTTAGGGAGGTAATCAAGAACTGCATCGAGAACTGGCTGGATACCCTTGTTCATGTGTGCTGAACCACAGAATACACCAACGAACTGTTCTGCGAGTGTACCCTTACGGATAGCTGCCTTAACCTTTTCAACAGGAACTGAATCGTATCCGCCTTCTTCCATGAGAAGTTCCATAAGTTCATCATCAAAGTTTGATGCTGCATCGAGAAGTTCGATTCTCTTTTCCTTAGCCTGTTCAATCAAGTCTGCTGGAATTTCTGCAATGCGTACGTCTGTACCGTCTTTACCTTCGAAGTAGTAGGCCTTCATTGTCACAAGGTCAACAACACCCTGGAGCTTGTCTTCGAGACCGATAGGAAGTTCCATCATGTATGCGTTAAGACCGAGCTTTTCACGAACCTGCTTACAAACGCGGAGAGGGTTAGCACCCTGGCGGTCACATTTGTTAACAAATGCGATACGTGGAACATGGTATCTCTTGAGCTGGCGGTCAACAGTGATTGACTGTGACTGAACACCTGCAACAGCACAAAGAATCATGATAGCACCGTCAAGAACGCGGAGCGAGCGTTCAACTTCAACTGTGAAGTCAACGTGGCCCGGTGTGTCGATAAGGTTGATTGTTGTGTCTTTCCACTGAACCTGTGTTGCTGCTGACTGAATTGTGATACCGCGTTCGCGTTCCAATTCCATGTTATCCATTACAGCGCCTACACCGTCCTTACCACGAACTTCGTGGATCTGGTGAATCTTGTTACAGTAGAACAAAATGCGTTCAGATGTTGTTGTCTTACCAGAGTCAATGTGTGCACTGATACCGATATTACGTACTTTTGTAATATCAAAGCCCATAGTGTATACCTCGCTAAAAAAAAGTTCTTTAGAATGTCTGCAGAATCATTAAAAGACGTAATATTATGAAATACAAACAATTCCGCATCATGCTTATATAGTCGTATTAGCATACACGAAAAATAGACAAAATTCAATAGTTAAAATCAAAATACAATAAAAATATTCACATCATGGGCCGCAGGAACGTCTGTTTTCGTGTGTCGGAATTTTAAGGAACTTTGTCTGGATATGTTTTCCGCAAACTGAAATTTTACTGCCTGACTGTGTACTCTCCGCTGATTGAAATGATTGTGCTTATTTTTTTGTATTCCCATCTGCCTTTCACTCCTGCGGAAAGTTTTATTGAATCGAAATTCTGTATGGCTTCGTGGGGAAAATTTATTTGGCCGGCGAAGCTGATGTTTTCCAGGAGGCTTTCAGAAAATTTTATGCTTTCGCTAAGGGACATAGAAATTTTCTCCCCATAAATTTCACAGGCAGCGGAGGTTTTTGATGAAAATTTCTGGAAGGAATTTCTTGCTGATGTGTAGATTTTTATTTTTGACTGGTTTCTGAGGTTCTCCTTTTCTCCCCTGAATGAAAGATAGATTGAATTATCCTTTCCTCCGAAATAGACGTCGCTTCTGAGTATGCTGTTCGCATAGGTTCTGGAATACATTCCTTCCGTGGATTTTTTTTCTGCCTGGAAACTGATTCCTGTTTTCAGAATTCTTTCGCCAATTTTTTTTGTGAAGCTGGGGTTCAGCTGTATCTGTGCAAGAATGTCTTCCTCCGTTCCGCTTTGTGTGATTACATTTGTGCTTGAAATGTAGGACGAAAGGTTCATGCAAAAAGGCCCTGTCATAAGGGAGCCTGTTGTGCGGAACCATAGCATCGGGTTTCTGAAGGGACTTTCCTGCAGGCAGATGCTTGCGTTTGAAATGAAATTTTTTGAGCAGAAGGAAATCTGGGGCTGAAAATTTATGAAGCTGTCCTTGCTGTAGGCTGTTTTTTTTATATACCACGGGTCCTTTGGGGTAACTTTTTTTTCTTTGGAAACTGAAAATGTGTTCAGCGAAAAATTTATGTATGGCCTTGATTTTGGGTCGAAGCCGGGAAGCATTATTTTTTTGTTTGCCGAAGCATAGAAATTGTTCTGCGAAAAGGAATATGACAGCTGTACGGAGGGCATGAAATTCAGGAAGGAATTTTTGTCCGGTGAAAGAGTGACTGCGGCTGAAATATTAGGGGCTGAAACTGGTGCTGAGGAAAGATAAGGGACTGTTCCCTGGGTGACAGGAGCTATTCTTTTCAGGGATGATGAAGAATGTATTACAGGATTCCTTGCCTGCGAAATTGAGCCCGTGTATTTGACTGTCCCGACGAATATGTCCGCGGAGAAGGGCAGTCCGGAAACTGCTGACGGAATAAAAAGTTCTGCACCCAGACTCCATGCAGGGTCCGGTGTGAAATCAGAGAATCCGAAGGGAATGGATCTTTGGGAAATTCCTGCATGAATTTTTGCAAGGGGAAATTTTATTTGCGTCTGGAGCTGCGGTGAAAACTTCCGTGATGAGCCGTTGAAACTTATTTCCGGTGAGACTGAAACCTCCTGCGCATAAATAAAAAATCCGTGGAAAAGACAAATCATCGTGTGAATAAAAAATAATTTCTTCATACTTGGTTATTGTCAGCAGTTTTCACAATTCCCCAAAAAAAAGCCGGATGATTTAAAACTTTTTTTGAATGTTTTTTCTGTTCTGTATTTGCAGACATTCACTTTTAATTGAAAATATTGTGATTTTTTTCTTTTTGCTACTTGAAATAACTTTTCAAAATATGTACACTTAGCGAACTACTTTTTATTTAATAATACATTTTAGTCTTAACCGCTTAAGTTAGAAGACGTTGCAAGCAGCGGCTTTTTTGGTCAAAGGGAAAATCATTTTTATTTTTTTTCAGTATGCGGTTCCGGCTATTATGTATGATGCGTTAAAAGCGCAGGGGAAACATAATGGATAAAGAACTCCAGTCTCAAGTTGAAGGTAAGGGAGGATTGTCTTCTGATGATTCTTTGGCTCTTGCCCAGGGTGTGAATTTGCATTTGGATTCACTTTCTAGCGATTCCGATTTGGATAAGGATTTTACAGACGTCGAAAATTTTGATGAACCGGAAAAGGAATCTGACGGTATTTCTTTTGAAGATCTTGGTCTTGATGAAATTACACTCGCAGCTATTGAAAAAAAGGGATTCGTTCATCCTTCACCGATTCAGGTTCTTGCAATTCCGCGTCTTCTTAACGGAGATGCCAATGTTATTGCAAAGGCTAGGACTGGTACAGGTAAGACTGCAGCATTCGGTCTTCCTCTTGTGCAGACACTTCGCAGTGAAGGTGACCATGTAAAGGCTATCATCCTTGAACCTACTCGCGAACTTGCAATGCAGACGGCAACGGAAATGGCATCGTTTACAACCGGAAGATATCCTCGTACGGCTGTTGTTTATGGCGGTGCTTCAATGGGCGAACAGATTCGTTCTCTCCGCCGCGGTGTAGAAATTGTTGTCGGTACACCTGGACGTGTCCAGGACCTTATTGACCGTGGCGTTCTTGACATCAGCAAGATTGAGTATTTCATTCTTGACGAAGGTGATGAAATGCTTGACATGGGATTCGTTGATGACATTGAAAACATTTTCTCATGTGCAAATCCCGAATGCCGTGTTCTTTTGTTTAGTGCAACGATTCCTGCTCCGATTCTTAAGATTGCTCAGAAGTTTATGGGCGACTACGAAATTGTTGAAGAAGAAGGTCACGAAGAGGAACCTCTTTTGATTGACCAGAAATACTGGGTCGTACGTGAATCAGAAAAAACTGAAGCCCTCATCCGTCTCATTGATATTTCACCTGACTTTTACGGGCTTGTATTTGTTCAGAAGAAGAGTGACGCTGACATGGTTTGCAAGTCACTTGATGAAAAGGGCTACATGGTTGCAGCTCTTCACGGTGATATTCCTCAGGGACAGCGTGAAAAGATTCTTGCAAGATTCCGTGCAAAGAGGGTGCGTGTTCTTGTTGCGACAGACGTTGCTGCCCGCGGTATTGATATTACTGGTATTACACATGTTGTAAACTTTGATCTTCCTTTTGATGGTCCTACATACGTTCACCGCATAGGCCGTACAGGTCGTGCAGGTGCTACAGGTATGGCGGTTACTTTTGTTAAGCCGGAAGAATCAAGACGCAAGCTTGGATTTCTCCGCAATGCAATCCGCCGTTCCGCAAAGGGTGAAATGGAAGAAGGAACAATTCCAACTGTAGAAGAAGTTATTGATGCAAAGCGTCTCCGTCTTTTTGATGAAGTCAAGGGAAACGTGTTCGTTCAGAATACAAATGAAGATGCAGAAGATGAAGTTTCTGCTGAAGCCGGAGAGGTTTCTGCTGAAGCAGTTCCAAATGTCCTTTCACTTAAGAAGGGGGATCCGATTTTTGATCTTCTTGCTGAGGAACTTTGTGCAGGACAGAATCCTCAGGAAGTTGTTGCTTCACTTCTTGCTGCTACATACGGTAAGGAGCTGAGCAAAAAGCGCTACGGAAAAATTAATTCCGTTGTTTCAAAGGACAGAGGTTCAAAGGACAGAGGCGGACGTGACCGTGACAGAGGTTCAAGAGGCGGTGTCTCTGTTACTGAAAACCAGCTCCGTCTCTATGTACAGATGGGCTGGCATGACGGGTATAATCCTCGCAAGATTGCTGACTTCTTTGCAGGACTTCTTAGAATCCGCGACAGGGAAGTTGATGCAATTGATATGGCTGACAAGTTCTGTCTTCTTTCGCTTCCAAAGGATGCAGCTGAACGTGTTCTTGAAATGAGCAAGAGAGATTCTTCTCTTCCGCACATGCATCTTGATTCAAAGTCTGTATCTGACGGTGAATCTTACAGTTCTAAGTCTGAACGTGACGGTTTTGGTCGTGACAAAGGCAGAAGAGGCGGACGTGACCGTGACAGAGATTTCGGTCGTGATCGTGGTGGGGACCGTGAATTTGGTGGACGTGACAGAGGCAGAAGAGGCGGACGTGACCGTGACAGAGATTTCGGTCATGATCGTGGCGACAGACGTTCTTCCAAGGCTAAGGGATCATCTCACTCAAGACCTGGTGTTCATACTTCAACACAGAGAAGCAGCAGCGGAATGGCCGCTCTTTACAAGAAGTCAAACGAATATTAATATTCATGGGAATCTCCGGACGCTAGTTTCCTGAGGTTCCATGTTTTGTATCTGTTCAAATAAAAAAAAGCTGTCAGTTTTTTTCTACTGGCAGCCCTTTGTTTTTTATTGCCGGTTTGTATTTTTTAGCTGAAATTTTTGAGTCCGTCAAAGTCAAGTGTGGCGAAGTAGTCTTCAATTGTTTCCTGGCGGCGTATCTGCTTTACGGAACCGTCAGTTCTAAGAAGTAGTTCTCCTGCCCTGAGCTTTCCGTTGTAGTTGAATCCCATTGCACGGCCGTGAGCTCCTGCATCATGGATGATGAGAAAATCTCCTATGTCAATTTTAGGAAGCTGGCGTTCAACAGCAAATTTGTCACAGTTTTCGCAGAGACTTCCTGTAACATCGTACACGTGGTTCTTAGGTTCACTGTCCTTTCCGCTTACAGTTATTTCGTGGTATGCTCCGTACATTCCTGGACGCATAAGATCTGCCATGGAAGCATCACATCCTATGTATTCGCGGTAGATATGTTTTTCGTGAATTGCCTTTGTGACGAGCCATCCGTAAGGTCCTGTAATAGGTCTTCCGCATTCGAAACAGATCTTAAGAGGGTCAAGACCTGCAGGAACAATCATTCTTTCGTAAAGTTCATGGATGTTGTTTGCAACATATTCCAGGTCAACCCTGTTCTGTCCGCTTCTGTAAGGAATACCGATTCCTCCGCCGAGGTCAACGAATTCAATGCGCACGTCACAGTTCTTCAGAACGTCAACTGAAAGTTCAAATACAAGACGGGCGGTGTCAACAAAGAAGTCAGGGTTCAGCTCGTTTGAGGCAACCATTGTGTGAAGTCCGAAGTGCTTTACTCCGCCTTCCTTGCAAATCTTGTATGCCTCGAGCATCTGTTCACGTGTGAGTCCGTACTTTGATTCTTCAGGATTTCCGATGATGGCATTTCCACCGTGCTTGAGAGGACCCGGATTGTAGCGGAAGCAGATTGTGTCCGGAAGTTTTCCGCCGAGTGCTTCTTTAAGGTAATCAATATGGGTGATGTCATCAAGATTGATAATAGCTCCGAGTTTTTCTGCATAAGCAAATTCTTGTGCAGGAGTGTCGTTGCTTGTGAACATGATGTGTTTTCCCAGAATTCCAGCTTTCTCACAGAGTATGAGTTCCGGAAGACTTGAGCAGTCTCCGCCGCAGCCTTCGTCCTTAAGAATTTTGAGTATATACGGATTCGGCAGTGCCTTTACTGCAAAGTATTCTTCAAATTCAGGGAAGGAACTGAATGATTCCTTGAAATATTCCATGTTGTCCCTGATACCCTTTTCATCATAGAGATAGAAAGGTGTAGGGTGTGTCTTTGTCAGCTCCATGAGCTGTTCATGTGTTAAGGGAAACTTATTCATAGCTTGGAATTATTGCATAAATATACATTTTTTTCAATATTTAATAATGTATTTTTATATTTATTGAAAAACATTAACCTGAGCAAAAAAAATGGCATCCGATGAAGAGGAATCGGATGCCGAAGGGGTATTACAGGAAACCTGGTTTCCTGTATTATGAATGCCCGGAACCTGGGTTCCAGGATTCATGGAACTGTTTATTTGTTCTGGTTATTGTAGATGTCGTTTGTCATCTTAATAATCTGTTCGATGTTGAGGTTCTTACAATCTGCAACGTATTTATCCCAGTCTGCGTCAATGTCTTTCTGGCCTGTGATGAAACGGAGTGTCCAAGTATTGATGTTGTCAATAAGTGGTGTTGCCCAGAGATTGAGCTGTTCGCGCTGGTCTTCATCAGCCTTTGCCTTAGGGTCAATCTTTGCTGTTGTTCTGTATTCTGCGAAACGTCTGTAAAGATCCTGCATAGTTGGTGTGAAGTTGTCAGTTGATTCTTCTGTTGTGTGTCCGTAGAAATAGTTGCCGCCGGCGTATCCCCATTCAAGACGGATATCTGTATCTGATTCAGCACCGCTGAGACCGAGACCACCGCACTTAAGTCCTGGGAGAAGCTGCTTGATTTTCATTCCAGAATCTTCGTCTGTTACGTAGTGCCAAGTCTTGTTTTCTGGTCCCCATTTTACCAATGTATATGCTTCCTTTGAGTAGAAGAGCCAGTCAACGAAGCGGAGCATTTTAACAAACTTTTCTTCTCCGAGTTCCTTCAAAGCCTTGTTGGAAATCATTACACCGCATTCAAGACGGGAGTTTGCTGCAAGGTCCCTGTTTGTACCGCATGGGTAAACACAGATGTAGAGTTCCGTATTTCCCGCACCCTGGATTTCATCAATACCTGTTACATCACCTGCGTACATACCGCGGTTTGTAGAAATGATAACTGTTTCACCGTTATAGAACTTGTCGCCTGCTGTACCGTCACCCTGTGTGAATGATTCAGGATCAAGGATTCTGTCCTTAACAAAAGAATTTGCAATCTTTACGAATTTCTTGAAGTCCGGGCTGATGGAGCTTGAGTAGAATTCGTTCTTGCTGTAATCAAACTTGAGTCCGCCGTTTGAACCCTGGATTGCCCATCCTGAAAGTACGTTGTAGGAAGCTCCCATAAGACCGAGGAGGTTACCGCCTGATCCGTTTCCTGATTCACCTGTCCATCTTTCAGACCAGATGTAGTCGCTTTCCTTGCACATGCCGTTTTCAACCATGTATTTCTTTACCGTGAGGAGAACATCATGAAGATCTTCCCATGTCCAGTTCTTTTCAACTTCCTTGATGTCAACTCCTGCTGCATCGAAGATGTCCTTGCGAACTATGAATGTGTAGTCCTGGAGTGCTCTTTCATGCATACCAGGGAGCTTATAGAACTTACCGTCGCTCTGCTGGATTGTGTTCAGTTCAGGTTCCATGTTGTACTTGTTGCGGAATGCAGTGAAGTTTGGCATATACTGTGTATAGTCAGAGATTGGAACGATTCCGCCTCCTGCTACGTACTGGTCTTCTGAATAGATTTTTGGAATGATATATGCGGATTCACCGGAGTTAATTGCAAGGTTAACCTGCTGTGTATAGTCACCTGAATCGTATGCTTCTACGTTGAGGTGAACGTTTGTAAGTTTTTCAATTTCACTGTAGATACCGTTTTCGCCTTTCCAAGAGTCCTTCATAGGGTACCATGATGCATCGCTGAAGAAGATTGAATATGTTTCTTTTTCATCCGTGTGGAATGTAACTTCTTCACCGAATGTATAGCCTTCTGCTTTGCTGAGGTCTGCTCCAGAAGAACCTGCTCCTGTTTTCTTTCCGCTTCCGCAGGAAACCATTAAACTTAATGCACAAGCACTTAGGGCTGCGCACTTTAAATACTTTTTCATAATTCCTCCTGTTTTTTGATTATGAAAGTTTGTTTTAATATTCAAGGACCGAATCCTTAAATTTTTTTTCAAAACCTTTTGTATGTTTTTTTATTTTGTTGTATCCGCGGAACATTAGTCTCCGCAGACGCAAAATCATTGTTTGCGTCCAAAAACTTTTGCTTTCAGACTGCCTATTCTTTTACACCACCGAGCATCATGCCCTGGACATAGTATTTCTGGATGACAGGGTAAATGCAGATGATTGGAAGTGACATGAGCACCATTGAACATGATCTGATGTTTGAAGCAATCTGAAGTTTTTCTGCATTAACTTCACCAGGGTCAGATGATGTTGAGGCACCTGTGATAACTGTTCTAAGGTAGTAAGCAACCGGCCATTTGTCCTTTCTCTTTGCAAGGTAAAGGAATGCATTGTACCAGTTGTTCCAGTATCCTACGGCGTAGAAGAGGATCATTGTTGCGATGATAGGCATGGAAAGCGGAAGCACAACTTTGAATAATATGCCGATAGGACTCAGACCGTCTATTTCTGCAGCTTCTTCCAGTTCCTTTGGCGTGGACGCGAAGAAGGATCTCATGAGGATTACGTTGTATGTGCTTATGAGGCTAGGGATGATGAAACCTGCGACAGTGTTTACAAGCTTGAGCCTTGACATGAGAACGTAACTTGGGATGAGACCGCCTCCGAAGTACATGGTGAAGATGAGGAATGGGAACAGGAATTTGTTCATCTTGAGGTGTGACTTTGAGAGAGGATATGCAAGGAAGCATGAGAACATGAGTGAAAGGAATGTACCAATCACTGCATATATTACAGTGTTTCCGTAAGAGTGCATGAATTCACCTTTCTTCAGAACCGAAATGTATGTAGCAAGATTGAACCCTACCGGAAAGATTGTAACTTTACCCTGCTTGATTGCAACTTCAGAAGAAAGTGACTGTGCTACGAGGTAGAGAAACGGGTAGAGAGTGGCAATACATACAAGAATCATTATTACCGTATTGATTACAGTGAATATTCTGTAGCCAATGTTTTCTTTTACTTTATATGACTTCATTTTCATTAGATTATACTCCTTTTTTTATTGCCCGATATTACCAGAGCGCTGACCCTGAAACTTTCTTTGCAGTCTTGTTTGCTATTGTAAGAAGAATAAGGTTAAGGAGACCTTCAAAGAGTCCTACTGCTGTAGCGTAACTGTAGTTTCCGGATCCGAGACCAAGACGGAATACGAAAGTAGAAATGATATCAGCTGTTTCATATGTCATAGGGTTGTAGAGGAGGAATACTTTTTCAAATGCACCTCCAGAACCGATAAGTCCGCCGAGGTCAAGAATAAGAAGAGTTGTAATTGTCGGCATGATACAAGGAATCGTAATATGCATAACTCTCTGGAAGTGGTTCGCTCCGTCAACTTCCGCTGCCTCATACAGTGCAGGGTTTATGTTTGACATTGCTGCAAGGTAAAGGATTGTACCCCATCCTAAGCTCTGCCAGAATCCAGATACAACGAAGATTGTTGTGAACCATTCAGGAAGAGCGATGAATGATATTGCTTCGCCTGTAATTGACTTGACAAATGTATTGATAGGACCTGTTGTTGAAAGAAGTTCCTTGATCATACCTGTTACGATGACCATTGATATGAAGTGCGGAAGATATGAAACCGTCTGCACGAACTTTTTCCAGTGCACATTTTTTATTTCATTGAGCAGAAGCGCAAAAAGAAGTGTAAGAGGAAACCTTATGAGAAGGTATGTGAAGTTAAGGACGAACGTATTCTTGAATGCACGCCAGAACGTTTTGTCATTTATGAACTGTTTGAAATATTTAAAACCGCTCCATTCGTCTCCGAAAATACTGTGTCCGGCTCTGTAGCGTCTGAATGCGATAATGTTTCCTGCCATAGGAATGTAGCGGAAAATTATAAAATAGATTACCGGAATAGAAATAAGCAGATAGTACTGCCAGTTCTTTTTCATGTGTTTTGTAAACGGATTTACGCGTTTTGTTGGAAGAACTGTGTTTTCCAATTTTTTCTCCTCATTGAAATAGTCTTAAACTTACATACTTGTATACAAGTATGTAAGTATACAAGTATGTAAGCTTAATTATAAATGGTTTTAGCCATAAGTCAATAAAAAATTATGCGTGAACCTAAAATTTTTAAAATCTCTAATATGGCAGGTCAAAAAAGAGAAGTAATTTAAATTTATTTTAAGGAATGGAATTTTAAAATAAAAAAGCCGTGCAAAGTCAAGGACTTCTTTAAAAATGTGATGCTTTAAACATTGTGGTTTCAAGGATTAAAACTTGTCGTCATCACTGAAAAGTAATTTTTAGAGATGACCTTATCTTATTTCTGCAATGGAATTTCAGGACCGGAATCTTCCGTAAATCCAATGAAAGTGTTCATGAAGATTTACAATGAATGATTCCGGTAATAATATTCTAACGTAACTTAATTTGCGTAGGAAGGAACGTGGTGCTCGTAACTGTCAAGCCATTTCTTTACAGGAGGAATCCAGTCTTCTTCCATGGCACCTTCAAGAAGCAGCTGCTCATACATGAACCTGATGTGTTCCTGAATGGCATCTTTATCTTCTTCCGAAACATCGTCAGCCGTTTCAAAGAGATTATTTATAAAATTAATTGCATCAACGGCAGTAAAAAGTTCCGGGGCAATTTTTGAGAGCATGTACATAGCTGCGGGTATGCAGTTTACGCTGTGCTGTTTAAGATAGAGCACTGTTTCTCCTATCTTTACAGCCTGGTCGTAAAGTTCCTTTGACCATTTGGTCTTTTCTTCTTCAGTGAAGCCTTCCCGTTCAAAGAGCATGTTATAGAAGCTGAAGCACAGGCAGACAATGGTGATATGCAGGCTTGGAACGCAAAGATAATGAGGATCAGCTCTTCTCATTCTTTTGATTGATGAAATATTGCATGGAGGTCTGTAAGTTGTAGTCATGCAGGTTGTATACATTCTGTACGCTTCATTGTAGCTGAGCTTTATGTAGCGCAGGTATTCGGCTGCAAGCTTTGAACCCTGGTGATGACCGTAGCGGTGGAGGAGCATAACAATGGGACGGATCCAGATGTTCACGAAGTCCAGATAAACTTTAAGGAAGTCCGGTCTGAAGGGAATCTTCTCATCAAGTTCATGGTCAACATGCTTTATGGGATAACGGGTCAGCTTAATTTTCTGGAAATACTGCACCAGAAAGAACTTGAAAATTACTGAGTGGATGAAAGAAAATACTGAATGTGTGCTGAAAAGAATCCATGGGACAGTAAGATATGCGTGAATATAGTGGAACGATGCCATGTCCCTTTTCTTTGTTTCATCTATCCTTTCCTGAGAAGGTTTGCGGACGTGAAACTTTCTGAAAGGGTAGCGGTTCTTTTCTGATTCATCAATGGGGGAATAATTTCTCCAGTTACTTTTCATTTGCCAAAAACTTCCTTAGCAACGGAAACAGATTCCATTGCATCTTTGCAATAATAGTCTGCTCCGATTTTCTGTGCGTAGTCGGGTGTTAAAACTGCACCCCCAACCATAATCGTGCATTTGCGGTTGGCTTTGCTGAGTGCTTGCCGAAGTTCTGCTATGGTATTCTCCATGCTTGTTACAGTAGTCGTCATCAGTGCACTCAGTCCGACCAGTTCTATGTTGTTTTCAAGAACTGTTGTGACAATTTTATCAGCGGCTACATTTTTTCCTAAGTCTATCACATTGTAGCCGTAGTTTTCAAGCATGGCGCGGACAATATTTTTTCCTATGTCGTGGATGTCGCCGTGTACTGTTGCAATTACAATGTCGCCTTTGCTTTCTGATTTTTCTCCGTTCTTCTCAAGAGTTTCCTTTATTTTTCCGAAGGAACTGCTTACTGTATCTGCACTGAGCAGGAGCTGCGGAAGAAATTTTTTGCCCTTTTCAAAGTCCTTACCGACGCTGTCCAGGGCAGGGACAATGCAGTTATTTATCACTTCAACAGGTTCTTTTGTTTTAAGAAGTTCTTCCGTAGCATCTGCAGCCTGGTCCTTGAAACCTTTTTCTATTATGTTAATAAGTTTCTCTTCTTCCGGGGCTGCGGATTTTTTTTTGGAGCCATCATTTATTTCATTTTTTTTTTCAGCTTCCGCAGAGGGCTTCTGAACAGGAGCTGTTCCTGCTGCAAAAGACTTGCTGCCTGTGCCGGAGTTTAGGCTGATGGAAATTGTTCCGTCATTGATTGCGTTTACAAGAATTGTTTCCCTGAATTTTGCGGTAGTAGGATCAGTCGTTCCGCTGTAAGTTGTAATGTAGTCAAGGGAATTTTCATCAAAGCAGGCAAGACTTCTGTATGCCCTGTAGGTGTCCATCATAGGTGAGCTTCCGGGATTGATTATGGCGGCCGTAAGACCTGCGTTGAGACATAGCATGAAGAAGCGGCTGTTCATTATGTCTCGTCGGGGAAGTCCGAAGCTGATATTTGAAACTCCAAGCACAAATCTGAGCCCCTGGCTTCCATATTTTTCAGTTAAAATCTGAATGGCCCTGACTGTTTCAAGTGCGGTCCTCTGTTCAGAACTTACTGTGAGAGTCAGAGTGTCAATGAAAATATCCCTGGGACTGATTCCGTATTTAGCTGCCTCACAAATTATTTTGTCCGCAACCTCAACTCTTCCTTGCGCGGTAGGAGCAATTCCGTTTTCGTCTATACATAATGCGACGACACTTCCGCCGTAGTGCCTGATGAGAGGAAACACTTTGTCCATGCTTTCCTGCTTACCGTTTACGCTGTTCACGAGAGCCTTTCCGTTATAGTAGCGCAAAGATTTTTCGAGTACAGGGTATTCGCTGGAATCAAGCTGGAGAGGAACGTTGAATGCTTTCTGGATAGATTTTACGCAGGCAAGCATAATTTCAGCTTCATCAATTCCAGGAAGCCCTGCATTTACATCAAGGATGTGTGCTCCGGAATTAATCTGGCTTTCGGCTTCATTTATGATGAAGTTCATATCCCTGTTCGTAAGAGCTTCCTTGCATTTCTTTTTGCCTGTAGGATTGATTCTCTCTCCGATGATTACAGGTCCGAAGCTTCCGCCGACTTTCTGGCTTCTGTTGTATGAACAGACATAAGTGTCAGAACTGTTTGATATAAAACTATTTTTGTATTCGCCGGAAAAGGGGTCATTTTCAATAATGTTTTTTATCATCAGGGCAAGATGCTCCGGTGTAGTTCCGCAGCATCCGCCAAGAATGTTTGCACCGAGTTTTCTGAATGAATATTGGGCCTGTGAAAATTCTTCAGGTCCAACTTTGAAGATTGTTTTACCGTTTTCAACAGCAGGAAGTCCTGCGTTAGGCTGAATCAGGAACGGAATGTGAATATACCTGAGAAACTCTTCCGCAAGTTTTCTGTCTTCCTGCAGGTCTCCGCCGCAGTTGAAACCTAATGCGTCAACGCCCAAAGATTCAAGGTATGTTACGCAGGTTAATACGTCTGCTCCAGTCAATGTGCGCAATGTGTTCTGGAATGTCATGCTCGTAAGTATTGCAAGGTCTGTGTTTTCTTTTATAGCCAGAACGGCGGCCTTGACTTCGTAAAGGTCGCTCATGGTTTCTATGAGGGCAACTTGTGCGCCTGCCTTTTCTGCGGCAACTGCAGCTGTCCTGTAAGATTCATAGGCTTCATCAAAAGTTAATGTTCCCATGGGTTCAAGAAGTTTTCCTATCTGTCCTGAGTCCCATGCGATGAAGTGCCTGGAGTTTGCGAAAGGTGAATCTGTTTTTTCAAAATCGCTGATGCATTTTCTGGCAATCTCAATTCCCCGGGTGATATATTCCTGCGAAGTATGGGAAGCATTTTCTGAGGAAAGCTTGATCGGGTTTGCACCGAATGTGTTTGCAGAAATAATGTTGCATCCGGCCCTGAGATATTCGGTATGGATTGTTCTGATTACATCCTGCCCATAGAAATTTAGGTCCTCAGGAAGCTGATATTTTATGGCGCAAAGTTTCTGTATCATTGTTCCCATTCCGCCGTCAAGAAAAACAGGGGAATTATTTTTTATCTGCTCATCTAAAAATTTTCTAAACATATTCAGCTCCCGTGAAAAAAAATCTGCAAAAAAAAACGGTGAAGGCGCACCGGTAAAACTTATGTCCCTTATGCGCCGTTGCTTGCCCTTACGATTTCATTTATGTTGTGCATAATGTCGCGTGCAACCTGGCTCTTGTTCATTGTATAGATATGGATTCCTCTTATACCGTTTGAAATTAAATCAATTATCTGGTCCGTGGCATAAGCTATTCCCGCCTGATACATTGCAGCCGGATTTGATTCAAACTTGTCACAGAAGGACAGGAGCTTTGCAGGAATGTATGCACTTGAAAGCTTTACCATTCTTGAGACCTGGCTGCTGTTTGTAATGGGCATGATTCCTGCAATGACAGGAACATGTATTCCCTTTGACTGAAGGCGGTAGAGGTAGCTGTAGAGCATGTTGTTGTCAAAGAACATCTGGGTTGTAAGAAAGTCCACGCCCGCATCAACTTTGTGTTTTAAATTTTCAATATCTTCATCCCTGTTTGCGCTTTCAGGATGTCCTTCAGGATAGCAGGCTCCTCCTACGCAGAAGTCATATTCCTTTAATATTTTGACAAGATTGTTCGCATGTTCAAGTCCCGGAACAGTTGCGCTCTGTGTTCCTGCAGGATCTTGCGGAAGGTCTCCTCGAAGTGCGAGAATGTTTTCAATCCCCGAGTCCTTCATTCTGACTGCCGTCTCGCGTATTGATTCAGGTGTGTTTCCTACGCATGTAAGATGAGCAAGGGCGGGAGTGCTGAAGGAAATAATTTTTTCTGCTATCTCCTGTGTATTAACTTTTGTAGTTCCGCCTGCACCGTAAGTGATGCTCATGAAATCCGGTGAAAGGTCTGAAAGTTCTCTTGCAGTGTTCACTACGTTGTCAAAATTAGACTGCTTTTTGGGAGGAAAAATTTCAAATGACACAGTAACTTTTTTTTTTCTATGTATATTGCAAATCTTCATGGCTATACATTATAGATATAATTCTGCATCGGTTCAACAAATTTCGGGGCTATAGGTTATACAGTTTTTTTATTCTTGGATATAGATTTTAATTATAGTTTAATTGGCGTCCCGACTTTTAATTCCGACAGTGTCTCGCATTTGTCCTGCAAGGTCGTATAAGATTTCTGTGTCCGTGAAATTGTTTTCCCTGAAAATACGGCATGTTTCTTCCGCGTTGTATTCTCCTGATTCCACTATAAGAAATCCGCCTTCCGACAGATGTTCTCTGCACTGGGGAATTAGGTTTCTGATGATTCCGAGTCCGTCATTCAGGCCTGTTGCATTTCCGTCAAGGCCAATGTCTCCGTCAAGTGCGAGAATAGGTTCGTTTCTTCCGTCGTCCAGAAGTTTCTTTGCTTCCTCTGAGGGAATGTAGGGAGGGTTAGACATTATGAGGTCAAAGGTTCCGTTTATTTTTTCAAAGAGATTTGTGTTTACGAATTCGATTTTAGAAAAGAGTGCAGGGTTCAGATTATTCTTTGCATTTGTCCTTGCAATTTCAAGTGCGTCAGTGCTGATGTCCGCAAAACAGATTTCTTCGAATAAATCAGATTCACTTTCAAAGTGCTTCAGTACGCTTATTCCTATGCAGCCGCTTCCTGTGCACATGTCGCAGAGAGATATTCTTTTGTTTTCGTTTCCGTATTTTTCTGAAAGGAATCCGATGATTTCAATTGATTTTTCAACCAGAATTTCTGTGTCAGGTTTGGGGATAAGAACTTTCGGGGTAACAAGAAAATCAATCCCGAAGAACTCCTTGCGGCCTGTAATGTATGCAACAGGAAGTCCCCGGGACCGTGTTTCTATGAGCCTGAAAAAGTCAGACTCCTCCTGAAGGGAAATCTCTTTGTCCCGGTTGAACAGAATCTGTGTCCTTGTCAGTCCCGTGATGTGAGAAAGAAGAATTTCTGTATCAAGAAGGGCGGAAGGACTTGTTCTGCTAAGAATTTCCTTTGCCCTGTTCTTTGCTTCAAGAATTGTCATAAGGTTTGATTAACCTTCAAGGTCTGAAACGTCTTTAAGCTGTTCCTCTTTTGCGTAAACGTTGAGGGCGTCAAGCATGTTGTCCATGTTGCCCATCATGAAGCCCGGAAGGTTGTGTACGCTGAGGTTAATTCTGTGGTCAGTGATGCGGTCCTGAGGATAGTTGTAGGTTCTGATTTTTTCAGATCTTGCACCGCTACCGACCATGCTCTTGCGTGCGTCTGAACGTTCTGCCTGTCTCTTGCTTTCTTCGAGGTCAAAAAGTCTTGCCCTGAGAACGCGGAAAGCTTTGTCCTTGTTCTTGTGCTGAGATTTTTCATCCTGCTGGATAACAACAATGCCTGTAGGAATATGTGTAAGTCGAACTGCAGAGTCTGTTGTGTTAACACACTGTCCGCCTGGTCCTCCTGCACGCATAACGTCAACGCGGACATCTTCCATGCGGATGTTTATTTCAGTTTCCTCGGCTTCAGGAAGAACTGCGACTGTTGCTGTAGAAGTCTGAAGTCTTCCCTGGCTTTCTGTGGCAGGAACGCGCTGCACACGGTGTACACCGCTTTCCCATCTTAAAGTTCCGTATACGAATTTACCGCTGATGGAAGTTACGATCTTGTTGTATCCGCCGACTTCAGTTTCCTGGGTTTCCATTGTTTCTGTTTTCCAGCCTTTGCGTTCTGCAAGGTGCATGTACATTTCCCAGAGGTCGCGTACAAAGAGTGAAGCTTCATCACCGCCTGCGGCACTTCGGATTTCAAGGATGATGTTCTTTTCATCAAGTGGATCCGGAGGAATAAGTTTGAGTTTGATTTCCTCTTCCAGCTGAGGACGGCGTTCTTCAAGTTCCTTAAGTTCTTCTCGTGCCAGTTCCTTCATTTCCTGGTCATCTTCTTTTGTGATTAGTACTGTGTCTTCCTTTATGCCTGCAAGAAGTTTCTTGTAGTCATCATACATTGTCATAAGTTCTGACAAATACTGGTTTTCACGCATCACGTCCTTGAATTTTTTCTGGTCTTTTACAAGGTTCGGGTCTTCAACGAGCTTTGTCACTTCAACATAACGCTGTGAAAGGTCTTCGAGTTTCTTAATCAAATCCATAGCTTAGAGAGTATATAGAAAAAACTTAACTTTTACAAGATGATACTAAATTTCAGGGGACTGTAATTCCGGTGCGGGATTTTTCGGATAAAGCATGTGGAATCACCGTGAGCCGGTTTTCTTAAGAAATCTTAATGTTCTTCAAATTATATGTTCATGATGAAAAAACTGTTTTTCTGCATACTGTTTGCAATCTGATATGTAATTTATTGGATTCACGTATGTTAATTATATAAGGGGCATCTGTTATGATTCTTATATGATATTCCTTCTGAATCGGGAAGCGGTGAATCTGTTCGGCTATGAATATCGCTTTTCCAAACTGACTTTCAAAAATTGCAATTTTCAGAGGTTACCAATAAACTTTCTGGCGCTGATATAAAATCACAGAAACTATTTGTATAACAAATTTTTTATTGAAAATATGCGGAAATTATTTTGTAGTTTCTTCATATAGAAGTGTTTTAATGGTATTTTGATTTTATCAGTGTTCCGAAAATAAACGATGTGGTAGTCCCTGTAATGTTTTTCATGGGTTCCCGGATTCGTGATATAAAGGGCATATCCAAACAAAGTATGAAATGGGGGGTTCAATGATTCTTTTTAATATATGGCGCAGAACTGTAACGGCAGCTGTTCTTCTGTTTTTTTCTTCCGCTTCATTTGTCTGCGCGCAGGAAGCGGTTGGTGCTGAAAAGGAAAATGTAATAAGTCTTACAATTGATGGAGCGGTGGCCTATGCTCTCGAAGGAAATGTGACTCTCAAGGAAAGCGCTATTTCTCTGAATGCGGCGGAACGTTCCATGAATAATTCCTGGAACACGCTTCTTCCGTCCGTGAGCGCAAGTGCAGGTATGTCCCAGAACCTTTCTTCTGGTGCCCTGCCTAATTTTTCTTTGGGTGCAAGCGCAAGTGTTTCTGTAAGCGGTTCAAGCTATACAAATATGATCACGAATCAGCTTAACTATGAATCGCAGCAGCTTACTTATGAACAGACGGTCCGTTCCGTTGAACTTAAGGTGCGTTCCGCTTTTTACTCTCTTTTAGTTGAGCAGACAAACCTTGAGCTTCTGAAGAACAGCATGAACACTTCCTGGAGCCAGTATAATTCTAATCTTGCTAAGTACAACAGGGGAACACTTTCAAGGCTTGACGTTCTTTCTTCCCAGATTTCTGCACAGAACGCCCAGCTTTCCTATGAGAACTCACAGATTTCATTCGAGTCAAACCTTGATTCCTTCAAGCAGGTAATCGGTATTCCCCTTTCGCAGAAAATTGTGCTTGAAGGTTCCCTCAGTGATTTTCTTTCGCTTTCAGCTTATTCTCCTGAAGCGGATGAAGATCCGGGAATAAAAAGTTCATCAGTTGCGAGCCTTGAAAAACAGCTTGAGATTGCAGAAAACGCTTTGCTTGCTTCAAAGATTTTAGCTTATTCTCCGTCACTTTCGGCAAGTTATTCCTATTCTCTCAGCGGCAACACAACAACAGGTCTGAAGGCGGGAAACGGAAGCGGAACAAGCTTCGGTTCCGTAAGCATAAATGCAAGAATACCTCTGGACGGTCTCATGCCTTGGTCATCTTCTTCCCAAAACATAGAAGCCCGCAAGGATGCCATAGAGAATCTGGAACTTAAGATTGAGGAAGCAAAGCTTAATGCTGATGTAAATATTCATAATCTTCTGACACAGATCAGTAAGGCAATGAATACAATAACTTTAAGGCAGACGAGCATTTCACTTGCACAGAGTTCATATTCCATGACTCTTGATGCATATAACCACGGAACAAAAGATCTGCTCACTTTGCAGAACGCCTATTCAAATTTGCTGAAGGCCCAGGCAAATCTTGCCTCCGATGAATATTCCCTGGCAAATGCAATTCTGAATCTGGAAAACGCAATGGGAGTTCCCTTCGGATCGATACTGGAAAAAATGAAGAAATAGATAGGATAGATTTATGAAGAAGATATTAGTAAGAATTATTGTTTCTGTAGTGGCAATTGTTGCAGTCGGTGTCCTTGCATTTTTTACTGTAGGACCGGGAAAAGCTTCCTCCTCAAAAAATAAAATGGGAGGAGGTCCTGGCGGTTTCGGAGGATTCGGCGGCGGTATGCAGCAGCAGTCAACTGTCAGTGTAAAGACAATGGTTGCGGCGGTTGAAACTCTTCACGATTATGTTAATACTAACGGAGAAATTTCTGCACAGAGAACAATTGATGTTCTTCCCGAAATCGGCGGAAAGGTTACAAGGGTTTATGTTTTTCTTGGCTCGGCTGTAAAAAAGGGGCAGCTCATTGCACAGATTGACCCTTCAAGTCCTGGCGAACAGTATGCACTCAGCGGTGTCTATGCGCCTATCAGCGGAACAATTACTTCCTGTTCCGTCAGAGAGGGGGCAACAGTTTCCAAGAGTGCATCCCTTGCAAAGATCGGAGATGTCTCTAATCTGGTTGTTACTGCAAATATTCCTGAACGTTATGTCGCAGCCCTTAAACCAGGTCTCAAGGCGAACATTACTTTGGAAGCTTATGGCAGTGAAATTTTTGTTGCAACGGTAAAAAGTGTTTCGCCTCTGGTTGACAGCGTCAGCCGTACAAAGGAAATTGAGCTTGCCTTTGATAAATCAGATTCCCGCATTAATCCCGGAATGTTTGCAAAGCTTAAGCTTTATACCCAGGACTATTCTGATGAGATTGTAATTCCAGCAGATTCAATCGTCACGATCAGCGGGAAAAAATATGTTTATGTCGTCACCGAAAATAATACTGCGGAACGCCGTGAAATTATTACGGGAAAAACAGTTGATAATTATATCCAGATTCTTTCTGGAGTACAGGTCGGCGAGAAGGTAGTCATTGAAGGTATGCGAGTTCTTTCCAACGGTTCGCCTGTAAAGGAAGTCGGCATGAATAATGAGTCGTCCGGGAAAGGTGAAAACAAAAAAGCTTCTGGAGGTGAAACGGATTTTTCCGGAATGCTTCCTGACGGTAAAGGTGCTGACGGCAAAAGGTCTGATGAAAATAAGTCCGGAAAACCCGGTAAGAATTAATTTGATGAGGAAAGATAATTTATGTTAAGCGAAAAAACTTTACGTCATCCGATTCTTGTTCTGATGATTTTTGCTCTCCTCGGTGTGATAGGTATTTTTACACTGAAGAGTGTTGCAATAAGTCTTATGCCTGAAACCGAGTATCCTGTAATTACAGTAAGAGCAAGTTATCCTAACGCGGGACCTGAATCCGTTGAAAAGACTGTCACGACAGTTATTGAAGGAGCTCTTGCAAGTTTAAATAATCTTGAGTACATGAATTCAACTTCGTCGGAAGGTTCAAGTTCTGTTATGCTTTCATTTGCCTACGGTACAGATCTTGAATCTGTGAAGAATGATATACGCGATAAACTTGACAGGGTCTCAAGATCTTTGCCGAGTTCCGTTACGACAAGTATCATGCAGTTTTCCAGCGGAAGCCAGGCAATTATGCGTATTGCGTTAAGAGGAAACCGTTCTGCGGATGATCTTAAGGCCATTGCTGATAATTATGTTGTTGATGTTCTCGAACAGGCTGACGGAGTAGGTGAAGCAAGTTCCTCAGGCGGAAGAAGCAAGATGGTTCGCGTTGAACTTTCACAGAACAGGCTTCAGGCATACGGCTTAACTTTAAGTCAGGTTGCATCAGCCTTGTCTTCCCAGAATCTTGAACTTGGCGGCGGTACCATTACTGAAGGTACCACAAATTATTCTATCCGTACGATCGGCGAGTATACAAGCATTGAAGAAATCAACGACACTGTAATAAGAAACGTGAACGGCTACAATGTAAAACTCAGGGACCTGGGGGAAACTTACCTTGGTTTTTCTGATTCTTCCAGCGAAGTTTATATTAACGGTCAGCCCGGTGTTTATATTTCTGTAACAAAGCAGTCCGGTGCAAATACTGTTACTGTTGCAAATGCTGTTTACAAAAAAATTGAGGATGCAAAATTTTTAATTCCGAATGACGTTACTCTTGAAATCATGAGCGATGATTCAGAGAATATCCGGGAAACAATTAATGAACTTGTTAAGTCTGCAGCGGAAGGTCTTGTTCTTGCAATTGTTGTCCTGTTTGTTTTCCTCTGCAACTTCAAGAGTACAATCATCATTGCAATTTCAATTCCTCTCTCAATGATCATTACACTTCTTGCAATGTATTTCGCTGGAATCACACTTAACATGATGACTCTTACGGGTCTGATTCTTGGTGTAGGTATGATTGTTGATGCGTCAATTGTTATGATTGATAATATCTATGCCTACCGCTCACGAGGTACCAAGCCTAGGATTGCGGCAATACTTGGCAGCCAGGAAATGATGATGTCAGTTTTCTCGGGCAACCTTACGACCATCTGTGTTTTCATTCCCTTCCTTTTCTTTATGGGAGACCTTGGAATGATGGGACAGATGTTCAAGGGAATTATTTTTACAGTTGTAATTGCTCTTCTCAGTTCCCTGCTAGTTGCAATGTTTCTGGTTCCAGTTCTTGCAGGTCATTTTTTTCCTTTGTCAAACAGAAATGAAAAGCCTGTAAAAAATCCTGTACTAAAATTCCTGTACGGGATTTTTAATGGAGCGCAGGACAAAATAAAGAAGGTCTACAGTAAAGTTCTGAAGGCCGCACTCAATAACCGCTTCGAGACAATCATAATCTGTGTGTCAGTTCTTGCAGCCTCTCTGGTTCTTATTCCTACAATGAAGGTTCAGTACATGACTGGAGGTTCAGATTCCAGCGTGACAGTAAGCATCCGTCTTCCGCAGGGAACAAGCTATAATCAGACTGCATCTGTTGTGAATGAGTTCCAGGAGATCATTGAAAATGAAATCGTCGGCTATACAACCTTGATTACAAATATCGGTGGCGGAAGAAACGGAACTAATAGCGGTTCCATTCAGATTCATCTTGGGGAAGGCGGAGATAATTCTTCGGAGGTTCAGAAGAAACTTAGAAAACACTTCGGCGATTTTACCGATGTTACTTTTACTTTCGGCCGAGGCTTCAGGCAGCAGATGTCGGGAGACGATATTGTAATTGCTTTGCGCGGCGATGACCTTAATGAGATTCTTGAAGTCGGTGACAAGTTTGTTGAAGTCATGGAAGCCATTGATGACATTGGTGAGGCCTCTGTTGATACAACTGACGGTCTGCCTCAGGTAGAAATTGTCATTGACCGTGAAAGGGCCTACAGTTTTGGTGTAAACATTAATACTGTTGCAAATGAAATCAACTACTGCATTGAAGGTAAGGCTGCAACTGTTTACAGAAAGAACGGTACGGATTACAGCGTGTATGTCATGCTGAGACCGGAAGACAGAAGCCAGGTGATTGACCTTGAACAGATTTTTGTAAACGGAACTTCAGGAAGAGTCTGTGTTGCAAATTTTGCTTCAGTACAGAAGGGTCTCGGTCCTGTAAGCATTGTCCATGACAACAGGAAGCGTATTGTAAACGTCACGGCAAATATTGTCAGCAATGAAAATGCGAATATTGTTGAAAATAAAATCAAGGAGGCCGTAAGTTCCAGCTTCATTGTTCCTGAAGGGATAAGTGTAAGCTACGAAGGTTCATGGAACAGTATCCAGAAGGAGTCCAATATTTATAAGAAGATTATTCTCATGGCAATTATTCTTGTATTCGGTGTCATGGCAGCAACTTATGAAAGTTTCAAGGCTCCGTTCATCAATCTGCTTACCATTCCTTTCCTTGCAATAGGTGTCATCTTTATTTTCAAGCTTACAGGCCAGGCAGTTTCTTTGACCGCTGCAATAGGTCTGATCATGCTTGTTGGTATCGTAGTTAACAACGGTATTATTCTTGTTGACTATACGAATCTTCTGATTGACCGCGGATATAAAATGAAGGACGCCTGTTTTGAGGCAGGATGCAGCCGTCTGAGACCGGTTCTCATGACAACTCTCACAACAATTCTTGGCATGATTCCTATGTGTCTTAGCAGTGACGGAAATGCTGGAATGGTTCAGCCTATTGGTCTTGCTGTTGTCGGAGGCCTGACAAGTTCTACATTCATTACACTTTTCTTTATACCTGTAGTATATTCTCTTGTCATGAGAGAGAAGAAAGAACCTAGGCTTTCAATAAGGCTTGATGAAAATTCAATGTCCGGAGCTGATGAAAAAATTATGACCGGTAATAATGGTGCTGAAGAGAACGAAAAATCAGGATACGAAAAAAATGATTACGTCAGCCTGAAGAAGCCTGTCAAAAATAGTATGGAGGAATGAATATGTACAGAATAGAAATTATTTCAAACAAATCTGTGGAAGAAGATATTACTGATGCGCTTGTGAAATATGTTCCGGGAATTCTCTATACAAAAATTCCTCTCGCTTACGGCAAAGGTAAAAAAAGCTGCAAGGAGGGAACAGCGACCTGGCCTGAAACAAACTTCATAATGATTTCCTATATTGAAGATTGTCATTTAGATAAAGTCCGTGAAGTAATATCGGCAATAAAGAATCGTTTTCCTGATGAAGGAATAAAACTGTTTGCAATACATTCCGAATAGTTTTCTGTTCTGCGCAAAAAATCCTGCGTTTTTAAACTGCAGGATTTTTTTTGTATGCGCTTTATTTTCTATTGACAAAATACATAAGTTAGAGTATGCTAACTTATGTAAGTTAGTTATGGCTAACTAAAGCGTGGTGTCCATTACTGATTTATATTTCTTCTAACTCAAGGTTCAAAACAGAAGGTGAAACAGACATTCCGATATTTCAATAAGGGATTCGGTATTCTCCTTACACAGCCACAAAATTCACCTTCTGTTTTTCCTTTTTCTAAATGGAGGATGCAAGATGCCCATTGATCAGGCTGTTATTCATTATGCGTCGCCGGCTTTGTGCGGAATAAAACCTGCAAATCTTTTGAGTCTTTCAGCTGAGGAGTTTGAGGATGGTCTCGGTATTATTGAAAGGTTTAATGAGGAATTTTTGGATGAGGAAAAGTTCATTAAGCCCATTCCTGTAAGCACAAACCGGGTTCTCATTTTCATTTACAATAAGAGAATTCTTGAGGCAATGATTTCATCAGGTTCGGGAAAAAAGTATCTTGAAGAAAAAAATTATCCTGTTGAACTTGGAATACAGGCAGTCCTAGAATATCTTTTCAAAAAACTTTCACCGGAGGGGAATAAGAATTTTCCCCATGAGGTTGGATTTTTTCTGGGCTATCCCGTTGAGGATGTAATTCTCTTTGAAAAAAATTACGGACGCGGAAGTAAGTTTACAGGTTCATGGAAAGTTTACGGTAACGTGAAGGAATCTGGCAGGCTCATGGAAAATTATAGGAAATGCACTGAATATTGTACAAATCTTTTTTGCAGCGGAAAAAATTTTAGGGAGATAAATAAAACATATAATGAATTCAGAATGGAGGAAGCAAAATGAAAGTTGCGATAGTTTATTCAACTACAACGGGAAATACAGGTCTCATGGCAGAAGCTATTAGAGAAGGTGCCATTGCTGCTGGACATACAGTTCTTTTCTTGACGGCAGATTCAGCTGATGTTGAACAGGTTCTTTCAAATGATGTAATACTTCTTGGAAGTCCTGCAATGGGTGATGAAGTTCTTGAAGATTCTATGGAAGAGTTTTTTTCCAGGATTGAAGGCGGGATCAGCGGAAAAAAAGTTGCTGTCTTTGGTTCCTATGACTGGGGCGACGGACAGTGGCTCCGTGACTGGGTTTCAAGAATTTCTGGCTGCGGCGGAAATGTAATAAACGGTGAGGGGCTGAAATGTCAGCTTACTCCACAGGAACCGGACATTGAGGAGTGTAAAAAATTGGGAGGTTCTTTATAGGAAAAATAAACTTAGGGTAACCTCTGAATTTTTTTTTGGAGGTACCCTTATCTTTGAAAGCTGTCTTTTAGAGATTTCCATGTAAAAAAGATTTGCTGTCATGTGTGTGTTGCCCGATGAACTGTAAAAGGTTTATCGGGTTTTCTGTTTTGCCAGCCGTTTTTTAATGAAAAATATCACGATTTGCTGTATAATTTAGAAGTGCAGGGCATCTGTGAAAAATACTTTCCGGAATACTTTTTATGGATGCCCGAAGTGTTTGAAGCCTTGGAATTGCAAGTCCCTGGACATCGCAGTTTAAATGTTATGTTGCATATCGGAACGGGCAGCCTGATCTTCATGCAGAGTTTTGGAACTTGTAACGGAACATGTCATCCTGTGCGTGCTTCTGAACTGTTTGGCAGAGGGTGAGGAAGGATTTCATTTCAGTAAAAACATATGCAATATAAAGTATTTGAACTTAGGGGCCGGGATTCAGGGAGGTCCTAAAAACAGGGGTTCCTCTGCGGACTGATGGATGCTGAATAAAATATTGCATGAGAATGTGCTAAAAAAATAGACTGTGAGGTTTTATGAGTAAAATTAATTGGGGAATTGTCGGGCCTGGCCATATTGCTGAAAAATTTGCGGAAGCATTATCTTTTGTCAGCAAAAAAAATTCTGGCGCGGTACTTTATGCCGTAGCTTCAAGGGATTCAGTGAGAGCTGAAACTTTTGCAGGGGAGTACGGGTTTGCAAAATCTTACGGTTCCTACGAAGAACTTTTCAGTGACCCTGAAGTTGATGCCGTATACATTGCGACTCCCCATGTATTTCATTACGAACTTTCCGTCAGGGCTCTGAACTGCGGAAAGAATGTGCTTGTTGAAAAACCTGCCTGTGTTAATGCTGGTGAACTTAAGAGCGTGCTTGAGCTTGCAAAAAGTAAAAATCTTTTTTATCTGGAAGCTACCTGGACAAGATTTAATCCTACCGTAACAAAGGTTATGCAGGCAATTTCAGGGGGGGCAATCGGTGCTGTTTCTCATGTGGAAGCTAATTTTGCTTTCAGAAATAAATTTGACCCTAACGGAAGACTTTTTAATCCTGCTCTTGCCGGAGGAGCTCTTCTTGACCTTGGAATTTATCCTGTAACATTTTTCTGCATGGTTGAGGCGGCAGCAAATTCTTCGTGCGAACTGTTTGGATCAGCATCAGCTTCACTTTCCATGCCCCAGCAGATTGTAAGCAGCGCAAAGATTGACAGGGGCGTTGACATTTGGAACAGCATAAACTTAACTTCAGGTGGAATTACATCGTCACTTTCAAGTTCCGTCGTCTATGAGAACCCAGTTAATTCCACTGATGCATACGTTTATGGTTCAAAGGGGTATATTGTTCTCAGAAAGTTCTGGATGAGCCAGGAAGCTTATGTCTATGAATATGTGAACGAAAGGGGGCCTGAAGTAAGGCTTGCGGAAACAATTTCCATTCCTTTTGACTGCAACGGCTATGAATATGAAATCCTTGAGACAATGAAATGTATTGAAGAAAAGAGGACCCAGTCAGAGCTGCATACCTGGAACGACACTTTCATTGTTACTTCAATTATGGATGAATGCAGAAAACAGTGGAAGTTTTTCTATCCATTTGAGAAGGCTGCTGAAGAAAAGAAGTCTGTTACACAGAAACTTCAGGCGATGAGGGAAAAAGCCGTTTCTGAAAAAGCTGCAGGGGAGACTGTTTGTGAGGAGGATTCTTCCGTAACAGTTTATACTGACGGCGGATGCCTAGGAAATCCTGGGCCTGGGGGATGGGGGTGCGTAATTTTAACAAACGGAGACGAAGTAAAGCTTAGCGGCGGTGAAAAGAGTTCTACCAATAACAGGATGGAACTTACTGCAGCAATAGAGGCATTGAAGTATGTTGCCGAAAATCCTGGGCTCAGGAGCAAAATTATTAATGTTTATTCAGACAGCCAGTATGTTAGGAACGGTATTACCAGCTGGATAAATAACTGGAAGAAAAACGGATGGAAAACTTCCGCAAAGAAAGATGTCCTCAACAAGGAGCTGTGGCTTCTTCTGGATAAATATTACAGTCAGCTGAATATTCGGTGGAAGTGGGTGAAAGGTCATGCAGGAATTAAGTATAATGAGATGTGTGACCAGCTTTGCCAGAAGGAAATGCATAAATTTTAAGTAAATCTTAAGATTTTTTAAAATTTATGAAAAAAGTATTGACATTTTGGAGAGAAAGGTCTATACTTAAATTATTGATAGTAATGCTATCAATATTACTAAAGTCGGATTGCAATTTAATAAGTTATTAAAGATGCAAAGATTTCTAGTTCTCCTTATTTTTTTTTCAAAACCAAGTTAAGCTGTCGGGGTTGTTAATTCCGGCAGCTTTCTCTTTTAAATTTCATGCAAAGTTTATGCATTTTTCATTTTTACTTTACGTCGGCAAAGGGGTGCAAAAGTTTAAGGGGACCTGATTTTCAGTTCCGGACATAACCTGCCGCGGGATTCGTTTTTGTCCCAAAATTTAATTCCCGCAGGCCCTGATATTTTTTACCATGATGTACAGGTTTTACATTGCGGTGCAATTTTGAAAATCCGTTGACATGATGCCAGTAACTTGTGCATTTCAATCTGCAAAGTTATTGGTGTAACTCCGGACTCTCTGTTCCTGGAAGAGTGATTATTTGTAAAGCTGGAAAGTGAATTAGTCTTACATGTATAATATGAATGTCATCTTTAAAAACTGCAATTTTAGAGATTCCCGTAATTTTGTCTGTCTTACTTTCTGATCTGACTTAAGGAATTGCACTTTTCGGAGATTTCGTCCAAAATAACATATTTTTATTTGCAGTAAACGAAGAATTTCTACCTTACCGAAAATTGACATACTTTTTATTCGGGATAAATTACCCAACAATGGAACGGAAACATAAATGCTTGGAGGATATTATGAAATGTTCTGTTAAAGCTGGTGCCGCAGTAATGGCTGTGGCTGCTTCTTTTGCAATGATGTCCTGTTCAGATTCATTTACAAATGGATCTGCAGAATCTGCCGGCTTAAGTCGTGCTGCTGAAAATAATGAACCTGCATATAATGTAGGTGAAGGGACATATTTTTTTATTTCAAAGTGTTCAAACAAATCGCTTGATAATTCAGACTGGTCTGTGGAACATGGAGCTAATGTTGCCCAGTGGAAGTACGGCGGTGACCAGGAAAACCAGGACTGGGTTTTAAGAAACGCGGGTAACGGATATTATTATATTATAAATAAATATTCAGGTTATGCCCTTGACGGTAATGACTGGGGAACAACAGACGGTACAAATATTCTTCAGTGGGACCTTGGATACGGACAGTCAAACCAGATGTGGAAATTTGTAATCCAGAGAGACTCTTCCTTCAAGATTGTGAACAAGCATTCGGGACTTGTCATGGATGTTGCAGGCGCTTCAAAAGATGACGGAGCAAATGTTCAGCTTTGGACCTGGAACGGAACTGATGCACAGAAGTGGTTCATCACAAAGATTTCTGATTCAATGACAACAGGAACTGGAAGAAAAACATCCGGCGGTTCACTTATGGCCGGTGCTACAGACGGAAAAAGTGTTACAGGCAACGGAAGATATTTCATTGGCTCCGGAAAATCTTATACAAACCTTGTATGGTCTGATGAATTCGAAGGAAACACTTTGAACCGCAGCAACTGGACATTTGATACAGGAAACAACGGATGGGGAAACAGTGAGCTTGAAAATTATACAGACGGTGCCAATGTAAGTGTCGGTAACGGTGTAATGACTATCACCGCTGATGCTAGTCTTGATTCTGCAAGACTTCTTTCAAAAGGATTAAAGGAATTCCAGTACGGAAAAATTGAGGCACGTCTCAGGACTGACCAGGGAACAGGTTCATGGCCTGCATTCTGGATGCTGGGAACCGGTTCAAACGGCATCTGGCCGTATTGCGGTGAAATTGATATCATGGAACACTCAAACAATGACAGGTTCGTATTCGAGACCTGCCACTGGAACGGTAACGGAAAAAATACTGGTTCAGGATACAATCATGCTTCATGGGGACAGACATCAGATAACAATTTCTGGAACGTAATGGATAATCTGGATGTTTCTCAGTGGCATATTTATGGAATTGAATGGTCAGCAACACAGATCCGCTTTTATGTTGACGGAATTCAGGTGATGGCATGCGATACAGGTAATGCTGCAAACGGAACAGATTGTTTCAATGCACCTTTCTATATTCTCTTCAACTTTGCAATGGGCGGACAGTTTACAGGAATTTATAACGCAGGACAGTTTACAAATGTTCCATGGCACATGTATGTGGATTACGTTCGTTGCTACCAGTAATGAAGTCCAATGGAGTTCATCAATGAATTTAGCAAAAAGGATGCTGCCTGAATTTTAAAATGATGATGCCGCTGTACCGGTAATAAGTTTTCCGGACCAGCGGCATTTTTTGTTTTCAATGATGAAGACCTGAACAAGACATCAGATCTTGAATGTATTAATGAATTCGTTAAGGGCATTCGTATATTCCTTTACCTGCAGGCTTACTGAATTAATATCTTCCGCAGCGGATGTCATCTGAGATGACTGGTCACGGCAGCGTTTAAGTTCAATGTCTACGCGGTTTGACATTTCCTCAAGCTTTTCACAGATGCTGAAAGTTTCTTTCGTTGTATCAGAAATACTTTCCGCATTTGTTCGTACATTGGCTGTACTGGCCTTGATTTTGTCCAGGGAATATGAAACTTCCTTTGCCTGGGAATTCTGTTCCTCTGAAATTTCTTTCAGATTTTTTACAATCCTGTCAATGGAGTTGATGTGGTCGATTGTAGTGCCGAAGGAATTTTCAACTTCAACAGAGGAGTCTGCGATTGAAGCAATTTTGCTCTGGATAGAATTCAGTGACTGTTCAGAATCTTTTGCCTGCTTTGATGTAGTTTCTGCAAGTTTACGAATTTCATCGGCAACAACGGCAAATCCTTTTCCGGCTTCCCCTGCATGTGCCGCTTCAATGGCTGCGTTCATGGCAAGAAGATTAGTCTGTTCGGCGACTGCAGAAATTACACGGTTCATTTCCATGAGCATTCCTGATTCTTCTTTGACAGCAAGAATTTCCTGTGTGTACCTGTTAATGAGTTCCTTGTTTTCGGAAGCAGATTTTACAAGAGTTTTTGTGCTGTTCATAGCAGTTTCAGTTGTTTCACTTACAGTTGCAACCTGGCTGATTATTTTTTCAATATTCATGCTGGATTCTTCAATTACTGTATTCTGGGTCTCTATTTCAGAAGAAAGATTTTTTGTTTTATTAACAATATTGCTTACGGCATTGTTTACAGAATTTACAGCCTCCATGTCTTCTACAATAATTTGAGACATTCCGTCAATTGAAGAACTCGTAGAATCTGCAGCTTCATTTATTTTTCCTGAAACCTCTCCAAGAGAAACTGAAGAATGTTCCATATCATCTGATGTAGTTGAAATGTTTTTCAGAAGACCGCTTACATTGCTTATGAAATTCCGGAATCCGTCTCCCAGAACCTGGGCTTCGTTTACGCTGTAATTCTTTATTTTAACAGTGAAGTCACCTTCTGCAAGTGTATGGCAGTCTGAAGCAAGTTCCTTGAATATTTTGCCAAGAAATCTTGAAAGAATGAATATGATGGTGGACAGGGCCACTATAACTCCGAGTATGATCAGTGAAAGATTGAATAAGGTTTTATAGAAGTCATCAGTGGCATCTGATAGAGGTCCTTCTATGATAATGTTGTAAGGGGTTCCCTCTATATGGCGGATTCCTATGTAATATTTTCCGTCTATGAAATGAATCTTTCCGTCTACGGATTCTATCAACGATCTGAAATTCTCCTTGCCTATGAAGCTGTGGTCATCGTAGAAGTTCTTATTCATTATCGCATTTGTATCATCATTTGTAATGTATGTCCCGTCATTTGTGACAAGGTATCCGGTTGAATTCTTTGAGACCTGAATGTCACCGGCAATGTCCCTGAAGTCATTGATGTTGATGTCAATGCCCAGGACTCCGGTCATTGTTCCATGGTTTCCGTTAGTCCATTTTGAGGCTGTAATAATAAGAGTGCCCGTCTTGTCGTCAATATATGGTTCCGTATAGTTTATGATGTTCCGGTTTTCGCTTGCAAGCTTGTACCATTCTCTTGTGTACGGACTCCATGATTTATCTGGATGCCAGTCTGACGAGTCAATGAAAATACCTCCAGGCTCATGAATATTTTTTTCGGAGACGAAATAGAAATAAAAAATCTTGGGATTGAATTTCGAAAAGCCGTTTATCATTCCTTTTGCCCTGTGGGTTTCAAAATCATCTTCAAGGCCGTATGCAATTCCGCTTATGAAATTTGTTGAATCCTTAAGGGAATTTTGAATCTTGCTTTCTATTTTTTCAAGAGAAACTTCACCGGATGATCTTAATCCTCCTCTGGAACTCTGAATTACAAGTAATGAAAAAACTACACCCAATGCAATTACAGTCAGAATAAGTGGAATAAGGCATACTCTGAGTATATGGTTAAACAGGCTTTCTTTGTGCATATATTTCTCCGTTTTGATGTCAGCAGGTTTATTTTATCAGATTAAGGGCCTCTCCAAAAAAATATTATTAAAGATGCCTATGAATTTTAATCTTTGAAAATACAATGTTTAAGACATCTTGCTTTCAAAGTTATCCCTAAAAATTACAATTTTTGGATTTTACCTCAAAAAAATATTGGGCGTTCTGGAATTTGTAATTTTTAAAGATGCCATTATATTCTGATTGTAATGCAAAAAATTTTTATTACCATTTTGTGTGTCAGGAAATAAAAAAAAACTGCAAATTTTTATTAAATTTGCAGTTCAATTCAACTGACTGCTTCCGGGTAGCCAGGATTTATGCAGCCTGATGTTTTATGCAGCATCTGGTAATAAAGTTCAGCTGTCCTTTTCGGACTGTCCGCTTTCCGTTTCCTTTGTTTCAGATTCATCATCAGCATCAGAAATTTCTACAACAATTTCTCCTGAGCTTCCGGATGATTCTGATTTTGCTGCAGCCTTTTCAGCTTTCCTTTCTTCCCTGGCCCTTGTTTTTTTTTCTTCAGCTTCCTTCAAAGAGTCTTCATGATTTTTGATTTCAGCTTCAATCTTTTCAAGTTCACTGATTAGTTTTATTGCTTCATCAGGGAGATTTTGAGTGTCTGATTCTTTATAGGTTTTGTATATCGTTTCGCCAAGATCTGTCAGAAGCTTATTTTTTTTTGTTTTGAACTGGGAAAGTTCAATGCGCTGCACGGATTTGTCTCCGAAATCAGCGACAGCTGCACTTGCTGAAACAAAGCTTCTTTTCCCTGCCTCGACACTTTTGTCAATGAAATCAAGAAATGATTTTCCTAAATTTGATTTCTTTTCTCCGTCTCCCATGATGTAACCTCACCTTTTAAGAATTTTGGATTATAATGGGCATCTCTAAAAAATACTTTTATAGATGCCCTAATTTTTATTGTAGCACAAAAAATTACGGATTCAACTGCCATTCCCCGTAGTTGTCAACAATTTCCGCTTTCATTGCTGACATTGGTTTCCATGTGACTGCCAGTGTAAAGTACGGGTCAAAGTTATATTGGCTTTTTCCGTTTACGGTAACCAGTCTTGGACTTATTGAATAAGATGCGCTCAGATCCCAGTCACAAAGTTCATGGGTGAGAGTCATCTTTAGGCTTTTCAGTTTGAATCCGGAATTCTTTCGCAAGGTTTTGTTCGGGTCATAGAATATTCCGTCTCCCCAGAAAGCAAATGAATTAAGGAGGTCCCTGAACATATTTGTTTCTCCGTTAAGCCTTATCTGGGAATTTTCGTTCTGGAAATATCTGTAGATCACGGAGTTCTTTGACTCTGAACTGAATGAAAGTTTCAGGAAATCATTTATCGTAAAATTCAGTGAAGGCACAAACTTGAAGTAACTGTTCGTAGGGCGCAGACAGTCATAAACAAGTGACGTATTCATTCCGGGTGTAAGTGAAATTCTGTTTTTCCAGAACCTGAATGTGCTGCCGCTTGTTGAATAAACAGCGCTGAGTGTTTCTGGAAGAAATTCTTTTTCTGTAGAAACCTGCCATCCCTTTTCTGAATCAAAATCATATTTGTAAGTATATGCCATTGTGTATGAGAAATTAAATTTGTTCCATACAGCAGAAAGTCTGAGAGAATCTGCATAGTCTTCTTCGATTTTGTAATTGAATGATTCACTTAGATTTAATGAACCGAAAAGTTTTGTGCTGAAGCTTTGTCTGAAAGGCTGGAATTCCCATTCGGAAGTTTCAGGATTCTTTTCAATTCCGGATGACAGGCTGAAGGAACTGTACGGGAACGTAAGGTTCAGGGTTCCGCTGTAGATGTCTGTCTGTGGAGGAAGTGTCGTTGTAAGTGTGAGTGTCTGGGAATAATTATCAGCAATCTGTGCACCGAGTGTTGCACTCAGATTGTTTTTTGTAAACTTTTCTTTGTCCGTTACATCAAAAACCATGTATTCCCATTCAGGATTATTAATGTCATCCAGGAATTTTGTCTGGAGTATTTTTAAATTTGTATCCCAGCTTAAACCTGTATCCTTGAAGACGGGATTGTATATGAAAGGTTTGAATGAAACAGAATTTGAGTTTGTAATGGAAAGAGATGTTGCTCTCAGGTCTGTTTTTTTTATTTCATTTTTTGCAGAATCATCATAGCCGTCAAGGTTTGGATGATTCTGAAATGCCGGCGAAATATTAAAAGTATTGCTCATGGTAAGAAAACTGTTTCTGTAGCTGAGTGAGCTTGAAATTGATGCGGGAGCTTTCATCTGAAAAAGAGAGGACTGCAGTTCATTCCATTTGAAGTCTGAAGAGCTGTTAAGCTTTTCAGAATTATAGTTGAGCTGGGAAGAAATGCTCGGCTGCACAGAATAATCAAGAGTGTATACAAGACCGGAAAAATTTGTAAGAGAAGCTGAAGGGTGTGCAAGATCCGGAAGCTTTTCTGCTGCAAACATCGGTTCTTCTTTTTCTTCTGAAGTTTCTTCACTTGCGTTTTCCTTTTCTGTTTTACTTTCACCGGAAGCCTTGTCTTCATCCGGATCAGTAAATTTTTTGGGAACAATTAGCGGGAACGGAAAGTTCGGTTTTGCTGCGGATGAAGAATTCTGTTTGCTGTTGTACTGTAAAATTGTTCCTGCAATTCTTCCTGAAACGGAAAAAGGTACGACCTGTGATGGATAATAAAAACTTCTAAATGGAGTATAATATTTCCAGTCGTCGCTGGTTTCAGTATCAAAGTTTGTTGTAGATTTCATTCCGAATACTACGGAGGAATTCAAGCTTGAAAGGGAAATCGCTGTAATGTATGGGTCCAAATATTTTGGAACCGTAAAATTGTGCGACGCGTTTGCATTCCATGTGAATGAACTTTTTCCTGTTACGGAAGTGCTTGTCGTATCTGAGCTGGCGGAGCTCATAAGAAATCCGATCCAGTCCATATATTCACTACGTTCACCGAAGTCTGCTATAAAGTAGGGGTCGGAATAGAAAGGAAGTGACAGAGAAAAATTAAATGGCTTCGAGACAGAGAAATTAAATTCGGCACCGTATCTGATAGGAAGTTTGAGTCCGAAGAAATCTGTTTTATCCCAGTAGACTTTATTCTTGTTTGAGTAAGGCATATAAGAATTTGTTGAGGAATTCATGAATACTGTCCGGCTGAATCCTACGTCAAGGAACCCTGATATGTTCTGGACAGAGGAAGATGAAGGTTTGTATACACCTTCAATACCGATCATTCCTCCCAGAGTTGTGTAATAGTCTGCTTTGACTTTCAGAAAATTTGTTGTGTCACCTTTATAGTCTTCGTTCAGATTATGAAGTACGAGACCTTCCCGTACCTGTTCCTTCAATGTTGTGGAGCGTATGAAATTATAAAGGTCTGAAGAAATTTCATCAGCCGATGAAGATGAAGAGCTTCCAGAATCAAGACCCTTTCTTCCCAGCAAATAAGTTGTTGTCTGGAAGTAGTAACCTTTGCGGGTGTCGTAGCCGAACGTGGGATTGAAAATGAGTTCATCCTTAGGATAATAAAATGCCGGCAGCCACATGATAGGAATGTTTCCGATGTAGAGCAGTGAATTAAAGAAAGCAAATTCTCCGCCGGGAAGAAGCCAAATATTTGAAGCCTTTATTTTCCAGTGAGGATCATCATCTCCGCAGAAACTTAATGTGGCATCCTTGAAGGCAATTGTTTCTGATGAATCACGGCCGATAAGATCCGCAAAAACAACAAGGCTTGATCCAGAAGGAACATTTATCGCATCGGTAGAAACCTGAAGAACTTTTCCTCCGTCAAAAATACCTTCCATTGTGTTTGTATTCAGAAGCAGACTCTGGGCACTGATGTTCTGCTTGTCACCGGACATTGTGCTGCTGAGCCGGATATTTCCTTCTGCATACAGCATTGACGTGCTGCGGTCAAAGGTAATGTTGCTTGCCGTAATTTCTATTGATGAGGAGTCTTTTGTTACAGAAAGTTTTACGCTTCCCGTAAGGACAATTTTTTCTGTACCGTTGGTTTCATCTTTCACATATTCAGTTTTGTTTGCACTTTCAATTTTTATTGTAGAAACCTGGGCGGACAGAAGGAAGGGAACAAATAAAAATTCCAGAAGAAGAATTATTTTTTTTTGAAGTCCGTTTATCATATACATTTTATTTGCACCTTGCTTTTTGTTTGTTTTGAAGGACACTCATGGAAAACTGTTTCCTGTTTCCATGAGCCTCCTGTTTTTCCGGAACTGCATTGTCACTTCTGGGTTGTTGCAATGTCTTATATTTTTGACCGGGCCCGGAATGATTTTCTGATTTAAATTTTGTACCGCAGATATCTTCTGCAGAATTATCAGTGACGAACTTAATTTCTGTTACCGTCCCTTGATTTTTCTCGTTCAAGCATTTCGGCTACATATTTTCCTGTGTAGCTCTTAGGGTTCCTGCTAACTTCTTCAGGAGTTCCTGTAGCGATAATCTGTCCGCCGTTGCATCCGCCTTCTGGTCCAAGGTCAATGATGTAGTCAGCCTGGCAGATGACATCAATGTTGTGTTCGATCATTACAACTGAATTACCTTTGTCAACAAGTTTCTGTATAACATCCATAAGCTGCTTGATGTCAACAAAGTGAAGTCCCGTTGTAGGTTCGTCAAGAATGTACAGTGTCCTGCCTGTTGAAGGTCTTGAAAGTTCTGCCGCAAGCTTTACACGCTGGGCCTCTCCACCTGAAAGTGTGAGTGCGTTCTGTCCGAGCTTTATGTAGCCAAGTCCTACATTTTTCAATGTCTGAAGCTTTCTTGCAATATGAGGTATGCTGTCAAAGAAATTTGCAGCGTCCTCGATTGTCATGTCAAGAACATCGCTTATTGATTTTCCCTTGTAGAGAACGTCAAGAGTTTCCTGGTTGAATCTTTTTCCGTGGCACACGTCGCACTGGATGAAAACATCGGGCAGGAAGTTCATTTCAATTGTAATCGTACCTGCACCCTGGCAGTTTTCGCAGCGTCCGCCCTTTACGTTGAAGCTGAATCGTCCGCCCTTGTATCCCTTTGCCTTTGCTTCTGGAAGTGATGCGTAGAGCTCACGGATTTTGTCGAATACGCCTATGTAGGTTACAGGATTTGAACGCGGGGTTCTTCCGATGGGGCTCTGGTCAATGTTAATAACTTTGTCTATTGTTTCAAGGCCTGTAATCTTTTTGCATTCCCCTGCAGGATATTCAGTTCCCATTACAGTGTTGCTTGCCGCAGGATAGAATACATCGTTAAGGAGAGTTGATTTTCCGCTTCCGGAAACACCGGTTATACAGGTGAAAGTTCCCAAAGGAATTTCAGCTGAAATGTTTTTCAGGTTGTGTTCAGTTACTCCCTGAATCTTTATGAAGTTTCCGTTGCCCTTTCTGCGTTCTGCAGGAACAGGCATTCTGATTTTGCCTGCAAGATATTGGCCCGTAATGCTTTTCTCCACGGTCTTCACGAATTCCGGACTTCCGCTTGCCATGACAGTTCCGCCGTGAACACCAGCGCCCGGTCCGATGTCAATAAGCCAGTCTGCAGTCTGAAGAGTCTGTTCGTCATGTTCAACAACAATTACTGTGTTTCCGAGGTCACGCAGATAAAGGAGGCTGTCTATCAGTCGCTGGTTGTCTCTCTGGTGCAGACCGATGGAAGGTTCGTCAAGAATGTACATTACTCCCGTAAGACCTGAGCCGATTTGGGTTGAAAGTCTTATTCGCTGTGCCTCTCCGCCTGAAAGGGTTGCGGCTGATCTCTGGAGTGTAAGGTATTCAAGTCCTACGTTCTTGAGGAAGGAAAGTCTTGATGTGATTTCCTTTAAAATCTGTGCGGAGATTTTCTTTTCCGTTTCAGTGAGATTCAGTTCCTCAAAGAACCTGATCGTATCAGAAACAGAGAGCTCTGTAAGGTCCCATATATTTTTGTCACCGACTGTAACGCAGAGTGCTTCCTGTCTTAATCTTTTTCCTTTACAGGCGTTACATTCGCAGCGGGACATATACTTTTCCATGGACTCACGGGCATTTTCTCCCCATGCTTCCGTGTATCGTCTTCTAAGGTCTGCCATGATTCCTGCCCATGGACGGTTATATGTGCTCTTTCCTTCACCGCTCTGTTTGTTGTATATCCACTTTATGCTTTCATTTCCGCTTCCGTTCCACAGAATGTCCTTCTGCTTCATTGTGAGCTCATTCATAGGAGTATCTGTTGAAGAGCCCATGAATTTGAAGATTGCCGTGAACATTGAATCGTTCCATGCTGAATCAGGATTGTATGGGGCAAGTGCTCCGTCCGCAAAGCTCAGCTCTTCGTCAGGCATAATAAGTTTTCTGTCAAATTCTCGTTTCTCACCCAAACCTGTACAGTCAGGGCACGCTCCGAATGGATTGTTGAAGGAGAAAAGCCGCGGCTGAAGTTCCGGAATGGAAATGCCGCAGTCAGGACAGGAGTTTTTCTGTGAGAAGAAAACTTCCTCCTCTATGTAGTCGGCGTCCTTGTCATATTTTCTGCCCTTTGCTTCATACCCGGCGGCAATCTTTGCATAAAGCTCATCAGTTTTTACAACTCTGCGGAGGGCAATGAGAATTCCGTTGGAACTTTTTAGGGCCGTCTCAACAGAATCTGCAAGTCTTTTGCGGATTCCTTCCTTTATGACTATACGGTCGACAATGATTTCTATTGTATGTTTCTTCTGCCTGTCAAGTTTTATGGAATCATCAAGCTCTACCATGAGACCGTCAATTCTTGCGCGCACGAAGCCTGCCTTCTTTGCATCATCAATCACTTTTGTGTGCTCACCCTTTTTTCCTCTGATAACGGGTGAAAGGAGTGTAAGTTTTGTTCCTTCGTCCCACGAAAGAATTGTGTCTATGATCTGGTCCACGGACTGTTCCTTGATTTCCATTCCGCAGTTAGGACAGTGAGCCTTACCGACTCTGGCGTAGAGAAGCCTGTAGTAGTCGTAGATTTCTGTGACAGTGCCTACGGTTGAGCGGGGGTTTTTATGAGTAGTCTTCTGCTCAATTGAAATAGCAGGGGAAAGACCTGTTATGAGATCAACATCAGGTTTGTCCATTCTTCCAAGGAATTGTCTCGCGTACGAAGAAAGGCTTTCCATATAGCGTCTCTGGCCTTCCGCAAAAAGAGTGTCAAATGCAAGCGAAGACTTTCCTGATCCGCTGAGACCGCTTATCACAACAAGCTTGTTGCGGGGAAGCTCTACGCTGATGTTCTTGAGATTGTGCTCCCTGGCACCCTGGATACTAATTTTTTCACCGTCAACACGGCATATATTATTGCTGTTCATACTCACAGGAAGATATTTTAATTCAATTTAAAAAAATTAGCAATAATTCTAAAACCCTTAATCAATTAGGCACTGAAGGACATGCTGACGGCTGGCTGAAGACTGTAAAGGTCAGGCAGCCTGTAAAAAACAGAATAATAAGAGTCTCTTCATATGGGGCCTCCTAAAATTGCAATACCTGGAGATGCCCGTAGTTTTTGTTAAAAGTTTTGTTTTTTTTGCAACTATTTTTATCAGCCGCTGTCTAAGTTGTCGCGGTAGGAAAAAATTATGGTAATGTATTTGATTTTTATTTTGGGTGGCGATTTTTTTATTTGCCTTTTCAACTGTTTGTTTTCTGTGGGAAATTACCCCGGACTGACATATTTTAAGGTTATTTTATATACGGAACTTCTTACTGTTGCAGTGATTCTGGTGGACGGTTTGTTTGCGTTTATAGCCAGGCATCTTCCTGAAAAGTATTTCAGGTATGACAGCGGACATTTTCATCCTTCAAAGAGGTCCCTGAATTTCTGGAAGGGACTTGGGGTTAAATATTGGAAGGACCATGTAGTGGAACTGGGAATGTTCACTAATTTTTCAAAGAGTCATGTTTCTGATCCTGAGGACCCTGAATATATTAAGCATTATATTCTTGAGGCAAATTACGGGGTTGTATGCCATATCCTGGATGTTGTATTCGGTTTCCTGATTCTGCTGTTCATTCCGCCTTACTGGAAAATAATTGCACTTCCCATAGCAATAATCAATGCTTTCTTGAATTTTCTGCCTATCGGAATTTTAAGATATAACAATCCGCGTCTGTATACTTTGCTGAAAATATGTGAACGGAAAAATAAAAATAACGAAAATAGAGGAAACTAAAATGGCTAAACAGATTATTCCAGTTTTTTTTGCCTGTGATGATAATTTTGTAAAATTTACAATCGTTGCAATCACATCTCTTAAGGAAAATGCGTCAAGGGATTATGACTATGATATTCATATTCTCTATACAAAGATGAGCCGTGAAATGGAAAAGGCTACCCTTGATCTTGCAGAAGACGGATTCAGAATCAGTTTTGATGATGTAAGTTATTATCTCAAGCAGACTGCATACAAGATGCCTGTCAGGGATTATTATTCAAAGACCACATACTTCAGACTTTTCATTTCGGAAATGTTCCCCCAGTATGATAAGGCAATTTATTTGGACAGCGACATGGTTATCCGCGGAGATATATCTGAACTGTATAACCATGATCTGGGCGATAATTATGTAGGTGCATGTCATGAACAGGCTATGATGCAGGTTGATGAATTCGGTACCTATGTTGAACAGTGCATCGGTCTTGACAGGAACTGGTATTTCAATGCCGGTATGCTTCTCATTAACTGTCGCCAGTTCCGTGCACAGAAGGTTCTTGACCAGTTCATCCATCTTCTTCATGAGTATGATTTTGTTGTCACACAGGACGAGGACTATCTTAACTTCATCTGCAAGGATCACATTCTCTGGATTGAAAACTACTGGAACTTTGAAGTTATTTTCAAATATGACTACAGGCCTGAAGAAATAAAGCTTCTCCACTATCTTATGGTAGGAAAGCCTTGGCATTATGATGACTGTCCTTACAAGGAATTCTTCTGGGAATACGCAAAGAAGACTTCAGTTTATGATTCAATTTACAGTGACCTTGTTAATTACCCTGAATCATCAAAGATTCGTGATGCTGAAGGTGCAAGGCGTCTTAAGGAAACTGCTGTAGCTGAAACAAACAGAAGCGACAACTTTCTCCGCCGCCGTCAGAAGCTCCGGAAGCTTAATGACAATACAATCGGTTATGATCCTGAAAAGGCAAACAGGAACCGCCTTGAAATTGTTGAAAAGATCAGGGAATATGAACGCCTGTGTCTTTTCGACAAGGATGTTGAAGATGATATTCCGGGCCGACCTATTGAACCTGGTGAAGTTGATTACATGAGAAGGAAGCTTTCGAGCAGGATTGCAGCAAAATTTGCTTTCCGTGCCTGCAGGAAATTCTTGAAAAAGCTTATCAAGTCTAACCAGCTTTATATTGACGGTGTTGAAGGCGTTGAGAATCTTGAATGCATTAACAGCGGTGCAGTCATTACATGTAACCATTTCAACGCATTTGACAGCTTTGCAATTCAGAGCGTCCATGATGAACTTCTCAGGAAGGGCAATAAGGGTAGATTCTTCCGTGTAATCAGTGAAGCGAACTATACATCTTATCCGGGATTCTACGGATATATCATGAAGAGATGCAACACTTTGCCTCTTAGTTCTAATCACCGTACCATGAATGAATTCATGAATTCTACACAAAAGCTTCTGCAGGAAGGAAACTATGTCCTCATCTATCCTGAACAGAGCATGTGGTGGAACTACAGAAAGCCTAAGCCTTTGAAGAAGGGGGCCTATACTTTCGCGGCAAAGGCAAAGGTTCCTGTCATTCCGGTGTTCATCACTTTAAAGGACAGTGATGTTCTTGACAATGACGGCTTCTATGCTCAGCATTATACTCTTCATATATGCAAGCCGGTTTTTCCTAAGGAAGAATATTCCCGCCAGGATAACGTGCAGTACATGATGAACGAAAACTACAAGGAATGGCAGGAAGTTTACGAAAAGTTCTACGGTATTCCTTTGAGCTACGATGTAGTTGAATAGTAGACCTTCAGTAATCAAAGGTTATTTTATGGGACGGCTCTAAGAAATCGATTTTATCACTTTGGTCAATACTGGAGTACAGAATTTTGAAAAACTGGAGAATAATGACATATTTCCCGTCCTGCATTTTCTTCTGGAATCCTGATCGAATTAAGGGTTCCGGAAGAAATAAATCTGAATCGCGTTCAGAGTCCTGTATCTGCGCATTCTGTAAAACAGATTCGTAAGTCAGGTACTGAAAAATGCAAGAGTTTTACGGTACCTGACTGTAATGTTGTCAGATGTATATTTCTGCAAGCCCTGTCGCGGATTACAGACTCCACATTTTCCTTAACTTCTTCTGAAAATGTATCTTCCTTTCCTGCATACCCAGAATCTGTTCCCACATGATTTTTGTATCCTTAATGAGTTTTTTAGTCCACCTTGCGTCAACATCTTTTTGTCTGACCTTCGTGTGCCCCTTTTCTTCAGGCAATCCGTAGAATGTCCGTAGCAGCTTTTTATTCGCTTCCGCATTTTCCGGATCATTCTTGAATTTACAGTTTTTCAGGGATTTTTTAGATATGCCTGCGAAGTTTGGTCCTTGGAATTACAGGGCCTAAAACATCGGGCCTTTAAGGTTACATCCAAAAATCGCAGTTTTTGGGTGTAACCTATAATTGACATAAAATATTTTTTGTGTTTAGAATTGCCTTCAGTATGACTAAGCAGTTAACTGAAGGCAATCCTTTTAAACTTATCCTCGGATTTTCTGTTCCCGTTTTACTGGGATATCTTTTCCAGCAGTTCTATAATGTTACGGACACAATAATTGTCAGCAAAACTCTTGGCGTACAGTCCCTTGCGGCTGTAGGTTCAACAGGTGCCGTAAACTTTCTTATCATAGGCTTCGTTTCTGGGCTCTGTTCGGGATTCTCCATTCCTGTTGCACAGAAATTTGGTGCCAAAGATTTTTCTACGATGCGCTCCCTTATGAGCAACATTGTTTATCTGAGTATCTTCTTTTCGGTGCTCATGGCAGTGCTCACTGTTGTTTTCTGCAAACCTCTGCTTCTTCTTATGCAGACACCATATGATATTGTGGACGGAGCTGCAAAGTATATCCGCATAATTTTCGCTGGCATTCCTGTTATTTTTCTGTATAACATAACGGCTGGAATTCTGCGTGCAATGGGTGACAGCAGGACTCCTGTGTTCTTTCTGGTCCTGTCCTCCGTACTGAATATTTCAATGGACATTGTGTTCATAAAGATCTTCGGCTGGGGTATAGAGGGAGCTGCACTTGCAACTGTCATTGCCCAGGGGATTGCGGGCGCTGCCTGTCTGGTATTCATGAAGTCAAGGTTTGATATTCTCAGGGCAGCTAAGGAAGAGAAGGTGTTCTCCCTTCATCACTGCGGAACTTTATGCAAAGTTGGAATACCTATGGGACTTCAGTATTCAATTACAGCAATAGGAAGCGTAATTTTGCAGACTTCCATTAACACTCTGGGGTCCTCTGCAGTTGCTGCCTGTACAGCCGCACAGAGACTCAGCGCTTTTTTCTGCAGCGTATTTGATGCTCTCGGTACAACAATGGCAACCTTCGGCGGACAGAATACTGGTGCAGGAAAGACGGAGCGTCTTGGGGAAGGTGTCCGTGACAGCATGATAATCGGTTCCGTGTATTCACTAATCATCTTTGTACTTTATTTCTTTGCGGGGCAGTATCTGCTTGTTCTGTTCATAGATTCCTCCATGCCAGAAGTCATACGCATGGCAAAGATTTATCTACTTGAAAATGCCTCAGCCTATATTCTGCTTGCAGGTGTGAACATAATAAGGTTCATGATCCAGGGAATGGGATTCAGCATGTTTGCAATCCTTTCTGGTGTGTTCGAGATGATTGCAAGAACATTGATGGGGATTTTCATGGTTCCTGTGTTCGGCTTCAACAGTGCAGGTCTTGCTTCGCCTCTGGCATGGATACTTGCGGACCTGTTCCTTGTTCCGGCTTTCATTGTCTGCAGGAAAAGAGTTGAAAAAATGATGGGGAAATAGATGCAGGGCATCTCCGGAAAATTTTTTTCAGAGATGATTGCGAATTTTGATTCCTGAAATTACAGGGCTAAGAATATCCCGTTTTCAGGGGAACCTCCAAGAATTGTAATTTTTAGAGGTTCCCTTCATATTTTTTGTTCCTTCTTCTGTTTTTTCCGCTGCTCAAGGACTGTGTCATTTTCAGCAGTTCCTTTCATGGAACCGGAGTCTGAATTTGAGCAAAAAAAAGTTGTCCTTACAGGCTCATAACGATAGAACTTCTGGGACAGCCTTTTTTTATTGCCATAAAAATCAGTTCATGAAATTCTTGTGTACTGAAAGATATTTTGAAAGGTCCTGGCCGCCTGATACATTTACAGGTGCAACTTCTTCTTCAATCATTGTGATAAGAATTGCCGTGACAGCAGGATCGTATCTTGAGTTTGAATATGTGAGTAATTCTTTTTTAATTTCTTCCAGCGACAGCTTGTCCTTGTAACATCTGTCCACTGTCATGGAGTCAAAGGCTTCTGCAACGCATATTATCCTTGAATACAGAGGAATATCTTCGCCTTTAAGTCCGTCAGGATATCCTGTTCCGTCAAAGAATTCATGGTGATGGCGTATAATGTTCCCGATGTACGGCATTAATTTAAAGGATTCGAATATGTCTCCCCCGATTTCAGAATGGAGATGCATTATCTGGGCTTCCTTCTGCGTAAATTTTTCCTTCTTGTTCAGAACTTCTTCAGGCAAAATAAATTTTCCCATGTCATGGAAGAGTGCGCAGTAATAAATATCGTGGCATGCCTTTGAGTTAAGTTTCATGCGGCGTGCTATTTCTTTTGAATATATTGCAACCCGTTCGCTGTGGCCGTTTGCATGTGGAATTGTAGCTTCCATTGCATAGGCAAGGAGTTTTAGGAATTCTTCCATGAAGATGCTGTTCTTTTCGTTTATCTTCTGGAGCTCCATATAATTGAACTGCTTTACGATGATATAAGTTATCGTCATCAGAATAAGGCAGACAAGTGTGAGCGTTATGTATGTAGCATATTCAGACTGCCTGAAGGAATAGTAGGGTGTATATTTGAAATACAGGTTCGCGCTTTCCGGTGCCCATCCTATAGGTGTATGAAGAATACAGCCGAATCCGTAGGAACTTTCAGGCAGAACAAAATAGTCTTTTTCATCAAATGATATGGAGTTTGACTCTTCGTCGTAGAACTGTCTGATATAGAGCTTGTCTTCCAGAATCTCAAATTTTGCATTCCATGTTGATTTGTCACTTTCAATGTAGGTTCCCTTAGGGACTTCAATGCAGAGTTCCCAGTTGCTTACTGTATCTTTGTCGTCCCTGTTTATAATCCTGCAGTCCATCTGGAAGAATTCAAATGTAGGGGATTCTCCCCACTGCTTGTCCTTGTTTTTTATTATTTTGATCAGAACTTTGTCACCCGTGTCGCATCCGTTTTCAAAAAATAAATTCCTTTCGTCCCTGGTATAACCTTTCACCAGGAATCTTGTGTAGAAACACAGACAGAGAACTTCCACCAATGTTATAATAAATGCAATAAATATTTTTTTGCTACGCATCAATGACCTTTCTTAAATTAAAACCAAGATTAGGGATTCTCTAAAAATTACAGTTTACAGAGCCTCCCGCTAATAAAGAAGTCTTAAAAAAGTTTTTCCGCTTAAAACAAATTTTAAGATTCATTCAATTAAATCATATTTTTTAAATCAATGATAGGATATAAGACATGAATTTTGAATTTTTTTGTTGAAATTTTTAAATTTATTGCATTTTTTTTCAGTTTTAAGTAAAATGAAAATGACAAATTTCTTAAAAATGTAAGGCTGAGGGTGCTATGAAACTGTACAGACATAAAGTAAAATATTACGAAACAGACAAGATGGGAATAACTCATCATTCAAATTACATACGCTGGATGGAAGAGGCGAGAGTTGACTTCCTTGACCAGATCGGCTGGGGATTCCGTAAACTTGAGGAGACGGGCCTGGTTTCTCCTGTAACTTCGCTAAGCTGCAATTACAGGAGCTCAACAACTTTTGATGATGAAGTTGAAATTTCAGTTTCAGCAAAAGAGTTCACAGGAGTAAGGCTTTACATAGAATATGAGATGCATCTTCTTGGAAGCAACAAGACTGTATGCACGGCTTTGTCTGAACACTGCTTCCTTAATGCAGAGGGAAGGCCTGTAAGACTTCAGAAAGATTATCCGGGGTTCTATGAGTCCCTTATGGCGGAAGTTAATAGCAAGTAAGTTTTGCGTTTTTTTTGGCAGGAATTTATTGTTCCCGGTTATCTCCGGGAATTGCAATTTTTGGAGATGTACTGCTCATTATTTTTGTTTGCGTCCTGCAGTTTTTTTATTTTAGGGGCATTCCTGAAAAATATTTTAAAGATGCCGGAGAGTTTTTTAACTGCTTCTAAAGCGGCAGGGTTATCTTAAGACTCTTCCCCGGAATGTCGTTTCACGCGTCGATGAAAATTATGCAAAAGTCTTTAAGAATCTAGGAAGCTACGAAGGCGAAACTTATGGAGTTTTTCACCGTGTAAATGCAAAGAGCTTTGTCGGATACAACAAGGCCGAATTGGAAAGACGCGGATACAAGGTTCCTTCTGCATGGGATGAACTTCGTGCACTTGAGGAGACTATGGTTTCAGACGGTATTTCTCCGTGGACAGCAGGATTTGAATCAGGTGCCGCATCAGGATGGCCTGGAACGGACTGGCTTGAAGACATGGTTCTGCGCACTTCAGGTAGTTCCTCTTCAGATAAGCCTCATTCCAATTCTCCGTGACTATCAGAGGATAGGCCTCAGCGGAAGTTACCTTGGAATCTGGCTTGCCCACGCGGGATTCGGACTGCCTCTTGCAACCTACATGATGTTTAATTACATTTCAGGAATTCCCAGAAGCATACCTGAGTCCATCTTCATGGACGGTGCCAGTCACTTTACAATGTTCGTCAGACTTATTCTTCCGTTAAGCGTTCCTGCCATTGCTTCCTTTGCAATCTTCCGGTTCATCTGGGTATGGAATGATATGCTCGTCGCATTAGTTTTTCTAAGCGGTGCAGCACAAAAAGCCGAAGCAGTAACTGCAAGGCTCATGAGTATGGCAGGCACTTGCGGAACCGACAGACATTTGCTTACTGCCGGCGCATTTGTTTCCATGATTCTGCCTTTGGGTGTGTTCCTTGGATTACAGAAATTCTTTGTGAAGGGACTTCTTGCAGGAAGTGTTAGGGAGTAATTGTATGTACGAAGTTCAGTTGCAGAATAATATGCAGAGACTTACTGCAATATTGTTTGAGCTTTACGGAAGTCGCTGGGATTTTTACAGGATACTGGATGAAGTCATCTCACTTATGGAAGAGGCAACGGAAAAACGTAAGGCGGACCTGAAGAAAGCTGATGAAGAATATTTGTCTTCCTCCCCAAGTGAAAGATGGTATCTTAAATCATCTTCCGTCGGCATGATGCTTTATGTTGATCTTTTCAGCGGTAATCTTAGGAATCTAGTGGATGATGTTGAATATTTCAAGAGCCTTGGCGTAAATTACATCCATCTTATGCCTTTGTTTGACTGTCCGAAGGAGGACAGTGACGGCGGCTATGCAATTTCAAGTTACAGGAAGGTTCAGGAAAACCTGGGAACAGTTGATGACTTGAAAAATGTTGCCAGGGTTTTTCACGAGAACAACATAAAGCTTGTGCTGGACTTTGTATTCAATCATACAAGCCAGGAACATGAATGGGCACTCAAAGCAAAAAAAGGTGACGCGGAGTTTCAGAATTATTATTACATGCTTGATGACAAGTCCGAAGTTGACGAATGGAATTCCACGTTGCGAGAAATTTTTCCTGCCGTAAGACGAGGTTCCTTTACCTATTACGAGGATCCCGGAAAATGGGTCTGGACTACCTTCAACAGTTTCCAGTGGGACTTGAACTATTCTAACCCGAAGGTTTTTCTGGCCATGTGCCGTGAGATGCTTCAGATTGCAAATCTCGGAGTAGATGTACTTCGCCTTGACGCCCTGGCCTTTGTATGGAAAGAAAAATATACAGTGTGCGAAAGTCTTGATAATGCACACAAACTTATAAGCGCATTTGAATGTGTCGCAGAAATTGTCGCACCTTCACTTCAGTTCAAAAGTGAAGCAATAGTCCATCCTGATCAGGTGGTAAAATATATCAGCAGAAACGAATGCCGTCTAAGTTACAATCCTCTTCAGATGGCGCTTTTCTGGTCAACACTTGCTACACGTGATACAAGGCTTCTGACTCTCTCCCTGAAGAAGCGCTGGCCAATAAACAGTGACTGCGCGTGGATAAATTATATCCGCTGCCATGATGATATAGGCTGGACCTTCAGTGATGAAGATGCGGCGGAACTGGGAATAAACGCCTATGATCACAGACTATTTCTGAACAGGTTTTATACTGACCGTTTTGAAGGAAGCTTTGCCTGCGGAGAACCATTCCAGCTGAATCCTAGTACAGGAGACTGCCGTATATGCGGAACAATGGCAAGTCTTGCAGGACTTGAGCAGGCCGAAAAAACAGGTAATTCCTTGTACAGAAGAATGGCTCTTCTCAGAATGAAGATGATGTATGCAACATTGTTTGCGCTTCCTGGAATACCGCTGCTTTATGCAGGAGACGAAAATGCCGTGTTCAACGATTATTCTTACAGGGAAGATGCAGGAAAGAGTTACGATTCTAGATGGGTTCACAGAATTGCAAGAAATAAAAATTCTCCGGAACTTCTTACACCAGAGCAGATGGAATTTAATTCATGTCTGAGAAAATTAATTTCTGCACGCGCATCAGAAAATATGCTCGGGGGAAATGAAATTGATTTTTATGATGTGCAGGATTCAAGAGTCTTTGCATTCAGAAGAAACATAATCCATGTGATCGCAAACTTCAGTGAAGATAAAGCTTACTTCAGGAATGGAGCATGGAGCAGAACCAGAACCAGCACAGACATTCTGACTGGAAGGGAATATAATAATTACAGTCCCGTGGAGCTGGAACCTTATGAAGTTTTGTGGCTCAAGGAAAACTGCTGACGTCCTGAATGACAGATTACATTCATAAGCGTCGAAAGTGAATTTATGTCTTGCATTTCAGTCACGAAGAAAATTTGAGGAGAAAATTCAATGAAGAAATATGATGTTGTATCTTTGGGAGAAATATTAATTGACTTCACATACGTCGGAAAGAGTTCCGCAGAAAATAATCTCTACGAAGAAAATATTGGAGGAGCTCCCGCAAACTGTGCAAGCTGCGTAAGCAAACTGGGCGGAAGAAGTGCATTCATAGGCTGCACTGGTCATGACAGCTTCGGAACGGATGTCCGTAATGTGTTAAAGAATATTGGAGTTGACATTTCGTTCATGCAGTATACAAAGCACCAGCACACAACCCTTGCTTTCGTAACACTTGCACCCAACGGCGAGAGATCATTTTCTTTCTGCAGAAACCCTGGAGCTGACACACAGATTGATTTTGAGTCAATTGATAAATCAGTTCTGGACGGCGCAAGAATTTTTCATGTGGGAAGCCTTAGCCTGACAGATGAACCTGCACGCACAGCAACAATAAAATCGATCGTGCATGTAAAAAAATCTGGCGGACTGATCAGCTATGACCCGAACTGGCGTGAAGCACTTTGGCGCGGAAAAGAAAATGCTTTTGAAAAAATAAAGAGTCTCTTCGTTTATGCTGACCTTGTAAAAATCAGTGACGAAGAACTCCACCTTCTTTTCGGCAGTGAATGTGACTGTAAAACCGGAGCAGAAAATCTTCACGGAATGGGCGTAAAGCTTGTGACAATTACACTGGGAAAAGACGGAGCATATTATTCTTATAAGAACGGTGACGCAAATTTTTCAGGAGCCGTCGCAGGTTTTAAAACCGAAGCTGTTGATACGACAGGTGCAGGAGACAGTTTCTTTGGCGCTTTTCTTTTCAGTCTTACCCGGAAAGAATCTGTCTATGATTTTACTCAGCAGGAACTTGAGTCCTATATAAGATTCAGCAATGCGGTAGCAGCACTGAGTGTTTCCAAAAGAGGAGCAATTCCTGCACTGCCGACAAAAGAACAGGCAGAAAATTTGTTGAAGAGTTCCTACATAAAACAATAAGAAAAAACAATAAGAATTTCAGAAGCCTTTTTGTACCTGATAATTTTTAATGCAAACCGGAAAACACTTCTTTCATGATTTTCAATTTCCGATGTGAAACTTTTAAATTATGACGGAGGTATTTTCGTATGAAAAAAAATTGCTCGGGTCCTTGCGCATAAAAATTTTATTTCCTCTTGGGAGCAGGCTGCAACCATTAGAAACATCTGCCTGCTGAAACCGGCCGGAAGCCGGAACCATCACCCGCTTTCCGTTCCAATCGGCCCTGCCCATTTCCACTGCAATCGGGGCTGGGCCTGAATCTGTGCTAAGTTTCTGTGAAGGGCACCCCCTGTGAATTTTATTTTTCCGGAAGAAGAATCAATGAGAAATTATCAAATGTTGTGGACTGAAGTTTTGTCCGGCATACAGCCTAAGCGCAACTTGGACTAAAACAGGAAAGCTTATAAGGTGTATAGTGAGCAAAGAGGTACACTAAAATGGCAGAAAGACGTCGATTTACAGAGGAAGAAAAAGCAAGGATGGTACTTGAAATCGTGCAGGACGGAAAAAAGATTTAAGAGGTGGCAGAGGAAAACAGCGTTCATCCGAACCAGCTCATAAGCTGGAAGAAGCAGTTCCTTGAGAGCGTCGTGTCAGTGTTCAGGATGGAACGGAAGTATATTTCAGAAAAGGCGGAACAGAGGGAAATCGCAAGGCTGAAAGAAGAAATATCCAGAAAAGATTCTGGCTCAGTCTGGTATGGCGGATTCAAAAACGGGGCCGTATCATCCGCAGTCGAACGGAAAAATTGAAAGGTTTCACAGGACATTAAGAATGGAACACATAAGAAGAACTCCATACATTGAATTATCTGATGCGGAAATCAGGATGGCGGAATGGATAACATTTTATAATTCGGAGCGACTGAAGGTCGCGATTTCGTATCTGACTCCTGATGAAGTGTTTGAAGGAAGAATGGGAGAAAGGATTGCGGAAAAAAAATAAATTTTATAGTGCAAATATCAAAAGACAAGACTAGTGGAAAAGTCAGTAGGAACAAATTGCTGGATAAGTCCTGACCATCTTATCAGCCTTGGCAAAAAAGTCCTAGTTCAACTTAGGCGGAACAGATGACCAATATTTTAATAATTGGTAGAAAATAGAATGAAAAGGAAAGTTATTGTTTGCTTGAAGTTTATGTTAGTTCTGGCTGCAAATACATTTGCTGCTGAAATACCATTCATAGTTGCGAAAGATGTTAAAGTTGCAGATGGATGTATTATTCCCCGTTACTGTATAGATGTAAAAAAGGATTCTGAGATAGTCGTGAATACAAAAAATACTATGTTTTTTCCAAAAGATGGTAAGTGTTTTATTGAAGCACTCTACAATGGCGATTATTATTATTTTCCAGAAGAATCCATTGTCCAGGAGAATGTTGTGAAATCACTCCCAAATGAATTTAAGAATTGTAATTGGGGGATGGGCTATTATTGTGAGATGTTGAATAATAAGGAGCTGAAAATCCGTACAGATTACGAACCTTATTGGCGTCCAGAAAACCAATATATCTACTTGGAGAATGATAGGTATGAATGGTACTATCTTTTTGATCCCCTTTATATTGTTTTATATAATCATTTTTTTTGGGAGGAAATCAATCTTCTGATCCTGTAATGTCATATGGTGTTGAGTTGATATTTACTGTCGAATCATATGAAAATAATGTTTTGAAAATAATTGAGCCTACTTTTGGTTATGGAAGAAAAGATTATGAACAGCAGCTCCAGTGGAACAGAATGTCAGAAGGAGGGTCTCCTGCTATGTTATATTTTAAGCTTGATGGAGACAATCTTTATGTTTATAGTGATAAAGTTTCAGCGTCAAACCTGCTTTATGAATTAGCAAGGGCAGATGATAATACGATCACGCAGAAAAAAAATGTAGAAACAGGTTCCTATGATGCTTCAAAAATAAAATTCCCGAAGCATGGAAACTATATCACTGTGCACGATACACTAAAAGCCGCAGAGAACCTGCGCCTCCGCTCGTGAGAGGCAGCATCATCACAGATTCTCATCACTATAAGAGCAGGTACAAGAGTTAAGATACTTAAGCTCGGAACGCAGCAGATAATAGGCGGTATAACCTCAAACTGGGTACAGGTTGAGGTGCTTGACGGCAAGTACAAGGACGGAGTTAGCATAACTGGTATTGTAGGCCGGTGTTACGAAGGTTGCTTGGAATAAGTTTTCATCCTTTCGCGGCAATATAAAAATCTCCGGGCAGGCGTGACATAGATGTGTACAAACTGAAGCTTGCACTGAAAAATGTGAATCTTTCTGGCGGCAGGAAACTCGGAGAATTTTTCTACGGGAAGAACTGCAAGGGCAATCTCATGTATGCACTAAGCGGCAGCCAATTCACTGCAACTGCATACAGGGTGGCGAGGGAATATATGTACCGGATTGCAAGCATGCAACTTCTGGAATTTGAGAGGGTGTTGTTTGCCGCCTTGAGAAACCGGCATCCCTGGATTTTTGAATCCGGAAGCACTTCCCGCCGGCTCATCGTGTTTTCCCGAATCACGGGTGCGATCGCCGTCAGCCCCTGGAAACTTTGCTTCAACATTCCCGCAGGTCGTCCGGATGACACGCTCCTTGTGGTATCCGGACCTCACGGCCGGCCTTTTTCCGTTTTCAACCGCCATGGAGTACATCCTGTCCGGGGACCGCTGTACTTCATTCCCATGAATCGGTTCTGTCGGTTTACGGATTCCTTCCCTGATCCTTTCTTCCGGAAGGTCAGAGCGAAAGCAATTTTCGTTTTCCGGTTCAAGCTGTAGAATGTTCTCCAT
>JAZUJH010000057.1:0-13713 GCA_045642665.1 Treponema sp.
TTTTTACGGGCAAGTTGTCTTTAAATCATTTGACTCTTGAAAAAAATCAAATCTTATTTTATATTCGAAGCATAAACAGTAGCTGTCAGCTGCAAGCGAGTAATTCGCACTAATCTTTTTTACCGCAGCCTACTGAATTTACAGAAAAGAGTTCACACACTCAAGGTTCCCTTAAAAAAATCAATTTCTAGAGGTAACCTATACTTTGTTCATATCAAGTTTCATCTACTTCTGACTTATTTTTAATTTCTGAATACAGGGTTCATTCAAAAAAAACATCGAAGATTTTCAGATAAATTTTTTGAAGTTCTATTCTTATGCTTCACTTATTACAACATCAGCAAGGTCAAGTTTCATATATGCCATGAGCTTTCTTGAATTTTCCTTGTGACCGTAAATCAGATAACTTGTAGGTTCCCATATTCCGATCCAGCTTATAATTCCCACGCTTTCACTCAGGACCTTAAAAAATTTAATCTTGTCAGAATTCAGTTCAAGTATGTGTGCTGCCACCAGACATACTGCAACAAACAGAACTCCTCCAAAGAAGTGCAGGATCCAGAAGTTCCTTGTCTTCAGATTTTTTTCCAGCTGGCCCTGTGCTTTTCTATGAAAATAGTTTTTAACTCCTTCCGTTATTTTTTCTGCTTCCTCAGGCCTGCTGTCAAACTGAAGTTCAATTGTAATCCTGGAAATTTTCTGGCAGCCTTCAAGTTTTTTAAGAACATACTCTTCCGCACCGGCAGTCAAATCTCTGCATTCCAGGGAAGAAGGATCCAGTGAGTCAAAAAGAGAATCGGTGCCGTTTATTTTTACAGGGATTTTTTCTTCAGGCAGTCTGAGTGTTTTCTTTGTCCTGAATTCCAGCTTTATTTCCTTTTTTTTAAGCTTCCGTGCAAGTTTCTTTATGTCCATACAAGGAATTTTAACACTTTTTATAATTAATAACGTTTTTTTGGGATGCAAAATAAAAAAAACTTGCCGAAACATTGTTTTTTTAGTATCTTATTTAATGAAAAATCAACATAATAAATTAATTTTATTAAAATCAGTGCAATTTATTTTATTACCTGGTTTTATAGGAGTTTAAATAAAATGGCTAAACAGTTAGTTTACAGTGAAGATGCACGCAAGAAGATGCTTGCTGGTGTTGAACAGATTGCAAAGGCAGTAAAAGTAACATTGGGACCATGCGGTCGCCTGGTTATGCTTGACAAGAAGTACGGTGCTCCAACAATCACAAAAGACGGTGTAAGTGTCGCAAAGGAAATTGAACTTGAAGATCCATTTGAAAACATGGGAGCTCAGCTTGTTCGTGAAGTTTCTTCAAAGACAAATGATGTGGCAGGTGACGGTACAACAACAGCTACTGTTCTTGCTTATGCAATTGTTCGCGAAGGTCTTAAGGCTGTTAGTGCAGGAATGACTCCTATTGAAATTAAGCGTGGTATTGACAAGGCAGCTTCCATGGCTGTTGAAGAAATCAAGAAGAACAGCCGTGCAGTTAAGGGAACAGAAGACATTACCCATGTTGCAACAATTTCTGCAAACAACGACCCTGAAATCGGTAAGATTCTTGCTGATGCAATTGAAAAGGTAGGAAAGGACGGTGTAATTACTGTTGAAGAATCAAAGAACATGGATACAACAGTTAAGACTGTAGAAGGTATGCAGTTTGACCGTGGATACATCTCATCTTATTTTGTAACAGACCGCGAAAGAATGGAAGTCAGCTACAACGATGCTTTGGTTCTTATTTATGACAAAAAGATTTCTACAATGAAGGACATTCTTCCGCTTCTTGAAAAAGTTGCACAGACAGGTCGTCCTCTTGTAATCATCTGTGAAGACATGGACGGTGAAGCTCTTGCAACTTTGGTTGTAAACTCAATCCGCGGTACACTTAAGTGTTGTGCAGTTAAGGCTCCTGGATTCGGCGACAGAAGAAAGGATATGCTTAATGACATCGCCATCCTTACAGGCGGAAAGGTAATTACAGAAGACCTCGGTCTCAAGCTTGAAACAGCTGAACTTTCTGATCTTGGACAGGCAAAGTCTGTTAAGATTGACAAAGACAATACAACAATCGTAGACGGAAACGGAGACAAGGCTCTTATTGATGCCCGTGTTGGAGAAATCAAGGCTGCTATTGAAAAGTCTACATCTGAATATGATAAGGAAAAGCTCAAGGAACGTCTTGCAAAGCTTTCTGGTGGTGTTGCAGTAATTAACATTGGTGCAATTACTGAAACAGAAATGAAGGAAAAGAAGTTCCGCGTAGAAGATACTCTTGCTGCTACACGTGCAGCTCTTGAAGAAGGTATTGTTTCTGGTGGTGGACTTGCACTTATTGAAGCAATCAAGGCTCTTGATGAATCAAAGGCTAATCTTGTAGGTGACGAAAAGGTTGGTTTTGCAATCATTAAGCGTGCACTGGAAGAACCTATCCGCCAGATTGCAGAAAACGCAGGTGTTGACGGTGCTGTTATTGCTGACAAGGCAAAGAACGGTGAAAAGGGTATCGGTTACAATGCTGCAAAGGGTGAATGGGTTAACATGATGGATGCAGGTATCATTGACCCAGCTAAGGTTACACGCTGTGCACTCCAGAATGCAGCATCAGTTGCAGGTATGCTCCTTACAACAGAATGTGCAATTACAGATATTCCTGTACCTCCGGCTCCTGCTCCAGCAGCTCCGGATATGGGCGGAATGGGATACTAATTTAGGGAAGGTTTCTTAATAGTCAGAAATTCCTTTTATAAAAAACACAGGGTCCGGCAGGTGAAAATGCTGCAGGGGCTCTGTGTTTTTTTATTTCTAAAAATGTATTCTCGTTCCAAGTTCAAGGCTGTTGTACTCTGTCTTGTAAATTTCGTTCGTAGATAAATTCCATGCTCCGAATATTTCCCATCTGCCTTTGACCATGAAACCTATTTCCAGATGCGATTCGTATATAGATTTGTCTGAACCGAAATGCTGTGCAGTTCCCCTGAATTCCAGTAGAAGAGGTTTTATTGGATATGAGCGGATTATTATTCCCCACAGGAAAGCATTTTTCGTGGAGTAATGCAGGTCTGAGTCAAAGAGGTGGGACCACTGTAAAAGCCAGTAGACGTTTATGGGGTTGAACTGTAAGAAGGAAAGCTGTGCACCTATTCTTAGATTTCCTTTTGGATGAAGGTCTTCAATGTGTTCGTTCAGAAGTTTATTCACGGATTTGCTGTCTACCCATTCCGAATATTCAAAAACAGGTCCGATAAATTTGTATAGAATGCCTTCCAGTCGTGCATTTACGCCTGCTCCGAATTCCGGATGATAAAAAACTGATGTGTCAAAGGCGAATCTGAAGGGGCGATGCTCTATAACTTTCGGTAAACCTTCATCTGTGTAAGTATAGGTTGCAGCTGAATCGAAGTTTATATATTTTCCGTTCGCATAAGGATATTCATCATATTCAGTCAGGAGATTATTAAAAAAACTTATAACTGTAATTATTTCAAATAAATCTGCAAAGATTGAGTCATCATCGTCATCCTGCTTGTTTGCTGAATAAAAATCGCAAGGCCTGAAAGTTATTTCCTCAGAAAATATTGGGCATAAAATAGAGCCAAGAATTAGTATGCTGATAATTTTTTTTAAGTGTTTCATTGTTCCTCCTGATACCAATTCACCGGAACTTCAGGAAATTTGAGTATCCGTAGAACTTTATGTAAATTTGTGTCAGTATAATTTTATAATATTGAAAGAAGTTCCGCTAGAAATGAATTCTAACGCCGGCCTCTCCTCCGTGTGAAGTGAATTTGTAGATATCGTTGTAAACAAAGTTCCAGGCTCCATAAATTTCCCATCTGCTCTGGAGCATTAATCCAATTTCAAGGTGCGATTCCATTACAAGATTTGTGTCATCACTGCTGTCTGATGCAGAAAAGTCCTGGACATTTATTCTGTACTCAAGCAGAACAGGTTCAAAGGGATAGGATCTGAAAATGAGACCGTTAAGCAGAGCACTTGTATTGCCTGTAAGTTTTGGATTATAAAGCTTTGACCACTGTATAAGCCAGTATGCGCTCAGGAAGTTTGTCTGGAAGAGGGCAAATTCTGCACCAAGTCTAAGGTTTCGTCTGTATTCTCCTTCAGAAAGTTTTTCCGTTACGGTTAATCCCTTGGTTACGTTCAGTCCTTCCGGAAGATCACAGTTCATTGAATATTCAAATACAGGTCCGAAGAACTTCCACAGAAGTCCTTCGAATCTGAATGCTTCACCGGTTCCGTAGCCTGGCTGATAGAACATGGAAGCGTCTGCCGCGAATCTGAAAGGTCTCGTTCTCATTGAAGATGTATTTGATGATCTGCTGTAGCTTGGATCTGAATTTCCGTAGTATCCTCCGCTAGGGGTTGCTACCCAGGGATCATCATCTTCATAGTCATAATAGCTGTAGTTCCCGTAGTAGTCGCCGTAATATCCGCCGTAGATATTTGATGATGCGGGGTCTGAAAAATTCATGTATGCGCCGTTAGCATAAGGATATTCATCGAATGTAATTATCAAATTGTCGTAAGCCCAGAGAAGGGAGAATATGTCCACAATGAAGTCAGAAAAAATATCTGAGGTGTAACTGGAGGCACTTAAAGATGTTGCAGGGAATGATATTTCTGTATTATTTTTTTTTGGTGCTTCAGCAGATTTTTTTTGTTCTGCAGGATTTGTAAATGCCGGAACAGAGATTGCAAGAATCAGTGCCAGTGCAATTAAATTTCTTAATTTTTTCATAGAGCCTCCTGTGATATCACAAAAAGTAAGACGTTTTTTTTATTTCCTTGCTGCTATAACCATTGTAGTTGCATTCTGGTCATAGCTTCTAAGGTCGAATCCCCCATAAACTCTTACATCGGAGAATCCTGTTTCTTTCAAGGCATCCCTGAGCTGGGCAGCCGAATAAAGTCTCTGTACAAAAGTGTGGTCCATTCTCTTGCCGTTCTTGTCTATGAGAGTCCATGAGGAACTTAATCCTTCCCAGTCCCCGACAACACCAAAATGTGTAAGAACTGTCATTCCTGCTCGTTCAAACCATTCACCTTCCGTGAAGAATTTAACTGCGGTTTCACGGCTTATGCATTCAAGAATGAAAGTTCCGTTATCTTTCAGGCTTTCATAAATGCTTCTTACAATTTTCATGTCATCTTCAACGGTATCACAGTATCCGAAGGAATTGTAGACGTTTATTGCCATGTCAAACTTCCTGTCCTCTGCAACAGCAAAGCTTCTCATGTCCATGTTCAGAAGTTCAATACTTACGCCTTCATCTTCGGCAGTTTCCCTGGCCGCATCAAGGAAAGGCTGTGTAATATCTACACCAGTAACATTCATTCCGCAGAGTGCCAGCTCAACGCTGATTCTTCCTGGACCGCAGCAGGCATCAAGAACAGAGCTTCCTTCTGAGAGACCTGCTATTTTGCAGCATTCTTCTGCAATTCCGTGAGCTTCAGCCCAATGCTGCTCGTCAAACATAATGGGTCCGTAGTTAAGCCAGAAGTCATCGTTCTCAAACCATTCTTTTTTTGCATCACTCATAACTGAAATCTTCTTTTCTTATAAAACAATTTTTCTTTGAAGCGCAGACTGGACATTCCCAAAGAATATCAAGATCCTTGAAGTCAGTATCCTTTTCTGCACCGGAACTCTCATCACCTTTGCGGCTGTCGTAAACATATCCGCATACTTTGCATTCATATAAAAACATGGCATGTATAAGTATAACTGTTATTTATTAAAAATCAACCTGTGACAGAGGCTCGGCAAAGTAATATTAACATAAATGCTTGTGGTCCTGAAAAGTTACAGCCTGTCATATATTTTTTTTGGAATCATCACTGCGGATTAATTGCAAAACGGAAATCTCATTAAGCATTGCTGGATATGTTCAAAATATTGCTTTAAATAAAATTAAATAGTGCGTAAATTTTATAAATTCTTTTTTTTGTTGAAAATCTGTCTTACAAAGTGTATACTATACTTATGTCGGATATAAAATGCACAGTTTTGGATTTGCTCGAAGTTGAACTTAAGGGGCATAACGCATTAAATCTTCGCTGTATTGCAGGAAAGAGAGGTCTTTCAAGAAGAATCGTTGTTCCTGATGTAAATCGTCCCGGGCTTGCTCTTTCCGGATTCTATGAAAGTTTTGCATATGAACGTGTACAGCTTTTTGGTCGCGGAGAGTATGCATATCTTGAGAAACTGATAAGGGAAAAAAATATTGATACCATCAAGAATTTCTTTTCCTATGAAATTCCCTGCTGTGTTTTTTCAAGGAATCTTATACCCGATGAATGTTATCTTTCCATTGCGGAGGAAATAGGGGTTCCTGTTCTGCAGACGGATCTTGAGTCTACGGATTTTTCTACGAGACTCCTCCGTTATTTTTCAGAAGTTTTTGCGGAACACAAAGTTATTCACGGTGTTCTTGTTGAAGTATACGGTATTGGAATCCTTCTGAGAGGTTCAAGCGGTATCGGTAAAAGTGAAACGGCCCTTGAACTTATTGAGCGCGGTCACCGTCTTGTTGCTGATGATACTGTTGACGTAAGATGTGTAAACGGAAACTCTCTTATGGGACAGGGGCAGAACAAGCTTATAAGTCACCACATGGAAATTCGTGGTCTTGGTATAATTGATGTTGCCCAGCTTTATGGGGTAGGCGCCATCCGTATGAAAAAGGAAATCCAGCTGGTTGTTGAAATTTCTGCCTGGGATCAGGAAAAAATATATGATAGAGTTGGAATTGATACTAAAACTACAGATCTTCTTGGAGTGAAGGTTCCTTATCTTGAAATTCCTGTAAAACCTGGCCGAAATCTGCCAATAATTATTGAAGCGGCAGCCATGAACGAACGTCTTAAGTCTATGGGCTATTATTCGGCTCGTGATTTTAACCAGAATGTTCTTAAGTGGATAGAACTTGGAGAGGCACAGTCTGTTTACAGCAGCAGTGAAGATGTTTATTAAGGGACCTCTAGGAATTGCAATTTTTAGAGATGCCTTTGACTTTTTACAAATTAACGGAAGTATTTTCAAGGGGAAGAAATTGATAGAAAAAATCTTAACAGTTACTAATCGTGCAGGTATTCATGCTCGTCCGGCAGCTCTCATTGCTCAGACTGCCAATAAATTTGCATCTGAAGTTACTCTGGAAAAGGATGCTGCATCTATTAACGCCAAATCCATTATGGGTGTTATTACAATGGCTGCAGGATATAATTCAACTTTGACTCTCAAGGTTGAAGGTCCTGATGAAAAAGAAGCTGTTGCTGCTATTGCAAATCTTTTTGAGTCAAAATTTGAAGAGGAATAGCCAATGAAGAATCTTACAGAACGTCAGAAGGAAGTGCTCGATTATATTGCCCAGTTTACAGACGATGCAAAATTTCCTCCAACGGTGAGGGAGATAGGCGAGCATTTTAAAATTTCTCTGCGTGCTGTACAGGATCATGTGGCTGCTCTTCAGAAGAAGGGCTATATTTCTATTTGCCAGAAGCGTTCCCGCTCAATCAGGGTGCTTAAGGATGTACGTCAGAGTTCAGAGCCGGTGCCTGTCAAGGTTCCCGTTGTTTCTGATGTCAATGTGGCGCTACGGGTTTTGGGCGGTGAAAGGGGTGAAGAATATATGACATTCTCGGAACCTTTCGTTGACGCTTCTGAGCTTTATGTTGCTTTAAGAGTCAAGGGCAATGCCATGCAGGACGCAGGCATAGTTGACGGTGACGTTGCGGTCATAAAAAGAACTGCTGTTGCTGAGGACGGTCAGATTGTTGCGGTGATTTTGGATAATGCTCTTGCAATTAAGCGATTCTTCAGGGAAGATTCCAGAATTTGTCTTAGGGCAGAGAATCCTGAGTTCCAGACTATCTATTGCCAGACTGTACATATTGTTGGTACACTTGCGTTTACTGTCAGACAGTTTAATTAACTTTCAAATCAAATAATACAGACCTAACTAAAATGAACGAATGCGGAATTTATCTGTTCACAGGACCTGAGCTTGGCGAAAAGAATGAAGCTATTGAAAACATTCGCCAGATGATAGCAAAGAAGAACGGGCCACTTGATGAATATAAATATTATGTTTCAGATGTCAGAATACAGGATATAGTTTCCCAGCTCCAGAGTACGGGGCTTTTTGTTTCCTCGGCTTTCATTGTGCTTAAAAATGCGGAACTCATAAAAACTAAAGGTGACATCGAGCTTATTTCAGACTGGGCAAAAAATTCGCCTAACACAATAAACACACTGATTCTTGTTTCTGATGAAAATTCCGTGGACAAGAAACTGGATGCGGCTGTTCCTGCAAATCATAAGAAGATTTTCTGGGAAATGTTTGAGAACCGCAAGAGCCAGTGGGTCATGGGATATTTCAGGCGCAACGGTTTTTCTGTAAAGGAAGATGCTGTGGAGCAGATTCTTGAAATGGTTGAGAACAATACGGAGAGCCTTAGAAGCGAATGCTCCAAGTTCTTTAACTGCTTTGAAAAGAATCATGTGATTACATGTGAGGATGTTGACAAGATTCTTTCCCATAATCGTGAGGAAAATGCCTTTACACTTTTTGAGGCACTTATTGACGGTTCCAGGAATAATGTCCAGCGGCTTGAAAGTGCTCTGGAAATTTTGCAGAAAATCAGAATGACTAAAGATTCTTCGGGAGTTATGCTTATTGCGGGACTTTCATATTGTTTCAGGCAGCTGAAATCCTGGCACAAACTTAACGGAGGATACGTAAAGCCTTCCGAGACACAGCTCAAGGCCGCAGGATTTATGGGTAAAAAGAACCGTGACCGCTACGAAGGTGCGTCAAAGGTTTATTCAGCTTCCGTAACAGATGCAATACTGTCGCTTCTTTCTGTAACTGACATGAGCATAAGGACGGAAGGTTCCGCCTTTGAAGATACACGGCTTTCTATGATGCTCTATTCCATTGTCATGAAGAACGGGGAAGAGTGTTCCGTTTACGAACCGGACTTCCCCGTGTAAATTAAGAGTACCTCCAGAAATTGCAATTTTTGGAGATGTCCCTAATTAAAGTCCATGCCGTCCAGAATCTTTTTAAGGGTGGCAAGGTCTTCCTTTGAAAGTGTTACGCCTTTTCCCATCTTCTCGTGATCAGGTGACCATGAGCGGATATCGTACTTTGCAGGACGGTCTCCCCATGATACGAGGTTCAGCTCCACTTTCCATCCTGTCTTTGATTCAGAAAGAACTCCGCACTGTTGTTCAATGTTAAATTTAAAGTCGTCTGCCATAGTTATGATCTCCTTTGATAAATGATTTGCAGGTTTAATTTAAGGGCATCTCTGGATTACAATTTTCAGAGCTTCCGCTAATTAAAATTATACAATAAAACGGTAAAATACAAGGGTGTAACTAAAAAAAAAGCTTTACGGAGGAGTTCGTGACTTTTTTGCTTTGAAATTACAGGGCTGAAATATGTTTTTTCCATAGTCTGGTCTAAGAATTGTAATTTTTAGAGCTCCGGCAAATATAAATTTTCCCGGTTTACAGCGTTTTTGTTTCAAGAACGGAGTTTTTAGAGTTATTGGATTTTCTTGCATCGTCTAATTTTAAGTATTATATATATTTTTTTGCTTTTTTTTACTTTTCATATTGCCGTAATTAGCATTATATTATATTATCATTTTGATTATTTCAGAATTTTTTGAGGACTAAATAAAATTTGGGGGAAAAATGATTAAGTCAAATAAAATCATTCTCTGTGCGGCATCAGTTATTTTTGGTTGCACAATGTTTTTTGCAGGTTGTAAATCTACACCGGAAGAAGAAACTACTGTAGAGCAGGAAGAAGTTCAGAAGGAAACAGAAGAAGTTTCTGTACCTGATAATTCAGTTGCCCAGGCAAATGAAGAAATGTATGCAAGAGTTCAGGAAGCCAGGGCTGCAGCTGTAAATGCTGGTGCAAATAGGCATTTCAAGGAGCTTATGGATGCTCTTGATTCTGATCTTGCAATGCACAAGAAGCACATGGATGAAGGTTCCATGGAAAATCAGAGTGCAGCTTTCTCTGACCTCATTAAGCGTTATGAAGCTCTTGAACTTTTGTCCAGGGCTTACGAAAAGAGGCAGACAATCGAAGACAATAACTGGATGAGCTATGACCAGAAGTCCTACGATGCAGCAAACGCTCTCGTTGCAGAAATCAGTAAGGGAGACAAGCTTGCTTCACTTAACGGAAAGAAAAGTTATGAAAAGGCACAGCAGATTGACGCTTCCTATGAAAAAGTTTTAAAGGCAGCATACTCTGATTTGGCTTCCAAGGAAAGGGTAAATGCTTTCAACGCAAAGAAGAAGGCTGATGAAGTAAAAGCATTTGTCGCACGCAAGGACGACTATTCTGATGCAGTGAATTCGTATAAGAACGGAGAAATCAAGCGTTCCGCAAGTCCGAAGGAAGCTTATGAAAGCTACAAGAAGGCGACAGATTCTTTCAACAAGCTTTATGAAGAAATTTTCAAGGCACGCCAGGAAGCCCAGAAAAAGATTGATGAAGCAAAGAAGCGTGTAGAAGAAAGCAAGAAGAATGCAGAAGCACTTGATGCAGAAGCTCCTCTCGGAGACGGTGAAAGCGTTGAAATTGTAGAGGATGGTGAACAGCTTCTTGAAGAAGACAACTTTGAAAAAATCGGAGCAGAAGTTATCGAAGTTCCTGAAGGAGCTGAGCTTTCTGCTGATGCTGAATAATTAGCTGCATCTCTGGAAATTTGTATCGGAGATGCCGGTCAAAGGCAAGTGGAGTTTGATACGGCTGTTTTAGGGCGGTCCGGAACATTAAGTTACCTCTAAAAACTGAATGCTTTTAGAGGTTCCCTTAGGAGTTAAGTAAGATGAAGAAAATTATTGCGGCAGCAATTTGTTTGACTTTAGGCGGAGCTTCAGTTTTTGCAGCAAGTTATGCAAACAACAAGTACCAGAAGCTTGCACAGGAATATACACGCAAGGCGGAAAGAGCTTTGGATTACGGTGACTATGAGCTTTCAGAACAATATGCTGCTGAAGCGGAAAAGAATGCAGCTCTTTCTGATGAATATATCAGAAGGATGACAGCAAAAGGTCAGTATGAAGAAGATATTAAGAAAGCTTCAGCGCATCTTGATATGATTAAGTCAATGGGCGGAGATGAAGAATTTCCGGACAACTATGAAAAGGCTCTTGCGGCAATTGAAAAGTCAAAGGAACTTTCCGCTGCTGAAGATTATCCGGAAGCTTCAAAGGAAGCTAACAGGGTATACAGTCTTTTCTCTGATGACATCATCCAGAAGATTGTTGCAAAGGGAAATGCTAAGCAGGCAATTGACGGTGCTCAGGGAAGAATTGAAGAAGTCAAGGAAATCCGCGGTGACTTTAATTTCCCTATAGCTTTCAAGAGTGCGACAGAATATTTGGACCAGGCACTCGTTGCATATTCTTCTCAGGATTATGACAAGGCGTTCGCGCTTGCACAGTCTGTTGTAGAAGTTCTTGCGGAAGTTCATCCTGTTACACCTCTTCCTCAGTTCTATATTGTCCGCCCATGGGCAGAGACCAAGGACTGTTTCTGGAATATTGCGGGACGTCCGTATGTTTACAACAATCCGTTCCTCTGGGAAAATCTTTACGAAGCAAACAAATCCAATATCCCGCAGAGAAATAATCCTAATCTTATCCGTCCGGGAATGAAGATGGAAATTCCTTCAATCTCAGGAGAATACAGGGACGGCGTTTACAGTCCGGAAGAAGAATATAACGCATTCTCTCTTAATAGATAGTCCTTATCAGACGGGCCTGTAATATCTGGCCATCCATAGACACAGGGCAGAAGACATAAGGGCATGAGGAAAATCTTTTGTTCCCATACCTTTTATAACTTCTGCCTGTTTCATTTTAAAGCTGTTCAGAAATTCATCATGGTCAAGTTCAGTTTTTCCTGAGAATTTAAGATTCCTTGCGCAGTAAACATAAACATGGTTAGAAAAAAGTGCAGGGTTAGGATTCATTATTCCAAGAAGCTCAACATCATCAGAACTTGCTCCTGTTTCCTCCCTGAGTTCACGCAATGCAGCTTTTTCAGGATCTTCTCCGTTTTCCATGATTCCGCCAGGAAATTCAATGCTCAAACTTTTTTCTCCGTGCCGCCACTGTTTTACCATAAGAAAACTGTCATCAATTACAGGAATAACAATTCCCCAGTCCATGCAGTCATTGACAATATAATTTCCTGTTATACCGCATGGTCCTTCGCTGTGACGCTCGGTAACAGTAAAGACCGGAGTCTTGTAGAGCACAGTCCTTTTTGTTTCCGTCCAGATTAAATCCTTGTCATTCATGTCATCCATTTTCAAACCCTCCGAAGATGAAAACTATTTTCAGGTATTAATTTCTGCCCTCCTAACCCTCAAACAGGAGGTCAGAACGGGAACTTTAAAAGTCAAACTTTTTGGAGGTCTTCTAATTTTATATCCTGAATAAACTTTATTTTACAAACCTCAGGTGATATAATATCAGTTAGGCGATTATAAAACAAGGAGGTGATATAATGGCTGTGATTACAATTTCAAGACAGGTAGCGGCTCTGGGAGATGAGATTGCAAGTTCCGCTGCAGAAAAACTGAGTTATTCCTTCATTGACAGAAAACAGGTTGAACAGCGTCTTGTGGACTTGGGATTTCCGAAGGAAAAACTCTCAAAATATGATGAGCGTAAGCCCGGTTTCTTTGCGAACCTTGTGAAAGACAGGGACGAGTATCTGAATTATCTTCAGTATGCAGTTCTTGAATCTGCATCAAAGGGAAACTGTATCCTGATCGGACGTGGTGCAAACAAAATATTGGAAGGAATTCCGAATGTAATTTCGCTCCGCTTTGTTGCAGAAAATAAGGTGAGGCTTGAACGCCTTAAACTTGAAAAACATTGGAACGATAAGCAGGCCCAGCAGAGAATTGACGAAAGCGATGCCAACCGCCGCGGATTCCATAAAAGTTTTTTCAACATGACAGAAGATGCAGAAAATTTTCTGCTCACAATGAACACAGGTATTCTGTTCCTTGAAGATTCAGTAAAAATAATAGACAACCTTGTTAACACTTATGTTACAGACACAATGGAAGCAGAAGGAATGAAGATGATAGATACCCGCTTCAGGTGTCAGGACCTTGTCAACAAACTGATTTATGAATTCAGGGTGAACATTAGCTTTCTGCATGCCGCCGCTGACCCTTTAAACAGTAATGCAATTATTCTTCACGGAATTTGTAATTCCTACGATGAAAGTGAAAAGGCTGTGAAGCTTGCTGCAAGCATATTGCCTTCCCGGGAAATACGTAACGGCATAAACATTGTGCAGGACTTTGAAAACGTGCACTGATTTTTATCAGGAGCTGTTGTTCACAAGGACACGGACATCTTCAGTAATAATGCGACTGTAATGAGCTTAACCGGTATCGGAAATATTGTTGTCCGTGATTTTTTTTTCAGTGTTCTGATTCATAATTTGTGGAGCAGGCTGCAACCATTAGAAACATCCGCCAGCTGAAACCGGCCGGAAGCCGGAACCATCACCCGCTTTCCGTTCCAATCGGCCCTGCCCATTTCCACTGCAATCGGGGCTGGGCCGGAATCTGTGCTAAGTTTTTGTGCATGGCATCCCTGATAGATTATATTTTTCT
>JAZUJH010000058.1:0-36249 GCA_045642665.1 Treponema sp.
TAATTTAATATAAGTTAATGCAATTTCTTCACATTCAATACAATTGATTGATATTTTAGAACAACTAGACATAAATTCATTACAATATTTTTTAAATATTTCTTCTGCTTTTTCTTCGTCTGTCATTTTTTAAGTAATCTCCCTAATTTTTCCTTAAAAGTTTTTTCTGTCATATAATTTTCGTAATCTTTATCTATTTTTGCTTTTTCTATACAATGAATACACGCAACAAAAACTCTTTCTTCCCCATTATTACCTATCAAAACACGGTGTATATTTTCATTTGTATCTGCGTATGATTTCCCACAATATTCACATATAGTAAAATCTGGTGCAATTATAAATTCGTCTGGTACAGGCATTTTTTACCCCTTTATCACTTTATTTCACCTAATGACAATTTTTTGGCTATTTATTTTCATTACGATGATATTTTTTTTTAATTCTGCGTTTTCTTTTTCACTCATTATTTACATTCCCATAATTCGCAATCTCTTCCATCACAATAAAAATAGAAACTATTTTTTTTGCATTCATAATATTTCAATGGTGTTAAATATAAATGTTTGCAGTTCCTGCAGCATTTCATCTTTTCAATTAATGCTTTCTGTTCTGTATTTTCTTTTTCAAGATGTTCTATAACTTCTACAGAAACAGTATCTTTATTTGCTTGTAGAGAAGCTTTGCATCTTGCAATTGTTTCTTCTGTAATCATACAAACTCCCCATTGATATAATTATTTCCCAGATGAACCAAATCCATCTGTTCCACGATTTGAATCTGTAAGTTCTTCAACTGGAATTAATGTAATTTCTTCAGTTTTTCTTATGGCCAGCTGGCAAACTCTATCACCAATTGAAACTGTATAAGGTTCTGAGGTGTTATTTATAATAATTCCTTTTAATTCACCTCTATAATTGCTATCAATAGTACCAATTGCACCATCATAACCTTTAGAGGATAATCCAGAACGAGGGCGGATAACTCCTTCAAAACCTTCAGGAATTTCCATAGCAAAACCTAAACCAATTAAACTTCTATTTCCTGGTTCTATTGTTTTTGATTCTGATGCATAACAATCTAAACAAGCATCACCATTTCTTTTAAATTCTGGCATTTTGCCATTTTCAAATAATTTGATTTTAATATTCAATTTTTACTCCTTTATAGAATGCGTTTTCTAATTCTCGCATCTGACTCATCAAAAGCTGGAGAAAAGTCAGAGAGTATTCCCCACGCCTGGGCATATATAAACGGATAGCATTTACTCCTTATGCTTCCGGTTATTCCTTAAATCATTTCTGTATGCTTCAATATCTTCATCAGTAAGAATCTTATAAAATCCTTTCTGATCACATTCATAAACTGGAAAATAGTTTGTTAAACGTTCTATAACGCTCTCCAGCGCTGATTGTGTACTTTTCATTCCGCGGTCAATTAAAGCTTGTTTTATTTCTTCTGCCTTAACCTGTCGCTGGCGCATTAATGAACCTAAATATATGTAGATTTCATCCATTAGCCATCACCAATTAAACCTTTAATTACATCATCTGCACTTTCATCTTTTTTAACATTAGTTCTAACTTTTGAAGCTTCAACTGGTGTCATTCCGAACTTATACAAAACTCGTTCATATTCATGAATCCAGCGGCGATATTCAGCAGTTAAATCTTTTTCATGAAATTTCAAAGTTTTATAATAAGCTGGTGCATCCTCAAACTTTTCCAGAACAGCGCGACATTCCATTGCTTTCATGTAACAGTAATATGCGTGTTCAAGTTCTGGAGCATCTACAACAGTAACCAATCCATGCTCACACAATGCGCCAATCTGCTGATCCCAAAGTTTACGGATATTTTTATCTGTGATTGTTGCAGGGCAGGCGATGCCCTCAATCTTATCTAGCGTTGTACCTCTATCAGCATGCCGGCATGGTTGATAAGTTCCATCCTGAATATGCTGTTCAACTGATTTCAATTTTCAACTCCAATTTTTGTTTTAAAAAAATGCACGCGCACACAAAAAAGGGCGGGTGTTGGTCAAAAGCCATTTTCATTTAACTTTTCATCCCCCCATCCCCCTTGCGGAAATAGTTGTTTTCTGCAAAGGTTTTGCGAGTATGACAACTCCAACACATAGGCTGAAGATTTGATTCATCATAAAATAAAGTCAAATCACCTCTATGCGGTGTTATATGGTCAGCAATTCTTGCTGGCTTTCCACAAATAAAACATTGTGGATACTTTTTGAGAAAGTCTTTAGAAGTCTTTCTCCAGCGTGATGTATTATATAAATCATGCCATTGGCTTGATTTACCTCGTTTATTAAATACTTTCCTTGGTTGCTCTGTTCCTTCCATTGCTGCATGTCTTTTGCAATAATTCATTCCAGGAATAGCAGAGCAACTGCAACCAGGCTTTTTACATAATTTTGTTTTCATCTTTTTGATTCCAAATATTCAATTCTTTATCATACTTTTCCAGCAAAGGAACACAGACAACAGCACCATCAGTAAGATGCTGGCAGAATGGGAAAGCATTAAGAAATTCTTCTGCTTCTGCATATCTATCTTTCCCTTGCAAGTGATAATAAATAACAGCCAATTCAAACAAACATTTATATGCTTTGTTCCAATCTCGTTTGATTAATAATTCTTTAATTAATTCTTCTGGAAGTCCTTCCTGTTCTCTTAAATCTTCTCCCTGTTTACATTCCATTTTGAAATCTCCTCATTTCCATTAGTGTTATATCTGCAATCAGATTAAGAACAGCTCCACGATTGAAGCCGATGTTCATTGATTGATTGCAGCTTAAAGAACAAACCATTGCACCATTAAGAGTATGATCAATAATAAATGAGCCATACTTGCTGCGGTTTGTTTTTGTATTGGCGATTTTATGTGCATATTGTGGAGCCCCTAGATTCAAAGGTTTTCCACATACAGCACAAACACCATCTGAACGCCCCAGCGCAAGCTCTCTCTGTTCTCGCTGGGCTTCTGTCATTTAGGCCTCCAAATCTTCAAAGCATTTAGGCATTACTTCAGGCCAGTAAGATAATTTGAAACATCGATCATCAGTAACAAGCGGATGCATCTGCTTTAATTCTTCAATCGTATATTTTATAGTTGGTTCTGCTTCTATCCTTGGCAATCCTTTTGCTTCACGTTCTTTATTGCGGCGGTCATAATAGGCTTTAATTTCTCTCATTGCTTTGTAATCAAAATAATAAGATCTGCCTTTGTTAGTACTTTTTAATATTCTTTTTATTCCTAATCTGTATACAGTTGCTGAAACATTATTAGGTTTTACATTCAAAATCTTTCCAACTTCTTCAGTTGTAAATAATTTCTGTGTATCTTCAGGAATATCCCAAAAACTAAATCGTTCTTTAATTTCCATTTGTCTCTCCTAAGCTAATAATTTAAGAATGAATTCGCGCCCTTCCTGTGTTACTTTGCGATCATAATAAACAAAGCCATTATCATGAACTTCCTGCTTTATCTCAAAATAACCACAGCCGGAAAACTTTGCAGAAGGTACCCAGGTACCATTTACTTTGTATTGGATGCCTTTCTCTTCAAGAATTTTGTTTAGCTTTTCTGCAGATGTATATCCCAATTCTTTTGCTATTTCAGTTACTGTATAAAGCCTCATAGAATGCATAAGCAATTTATTTGTATGTTCAAAATGATTTGCTCTTTCAGTTTCAATCTGAAGTTTTTGCTCCAATTCTGTATTTCTACGCTGAAGAATTCCAAAAGCCTGAATAATTAATGCATTTTCTTCTGCTTCAGTTGATACATTATCAATTTGGCGATTCTGCAAATTATGATGATTCTGTATTTCCTGTTTTATAAGAGTTGCCTGTTGTTCATTAAATAAAAAACCGCCCTGGCTATTTCTACAAACTGGATGCAGTACTGCACCGAGTTTATTTACCGCTCTTGTAATTGTTGATAAATCAACTCCAAAAACTTCAGCTAGTTCTTTAGTAGTAACCATCTGATTTGCTTTGTTCATTAATTCATTCATACACTTTCCCCTCTAAAGCCCCGGAATTATTTATTCTCATTCATTAAAGCAGTAAGCTTTTTCTCAAACTCAAAGCCAGAGCAATAAATCATATATGTATGCCCATGAATCTTTGCGCTAAAGCCATTTCCCTCAATTTTCATTGCTTCAGGCTGCTTTCTACGATTCTTTGCAGCAGCTCTAATTGTGCTGGCAGAAAGCTTTTTCTTTTCTTCTGGTATTTCCATACCTGCAGATTTATATTCTTCTTCCAAAAGCTTTACAGCATAACGCTGATCATAAATCCATTGCGCTGGTTTATGTATCATTTTTGCAATCTGCTTATCTGTGCATCCGTATTTGTCAATCAGTGCATCAAAACTCTGTACAAGTTCATATGCGCTCATCTGTTTGCGCTGGATATTTTCTTCAAGCTGTAAAATAACTCTTTCCTGGCTTGAAACAGAATCGACAATCATACACTCAATAAATGGCTCTCCAAGTCTGCGAACAGCTTCCAATCTGCGATGCCCCGCAATAACTTCATATCCCTTTTTAGTTTCCTGTACTAAAATAGGCTGGAGCAGTCCATTCTGCTCAATACTTGCCATTAAATCCAACAAAGAATCATCTTTTTCATTGCGTACATTCGATGAACTATAAATCTTTTCAACATCAATATTTTTTAACATTTCCTTAACTCCTTAAAATGGGATATCTTCGCCTTCTGGCATAATAAATTCTGGTTCAGCATTAAAATCTGCATTAAATTCCTGTGGAACTTTCTCCGGTGCGTTATTCTGCTGGTAGTTCTGCTGATAATTTCCAGAGCTTTCATTGTTCTGTAATGGGCTTAAATAAAGCTCCTGAACCTTAATAACAACTCTGGAGAATTTCTGCCCGTCTTTTTCCCATCTCTGCTGCTTCAATCGGCCAACAACACGAACTCCACGCCCTTTGAGCAAATGCTTTGCCATAGCTTCTGCATATTTGCCTTTCATAGTGCAGTCAAAATAACTAGGGATGTTTTCCCAGGTTCCATCCGGCTTTTTATAGCTTTCATTGTTTGCAATTGAAAAATTGCAATAAGGTGTTCCATCCTGAAAATAAGAACTTTCTGCAGCTCTTACCAAATGGCCCTCAATGATTGAACAGTTCAAATTGCTCATACTTACTCCTTAATTAATCTGGTGCTTATTGCGTTCCAGATGTACATCTTCTACAACAACAGTCATTTCCTCAATTTTTGAGGTATAACTCATTGCATGCATAACTCCGCCTTTAAGTGCGCCAATAAAGTTTTTATCAACGTACCAACCAACATTTTTTGAATACCGTCTTAAAACGTATTCCATAGCGATGGATGCCTTTTCATCCTGCCCGATTTCATCAAGATAAACATCGCGATGTTCTTTGAGCCATGCCCATATAAGCCTTTTAGTAACTTCAAAGGCCAGCTCTAAAAGTTTTCCCCATGCTGCTGTATCTCCGTATTTGATGTAATCATGCTGATAATTGAGTAAAACCTGGTTATCTCCTTTAGGGTGTTCAAAGTAGGGTAGATCCATATGTTTTTGAGCTTCTTTTACTGCAATATCATGCTGCTTTTGTTTAATTTCATTGTTTATGGCTTCAACTTCTGCAACATTAAAAATATCTTCCTGCAGTTTTCCCTTACTTTTTACAGTTTCAACAACCTGAAATTCCTCTTCCTCATCATCAATAACTACATTTGCACTTTTTTGAACTCTCTCTTGATAATTGGTCAGAATCACAGACTGCAATTTTTTGCATTCTTCCTCGCTAAATAACAATCCCTGTTCTGCTGCCATTTATCATTCCTTACGCTCAAAATGTTCTTTAAGCCATTCATACAGAGTATCAGCGCATTTATCCTTATCGCTGCATCCGTTGAACCATCCCAGAGCCTTACAAGCTTTACATCCCCAATAGCACACTAAGGCCCGCTTAATGATTTGTTTTTCCTGTTCCTTGGTCAAAATACAGCCCCCTCAAGCTCATCTTCAGGAACATCCGCCGCCATTCTTGCATTGCGAGCAATTAAAAGCTTTTGAACGCGGTTTGGATCTTTAGGGTCAATGCCGAATTTGATATATTCGCCCTCAGTTTGTGCTATAAGTTCCTCACGTTCTGCATCTGCTGCTGCCTGTGCTTTCTTTGCATTTTCAAAAAATGTGTTTTTCTTTGAGCCTTTTTTTGTGAGTTTTTTCCCCGCATAGGTCAGAATATGTGCCCATACTCCATCTTTAGCCATATAAACTGGCTGGAGCGGAATATCTTTCCATTGGCCTGGTTCATCATGCATCTTTTTGAACGCTTCACAGCAGACTTCTGCAATATTTGAAGCCTTATGCCCATTGCCTTCAAGAGCCATTATCTTTTCTGCAATCAGTTTGATTAGTTTTTTCCCGCGTTTCTGGTCATAACCAAAGCAATTGCTTATAAAAAACGATTCCAGGAATGCACAAACAACTTCAAACTCTGTAAAATCGCCCGGTTCTTTCTCAGACTCTCCATCATTCGCTGTACTGATTGCTTCAGCTGCTAGATTTACAGTTGAGAATTCAGGAACTACATCAGTTATTTCAGTTTCTTGCTCTATCTCTGATTCTTCTGAATCTCTAGCTAAAGCTTCTTCTGTTTCTGCTGGAGCCGGAGCAGGGGCCATATAAGCCCCAGCGGAGGCGGAAGCCTCTCTCTCCCTTTCTCTCAGACTCTCTATCTCTCTTTCTGTGTGTGTGTGCTCTTTCTCTCTTCTCTCTCTCTCTTTCTCTCTCTCTAGGGAAATTGCAGAAGAGTCATTTTTAACGGAATTTGTGTTTTTAACGACATTTTTTGTATTTTTGTCGTCAAAACTACTTTTAACGACATTATTTTGAATTTTGTCGTCAAAAACTGGTGATTCCGGGGCGTTGTCTGATGGCATGGCTACAAATGAAGGCTCTGAATTGTGCAATTGTGCAGCTTCAATCTTTCTTGCAACAATTGCGCGGCGTTCTGCCATAGTTCTGGATGCTGTTCCCTTTGAATATTCCCAATCCGTCAGCAAACAGAGATTAGAGCCTTTCTGAACCTGTGATATAATTCCGCGTTTAACCATTAAAATGGCAATCTTAAATACAAGCTTTACATCAGGAACACGCATTAAACGAGCAAACAGGATGCCATCTTCAAGATCAAAAGAGCCATCATCATCTGCTTTTTTTAGTGCTGCCTGATAAAACATAAATGGCGCGTATTCAAAGCCCTCTGGCATCTGTGATTCTATGTAGGTCATAGTTTCATTTGTCAGCATGTCAGTTGGCATTTTGCGCCAAGTTACATCACTAAGCATTTACATCCCCCTCAAAATCCAATTCTTTTTGAGCGCGTTCTCCGTTGATGTATCTTTCAACTTCGCCCCGCACTTCAATCAAATTGTTGTAAAGTGCAACCTGTTCAACTTCTGGCACATCTTTTTTTGAATTACATGAATTAATTTTTGTAACAATTCCCATCATTTTGAGACCAGATGAACAGCTCATCTGAATAGAATTTGGAGAATCTTCATTTTTTCCAAAGCGGATGCTATTAATTTTGCAGCTGTAAACATCATCAATCCAAAGATTCTTTTTAAGACATTCTGCAAGAGCCTTAACAGACATATCAAAACTTGCTAAAGCTTCTTCATTTGTGGCAATCTTGCGCACACATCTACCATCAAAATATTCAATGGTGTAAAGAAAATCACCTTTATTGAATAAAACATTCTTAATCTGTAACATTAAATAGCCTCCTTAATTGGTACAGTTTCTAACCATTTATTAAATACCGCCTGAACTTCATCAGATGGGCGACAATTTGAGCGGTCAAGTTCATTTGCATAAAACTGGCCGATTCTCCATGTTCCTATTTTTTCACCTGCATATAATTGAGCAGTAGCAATTGGAATTCCTTCGCGCCTTATAAAAGCAATCAAATATTTTTTCTTTGCCATGCCTTCAAAATAGCGGGATGCAACAATACATTGATGCAGTTCTTTTGCCTGGTAATTCCAATCTTTCATGCTTCCAGTAAAAAAGATGGAATATCCATCAACTTCTGCATTGTATTGGCCATACTTTTCTGCAACTCTGCGCAACCTCTTGAAGCAGTTTCTTTTGTCTTTTTCCTGTTCTGCTTTTCTTTGTTCGCGCTCCAGAGCAATTGCATTATTAATTTCATCATTCAATCTGGTATGTGCCGCATATAAATCTTTTGGATATTTCCAGTACAAATCTTTGAAGTTATGAGTGCAGTATTCACTTTCAAAAGATTTCTTATAGTCTGTATAAGTTTCTTTTATCCATTGATCTCTGCCCGGTATACCGTTTCTACAGCTTTTTTCTTCCTGCTTCTTCAAATACTTATAAAGCTCATAATTTACAGCTGGCCCATAGTGTGTATTATTCCAATGCTGGAATTCGTTCCATTGTTCCTGATCCAGATTCCATTTAATACGCTGCTGAACTTCAGAAAGTGAATAATTAAAGCGTTCATGACTTCTAAGCCATTTGCAGATTTCCTTGCGCTTTTTTTCTGTAAGTCGCCAGAATGCATGATTCATAGCAATCTGTTCATAACCACCGGCAAGCAACAATTCAATTTCTGGATTCTTCTGCCAGATAGAAAGAACTTCCATAACTTCTGCAAGTGAACCGCACCATTTATTCAGTACATAAACAAAAGAAGGAAAAGCCCAAATAATCATATTGCGCTCATGCTCTCTTAATTTATGACTTGGCCAGCAGGTGATCTTTTTCCCCAAAGAGCTCCAGTCCTCTTCCTGTGCTTTTCCGCTTCCGTAATATCCGCCAAGCTCATGCCCCGGAAATGCAACACGCCAGCCATTCATCATTGATGAATAAAGATTTCTGCAGGCTGCATTACCGTTATAAAGTTCTTTATAAAAATCGTATTCTTCATCCTGGTATTTTTTGTTATAAGGGTGAGCAGTAACAATTCTTACTGGCTTTCCCCATTCAAGCTCTAAGCGGTCTGTATAATGACAAATCAGCATCCTGCACCGCCTTAAAACAAATCATCAAAATCAAACAGAGAAGGGCCATCATATTCATCTGCTTTCTTTGATTTCTTTTCTTTCTGGATAACTGGCTGCATAACTTCTGCAGGTTCTTCTTCAACTTTTTCAATCTGTAATTTTTTAATGGATTTAATATCTTCATCAGTTGCTGCTTTTATAAAATCACTGCAAGCCATATTGGAGCTTTTAGTTTCATTCTGTTTACAACTGCATTTTCCAGAATCTAAGGTTTCTCCAATGTAATAACCGCAACCTTTACAATGATTTGTACTGTCAAAATGAACATCAGGTGTAATTTCATAAATTCCATCAGCTATTTTTTTGCCATTAATAACAGGTTCTTTTTCAGCAACTTCTTCAGGCTCTTCTGCATTAATTTCTTCTGCAGTTCCTTCTTCAATTGTTTCAATTTCTGATGTAACAGAATTGTTATCTTCTGCAGGTGCTCCAGTCTGTATTTCTTCTTTAGCTTCTGGAACATCACCAAGCATAAAATCGCGGGCCCATTTATAAACCTGAGCATCTTCAATCATTGCGCAACCGTTCTTTGCCTGGCTCTTTGCCTGGCTTGTTATGTACTTCCAGCATTTATCCATTTTTTCTTCTTTGTAAGCTTCAGCAAGTGCCGGATCAGTTTTAATCTGTTCTTCAAAATACGCTTTAATTCTTTCCATCGTTCCCTGTCTCCTGTTCTCTCTGCTTTCTTTTTTCTTCATAGAACTTGTCAATGAAGCTGTAATCTGGCTTTGGTAATGATTCCAAAGAAAGCTCCAGCATGTGGGCCCTGTAAAATACAGCCCATAATTTTTTGTATTCTTCAGGCTGCAATTTTTCATTTACAGTTTCTTTTAGTTCAGAAACATATTGTTTTAATTCTGCAATCTGTCCCTTAACTTCTCTCATGTACATTTCATCAAACCGCATCGTTCTCTCCTTTATTTGATAATCTGGTTTGCTCTGTTTAATGGGAGTGAGGCTGCAAGGCTTTCTAATTTCCTTGCGTGTTCCATCCATACCCATTTCATAAAGCCTTCTGGAAGTTTTGCAGCTGTGAGTCTGCAAGCATCGGCTTTGTTTTTTAATTCTTCGTATCTGGTCAATTTGTTTTCCTCTGTTTACTGTGTTTGGAAAAATGCTCTTCCAAAAAAGAAAGGGGCTCTGGTGCGTGATTCCAGAGCCCCAAGGAGACCCGAAAAGTATTTCAAGGCTCCGCCCGATTAAAGCAGAGCGATAATCACGCCAAATCGCTATGCTCTAAAAAATGCTTTAGTTTTTTGTAGTGGATTCTTTTACCCAATCTATTAATTCAGATTTTAGGAATCTCACAGTTTTACCTGCGTAATGGAATGGGATTTTTTTCTGTGCTTTCAGCTGGTAAATGTAGCCAACCTGCACTTTGAGAAAATCAGCGGTTTCCTGCGCTGTCAAAATCTCTTCGTTCATCTTGTCTCCTTATCTTAAACGACGAAATATCGCTCTTGATAAGTTGATAATACGACGGAATATCGCCTTTGTCAATTAAAAAAGGCGAAAAAACGACGGTATTTTAAGTTTTTTCTGTTTTTTCTAATGATTTATCGCTTTTTAACCGTTATTCTAGGTAAGGAGATCAATTAATGAGCGAAATATCATCAAGAATAGATAATGCGTTGTCAGAAAAACAAATCACAAGAGCAGAATTATCACGCCAAACAGGAATACCTGTTACAACCATAAAATCATGGATCTCTGGAGCAATCCCAAATGCAGAAGCTGCTTATAAAGTCGCACAGTATCTCGGAGTAACTGTTGAATGGCTTGTAACTGGTATAGAAAATAAATCGGAAAATCAAAATCTAAAAACGTATTCAAAGCAGGAGAGAGAGCTCATTGAAATCTTCAGGCATTTAGATGAACGAGATAAAAATGCTGTACTTACTTTAGCCCAGAGCCTGGAGAGTCAATATTCCAGTACAATAAAATCAAATACTACCGCCGGATAGTGTAGCCAAATGAAATGTTAAATTTGTTAATTGTAGCCAATAATGTAGCCAAAACACAAATATAAATAAGTATAAATACATAAAGTAAAATTGCTAAGTGTAGAAAATACAAGTAAATAACTTAAAAGGAATTGGTTTAATGATTTCTATACCTTTAACTTTTAGCGCTGTAAGTCCTTGTACTGCAAGGATTTAGCTAGAAGTGTAGCCAAAAAGTAACCAGTTCAAGGAGTGATGAGTAGTGAGTAGATACAAACAACCATATTCTTTGTATAAGCGCGGGAAATACTGGTATTATCGCACCTATACACCGGATGGAGTTCGCACCACAGCAAAAACAACTGGCCAAACCTCAAAGAATGCTGCAAAAGAATACTGTGATCGCTTATTTCTTCAAGGCTTTTTATTTAGGAGTTCTGTTACCTTCCGTCAGTATGCTGAACATTTCTATGATGATGATGGCCTTTACTTTAAGGATAGAGTAGAGGAGCTGTCATTCAATACTAGAAATAATTATCGCAAAATGATGAAAAATATAGTAATGCCTTATTTTGAAAATAAACAACTTTCAGATATTGATTATGTTTGCCTGAAATCTTTTAGAGCTTCATTAATGGATAAATATGCCCCGAAAACAATCGGACAAGCAATGAGTACATTAAAGCATATAATTGATGCTGCATACAAGAGCCGAAAAATAATTGAAAATCCTTATAACTTCCTGGAAACATTAAAGATGAAAGATAATGAGCGGGATGCATATACTCTTTCAGAAGTTAAAATGATTTATAAAAAAATTGATGAAGAGTTTAAGCAGTCAGTTTTATTTCTTGCACTTACTGGAGTTAGAATTTCTGAATGCATGGGAATGGTTGAAAATAAAATTATTCAGGCAGATGGATTTGAATATATTGATTTGAAATGCCAATTCACAAATAAAAAATATACACAGCTTAAGGGAAAGCAATCCAGACCAATTCCAATAATTCCAGAAATAAAAGAATTAAAAATTTGTGATCAAACAAGATTATCTGCTTTTTATAGGGAAGTTACATTATTAAAGAATGAGTGTTTAAAAGATACACCAGATAGAAATCTTTCTGCATTTCATTCTTTCCGGCATTTCTTTATAACAAATGCAAAATCAAAGAATATTACAGAATCAAAAGTTGAATATATTGCTGGTCATACCTTGAAAGATATTAAAAAAACTTATACCAATTTCAAAGCTGAAGATTTAACAGATATTCTCAACTGGCAAAAAATAACTTTAGATGCAATTTTAAAATAAAAAAAAATCCCGCTTTCTCCTACGGAGCCGGCGGGATAAACAAACTTATTATTACCAATTAAACAAGAGTAATCAGTTTAAGGCACTGATCATGCCTATTTTTATTTATATTCAAGTAACACTTGAATGTTATGGTACCATAAGCACCTCATAACCTTAATCAACCTGTAATGATTGAACAGCTACTTCTGTATCTTCCACATATTTAACTATCATTTTCCAATACCACATTGGCATAACTACATTTATAATTTCAGTTTCATAATCTGTAACACGTTTACCATTAATATCTAAAAATAAAATAGTGCCTGTTTGTGGATAAGGAAATGAAGGAAAATAAACATCAATATTTGTTTCTTTCTTTGCCTTTATCTGAGAGCTTTTGCAGCAACTCAATAGAAGCATCTGCAGAAGCAAGAGTATCAGAACTATTAATTTTTTGAACCAGCTCTTCATTTTCTTTTTTCTCCTGTGAATATTTTTCACTTTGTTTTTTTACTTTTGCGATATCTGCTTCAGTTTGAGCAAGTTTTTCTTCCATAACTTTTTTTTCATTTATTGAAAACTTTATATATAAGAACAACAAAACCAAAGCAGCAATTAAAAAACAAATTAATGCTAAAATTGCTAATCCTTTATACATTTGATTCATTCTCCTTTTCTTCTGGTTTGCGTTTCCATTTGTTTACAGTTTCCAACGAGCAGAAAGCTGCAGGAACTGCTGAAAGAGTCATTGCTACACCAGCAAATGCATCGCTCTTGAAAATAGAACCAAGTACAATAATTAAAGTGATATTCAAACAGCACCAGATTGTAATAATCCATCTGCGACTAAAGAATTTTGCTTTATGGTCAATCTGTTTTTTTTCCATTTCTATCTCCTAAACTAGTTTAATTATTCTGGCATTTGGATTTTTTGGATTATGATCCAATTTCCCTTTATTTACACAATTTGAATTTGCAAGCGAATTAAAGACAATCTTCCCATTTTCTACTACAACCCAATGAGATAATCCATTGTATGAATATCTAACTGGAGTAGGTTCTTTTATTTCTGAAATATCATTGATTTCTTTTTTTATTACTTTGAAGTGTTTGCCGCTTTCAAATTCCAGGAAAGCAGGAGCATCTAAAACTGTACATTCTGCATCCAAGAACTGTTTATCTTTTGGCAGCTTTGAGGAATATTCCATGGCATTTGAAATTGTCATGACATAATCGGATGCATCTCCATCAATTCCGATGCAGTATAAATAGCACATAGCAAGGCATGCATAATCGCCGATTGCTTTAATATTTTTTGCAACTTTTAATGCAAATGTTTGTGGGTAATTCTTCAATTATTTTTTCTCCCCAAGATTGATACGCCCCGCAAGCAATAAATCCATCTTTGTTCCCAGGTCGCTCAACTTGTCATTAATTGCATCGTATTTGGAATCCTGAGCGATAAATCTGGCATTAATTGCTGCGACATCTTTTTGATGCTGTTCTTTGAGTTCCTTCTGTTCATCTTCAAGATTTTTAATCTTCTGTTTATAAACGCCGAACATAACACACCATCCGCCAACAGTTATTGCTGTAGTAATTAAGAATTTTAAGTCCATCGCTGATTCCCCACTTTTATTAATAAAGTCAGATGGGCATAAAAAAAGAGCAGGAAATAAATCCTGCTCTTTAACTTGCTTGTAACTTGCTGGTTACTTGCTATTCAAAATGGAATCAATTATAAATTGGCTTACATTTTTTCCACTTGCTTTAGCAAGTTCTTTAATTCTATCTTCATCAGATTTTAAACAAGAAATAACAATTCTTCCTGTTTTATGTTCACCTTTAGAAGTTGAACCTATTTTTCTACCAGCACCAGAGCGAGCACCGCCCCATGTTTTCTCTGTTTCACTCATTTTAATATCACCGCCAATAAAAGCATTATTGAACTCAAAAGTAATATAATAGAGCTTACAGTTTCAAGAATTAAAAGTTTGTTTTTCATTTTGACATCTCCCATAAATATATATATACTTTTGGAAAGGGTGGGCGGTTGTTATCCGCCAAACCCTAACTGCTACATCCTAATTGCTAAAATTAAGATGGCTACCGCAAGAATCAGTCTTGCTGCACACTTGACTGATTCATTTAGCAGTTTCCAAAACTTACTATCTTTCATAGTTCCCGGCCCTCCTGTACCGTATGTTTATATATTATATCATTTGATTAATTATGTCAATATAAAATCAAGAAATATTTATATTTTTTTGTTATTTTTTATTTTTATAGTGTTACTTTAATGTAAATCCCTTTGTTTTACGCTATATATTGTAGTTGTTTTTGTTTAGTTATTTGCTATACTTTTATAAGCGTATTAAGGAGTCAAATATGTGTAAAGCTATGGAAGTTGCTGGATACATTACAAATTGTATTGAAGTTGATAAACTGAAATTGCAGAAGCTTCTCTTTTATTGTCAGGCTGTACATATTGTTTTTACTGATAAAGTTTTATTTGAAGATGAAATTCAAGCCTGGGATTATGGCCCTGTTGTTCCAAGTGTATATAAAAAGATAAAATCAAAAGAAGGGATTATCAAATTACAGTACAAGGGCACATTAACAGGAGAACAAATCAAATATATTGATATGACTTTGGAATATTATGGAGATAAATCTGGAGCAGCTTTAATTAATGAAACTCATTCAGAATCTGCATGGATTAATGCCTACAACAATGGAAGAAATACTCCTATAACATTTGAAGCTATTAAAGACTGTTATGCAAAAATCTACTCAATTACAGAAGAATAACGATTCTCCAAAAGTTCCTCATTTAGTTGTAAAAAAGCATTATACATTAGATTTTACTTCATGTGAGATTACTGAACATCCTACAGATAAAAAACATTTTAAATTAATAATTGATACATTAAAAGATTTTGCTGAAGATGGCAATTTTGATAGTTTAGCAAGTCATAAGCTTGAAAATAAAGGAACTGGAAAAAATTCCGAACATATGCAGCTACTTGTAAAAAGTTATCCTAAATTAAAAAGTGTTGATGTAGGAAGTCGCAATGGTAAAGATGGAAAATGGCGTATGCTTTACTATATTGATGAAAATAATTCTCAAATAGCGCATATAGTTAATTGTTTCATAGATGATCATTAAAAAAAAAAGCAGGATTTAATTTCCTGCTTTTTTTTATTTTAAAACATTCAAAAAAAAGGAACGGTTTAATTATATGTTGGGGAAAACAAGAGTATAAAAAATCTGTCAGTGGAACAGATAATACAACGGGGCCAGCGATAACTTATCCTATTCCATTCACAACAGAACCTTGTGTGAATCTTACCCATTTTGACGGAAACCAATTTAATATGTCTGTTGTGTCTAAAAGCACAACAGGTTTTTCACCAAGATACAGAAACATTAACTCTGGAACATCGGCAACAACTCAAGGGTGTTATTGGTTAGCAATAGGTTTCTAAAAATAAAACCCTAAGTTCAGATAATACAAGAACTTAGTGTTTTATTATTTTTAATATCCTATAGTAAACCAAAGAAAATTATTGTAATAAGTTCCAGCAACAAAACGGTCTGGTTCTAATTCTTTTCGTAATGCAAGTCCTGCGTTGATATATCCTTGTGCTTCAATTCTTAGACAGGTTAAACCAACATAATAATCAGTATTTGAATAAGAAACAGGGAGCATGACTGTGTAATTTGTATTATGTGGTGCACCCCTTACAATTCCCCATTGTACAATTAAACCGTTGGTTAATTTTATATAGTGTGAATTGCCGTCTGCACTATGACCAATGGAAGGGAAATTAAATCTAACAGGAGTTAAAGAAACTGTTCCTCTTGGTGTTAATACAATTGAATCATCAAGATCATTTATATAAACAGCTTTTCTAATTTCAGTAATAGCACCATTTACATTAAATGATACATCAACAGTTTTCCAATCATGTAAATTATTAGAGCAATAAACCTGATGAGCAAAATCAAAAATAAAATACATATTTTTGATAAATGCAACAGCTGTCATAAATCCGATATCTTCATTATTAATTGTAAAATCATGCCAATGCACATTGTCATATGAATACTTAAAGTGCTTCAAGTCTGGTGTTGTTTCAGGATTATAATACATCTGCTTAAAATAAATGCCATTACAATAGCTGATTGAATATTCATTATTAGCACCAACTTCATCAAGTGTATATTCTTCAGTTTCTGTATCAATAATAACATCGGTATATGATAATAAGGAATTCATAGAACATCGAATCAGAACAGAATCTGGCAAAATTTCAATATTTCTAATTCCTTTATGATTATACCAAGGAACCGGTTTCTCATTCATTCTATGGCAAATACCTGCACTATCAATTAATCCTATTTGCATTGCATTTGATCCGTTTGGAAATGAACAAATACAGGCTCCATATTCATTTGATGCAAAAGCAATTTCATTGTAAATATAGAATATAACTCTATTTCCATCATTTTCTGCATATTCCCAATTCTCAAAATCAGTAGTTTGCATAAAATAACCGCGATAACCGTTTTGAACAATAACAAATAAAATATTATTAACAAAAGCACAAAATAAAGGAGTATTTCCATTCCAGGAAGTTTTTATAGCTGTATAATTTGTACCATCATATCTGTATAATGTTGTTCCCTCGAGAATATATGCATATTTCCCATCTGTACAAACATCTGCAGGTTGAGTTGTGGATATAACTTTAGATGTTAAACTTTGATTGAATACAATATCATTATTCATTTGTAATTCGCCATTTATACCAAAGTTTAATGCATCATCTTTAAAATCACTCCATAAATATTTTTGCCATACTAATGGATTTGTATTTTTAAGTTTCTGTAATAAAAATCCATAATTGTCATTTTGATTTACTGGATTTTTACCCATAGAAATTAATTGATCTTCAATAGCTGGTGTTGGATTTTGAACAGATGCAACATAATTTTGAAATTGAATAGCCATTGTTGAAAGATTAGCAATAAATGCAGCTGTATATAAACCAATATTTCCTTTTGATTGTGTGTATTTTAATAAATCCTGCTGTGCTGCAGTAAACATATAGGCGGTTTCATTTGTATAGTTTATTTCCTGCCATCCATCTGCTGTTAATTTAAGAAGTTTTTCTTCTGTTGAATTAAAAATCCAATCTCCAGGCATAAAGAATGATACATCAGGAGTAATATCATACATACCTCTATATGCCGGCTGGGCTGATACTATAGATGATGCTGCAGTTTTTACAGCTTCAATTTCTGCATCAAGAATATCTGCCTTAGAAACTTTTTCTTCAACATATTTAATTGGTTTAGGAGGCAAAGTTATATTACTTTTATATTCTGGTACAGGGCCATCAAGCTGATATATTTCAGGATTATAATCTTTTAAGGTTAATTTATATCCAGCTGTGCCATTTGATGAAATTTTAGTAATTTTCATTACATTTGTAATTTTTGAAAATTCTCTATTTTCATCTAATAAACCAATTGAAATAATATTGCCTAAAGATGGAATAATTTCTTCATCTATTGAAATTGGAGAATCAAAAAATATTGTTTTAGTTTTATCTGTTCCTGTTATTTTTTTATAAAAGTGTTTTTTGCCATTATTGTTTTGGGCCTGAATAATTGCTCCATAAAAATTACCAGTAACAAATTCAACCTGATCAGAAAGTTTTATACCAATGATTCCTGTTTCATCTTCAATAAGCCCCGCAATAACAGAAGAATTTAATCCCTGGCGGAAAGTTGTATATTGCAGCATAACTGTAGAAAATAATGGATAATAATCTCCATCTCTTCCAACATCAACAGTTATTTCTCTTGGTTGAAGCTTCATCATTTTAAGATGCTTTACAGCAAGTTTATAAGCATGTTTATAAGTTGTAACATATTTTAAATTATATTCTGTAAAAGTATCATCCTGAGTCCTAGGAGTTCCATCTGCTTTAACATAAAATGTATCTATCTGCCAGCTGTCTCTATTTGTAAATGTTACTTTTAATCCATCTGGTTTTCTGGATAAATCTTTAACATAATTAATATCTGAAATTGTTTCAGAATTTAAGAGGGCAACAGGTACAGTTTCTTCCTGATCAATTCTAATTTCCCATTTTCCAGCTGCATTAATAAACATTACAGCAGAGCAAACATCAAGAATTCCAGCCAGTAAATCTTCTTTTTTTATTCCTTCAGTAAGAATTGCATCAATATAAATTTCATTTCTTTCGCAATGCTCATATAATGCTGCAAAAGAATCCAATTCTAATTCATCTTCTGCATATTTTGAATGAATATGAACTAAAGAAGTCATTATTTCATATATCCAGGAAGCTGGATTTCTAGTTGGATTTTTTTCAGTACTCCATCTTAAACCATTCCAGGTTTTAGCAAGACCACATGATAAAACATGAACTTCATTAAGATTATCAGTTGTATTATCATTTGCAATAAGTCTTAATCCGATTCTTGTAGTTTTACTTGTTAAATCATTTTCTACAGTAGAACAATCAATCAAATTAGATGCTGAAGATTTTGCATTATCATAACAGAAACTCTGGTAATAAACCAAATAACATGATTCATTTGCATTAGAAGCTTGAGCTGGAGTTATTTTTTCAAGTCTGATTTTAATAGTTTTTCCGTATGCTTCTGCAGCAGTAAAAGTTTTTTTTGCAATAAATCTTATTGTATGATTAGTATTCAATTCAATTTCATTATTATTCATATTATCAAAATTGAATGGAATCCAGTCGTTATCTGTTGGATTTTCAACATTAGTCCAATAAGGAACTACTTTATTTTTAAGTTTTACCCATTTTGAATTATCAGAATCATATTTTCTTAAACCATTGAATTGAATACAGATTTCTACAGTTTTTGTATAATCCGACAAGGTTCTGATAATTGGTTCTGCTGGGCCATCTTTAGGATGTTTAATTTCTGCTCCATCCTGTGTGCAGATAACTTTTTTACCAAAATAAGGCAATGTAAAATTAGTGCCACTCTGACAAACTTCTATTTTATTTGCAGCATCATAAAAAATAGAAGATTCATCTGCATTATGTACACCTTCTGAAATGCCATTTACATCTTTTAATATAGAATCTGAACCAATAAGAATATCTGTAATTTTTTGATTACCATATCCTAAATTAAATACAGCATTATAATATTGTTTAGATCCAAAATCGGATGCGCCATCTCCATTTTCAATTGAATAATAGCCATCAGTCATTTTATATGGAGTATTGTAAACATCTCCAATTATGTAAGGTACTGTATTACCTAAAGCAGATTTATTTTGAGCACCTTTAATAAATGGATATTGATTAATCTGTGATGCAAGATTCTGAGCATCCCTCTGGGCTTTCTCCTGCATTTTCTTATTTTTACTGTCGATTATATCGCCGACTAAAGAACCAATAAACAAACCACCAATTACAGCTGCACCAATTCCAATTAATGCATATCCCAATGCAACAGATACTCCAGGTGTTTTTCTAACAAAAAGTACATCATCAGGAAGTACCATATAATCTTTATCAAGTCGATTCCCTGATTTTAATATAATTGAATGTTCAAAGTTGATTGTTGGAAGTAAATCAGAAAGTTTACCACATCCATTTATAACCTGATAAGAATTATCAAGAGAATTAAAAAGATTAATTGTTCCCATCGTCTATGACCTTATATATTGCGTGTATTTTCCAATCTGATATTTGAGAAATTCTAACGCCTTGATTTTTAGTTGCATGAATAAATTGTTTTGAATTAATCGCAACTCCAATATGCAACTCATCAAATAAAGTCATTAATAAAATATTTCCAGTTTCAATTTTATCAACTTGAATAACATTTAATGTTGGTGCTAATTCATTTTCTAATTCTGTAGTATTTTTTGTAAATACAATATCTCTAAGATGCTTCTTTATTAGAATATATACAGCCAAAATTCCGGCACCATAACAATCAAGGCCATTCAAATCTCTTCCTTTTTCTTTATAAGGAACACCAATTAAATCTGATAAAGTTAAAGAATCTAAATTAAGCATTTCCGCGATTATTATCCGTATCAAAAATATAAGGTGTAAATGTCATATCTTTACGGTCATCAGCACCTAACTGGAAATTTAATCTTCCAGTTCTATCAGCTGTAACACTTCCATAAAAGTGTTTATATGTTTTAATTGGTTGAATTGTATTATTTTCAAGTAAAGCTCCAACAACATCCAATCTATACCTATGATCAGCATTTTCAACAAATTCAAATAAATTATTTTCATTTGGCTGAGAGCTTATATTTAGAGTTCCACCTGTTCCATTGTTTTCTGGTTGAGTATAAGAAAAATCTGAAGCAATATATATTTCTCCATTGTATTCAATACTCTGGTTATTATTTACAACACAAATTGAATCTAAATCAGGATGAGAAAACTTAAGCATGAAGGGAAGGGTATAATTACCACCTCCAAAAAGTGAATTAAATATTTCTGAATCTGTCATTAAAACACCTCTTCCAATTCAAGAGAAAGTTCATTATATTTCTGCTCTGTATCTTGTACTTCTGGTATTGAAGTAAATCTATAAAGCTGCTCTTCAGAACCTAGACCGGAACAATAAAAACTACCTGAAGTTTGGCAAATAGTATTATTGAACCAGTCCCAAAAAATTAATTGTTCATTTTTGGATAATCTGATGCTGCATGAGATTTTCATTAATGATTTTGTATTAATCCTATGCCCGATAACTCTACCTGATAAATTTTCAGTAAGTTCAACATTTTCTTTTGGTGTTTTTTTCCCTGCATAGAATTTCATATTTATATTGCTAGGCCAAATTGATTGTATCATAATACACTTACTCCATTTATTTTACTTTCTGAAAACTGCATTGATTTATCATATCTTCCATTCTTCATTGAAGAATCTACAACATTATCAATAATTACTTTTAATTGGTTCTGGTTCCAATCTGCTCTGACTCTTGCATCCGTATGATTTTCAATGTTTACTGGAACATTTACAGCAACACCTCCAGCAGAATTCCCATTTGCCATCTGCCATAGCTGTTTCTGTTGTGCTGCATTTAAAATCATTTCACCAGAATTTACTTTGGCAGTAACATTATCACCACTATATGAAGTTCCTGGAACAATACCACCAGATGCAAACTGTGGAGGGCGAGGTTTATTTGCTGTCAATGTTGCAATCTGTATTGCCCCGGAAGCAGCAACCAATGCACCTGTAATAATTCCAGCCACACCACCTTGCGCAATAGCTTTTGATACACCTTCTGCAATGTTTGCTGTTGCTGTAAGTAATGATGCTGACCATTCCCACATTTTAAGCTTATATTCTTTCTGTGCAGCTTCTTTATCAATTTTATCTTTTTGATTACAATATTCTTCATAACTTAATAAACCATCTGCATACTGCTGATCTAAATCTGCCATCTGCTGCTGAGTTTCTGATTCATTCGCTGAACGAATTAAATCAGTCATTTGCTGAGTAATATTTGCAAATTCTGAAATATAAGAATTAATGTTTTCAGTCATTTTTGCTAAATCTTCTTTTTGTTTAGCAACTATGGCCTCATCAATATTCTCAAGAGAAGTTTTTAATTTCTCTCTCATTTCCTTTTCTTCTTCAGTAAGATTTTCTTTCTTATCCAAATAAGCAGCATAATCTTCCAGCATTGCTTTCTGAAGTTCCAATGCAGAATCTTTTTGCAATTGCCATTGATTAATCAAATCGGCCATTGCTTTCTGGCCCTCTGGAGTATCTGTTGCATTTTTTGAATCAGAACCTTGCAAAGCTTTTGCGGCTGCAGCAATTCTTTCTGCTTCTTCTTTTGCAAACCCTTTTTCTCCGGAAATAGTTCCTTCTGCATCCTTAAGCATCTGAATATATGCTGAAGTTCTAACAGAGAGCAATTCTTGTGCTTCTGCATTTTCTGTGATAACTTCGCCTAATTTTCTTCTAACAGCAATATTATTTTCTGCATCAGCAACTGTTTTATTGTATTTGTCGATGGCTTTCTGAGCTTTTGCATCAGCTTCGGCCTGTGCATCAGCGGCAGCTTTTTGTTGTTTTCTTAACTCTGCTTCTTTTTCTGCAGTTTCCAATGCCTTTTGTGCCGCTTTGTTTTTTTCATTTAATTTGGCCAATTCAACTGTATACACTTGTATTTTTTTAGTTGCTTCATTTCGTTCTGTAACATTATAATGCTCTACATCTTTAGCAACTTCTTTATAATAAGCAATTAATTTTTCAAGATGCTGGCTTTCAAACTCATAAGAACCGGCAACATCTTCTGCAGTTTCCTTGCCTTTCTTTTTGCGTTCCATTCTATCAGCTTCTTCTTGAACTTCTTTTACTGATTTCTTTAAGTTCTTAATATGCTCAATAGTATCATTTACAGCATTTGTTAAACTTCTTCTGAATGGTGCAAAAATACCTTTTTCGATTGGTTCTCCAAGCTGTTCTTTAAGATCTCCCCAGGCATTTTTTAATTGTTCGCTGGTTCCAGTCGCTTTTGAAGTTTCTTCTGAAATACCTTTAAAACGCTCTGCAACAACTTCAACAGCTTTTCCATTTTTAAGTTGTTCTGCAGTAAGTCCTTTTAATCCTGATATTTGATTTCCAAGTAATCCAACTGAACCAGAGTAAGTTTTATTTAATGCAGTAACTGCTGAATCAAGCGACATCATACCGGATGCAGATACATCAAGAGCTGCCGACATGATAGATTGTATTTCTTCCTGAGTTCTTCCTGCAGCTGCAAGCTGTGCCATCATTGGAATTAATTCTTCATCGCCAACTGTAGAAATTTTCTGCAATTCTGAAGCGTAATTTTTCAAATCATTTACAGCATTTTTTGAAAGATATGGATTGTTTGCAGCTGCAACTTCTAATTGTTTTTCTGCTTTTGCCTGTTTTTTATAAAGTTCTGCAGTTTCTTTCATTGCAGCATTAATTGATGATATAGCTTTTATACCGACTTTTAACGCTACAGTTAATCCAGTAAAAGCCTGGCCTAACTTTGCAACAGAATTAATAGATTTTTTATGGCTTAATTTGTTTATGCCGGCAGTAATTTTATTTAAACCTTTTTCAGCATTAGAACTATCGGCTTTTATTTTCAGATTAACGTCTTTACTCATATTAAAAAAGTCAGTTTACAAATTACAAAATAGGATGTATTATTATTTATAGAGAGGAGATTTGCTTATGTTATCTTATATTTTAGGTATTCCTTTAGGCTTATTTCTTTTTTTCGGCTTAGGAGTACTCCTTACAAAATTAGATTCTTCAGATGAATATGAAGATTAATCAAATAAACTATTAAAATACTCTAAATCCGCATCAATTTTCTGTTCTTCCTGTTCCAGTTTCCACGATTCTTTTAATTCTTTCATCTGCTTTTCATAATCAGGCTTTTTACCAGGGTTATAACATCTATAACTTATAATATCAGACAATTTACAGTCATGCAGGCTGGAAAGTAATGCGCTAAATTCATACCAATGTAATTTTACAGAAACATCCATTAAATTAATATGATACTGCTCCATAAATGCAGAATAGATATAATCAGCATCAATATCATAATCAAGAATAATTTCTGAATCACCTGTATTTTTAATTTTAGGAACTTCTTTTGGTGGGTTTGCAAAAAGCATAAGTTTTTCAAATGCTTCCTGAAGCTGCTCTGGTTCTGGCTTTTCATATGGAAACATGATTAGAAAATCAGTCAGTTTTGCATGCATCCGGCAAAAGCGATAGAAGAGGATCCAATAACGGAATGATGTTTGAATAATAAAAGAACTACCATCATCCAAATAAATGGAATCTGGTAGTTCTGTTTTGAACAAGTCAAGCATTAAGCGGAATAAGTTCCTTCTGTAAATTCGATAGTTTTACCTGAAACAGTTACATAACCTTTTTCAGTTGTACCGCCAAACTTAACATCAAAGTTAAGAACAGAATCAACACCATTCATATCATTGATTGAAAGAATACAATCAGATTTCCAGGCTCTGAAATGTGTAGGTGCATCTTCACCATCAACAGGTTCTTTATAGAATACAATACAAATATTTGTATGTGCATCTTCGCCAACGCTCTGATTAAAGAAACGATCAAAGATGAAATCATAATCATCTTCACCTTTGTACATTGTCAAATCCTGTGAAATTGCAGGAGCATATTTATCCAATTCTGAAGTTGGAGATTCATCTGCAATATAATCGTATTCTTTAAGTTCAGGATTCATTGTCAAATCAAGAGAAACTGATTTTTTAATTCTGAACCAAGTAGGTGTTTCACCTTTTGGAGTTTTATCCAAAAACAAGCCAATGTGATATTTTTTAACCATATCTGCCATAGTTTTAATTCTCCTTTGAATTAATATTCATGTTCATATAAAAGAGTCAGAGGTATTTCAACCGCTGTCATTTGATTTTCAACTGCACCAGCATCAATATAATATTTGCGAATACCAATTGCGGAACCTGTAAATCTATCATTTAAGCTGCAATCCTGATCTATTGAAGTACAAATTAATTCGCAATAATCAGAAATTCTTTCAAGAAGTTTTTCTTGTTCTGCACCTCTGCATAAAACTGTAACTGTTGCTCCTAGTTTATAGCCCTGGCCATCAATAAAATCATTTTCAGTTTCTGATGCATGCTCTTCATCATCTGGAAGTAGGGAAATAAGAATATCTGATTCATAGCGTGATAAATCTATTATCCCGCAAATAATATCGCGGTCTGTTGGTGCTTCAAGTTCTCCATAATCAAGTTCAAGAAGAAAATCTTTAATTTTATTTAATTCTTTAATCATTAATCACCCCAATATTTATGCAACTGTTTATCAACCATATTTTCAATATCATTCATGTATGCACCGCTTTCAATCCATGCTCTACCTGTTTGAACAAATCCTAATGCTCTTATATTCCAATTTTTTGCTTTTTTGGTTTCTCCTGAATGACCATAGGAAAGAGTCATTGCTTTTGGAAAAATTGTATCCTTGGAATTCAATGCTTTTGGAAATACATTTGCTTCAGAACCATCTCTTTTAACTTTGTATCTGTAAGCCTTTGAAAGTTCGCCTGTATGTTTTTGAGTTGTTGCATTGATAACTGCTTTGATTTGTTTTACAGCACCACGCGCAACAATACCAACAGTTTGCTTTTTTATTGATTTTAAGCTTTTACTTGTTCCTGCAAGAGCTTCCTGTGCCCCGGAAACATCTGCTTCAATACTTAAAAACTCAGCCATTAAAATACTCTTTTGTATCCTGCAATCTGTTCCAGGAATCTATCAGCCTTAAAATTGTTAAAAACTCTGCTTCCTGTATCTGCAAAGCTTGTAGAACTTACTGCAAGATTTCCTCCTGCAGATTCCCAATAAAGAGATGCAATTTGTAATGCTGTAGTTTTAATTAATGATGGAACTTCATCATAACCAGCTTTATATGTGATCTCATATTTATGGCCCTTACAGAACAAAGAACCATCTGTAAATTCAATATAATTCTTTGCTGCAGGTTCAAGCATGGCAACATCTACATTAACATCATCAATTTTGAATGATGTAATTTCTGTTACTGGAAATGCTTCCAGAACTCCAAGAGAGCCATCATCACCTTTGAATTTTGTTGTATATTCCTGAAGTTCTGGATTATATCCCAGAAAGCCCTTAACGCATTCCATTGCAGAATCGCAATATGACTGCGGCCTTACATCGCCTTCTTTTGGAAATTTGCCAATGAAATCTTCAAGATCTTTCTGTGATATATACTGCATTAGAATTCCTCTTCTTCTGTTTTAGCTGGCTTTGAATCTCCTGTATAAGATTCTGCAAAGCCTTCTGCTTTTAATACTTTTGCAACATCTGCAGGAAGTTCTGTTACATCGCCAGCATCAAATGCGCCATAATCAGCGCGAACCATACCAAGAAATTTAATCTTTTCAAGTTTTGGTTTTGAAGTTTTTGGAGTAGTTTCTAAATCAAGCAATTCTGAATTTGTTTCTTTGTTCATTTTGCGTACCTCATTAAATAAAGTCAGTTTTCAGAATCTTCATAAATAATTTCCATTCCAAGAGCTTCTGCAATATTGTGTTCCAGCGTTGCGCCTTTGGATTCTTTCCAGTTTGAAAGCATGTAAATTGTGTTACAGATTAAGAGAATTCTTAAATCTGCCTGCATATAATCCTTATATGTAGGATTCTCAATTTCTTTTTCTAATTCCTGGCCAATGTAATCAGGATTAATAATTACATTGTTTTCTCCAGAAGCCTTTAATTTTATTTCCGCAACTTTGAATTGTTGCTTCCAGTTTGGATTGTCTGTTATCTTTCCGCTTATATAAATGTATTTCATGTATAAAAAAGTCAGTTAAATAAAAAAGCGCAAAGGCGAGTAGGGAAACCTTTGCGCAAAAACTTAACCAAAGAAATAATGGAAAGTTTTATTTTCTTTTGCATCCACATCATAAAACCAAGCATGAGCCAGTTCTGCATAGAAAGTATAATCAGTATAGCCATGCTTTTTGCCAACTGAATAATAATCTGAGTACATCATATTTAGTACCAGATACCATTCACATTTAGGAATTTTTTCAAAATCAATTCCCAGTTTCATTCCGACATCATTTGTTTCTGCCGGAGTCCATTTTTCTCCTGTGGTTCTTTCTGAGCCATCAGTTATTGCCATTTCTTCAACTAAACCCTTTGCAAGTTCTGGTGTAATAACTTCGCCATTTTGTGCCACATAGAAATTAAGTAAATATTCTTTTATATCCATGTTTTTATCCTAATAAAAACCCCTGAATCCCGTTTAGGGAAATCAGGGGAAAATAAGGGAAAATTTCCCCTATTTTTATGCTGTTGCTGCAGCAGGTGCAGGAATATTGGCTCTAATGAAATCTTCAAGAGTTCTAGTCTGAATCTGCTGTGAGTTTGTAAAAATAGCAGCGTTTAATTCGCGGTCTTTAGCTGCAAGCTGATCGCGGAGATTCTGCTGTTCCTGTGCAACTAAGAGAGCTCTAGTGGCTTCTCCTTCTGCATGGATGCTTGTCTTAATTTCACAGCAGCAATTCTGCATGTTAAAACCAAGATTTGATAATGAACTCTGAACACCATTAAATCCATTGCAAATTCCCATGTTTACAGAATTGAAGCCATTGTTCATTCCGATTTCAAGGTTATTCAATGAATTTACTGTGTTCTGGTTGTTGAAGCCATCCTGCATCTCTGCACGAGTCATTGCCCCCTGCAAACCTGCATTGCCATAGCCACCACCAAAGCCACCGAATCCGCCACCCATGAAGAGCAGGAATAACAAAAGAATGATAATTCCATTTCCTTCAAGGAAATTGTTGTTGCTGTCGTTGCGAGTCATCGCAAAAACATCTGATGCGCTTAATTCGCCCATGATAAACTCCTTTCCGGTGCCAGTTATTTGCCACCGAATAATTTTTGCATTTGTTGTGCCTGTTGAATTAATTCCTGTAACTGCTGCGGAGAAATATTTCTGCGCTTCAATTCATCTTCTAACATTTTCCGCGGATCTTGATTTGTTTGTTTAAGCATCTGCTGGAACTGGTTATACTTACTTATTAATTCAAAAAAATTAAGGCCCATAAGATTTAATCTCCTATGGGCCTTAATATATAGCGGTTTGTTTGTGCCGGGGCGGTCATTAAACGGACAAAAGCGGACATTTAATTAATACAGTGTTTTTTATATAATTCAATCAATTCTTCTTTTGTTTTTACATCATTTCTTTTCATAGCGGTTTTTAATCTTCTTCTTATAGTTCTTTCTGAATAACAATTATAATCAATTTCTTTAATATATTTTCCTTCATAAAGCTGTTTAATTATGGTTTGCTCTTCTTCTGTAAAAATAACAGGCTTTCTTGTGTAATTGGCATAGATGACAATTTCATAAATAACAAAAATCCATATTGCTCTTATTGTATGAATTAAATATAAATACATCGGTTCATCGTCAAACGCAAAAGCTATGGCTGTTGCAACTAAATAACCAATCATGCAAAAATATTTAATTTTTGGAAAAACCATTATGGCAATAAATAAACACAGAAGGGCGGAAAAATTATTGAAAAGATAAGTTTCCATGCGGGAATTAACCCAGATTAATAAAGCTGAAACCAAGCAAATAAAAACTGCAAAGCCTTTTTTTCTCCAGATTAAAATCATTGGAATATAAGCAAAATCTAAAGCTGCAAGAACAAAATCATTAATCGTAAAGCCTGTTATAATTCCATCATAAACATAAAACGCCCCCTGCATAAAAGATAGAATGCAAGTTATTAAAAGAAATTGCTTTTCTTTTTTATATGTGTAATTCATAAACTCTCCTAGATTTATATATCGGTTTTATTATTTAGATTTGCCATAAAAAAAGCCCGCCCCGGAATTGGAGCGAGCTTTATATTCTAGATTTTATAGAATCTAGCCATTTGATTTAATTTTCAAACGAGAGAATGCTTCAGCATTTGCTGGCTGTCCATCTGCTAAAGTATGAACAAGGAATCCAACCTGATTTTTTGTTGCGAACTTTTCATTAAGAACCTGAATATCAAAGCCTTCCCAAGTAGCAAATTTATAATACTTGCGGAAATTACCAAGAACAGCAACATAAGAACCTGCAGTTTTTGCTGATGGTGCATATTCGCTTTCATGAACTGGTAAACCAAGAAGTTTATCTGGATCACCATCGCGCAAACCTGGTTTCCATAAATACTGGCCATCATTATCTTTAAGCAACATAATATCTAATAAGATATCAGTAGAAATAGCCCATTCTGCGTTTTTTCTGTATCCAGGGCGCAAATTCATTTTTGTTTTAATTAAATCATCTGCAGCAATTGCAGAGCCTGCTGTAGAAACATCGCGAGATGTTGGAACACCATCAGCAGATGCTGTAAATACGCCTAATGGCTGTTTTGTACCAGTACCATTTAAGATACCGTTTTCAAAGGCAGCAAGAACTTTTGCTACAAGTTTATTGCGGATAAGTTGTTCAATTGCAATAGCTGAACCTTTAAGCAATTTCTTAGAGATTTTAACAAGTTTTGTTAAATCTGTAGGAACAAGCTCACGCTTTCCAAATTTCCATGAAGAATCAGCTGTAATTTCTGCTTCTGGAACTTCGTCAGTCCAGACTGCATCTGATGCATCTACTTCTTCATATGGAATACCCAAAGAGCCGGCACCTGTAACAGGAATCTTATCAACCATTCCATAGAATGTTGCTTCTTTTTCCAGAATTTCAATAACATCTTTTACAAACTTTTCTGGAGCAATAACACCATTATCTGTTGTTGTAAGAGCTGTTCTTGTTTCTTTATTTCCTGTTAAAAGGAATGAACGGAATTCAGCCATTTCATCATTACCAGTTGAACGCTGATCTGGATTTTCCTGTGCTGGAAGTTCAGAAACAAAGCCATTTAATTCTTTTTCTCTTTCTTCAGCAGCAATTTCAGCTGAAAGTTTTCTAACTTCAGCTTCTTTTTCAGAATATGATTTTTTTTCATCTTCTGTAAAATCTCTTTTTTCTGCAATCAATGTTTCATTGATTGCACGCATTTCAGCGATAAGCTGTGCGCGTCTTTCTTTTTTGTTCATGATTTTCTCCTGTAATGGAATTAAAGCAAATCAAGCAAACGCTTTCTTGCTTCGTTTTCTGCTTCAATCTGTTTCTGTCGCAATTCTGAGGCTTCTTTTTCTTCTTTTGCTTTTCTTAAACTCTCCAGTTCTGCCTTTGCATTATCCAATGCACCTGCACATCTAGCGGAAATAGAAGTAGCATCATAAGCTGGCCATGTAACAGCTGAAACTTCAAATATCTTTTTCATCTCTGTAATATGTCTTACAGGATGATCAGAATCTATATCATCCCATCTATCTGCATTTACTCTGAACATAAAGCTCATGCCGGAAACATCGCCGCGTTCAACTGCAGAATAGAGATTTTTGGCTTCAGTATTTTTTTCAACATCCAAATCAACACGAATATGCAGACCATCTTCTAATACCTGCATCTGCATTGTGCTGTTTTCGTTATTATTGCGTGAGCGAGCCAAAGGAATCATATCTGTGTTATGGTTCACTAAGAATCGCACATCTTTCATATCAGCCTTATCAAGGGCTCCTGGTTCAATGATTTCATCATACCAGCCCATATCTGTACGCTGGCCGAATACAATAGGAACACCTTCCAGAAAGTGCCCATGATCATCATTTGTATTTGCGCGAATTTCAAAATCGTAAGCTCTGAATTCATCGCCTTCTTTTAATTCAATTTTTTCTGGCATAATCAAACCCCTAATATTTATTAAAAGTGCAACGGTAGTAATAAAATCTACCGTTCACTTATTGATTAATCTCTTGGAATAACCAACGCTCTATTAAAATAGTCATTAATGCTTTTTAGGAAATAATATTTTCATTGCAAGATTCCAGCGAACCTTAAATGGTGCCTGCTGAACATAGCGCAATGTTTCAATAAATGTTTCCTTTGCCTGCTTTTTAACAATTTTTCTTGTTGTTTTGTCGTTTTTTGTGCTCAACTTCATACTCCTGCCGGCTGGTTAAGTGCCATTCCTGGCAAAGCTCACAGCGATAAACTCTAATGGGATGCTTTGCTTTAGAATTTCCATTTTTCCAGCGTTTAAAATGATTTAATTTTATATATGCCTCTTTCTGGGAATAAATTGCTTTCCCAGAAATGCAATATATTTGATTTCCCTGGTTATCCCTCATTGCTATTCTCTTTTGCATCCTGCAAAGTTTGAGCAGCAATTTTATCCATGGTTGAAAGATTTACAGGCATAAAATGTTTATCGCCCCAATCTTCTTTTACTCTTGGAAGGTTTTCCATATCCATAATCTGATTTAATGTATAAATACCGCTCTGCAATCCGTTTCTTTCTGCTTCAAGGCGTGATTTATAATCAGCGCGGAGCATTGTATCTGGGTCAAATTCAACATAATGATCAGATGCAAATGGATAAGTAAGAAGGCGGTCAAGATACTGCTGAATGCGAACCATCCAAGGGCCCAATGTATTCTGTAAAAAGAATGTATTAGCCTGTTCATTGTTTGTGAATTTTCCATCATCTTTGCCAAGCATGTACAATGGAACTCTATAAATCTTTGCAACTTCCTTTTCTGAGAAAGTTCTATTTTCTGTAAGCTGTGAATCCTGATTTGTTGCCATATTCAATGGCTGAGCAGTTAAACCGCGTGATAAAACCATTGGTTTATTCTGGTTTTCTCTTCCACCATATGCAGAAGTCAATCTTTCAACTAACTTTTGAGAATCTTCTTTGCTCCATTTTGATTCCTCTTTTGGAACAGTTACCAGCAATTTACTGTGGATGCCACCATCAAAAGAATCATTTGTATATTCATCCAAAGTTAAACCAAGGCGGGCAGCGTGATTTGCATATTCCATTGGAGAAAGTCCGCGGATGGTGTTATATCTGTATGCTGGAATGTGGAGAATATAATCAGATGTATATTTGTAAGATTTTCCATTGTAGTTGTACTGGTAATAAACATCACCATTTGAATCAAATTTAATTTCTACTAAATCAGGATCAAGCGGAATTAATGATTTAACTGAAAAATCTGGATTTCTGCCGATGAATAAAAAAGCATTACCTCTTAAAAGAAGATGCATCATTATGGTTTGCTTAAAAATAAATGGTGTATCTATAAAGTTTGGTTTTTTAGTAAGTACATATGAAAGTGTAGGGCGTGTATCTTTTTCTCTGCCTTGCCCTGTCTTTTTGTAAACATTGCAGGAAAGCATTCCAATAGTATCTGCAATTAATGATACACAGCTTGCAACTGTTGTATTGGAAAGCATCTGTTTAACTGTCATTCCTGAAAAATAATTAAAACTTCCGGCCGCTCTTGATTCATTTGGAAGAGTTGTATCTGCATCCGCAATTCTGCGGATTTCAAGTCCGAATAATTTCATAAAAATAAAACTCCATTATTAAAAAGAGTCAGAGCAATAAAAAAAAAGAGCATGATTTCTCACGCTCTCCAATCCAAATTGCAACCTATAGAAATTTTATTTGTTAAAAATCAAGCCAAAAATTAATGTTAAAACTGCAAGAACAGCTGCAGAAATTTCTGCAAAAATATTCTGAGCTAATCCCCCAATGCAACAGAGCACACCAGCAACACAAGCCAGAATAATTGTTACAACAGTTTTCCAAGAAAATTTGCCTTCATCTTTTGCCTGTTTGATTGATGCAATAATACATGTGCACAAACCAAAAGCCAGAACTGCGATTTCTACAACTGTAGCTCCTGGGAATGATGCAAAGTAACCAAAGATTACTGCAGCAACCATAATCAAAGTTCCGATGATTTTCCAAACTTTATTCATTTGTATACCTCCATAAAATATAGTCATACATAAAAAAAAGCCCCGCACAGCCAGAGGAACTGCACAGGGCTAACGGAGAGAGTTGCGTCGTATTAATAGAGTCATTACTAAAAAATAGCTTCTTCTACATCAAAATCAGATTCTCTTGCTTCTTCTGCAAGTGCATTTTCAAGGCGGTTATTTGCCATAATTGAAGTGATTACAGCATCAATTCTTTTTGATGTCTTATTGGCTTCTGGTTTAATTACTTTAATATTTCCATTGGCATCTTCTTTAATGGATGCACAGCTTACCATCCAATCCATAACAGGATTATTATCAATAATTTGAGAATCTGAAACTGCAGCTTCCCAATCTTTTGATGGTTCACTCATAGCAGTTATAGACTGCGCAAAATCAACCATTGTAAATTGTTCCGCTAATGGTTCAATAATTAACTCTGATAAGTTTCTATCATAAGCAATTTCCATAATTTCATGAGTTTTAGAAAATTCAATAATATCCTGGAACATAAAAGAATAATCAACAGTTTCTCCAGGAGTTGCAGTTATATATCCCTCTTTAACCCATTGCTCAATTTTATAAGAATCTTGCTGCATTTTAATTTTAATCTGTTCTTTAGGTATATAGAAAAAATGAACTGCTTCTTTTTTGTTATTCACATAAAAATAAAAAGTTGCAACAGTAAAATCTCTGCGCTTTGATAAGTCCAAAGCACCCCAGCAACGCTGCCCAATAAGATTTTTTTCGCTAAATCTTTTATGGCATCTGCTCCAATGATTCCAATCAATCCATGTTTCTGCATTATTTACCCAGATATCCATTCGCTTTGTAAGAAATTCTGATAATTTGGATGGCTTCTGCTGAGCTTCAAGCAATGCACTTTTAATACCTTCAGAAGAAACAGCTCCTTCTTCATCAAGGCATGGATTAGCCTTTATCCAGTTTGCCGGATTTGTATAGTCGTCATTTTTATCCAATTCATATATAAAAACTGCGTATTCTTCATTCTCATAACCATGAGCACCTTCAAGCAGTTTGCAGCATCGTTGATATTCTTCATAACAGGGATAACTTAAATTATGGCCTGCAGTTGTAATAATGAATATTAAAGGCTGCTCCCGCATACCCATACCAGATTCAATAACAGATATTAATTCATCTGTTTTATGAGCGTGATATTCATCAATAATTCCGCAAGATGGGTTTAATCCATCCTGTGTTTGAGTATCTGCAGATAGTGCGGCCATTTTTCCCTCGCCACATGTTATTGTATGAGCATGAGGTTTAATATATTTCTTTAGCGGTTTAGAATAATTGGCGGATGCTTTTGCAGCGTTAAAGCAAATTTTAGCCTGATCTTTTTTTGTAGCTGCAGAATAAACTTCTGCACCTGGTTCAGTAATTAAATCATAAAGGCCCACACCTGCAGAAAAGAAGGTTTTCCCATTCTTTCTGGCAACCTGCAGATAGCATCTTTTAAACCGTCTTTTGTTGTTGTCTTTTCTTCGCCATCCATAAAGAACTGCAATAATAAACTGCTGCCATGGAAGAGGGTGGAGAAATTGCCCCGCAAGCTTCCCCTTAATATGAACCAGCAATCCAAAGAATTTAATAGCTTTCTGGGCTTTTTTTTCATCAAAATAATAAGGAAATGATTCCTTTGAGCGTTTTATATCATTTACATGGCGTTTAACCGCCATTTTAAGATGCTTACAGGATTTGATCTTATTAGTGAGAATATCATCAATGTATTGATTATATGTAAAGTCCATGATGAATTATAAATCTTTCTGCTCCCATTTTTTCATTATCTCTAAACTGTTTCCACAAATGATGTTATTTTTCAAAATATTTAATGCAAATAATTTTCCAACTTCATTAACTTGTGGAAAGTTTTCAACGAATAGATTAAATAAACGATCTCTACTTTCTTTTACATTATCTTCCTGAATATCAATTCCAACGATACTAACTAAAGCTTTTAGTCCGTCTTTTTCTGATTTACAGAGATTAAACTTTCTTTGCGCAATTTCTACTAAAAAATTTCCATTGCCGCATGAAGGCTCAAGAAATCTATTTTCAATAGTCCATTCTGGAATTAAATCACACATGGCTTTTACTTCTCTTTCTGCCGTAAAAACTTCGCCGTAATCATTAACCCTTTTTTTTGATTTAATTTGTTTTCCCATTTTTCTTTAATCTGTCAATTTCAGCTTGAAGCATTTGTAAATCTTCTTTTCCTGCGTTATAGCCAGCTTCATATCCTTTGCAATATTCTTTATTTATATTCTTACAGCATTTTTCTATTTCTCTTATCTGCTCATCATCTGTAAAAACTCTACGTGGAACATTTGCTTTTCCGCCATTAGTCATTTTTTCTATAAAAAATTTATCTCCGTTTTCTACGATAACACCGATAAAACAATCACAATCAGGATATATATCTTCTATAACTTTTAATCCTGTATTTTTTTCAATTTCTTTTATAATTTCTGTGTTTCTCATTCTGCTGGCTCCTACTAATCTAAATACTTATGGTACATATCCCAAAATGCTGATAATCTTTCTGCTTGTGTATTTTTATTTGCAACATTAAATAAATCATTTTTCATTTCTTTAATTTGTTCTTCAAGTTTAAGTCCTTTATCAACAATTAATGATAATGAACGTTTATCACTTTCGTGGTTTTCTTTTAGTTCTGCGATAATTTCTTTGCTTTCATTTTCAGATAATATGTAGTTTTCAATCTGTATTTTTAATTCTGCAATTCTATATCCAGCACTTCCCATTTTTTCTTTAAGTTCTTCGTTTTCTTTTTGAAGTTCTTCCAAATAATCTGCAACATCAGAACATAAATCTGAAACTCGAATATTAAATGTAGGTGTAAAGTCTTTTTTGTGTTCCTTTGCACATTTTCTCAATGCACTAACTGCTTGTACTTTCTCACTGTCTGTCATATCTACTCCTTTATTTCAATTTCTTTAAACTCAACAAAATCCCATTCAGTTTTCTTTAACCGTAAATGTCTTTCATCACTTCTCCAACTTTTAGAGTAAGCATAAATATCATAATAAGTACCACAATCAGAATAAAATGTTATTGAGTTAATTCTTCTTAACTTATTGGTATACTTATGTCTTAATACAATTTGTCTGTTAATTCCCATTTTATTTACTCCTTAAACTTTGGAAGTTCACACCAAGCAATAACATCTATGCGACAAGCCCAAGATTTGCCATAATAATACCAATTTACATTTCTGTTTGCCTTTAATTCAGAGTCATAAAAACAAATTCTATATTCTCCTTTATATTTAGGTAAATCATCAGGATTCTTTCTTAAGTCGTGCCATTTTTCTTTTCTGCCTTCTGCAAGTCCTAATTTAATATAAGTT
>JAZUJH010000059.1:0-65343 GCA_045642665.1 Treponema sp.
GTGTACCGGTAAAGACTATAACTCCGGACAGGGGAAAAGAATTTACAGATCATGCATCCGTGACAAAAACTGTTTTACTTTCCAAAACCTCACCAGCCCTGGCAGCGGGGAACAGATGAGAGACAAGGAAAATGTCTTGGAAGGAAAACTCCATTTGAAGTATTTTATGGCGTTTCGCTGCACTTAGCTTGGCAATTCAAGATCTAAAAAATTATATTTTTTTCTACATTAACTGTTATTTGTTTTTTCACTATCTACTCCTAAAATAAAAAAAAGACAGTGATTCATCATATTTTTTTGATGAATCACCGCCTACCGTTATCACAGATATCTGCAGCAATAATTATCTGATATTATTGGGCATCACTGTGCACAGCAATAATTAGTAACCTCTTCCCATATATTTACGCGAATAAGAATCTACATTTTCTATACAACACTGTGCATAGCAATTATAAGATTCAGCTTCTATACCGGATAAATCTAGGACTTCGTATTCCAAAACCATTGAGCTGATAGTGCCAGGATTTGTTCGCAATTTCTTTGAAAAAAGTCATGCAAATCAGGCCGCTTTCTGCTCCTTATCCCATTCCTGTTTTTCCAGAGGAATGTTTTTCTTTTCAATGTTTTCGATTATGACAAAGAGGCTCTCTTCTATTTTATTTATAAGCTCAAGGATTTTTTCTTCTTCTCCCTGAACCTCCATGAGCACGCTTCCATCATAGTCGTTGTATACCCAGCCGGTAAGTCCCAGGGAACGGGCTGCATATTTTGCAGTATATCTGAATCCCACACCCTGAACGTTTCCGTAAAATCTTATTTCTTGTCTTGTCTTTATAAAAACAGTGCCTGAGAAAAAACTAAAATGTAAAAAAAATACCCGCCTCTTTTGCGGAAGCGGGTTTATTTGCGTTAGGCTATGTAGGGGCGCCAAAGGCGAAGACCGGAGGCAGGTTTGATAAAACCTGCTGAGGACTTAGAGCGTTAGCGAACCCCGGAACAGCCGGCCCCAGGACACAACGTGGCCTGGGGAAACGCCCGGTATTCAAAAACGATTCATTAACTATTTCAACTTCAACATAGAAGCATCATAATCTGTAGGAGGAACAAAGCCCATCAGCTGCATTAATGTGCTTGGCCAAGAAGAGATTCCCAAACCTGAGTTCAATTCAAGTTCATATTCACCTTTGTATTCTGGGTCGTAGATAATACCTGGAACTGGGTACAAGCTGTGGCTTGTCTTTGGCTTTGGTTCACCGTTAGCATCCTTTGCAACGCTTCCGTCCTTCTTGTGTTCGTACATGTCGTCACTGTTTCCGTGGTCAGCTGTAAGACAGAGGATTCCTCCAGCCTTTTCAATAGCTGCCTTAAGGCGACCAAGCTGCAGGTCCATACCTTCCATAGAACAGCAAACAGCGTTGAATACACCAGTGTGTCCAACCATATCACCGTTAGGGTAGTTCAAACGGATGTGATCATATTTTCCAGATTCAATAGCTTCAATTACTTTGTCAGTGATTTCAGCACATTTCATCCATGGGCGCTGTTCGAATGGAACAACATCAGATGGAACTTCAACGTATGTTTCAAGGTTCTTGTCAAATTCGCCTGGGCGGTTTCCGTTAAAGAAGTATGTAACGTGTCCGTACTTCTGTGTTTCAGAAATTGCCATAAGATGTACGCCGCTCTTTGTAAGGTATTCACCCATTGTGCGGTCAATGCTTGGTGGGTTTACAAGGAACTGAGCTGGCTTGTGGTTATCGCCATCGTATTCCATCATACCTGCATATTCAACAGCTGGGCGGCGTACGCGGTCAAAGTGTGGGAAGTTGTCTTCTTCAAATGCAGCTGTGATTTCAAGAGATCTGTCACCACGGAAGTTAAAGAAGATTACGCTGTCTCCGTCAACGATTGGGCCAACAGCCTTTCCGTCTTTTGCAACAACAAATTCGTGCATGTCCTGATCAAGAAGACCTGCGTTTTCTGTGCGGTATGTGTTAATAGCTTCAGTAGCAGAAGCAAACTGGCGTCCGTCTGCCAGAACATGTGCGTGCCAGCCCCGTTCAACCATTGACCAGTCAGCACCATAGCGGTCCATTGTAATGTACATACGTCCACCACCAGAAGCAATCTGGTAATCAACATCTGTAAATTCAGCAAGGAACTTTTCAAGTGGTTCAAAATATTCAAGGGCAGAAGTAGGAGGAACATCGCGACCATCAAGAAGTGCGTGTACGCGGAGAGTCTTAACTCCTTCCTTGTGAGCCTGTGTAATCATTGCCTTAAGATGATCAATATGAGAGTGAACGTTACCGTCAGAAACCAGACCCATCAGGTGGAAAGTAGAATTCTTGTCCTGAACATTCTTAACAAGCTTCTTCCATGTAGCGCCTTCAAACATTGTGCCGGAAGAAATAGATTCACCAACCAGTTTTGCACCCTGAGCAAAAACGCGTCCACAACCGATTGCATTGTGTCCAACTTCAGAGTTACCCATGTCGTCATCAGATGGAAGACCAACTGCTGTTCCGTGAGCCTTGAGCTGTGTGTGAGGACAGTTAGCTGTAAACCAGTCCAGGTACTTCATCTTGGAAGCCTTAACAGCGTCACCTTCTTCATACTTGCCATAACCAACACCGTCCATAATTACCAGAACAACTGGTCCGCGGCGTCCCTTCCAGTTTGGATTTTTTTCCAAAGCATGCATTGTGTCTGCCATTATATTCTCCTAAAAAATATGATCAGATTCATCCGAAATTTACAAAAATTTCATAAAAGAAGCTCCGAAAACTGACTATCTCTGCCATTTTACGGATATTCAGGGAACATTATACATTTTTTTATATTTCCATTCAATAATCAAAAAGGACAATACCTGCGGAAACAAAGGCAAGCGGGAATTCTTGATATGTACCCCATTGCCGGACAGGATTCCTTTTATTTATTTCAGCTTCCACACAATACAGGACATCTCCGGAGAATATTTATTAAAGATACCCTATGCCATTCCGCGCAAAATAAAAAAAGGCCGCCTCCGGATAAAGAAGACAGCCCATATTAGATTTCATATTTGAAAATTACAATCCCTGGAACTTCCAGTTTGCAGGTATCTTTTTTTTGAACAGAATTTAAATTGTGACTGGCAATATATTCAAACGCCTCTTCACAAGGATTGTCAAAACTTAAATTCCAATACCCAATCCAAGGCTCAGACCAAGTTTATCTTTATCAATATAATCACCAAAGCCAAAATCCTTTGCATGAAGATAATTCAATGCAGCAAAAGCCCAGTAAGAACCGGACTTACTGGTATTGTATCCAAACTGAAAACCAAGCTGAGCATCCTGCATAGTAAACATACCCAAGTCATTTTCACCAAGATTGAACATAAATTTTCCGTAAGGAGATAATGAAAAGGAATTAATTCTTATTGGGAAAACAAGTGTGGCACCCATACCAAAGAATTTTGTATCCCTTTTTAAGAGATTATGTTTTTCAAATCCAACATTTATACGAAGGTTATCCGAGAAACGGGCTGTAAGGTCAATGGCAAATGAGGTTTTTGCATTATCTGTGACATTAGGCAGCAAAGTAAATTCCAATCCCACGGAAGGCTGGCTGCTGCGTCCGAAATCTGACAAATCATGATTACTTACGGAACGTCCCTTAGAATCAAAAAGATCGGCAAGTCTCCAGAAACCTGTAAGTCCCTGTGATTCATAAACCCACACAGTATTAAACGAACTATTTCCCGTTGAATATTTCACAGTGTAAGTTCCGTCATCATTCCTGACCGCTTCATCAATTTTTGCGTTCTTAATAAAGTCCTTGCCAACAAGGTTCTTATAAACATCAAGAGCAATGGCATAAGAAAAACCTTCAATAGGGGAATAGCTTGAGAAAGCACCAGAAATACTTTCAGCATCATTACTTGAGGCTGTATAAAGAGCATACAGGTAAGAATTAACGCCGTGAGCCTTTACATAGTCAATTGAAATGAACTTTGAAATATCACGCCAGTATACTTCCTCTCCGCTCAAAACATTCTGAAGACTTTTTGCACTTTCATTAAGCTTTGATACAGAAGAATTATTGTTATTGCCGGCAATTGAATTGAGGATGAACTTTTCAACTGTGGCACCAGGAATAGCAATATTTGTGCTCTGGCGGTAAAAGAACTTCCATGTGTTCACACCGACTACTTCATAACCGTTACCTGTCCTCAAAAGAAGAGGTCCACCTGAGTTGCCTGAATCAATTGGAGCCGAATGCTGGATGAGTTTAGAAATTGACGGATCAAGCAATTCCTTTACGGCAATGCTTGAATTAGTAATATTACCCTTACCGAACTGCCATACAGGTTCTCCGTCAAGACCAGGATATCCTGCTGACCATGTATCCTCTCCGTCCTCAACTTTCACTGAAGAAAAAGAAAGACCTGTCTTGAAAGGACGGGCATTGTTTTCAAAGGCAAGAACAGCAATATCCAGATCCACATCTGTTGCAACAACCTTCATGTTTTCATATTTCGTAAATTCACCGTCAGCAGAAGGAAATTCTACAGTCGCACCTTCACATCTCTGAACAACATGACGGTTTGTGATAACATAATTCGTACCGTCCTTTGCAACATACAAAAAACCTGAACCAAATGTATTTCCCAGATAATCTTCAATATACTTTGCATGATTAGGAAAATTCTTCGACTTAAGATCTTCTGCAGCGTTCAGACAATAATTCTTTGTTTCATCAAAATAAACTTCACGTACGATACAGATTTTTGATTTAAGAGATTCAACGGATTCTGCAAAACTTGCTACAGCTAATACAGAAACCCCTACTAAGACGGACATTAATTTTTTCACTGAAATACCCCTTATTTTTTTTTTTGAGAGAGAGGCATAGCATAATACATGATACACATATTTGAAAACTAAATATTCGTATAGTAAAAACGAATTAACAAATTTCACAGACGATCCGCAATATTAAAATACCAGTGCTAAAAAATCTTAAATGAAGGTCCAAAAAACGGACAGCAAAAAAAATATATAAAATTTTATAAATTTGTTCACTTTATTGGGGAATTCTGAATTCCAGCGCATATATATATGATGGGATGAAAAAAAATATGTATAAAAATGTCCGGAAAGAAGGACCTAAACCTGATATAAGAGAACTTACTATTGCCCACGGAATTTCTTATCCAAGCGATGAAGAACTTCTTATGCTTATTCTGAACAAGGGAACCAGGAACGCTCCTGTTGAAGTCATTGCCCAGAAAGCACTGAACGCGCTGAATGCAAGCAACCAGGAAAATCTTATGGAAAACCTGCTGAAAATAAACGGCATAGGAAAAACCAAGGCCCTTACAATAGCCGCCTCAATGGAACTTGGCAGAAGACGTAACGGATACCAGAAATCTGTAATAAACAAGCCCAAAGACATACTTCCCTTTGTAATGCACTACGCACTTGAAAGCACGGAGCACTTTGTCTGCGCATCTGTGAACGGTGCCCATGAGCTGCTGAAAATCCGGCTCATTTCAAAGGGAACAATAAACAAGACGCTGATCCATCCGCGAGAAATTTTCTCTTCACCGGTGGCCGAACATGCTGCAGGAATTATATGCTGCCACAATCACCCTTACGGCCCCTGCACGCCAAGCAAGGCTGATATTGAAAGCACAAGGCTCATACAGAAGGCTTCTGAAATTTTAGGAATCTCCTTTATGGACCACATAATAATAGGCAGGGAGGAATACTTCAGTTTTCTGGAGCACGGACTTTTGGAACCGTAAATCATCAGCGCTTATTGAATTTTTGGCACCACGTCATTATATTAAATGTATGAAACTCTATTCAAAACATTCAATTGTAATTTCGTGCATTGTTACTGGAATTGTGGCAGTCTGCGGTACTACCCAGGTCTGCAAAAATATTTATTCACATAAAAATTCTGACTCCGTTCCAACGGAATTTATTTCCGTAAATGCGGAATCAGATTCTTCAGGAGGCTCAGCACCGGAAGTTGTGCAGGTTTATACTAACACGGCTGGCTACACTCAGGAAGAGGCCCAGAATATATCGGTGTATGAAAAATGCAACGAAGCTGTTGTAAACATCACGACACAGGTAATGGGATACAACTGGTTCCTTGAACCTGTAGTCACTGAAAGCGGTTCAGGTTCAGGTTCAATCATTGATGAGCGCGGATATGTTGTTACAAACGTTCATGTCATTGAAAATGCCAGCGTAATTACCATTTCCCTTGCAGACGGAACAAACTATGAAGGCAAAGTTGTGGGCAAGGACGTTGAAAGTGATATCGCCGTCCTTAAGTTTGATGTTCCTGAAAACGTCAGGCTCAAGACAATAATCTTCGGTGACAGCGACTCTCTTAAAGTTGGCCAGAGGGTCATTGCCATAGGAAATCCTTTTGCACTGGAACGCACAATGACGACAGGAATTATTTCAGGTTTAGGTAGACCTATACAGGAAAGCGAGAACGTAATCATACGCAACATGATACAGACAGACGCAGCCATAAATCCAGGTAATTCAGGAGGACCTTTGCTTGACTCCCAGGGACGGATGATTGGTATAAACACAATGATCTACTCTTCAAGCGGATCATCCTCTGGCATAGGTTTCGCTGTTCCTGTAAGCACTGCAAAGCGTGTTGTTTCAGACCTCATCAACTACGGAAAAGTAAACCGCGGTGAAATGATGATTACACTTGTCCAGAACACAAACCGCATTGCAAACTATGCACGCACAAAAATTTCCACAGGTCTAATTGTAAGCAAAGTAAAATCAGGTTCACTTGCAGAGGATGCCGGAATAAGGGGCGGAACCCAGGCTGTACAGTACGGAACCTTTAATCCTAAGACAATTTATCTGGGCGGAGACATAATCATTGGAATAAATGACATTACTGTCAACACTCTCGCCGACTATTACGCAGCACTTGAAGACAAAAAACCGGGTGACAAAGTAAATGTAACCGTCTACAGAAATGAACGGAAGGAAGTCCTGGAAGTGGAACTTGAACGCAGCGAAACGAACTATAAAGTAAAAACACCTTCAAGCAAAAGCGGAAACCTCTAGATTCTGCAATTTCACACTCAAAATAAAATATGTCTGCATGAAGTCAAAAACAAAAGACCTTAACTTCATGCAGACTGTTGCGTCATATCATTTAAGGGCATCTCTATAAACCCTAATTGAGGTGCACCGTCGAGTTTAAAACCTCTGAATTGACGCGGTTTTAAACATCGAATTTCTAAAGTTACCTCTAAAAAACTGAAACTTTAGAGGTTCCTTTAATTCAGAGACACCCTTTATAATTCCATAAATATATTACTCAAACAAAAACCAACAATCCATGGGCATACATGTAAAGTTTTTTTACGGAAGCCCTAATTACATCAGCGAACACTCCCTGTAATAATTTTTTCATTTGTGCTATACTTATTGGAGCTTCTATGAACACAATTTTTAGAAATTATCATCCATTACAAGAACATCGGAGCCTGAAATGATTTTGAAAAAATTTTTTGGAATATTTGTTTTCAGTTTAATCTGCACATCAGTTTTTGCAATACAATTTACTGTATCCGTACCAGGAGGAAGCCCAGCTTCATTTAATTTTTTGTCCGGCGGAAAACTTATTCTAACAATAGACGGCACCAAAGAAACTCTTTCCTACTCAGGAAATCCTAATGCAAACGGAAAAATTATAATAAAAGCCGGGCGCGAATCACTTGAGACAGAAATTTATGACGGCATCATGGAATTCATGGGACTCGGAATAGAATCAACTGAATCACAGAAACGCACTCCAATAAAAACTTTCACGGCGACTTATGGTAATAAAAAAATTTCAGTCGGAGTTCTTAACAGCAAATATGTACGACTAAAAATAGACTCAGATGATTCTTACAAGAGAGGATCCTTCGCGTTAAAATATTCAGGGGACTACGCAAAAAACGGAACACTCACAGCAGCAGTCGATGACTCCGAAATTAAATTCGAACTTTACAACGGACTTCTTGTTGGCTACAATCTTGTTCTCAGGGACACAAAAAATGCAACGGCAAAACCTCTCAAAACTTTTTATTGCCAGGAGGACAGATCCTCATACATTACAGTTGAAAATGACAAAATAATTTCCATAACATCAAAAAACTGGAACGACGAAACAATGACAGTCGGTGCAACTTATTCAGGCTCGTTCCTTAAAGACGGAAACATCTCAGTAAATATTTATGACGGTAAAGAACCAAGCACCGAGACTCTCAAAGTTTCAAACGGTTGCATACTTTTTAAATCAAAGCTGTTCAAAGCAAAAGATTCAAAGCCCCTTGGAAAATTTATCTGCGCTGACGACGATAAAAATTATCTTGTAATTGATTCTGACAACATCTTTACAGCCATAAGCGAATATTATACGGAAACCTATTACTACACGGGAAACTTCTTTTCAGACGGCCAGATAAAATATTACGACGACATCTACACTCTGAAAATAAAGAACGGATGCTTTATAAGAAGTGACAGTCTTTATTACAATGAAAAAAACAGGGCACCTGATTTTCTGAAGGAATTCATAAACATTAATGACCGCCAACATTCATTCAGCTTCTATGAGAACAATGTTTTTAAATATAAACTCTATTCAGACCGCTGGGGAATTTACGATGGTGACATACAGAAAGGTACGGTCTCAAAAATAAATTTCGACGGAGCAAGTTATGATGTCCTGCACAACAAGACATATCTTCTTTACAGCGATTCCGCTTTTGCAGAAAGCTCTGCCATTGACGGAAACGGAAGTTTAAAAACAGTTGCAAGCTATTCGGCAACCAAGAAAAAAAATGATACTACTGCATTCAGATATGAATTCTATGAAGACGGATTATTCTGCAACATAAGCGAAGGCTGGAGCACAAGAAAGACTTACGGCTTCTACGAGGGCGATCCTTCAAAGGACGGTAAACTTGTTCTCACGCTCACAGACGGAAACAGAAAAGAAATCACGGTTTCGAACAGCAGGTTCAACGGCATAAACAACAATGACAAGGACAGAATATATTTTAGCAGTTCAGGTGACGCATTCAAGGAATCAGTCTATATTTCCGGCACCACTTACGGAGACACAATAAAATATTCATTCACAGATCCAGTGAACCTAAAAAAATTATCAGTTTCAAAATCAGGAAAGGAAACCATAAAAGAAAGTACCTACACAGGAATACCTAAAGCCGGGTCAACAATAAAAATAAATATCGGCAGCTCGGAAGAAGAAATTATTGTAGGCGAAAACTTTTTCTGGGGAACAGGTTACGAAAAGAACCGTCTCTACATTCTTGAAGGAACTTCACTTGGAGAACCTCTGGAAGTATTCAGCTTCAGTGACAAATACAGCACCACAGATTACAGGTTCCTTAAAAACGGAATACTCCAGATTAATACAAAAAGCTACAGTTCCACAAAATCTGAATACAAAAAATATTCAGGCGACCCTACAAAAAACGGAACAATTTCTTACGAGAATTCTCTTAACGAAGAAACGGTCGCACAAATTATAAACGGAGCATTCATTGCAAATGAAAACAGATTATTTAAAAGCGATAAACTGAAACAGATTGCAAGTTTTGAACCTTCAGATAAATCCTACGGCTACTCAAAATATATTTTCTACGAAGGAAATTTTATTGAAAACCTTGACATGACTTCATCAGGAGAATGTTATTCAAAGAACGCTGGAACTTATGACGGCAATATCCTTTCGGACAGGAAAATAAGAATCAGAATTTCAGACAAAGAAACGGAGCTGAAAATCTGTCAGCCATATTTGTTTGACGGGACACAAATATATAAGAACCCGGATATTCTAAAGACAGGGGAAGAATCTAAAGTTATTGCAGAATTTTTTACTGCAAAACCGGCACCAGACACCGATGAAGAAGGTTCATATATTTTCTATGACAACGGAATGTTCTCATATACCTTCGGACTCAAAGAAAAAGCTTCTGCCATCCAGGGTTCATTTGAAGGAGATCCTGAAAATAATGGGACAGTCAGTATTGAATACTGGAAGCCATATTCAAGCTCTGCTGCAAAATCATTAACAATCAGCAACGGCTGGTTCCACGGAATTGAATCCGGTGACAAAAATTTTATTTACGTAAACTCAGAAGCAAAACAGGCAAAAGTTTTAGCATCTTACACAGGAAACGATGAGAACGGAAATATTTACACCATGGAGTTTGCACCGCCGGTTTCCTTTGAAGTTAAATGCAACGGAGCAAACATAAAAAACGGCTACTATTTTGGAGACCCATCTTCAGACGGAGAAACAGAACTCAAAGAACGTTACAAAAATAATTATGAAATAAAAATAGAAAACGAAATATTCTCAGATTACATTTCAGGAAAGAATATTTTATTCATCCGCAACGGAAAAAAATTTGGAAACCTCATAGAAGAGTTTTCAAACGAATCAGGAACAGAAACTTACAGCTTCCTTGAAGATTCAGTCCTGGAAATAAAAGACAATACCTCATCAAGGACTCTGTATTTCAAATACACTGGCAACTGCAAAAACGGAGAAAAGATTTCATTCGGAACCTCACACATAAAAATAAATGGCAACGGCTTTATGCTGAACAACTCCCTTTTCAAAAATAAAAAATTCAGAACGCTTGCAACATTTTCTGTAACAGAAAATTCTGTCACGTACAAATATCTGTTCCATGAAGGAAATTATCTTGAACACCAGATAATTGATGACAGGGGAAACATAAGCAGAAACTATTATACTTACAGCGGGAATCCTAATGCAAACGGAACAATCCGCTATGACAATTCTCAGACAATTTCAATAAGAGATGATGCCTTCATAAAAAACGGAAAATTATTTTGCGGCGAAGATCTAAAAATACTTGCAGTCTATTCAGCTTCAGACAAAACTTCCGCATACATGTATGTGTTCCACGAAAATAATTATCTTGAATACCGGACGAAAGATTCTTCGGGAACAATTAAATATGTGTATTCTACCTACGAAGGAAATCCTGCAGCTGACGGAAAGATTAAACTGTTCGCTGATGAAAAAAAATCTTTTAATGCAAAAATAAAGAATGGTATTCTGACGGATAAAAGCAAACTAAAATTTACAAAGGAAAAATGATATGAGAAAATTTCAGGTGGTATCAGAATATGAACCTTCAGGAGACCAGGGACAGGCAATTCAGAAATTGTCGGAAGGTTTTCTGCGTGGTGATAAATATCAGACTCTCAAAGGTGTTACAGGTAGCGGAAAAACGTTCACTATGGCAAAAATCATTGAAGCGGTTCAGCGCCCTACTCTGATTATCAGTCACAACAAAACACTTTCGGCGCAGCTTTACAGGGAATTCAAAACATTTTTCCCTAACAACGCCGTTGAATATTTTGTTTCCTATTACGACTACTACCAGCCGGAAGCCTATGTTCCTGCACGTGACCTGTACATTGAAAAAGATGCCTCGGTGAACGCAGAAATAGATAAGCTCAGACTTGCAGCAACCTACGCCCTTATGGAACGGCGCGACGTAATAATTGTTGCAACAGTAAGCTGCATCTACGGTCTTGGCATGCCTGACCTTTACAAGGAAATGCGCACCCACATAGAAAAAGAACAGATGCTTGACCTGCACAAACTTGCAAACACACTGATCAGCGTACAGTACCAGAGGAACGACATGGTTCTTGACCGCGGCAAATTCAGAATAAAGGGAGACACCATTGAAATATTCCCGCCATATATGGAAACAGACCAGGCCTACAGGGTGGAGCTTGATTTTGATGAAGTTTCACGAATCAGAAGGTTTGACATAATTTCCGGTGAAGTAATTGAAGAACTTGATGAACTCTGGCTCTACCCTGCAAAGCACTTCGTTGTTCCCCAGGACATGCTGAATGTTGCAGGCGAAAAAATTCTTGAAGAATTGAACCAGAGAGTCGAACAGCTTACCGGTCAAGGAAAAATGCTTGAAGCTTCAAGGCTCAAGACAAGAGTAACCTACGACCTTGAAATGATGAAGGAAATGGGCTACTGCTCGGGAATTGAAAACTATTCTGCCCCTATATCAGGCAGAAAACCTGGTGAACCTCCTGCAACACTTCTTCATTATTTTCCGGATGACTTTCTGTGCATGATAGATGAAGCTCATGTAAGCGTACCCCAGATTGGTGCCATGTACGAAGGTGACCGTAGCAGGAAGCAGAATCTCATAGACTTCGGATTCCGTCTGCCAAGTGCTCTGGACAACAGACCTCTCAGGGCCCAGGAATTTACTGCAAAGATGAACCAGGTAATCTACGTTACAGCAACTCCCCGTGCCGAAGAAATTCAGCAGTCGACGCAGGTTGTGGAACAAATTATCCGTCCGACAGGATTGCTTGACCCTATTGTTGAAGTCAGACCTTCCGAAGGACAGATGCAGGACATATACAATGAAATCCAGGAAAGAATCAAAAAGAACGAACGTTCCCTGGTTCTTACCCTCACAAAGAAAATGGCTGAAGACCTTACCGATTATCTCATTGGTCTTAACATGAAAGTAAAATACATTCATTCAGAAATTGATACTTTTGAACGCGTTGAAACCCTGAAGGCACTTCGGACAGGTGAAATTGATGTTCTCATAGGAATCAATCTTCTCAGAGAAGGCATTGACCTTCCTGAAGTTTCATTCATTGCCCTTCTCGATGCTGATAAAATCGGATTCCTCAGAAGCACAACATCCCTTATCCAGATTATCGGACGCGCAGCACGTAACGCAGACGGTAAAGTTGTTATGTACGCAGACAGGATGAGCGATGCAATGAAGGAAGCAATAGGTGAAACAAAACGCCGCAGAGCTATTCAGGAAGCCTACAACAAGGAACACGGCATCACTCCGAGGACAATCAAAAAGGCTGTCGAAGATATTCTTGTTCACCAGGACCAGGAAGCTAAGAATGACGTTGAAGTAGAGGTAAGCGTTCTCAAGAAAAGTGCAAACCTCTTTGTACCTGCACAGCGCAAGAAACTTATTGAAGCTCTCAAAAAACAGATGGAAGAGTTCGCCGATCATCTTGAATATGAAAAAGCAGCTGCAGTCCGTGATGAGATAATGGAAATTGAAAGGACTTACGGAAAATAAAGACCGGACCTGAATTGAAAATTCCATTTTCTGTTGTAAAATAATGTTAGAACCGACCTTGAGAAGGACATATTTTTCGCCAGTAATTTCAAGGACAAAAAACAGCGGACATCTTCTGGAACTATTCCGGAGATGTCCTGTATACAGAAAAAAGGAGTCCGCAGCCCCATGGAGAAATTATACGTTCTTTCGGATATTCACGGAAATTTGGAAGCACTTAATACAATAATGAACAGCATAGGACAGGAAGAATTCCTTAAGGAACGTAAAATTTTTCTCGGTGATTACACTGACTTTTGTCCCTGGCCCGACGAAGTTATTGATATTATCAGACAGCTTCCCAACTCCCGGTGTCTTCTCGGAAACCACGACCTTTATGCCATAGATGAAACTAATGAGGAAGCAATGAAATACTTCAGAAACGAAAGGCTTTTATCTCATACCCTATGGACACGAAGCCAGCTGTCAAAAAAAAACCTTGAATGGCTGAAACAACTTCCCACTGAAATCTATGGAACCTTAGGTAAAACCAAGCCCGTAACCTTCTATGCAACCCATGCGGACTATAAGAATATCAGCCGGAAGTTCAGCCCCTCAAACCTGATGAAAATAGATGCAGGTCTTGTTCTCTGCGGACATACACATTATGCCATGAAAGATGAAATCAACGGCAGGCTTCTCATAAATCCCGGAAGCGCAGGAGAACCTCTTGACGGAAATAATATGGCTTCCTATGCCATTATAAGCTGTGACAGTAACGGTAATATTTACGCAGAAAACCGCAGAGTAAAATATAATCTCCAGAAAGTTGCTCAGGTTATGGAAGAAAAACAAATGGTTTTAAGGGAAGAAATCATAAAAACACTAAAAAAAGCAGGATTTGATTGATAAGTCTATTGAAAAAAAACTTTATTTCTCATACAATTAGACATTCATAATTGACATGATGCAGTCAATTCTGTATTATTATAAGAACCCATGCTATTTTTTAAGGTAGGTAAGAGATATGTCAAGAACATGTGATCTTTGCGGAAAGCACCCAATTCACGGTAACAAGGTTAGCAAATCATACAATCACACAAGACGCAGCTGGAGACCAAATCTTCTCAAGATTAAGACAGAAGTTGGTGGAACAACAATGACACTTCGCATTTGTACACAGTGTCTGCGCAGTGGTTTCGTAACAAAGAAGGTTAAGGTTACACCGGCAAACGCAGGTGCTAAGAAAGAAGAAACAAAATAAGCTTTTCTTAATTCTGGCATTTATTGATTGCATTGAAAACCCGCTGAAATTACCCGGCGGGTGTTTTTATTTTAAACCGTCCGGTTCTCAAGTTCCGATTACAAGTCCGTCATAAGCCGGGGCAACAGAGCCACCTCCTTCAACAATTTTTCTGAGGTTCGGGAATTCCCCGAGAACAGAATTTATGTAAGACTGGATTTCCGCATGCTTCATTTCATGGGTAATATGAGTAAGCCAGGTATGCTCAGGTTCCAGATACTCAGCAACTTCCATTGCCTGTCTGAAGGAAAAATGTGTTGAATGAATCTTTTCACGCAGACCGTCAACAATCACATGCTCAAGCACACCGCAGTTACGCCTGATAAGCTCAAGAGATGAAACCGGTATATAGTTGCAGTCAGTCAAATAGGCAATGCTCCTGTTATTATGCACCATAAGAAATCCGCAGGTCTCAAGAGAACCGTGCCACATTGGAACAGGAATAACCTTTACCTCCCCAATGAAAATAGGATTCCTATCAGAATAAGCGGCCGTATCTTTAAGTGCAATCTTAGGTTTACCGCCGCCTTCCTTCACAGGAACGAACACATAATCAAAACGCTTGTGTATGTCTACTGCGGCAAAAGAATTAGCGTAAACAGAAAGCCCTTCCCCTTTTGTCTCATTTGAAAAACCGTCACACCTGTTAGGATCAACAGACTTTGTGTGGCTGAAAACCCTGACATCATCAAGACCGTTAAGATGATCGGCATGACCGTGAGTTATAAGAACTCCGTCAGCATTGTTTATTTTATATTCCAGCGCCTGCATACGAAATTCAGGACCAGTATCTATTATGACTGACACAGGACTTCTTAACCATGCACTGCATCTGAGACGCTTATCATTCTTATCATCAGAAGTACAGACAGGACAGCTGCAGCCAATGACCGGTATTCCATGACTTGTGCCGCTGCCTGTGATAATCATTTCCATAGAATATATTTTATTATAAAATGAAAAACTATTTCAATCAATTTTTTTCAAAAAAAATATTTTTATGAAAAGCCTTTGACAGAATCATAATTTTTTTTTTACACTGTCGGTATTCCATTAAATTAACAGAAAATGATATTTCTTACGTATATATTAAAGATTTATGCACTTCATGTTTTGTACCTTTAATAAAGTGTAATAATATTCTGTATTCCATGGATTTATCTCCAGTTCAAAGATTGCATAAATAAAAAAGTAAGTCCATGAATAAAAATTTCAAGAATTTCACACTTCTATGGTTCTGACAGTTTCTTTCCATGCTGGGCTCAGGTCTTTCTTCCTTTGGCCTTTCCGTATGAATTTTGAATAATACATGAGAAGCAAAAACTTCTGCATTTTCCCTTTTATGCTCTGTTATTCCATCAATTCTACTTGCTCCGGCTGCCGGTAGTTTTGCAGAAAGAAAATCATTATGATTTCAGATTCCCTTGATGCAGTTAAAAAAAATTCTAATGATTGCACTTCTTGTAACAAAATGCATGAAAGTGTGGATGATTTATCCAATAATGTTTTTATCCTCTGCATTCTCAGCTTTCCAGAGACCCGCATTTTCAGCCTCAATTCCGCTTATTGTGGAAAAGGAAAATCTTTCAAATGCAAACGGAATGATTCAGTTTTCAAATGCGGCCTCAAATCTTTTGACACCAGTCGCATCCGGAGCTTTTTACAGTTTTATAAAACTTGAAGGTCTTATGGCACTTGATTTTACAACTTATTTATTCGCATTCATCACAATTATTTCTGTCAAAATTCCTGATGCAGTAAGAATCTCTGAAACAGAAGAAAAAGAAAAAATATCAATATTCCATGCTTTCAAAAATTCATGGAAATACCTCAAATCTCTTGACGAAATTTTAAGCACTGTATTTGTATTTGCCATTTTGAACTTTATAGCAAACATCTGCATGGTTTTGATTACTCCTCTTGTTCTTTCCCACCATGACACAGCTGTTTACGGAATAGTTCAGACAGTCACAGGTCTTTCAATGCTTGCAGGCGGAATAATATCAAGTTTTATACCTGATGTTAAAAATAAAAACAGCACAATATTTTTGACACTCATAATGTCCGGCACCGGACTTTTTATAGCAGGCCTGAAACCTTCATGGATTGTTATTTCCGCAGGACTTTTTATTTTCTACATTCTTGTTCCGTATGCAAATACTTTGTTCGCAACACAACTTCAAACAAAAATAGAAAGCAATATGATGGGAAGAAGTGATGCATTAATCGGAGCTCTCTTAAAGATTGAAACTCCTTTTGCATACATTATTGCAGGACCTTTGGCAGACTATGTTTTCAATCCTCTTATGGCTGAAAACGGAAAACTCAGCAAAACTTTTTTTAATGCTGTTTTTTCATGCGGAAAAGGAAGAGGTTATGGTGTAATGATTTCGTTATGCAGAATAATCCTTTCTGCAATCTGCATAACAAACTTTCTTAAAACAAAAAAAATAAGTAAAGGGCACCTCTATAAACCCTAATTGAGGTGCACCGTCGAGTTTAAAACCGCTGAATTGGCACGGTTTTTAAACATCGCATTTCTAAAGTTACCTCTAAAATAAAAAGTCACCCACCATAACGGCAGATGACCTTTACAAAAACTATGCGGAACCTACGAAGACAATGTAAGCTTTATTCCTGCAGGTTCCACGAAATCAATCAGATGATTGCCTTCATGCTTGTCATGTAAGCACGGAGCTTCTTTCCGACTGTTTCAATAGGATGGTTGCGGATTGCTTCGTTAACCTGAACAAGCTGTACGTTTGGTACAGATGTAGTCGTAAGTTCCATTCCCTTACCAATGTCTGCTGTTGTTACAGTTGCCATGAAATCCTTCTGCAGAAGAGGAACACATGCACGTGCAAACAGGTAGCATCCGTATTCTGCTGTATCGGAAATAACTTTGTTCATTTCATAGAGACGGCGGCGGTCAATAAGGTTAGCAATAAGAGGAACTTCATGAAGTGATTCATAGTATGCACTTTCAGGCTTAATTCCTGCTGCAACCATTGTTTCGAATGCAAGTTCGCAGCCTGCCTTTACGAAAGCAACAAGGAGGATTCCCTTGTCAAAGTATTCCTGTTCAGTGATTTCTTCTGTGCTTTCTGCAACTGTTTCAAACGGAATCTTTGCATAGCTTTCACGCCACTCATGAAGATTCTTGTCATTGTCCGCCCAGTCCTTCATCATTGTGGAACTGAATTCACCGCTGATTATGTCATCCATGTGCTTCTGGAACAATGGAGTCATAATTTTCTTAAGTTCAAGAGAAAGTTCGTTTGCCCGAAGCTTTGCAGGGTTAGAAAGGCGGTCCATCATGTTAGAAATACCACCCCACTTTAGGGCTTCAGAAATAACATTCCATCCGTGCATCAGAAGCTTCACTGCATATTCCGGAGCAATTCCGTTTTCAACCATCTTGTCGTAACTCAAAATTGTACCGGCCTGGAGAAGACCGCAAAGAATTGTCTGTTCACCCATAAGGTCAGACTTTACTTCAGCAATGAATGAGCTTTCAAGAACTCCAGCTGTTTCACCGCGTTCTGCACAGGCCAAAGCCTTAGCAAGAGCCATACCGCGTTCTTCAGGGTCGTGTGCAGGATGAACTGCAATAAGTTCAGGAACACCGAATCCGCGTACATATTCATTACGAACTTCTGTACCAGGACCCTTAGGTGCCATAAGGAATACAGTAATGTCACTTCGGATTTCTTCACCTTCTTCGATCATGTTGAATCCGTGTGAATACCAGAGAGCTGACCCCTTTTTCATATATTTCATGAGATTAACTACAACTTCGTGGTGCTGCTTATCAGGAGTAAGGTTACCAACTACGTCAGCTGTAGGAAGAAGTTCTTCATATGTTCCAACCTTGAATCCGTTGTCCGTTGCATTTTTCCATGACTGGCGCTTCTGTTCGATAGCATCCTTGCGGAGACAGTAAGAAACATCCATTCCTGAGTCACGAAGATTTAGACCCTGGTTAAGACCCTGTGCACCGCATCCGACGATTACGATTTTCTTTCCCTGAAGAGCCTTTGTTCCGTCCTTAAATTCTTCACGTGCCATCTGGCGACAGTGACCAAGTTCCTGACGTGCAACACGCCAAGGGATTGCGTTAAAATAATTCTGTCCCATAGTAAAACTCCATATAGTTTTATTGATATCGGACATCCCTAAAAACCGAAATATTTAGAGACTCCCATATTAAATTTTCATTTCCATCATAAGAAATAGTTCAACGAACTTTCTCCTGCTGATGTCTGAAGTATATAATATTTTTCATATTGTGTAAAATGATATATTTTCAATATTATATTGCGTTTTATGCAATATTAATAAAAAAACTATTTGCATCACTAAAAATTGCAATTTTTAAAGATCCCCTTAAACTATTTTCTATTGGCAGCACCAAATATTTCCGATTTTTTTATACAGACTCTACAGAAAATTCAGTTTCCTGAGATAAACCTTGAGATAAACCTATAAATGAGATATTTTTAGCCGAACAACTTCAGCAGGCATATCTTTCAAGAATTATCAGTAATGTGCTGCTTCAAGGGCAGGCTCAAAAATGTAAAACTTCAGGACCTGATCTTCAAGTCGCCGGAACTGGTCCCCATCCATGAAAGTCATAATAACATGAATTATATGGATGCCCATTATCTGACGCAAAAATGCTGCCACTGGAGGAAAAAATGGCAAGAACATTTCCAAAAGGTAAATATTCAGTTGAATGGAATGAATACGTCCCGACAATCAGAGTAAGTTCCGTCAGGATTCCTGATGAGGCTGCCGAAGATACAGAAAGATTTGAAAACTTTTCCGAAGAAACATTAGATAACCTGTATACATTTGACGCGGACCTTTTTTACTGGACAGGCGATACTCTTACCCTTACAAACCTGGATACCAATGAAAAATTTGAAATCACCCTGAACATAGAAAAAGGAACAGTCTCGGCGGTAACTGACAATGAGACAACCGAACTCACAAAAAAAGAAGAAGCTGATCTTGTTGAAAACAACATAACCTGCATTGCTCCCTACAGCCATGCATATTTTTCTGCGGAATTCGAAGCCAAAGAAGATTTTGGTTTAAGCGCAATCAGTTTCAGCTTCTACAAAGTCAATGTCATCGATGATGTTCCTGAAAAAGAAGGGGGACTGTACCAGTTCTTCTTCTTTGATAAAAAATTTGAACTCAATAACAGCATGGGCGAAAAATACATCAACTATTACATGAACGGAAAATACATTTCCGGAGTCAGGGCTCTCAGAGATGTTTTCTATAAAAGGGAAAAGGCAAAAGGAAATGCCGTTCACATTGCAGAAGAAATTGATCTCAAAAACAAAGTGTGGGTTTCAAAGGACTACATCACTGAAAGGGAATTCAATCTTGTAATGAACGGAAAGGATGAAGGTTCGCAAACCCCATATGAATGCACTATCCTTGATGCGCTGCATTTCTGCAACAGACTGAATGAGCTTAACGGTTTCGGACCATGCTACGAATTTTCCTACACGGATTTTGACTATGACACAAACTATTACGGCGGCTATGAGACGGCATACTTCAACAAGACAGACGGGTATCATATTTGTGAAAACGTCGATTCAATGGTAGCTGTTCCTGACAGCCAGGAAATTTACAGTCAAAGCGAAATATCAAATTTCTCTTACGGAATTTACGACCTTTCTGATGAGCGCGAAGGCAGCTACTGTTCCGATGACCCTCTTTCCGAACAGGAATATGAAATGGGAGGAACTTATCCTGACGAAGAACCTATTGATTCCGTGTACTGCTATTTCCGCACGGAACGTAAACTGAATGAAGAGGAACTGAAAAAAATAGAGGAACTTTCTTCAAATGAATTCATCATCTACAGGGACTTCCTTATAGGAATCAATGAGACGGATGATAATGACACTGACCTTGCAATTCCCGCAGGCGTCAAGGATATTGCCTCCTGTGTATTCATGGACTCAAACTTTGAATCAGCAGTAATTCCTGAAGGTGTAACCCAGATAGGCAGAGGTGCCTTCTGTGGAAGCTGTCTTACATCTGTAGTGATTCCTGAAAGCGTAAGAAAAATTGGAGCAGGTGCTTTCTACAATACGGAGCTTGAACCAGAAAATATAACAGCTCCTGACTGGATAAATAAAGAAGCTCTCATTGACGGGGAACCTCAAATCAAAATGGAATAAAATATTTTACAGAAATTAAAAGGGACCCTTGAAGTTAAAATTTCAGGGGTCCCTGATTTTTATAGAAAACTGGACAGTTTTTTATTTACCCGTCCTGAAAAAATGCTGACCAGGTCTATTCAGAATACATTTATTTCGCTTATGCATGTGTCATGATAATTTTCTCCGGAATAGACGCTACTTATTTCAAGCTTCAGGAAAAATTAAATCGTTGTGCAGCCCAGATATTCTTCCGGCAAAGTGAATGCAAAATCAGAAAGTCCCGGTGGAAAAGGCCCCTCAAAGTCTTCCATGCCAGTGGCACTCATAATGTAAATCCATTCAATTTCATCACATCGAGTCACATTCTCCACTAATATGGCTGCAGGATTTTTATTGAAACCGCTGTCATTTGTTCATATTGAAAAATATTTTTACTGTGATAAAATTTTACTTATGAACTTTACTTACGGCCCAAGAAAATTCTTAAAACTTTTTACAATTCTCTCCTTCCTTATTGCATCTTCGGCTCCTGCGTTTTCAAAAGTTACATCCTATACAGGTTCCGATGTAAAACTTCACTGACGCAAAAAAAATCTGATCAGGGAAGTTTTTGTAAGCGTAATTCCAGGTGACCTTTATTTCACAGGACCAACTTCAATGGACGACAAGAATATTATAATAGAAATCTACATCTATTACAGGAAAGACCAGCTAAGTTTTCTATACATTGAAAACGGTGTGAACCAATATAACTTCTGCGTCATAAGCGGCACATGCACTTTAACTAACAGAGAATATCCGCCGGAACTTCACAAACACGAAAACCGCATGAAATGGACGGGCCTCATAAACCTTTACACGGCACTGTACAATGAAAGCCCAAACAGATATACCTCTGAATGGGCTTTGTGATGAATCACAGGAAAATCTGTGAACTGAAATTTCTAGAGAACCTGTATATCCGAAGAAATATTATTTGTTAATGAATTTATACACAAATGAAAATTCTGCATTATAAGTTACACCGTCCTTCTTGTATATAAGCACAGGACGTACATAATGGTTTTCACCGATAACGGCTTTTGCTCTGTTGCAGCCGATTATGAAACTAAGCTTATTGGAATTAAACCTTATGAAGCATACATTATTATTTTTATTTCCAAGATTTCCTTCCGATGTAAAATAAAATCCGTTTTCGGTAGAATAATCATACACTATTGAATTATCCGTCTGCCTTAAACCCAAAACAATTTTATCTTCTTCAGGCTGTGCCCCTTTAACTGGATCAGCTGAAAATTTTTTCCTGATGTCCTTTTCAGAAAGATCAAACCCCTTGCATACATCTGCAAACTTATCTTTCAGCTCTGCATCCGGAACTTCATAAGCAGGATAATCATTTATAAAGGACCTAACATTAAAATCGTAGCTAAGTTTTTCAAGTTTAAAGTCAACAACTTTCTCGTCTGAACCAATATCCGAATAGGTCACTTCAGTATGACAGGCTGATAAAGAAAATAAAAAACAAACAATCAGTGCAAAAAAAATCTTTTTCATATAAAACAGTATCCTTAATAGTTATTCACAAACATGAGTTCATCCCCGGAAAATAATTTTAGGAGAGTCCCATAACTTTGCAAAGAAATCTTACTAATTTCAGCCGCCCCTATTCCTGGCAGGGACAGCCGTAGAACAACAAATGAAACTATTAAATATTTTCTATGAAAATATAAGGTCATCCCTAAGAATTTAAATTCCTGGGGACTCCCATAAACTGTTTCATTTTACGTATAAACAATGGAGAACCTACAAAAAATTGCAATTTTAGAGGTAACCCTAAAAACACGATTCTTTTAGCTTTGTAATTTCAAGAATTAAAACTCGTAGGCATCTCCAGAAAAATATTTTTCAGAGATACCCAATATAAGAAACGTATTTCCGGCAGCTCGGGCAGCGTTAAAATATATTCTAAGAGCTTCCCTGTTATCTGTAATTGTATTCGAAAACAAAATCTGCTGTGTAAGTCTTACCGTTTTCCATGTAAACAAAAACAGGTCTTGCAGTATACTTTTCTCCGGCCCTTACGGAAGATGCGTCACATCCTATTGTAAATGTCAGTGAGCCTGAATCAAATTCAATGAAGCTTCCTGCACCCTTTCTCCAGTTACCAAGGTTTCCTTCCCTCGTAAAATAGAATCCCTTTGTTGCCGTATACCAGTAAGAAATTGAACCGTCAGCCTGTCTGAGACCCAAAGAAATTTTTCCGTTTTCCGGTCTTCCGTCTGTTCCGGCCAGGATTCCCTTGAAGCTTGCTTTTATTTCATCAGGTGACATTGCAAATGCGTCACAGAGTTTTCCAAGCATCACTCCGTCAGCTGTAACAGAAACTTGTGCAGAAGGATAAGCTGAAGAGAATGATACTGTGTTAAAGTCAAATGCCTTCTTTCCGAAAGAAACATTTGTGCATCCTCTCTTTTCGAATCTGATTTCATAAGGAAGCTGAACATCCGTTGCATCGTTATTGTCCCAAGGATTCTGGATATAATTTCTGGTAGCTCCGGCTACAACAAGATAAATATATTTTTCATTTCCAGTTGTAACATAGCTTGCTCTTGCCTCAGTACCGGCAGAAGCTGTTGCATAAGGTGTATAAGTTCTTGAACCGTCCCTATTGTATGCTACGAATCCGAAGTTCCAGAGAGCCTCTGAATCATTGATTCTTCTGTTGTAGTTTCTTGTAGTTCCTGTCTGCTTTCCGTCTGCATCAAAAATTCTTCCCGGGTCAGATGAAAGAAGTGCCGTACCCTGATAAAGACCTCTGAGGTTTACGGTAATTTTTTCCTGGGCCCTTGAATATGAGACTGGAATGACATTGAAACCTGTCGGCTGTACACAGTTTGCATAGGATACTCTTGAATAACCGTTTCCTGCATCCAGAAGTTCTGTCCTATATTCTGTAAGATTCCATTCGTTTACATAAGGTCTGAGTCCTGCAAGGTCATAAGTTGCAGCCCTTGACGCATATTCATAGAGCCTTGCATTGAGGACATCATTGTTGCCTGAACAGAAAATGCGTTTGTATGCGGCGAATGAATCTTCAGGTTTTCTTGATTCCTTCCAGATTCTTCCGTAAGCATCCATTCCATGTTTGTCCGTAAGATAATACTGGAAGAAGTAAGAACCGTATCTCATCTTCTCATGATGGAAGTGACGGAAATAATTATCAAGCCATACACGGTGCCATCCAGTTCTCAATGCTTCTGCAGGATAATCCTGGAACGCCTGCCACTGTGCGCACTGTTCCCAGTAAGAGTTTCCGTCGTTTCCGCCGCCGATTCCGTATCTGAAACCTGTTGAATAATTGTTGGCTGTTCCGTTAAGAATCTGGTCGCAGTAAACCTGGTACTGGAATGAATGACCGATTTCATGAGCAATGGTATTGCTTACAGGCTGACATGTTGAAGGATTAACCCAGAGTGCACCTATAACATTGTCGTAACCGGAACCTGTTGCAAGCCATTCCGTCTGGTACTTCAAATAAATCTGCATCTTGTATCTGTCAAGCTGACTTCTTCCCTGTCCTACTGTTACCATCTTGAGTTTATTAATGTTAGTCGAATAAAAACCTTCTGCCTTTGCAAGAAGATCATTAACATCAACTCTCATGTTAGCTGGAAGGGAGGAGCTGTTAGGATTTGAACCGAAACCCTTTTCCCAGAATACATAAAAATGTTCAGACTCCATGCATCTTGACCAGGACCACTGTGAAGACGGATTGTTCATGTCAAAATAAAATTCACGCGGCTTATAATATCTTGACGTAGACTTCAGCGTGTAATCAGCTGCACGGGAAACTATTTCAGATTCTTCATAACCTGATTCTGAAATTTCAGAAAATGAATTACCTAAATCACATGACACGAAACCAATAACCGCAACTGCAGAAACTGCAATAGCAGATACAAATTTACTAAAGCATTTTTTCATAGACTCTCTTGTTAAACTCCTCTTACAATTAACTCTCAAAACCAATTTTAAATTTTATTCACCAATGAATTACAGTGCAAACCGTAATTCATGATTGAGCAATAATAACATGATAAACGTAATTTGAAAACACCAAATTTATTTTTTTCTTCAAAAAAATCAAAAATCAAGCTTGCAAACATCCTCAACTCCGCTGACCAAAACTCCACCCATTCCAAGTTCAAGAGGCAGGGCAATATCAATATCATAGCGGTCGCCGATGCTTACACACTCACAGGCATTGCCTCCGGTGCGTCTCAGGGCTTCTTCAAGAACGTCCGTGCTGGGCTTAGACTTTCTGCAGGTATCAAGGCCGACTATATCTGTAAGAATATCTTCAACTCCTATGGCAGTCAAAATTTTTTTTGCGGCTCCAACAGGATTATTTGTTACACAGATAAACTTATAGTTTTTCTGCCAGTCAAGCAGAACTTTTCTGAGGTCCTCATTACGGTTCAAATATTTTTCAGGTTCCATAAGCTGGTTCCTCCACCTGATGCTTTCTTCAATGGAAACTCCGAAGGCTGTGAAGGCGTTTCCCAGGCTTATCTGTTTTCCTCCATTTTTCTTTGACCATTCATCACGATATTTTTTCATCTTCATTCTCGCTTCATCTTCTGAAATATTATTCAAGTGGGCGTAATGCCTGAGCTGGACGTCAACCTGTTCAAACACAAATTCATCACTGGTATATAAAGTTCCGTCTATATCAAAAATAATTGTCGTTATCCTATCTGGAATATTAAACTTCTGCATGCACGTCATTATATTGATTTTCTTTTCCAGTGTGAACCTCCAGAAGCACCAGTCCATTCAGCTGTCATCCGTGCATTCATAAAAAAACTCCCGCACAGTTTCATTGGCTATCCAAGACTTATGCGGGAGCAAGAGAGAGAGATTTTTTTTATGAAGAAAACTTATCAGTTATAAACTCTTACATAGTCAACATACATTTTGTTTGTTGATGGAGTTGATCCGTCCGGGTATCCAGGCCATGATCCGCCGATTGCAAGATTAAACAAAATGTAATAAGGCTTATGGAATTCTTCGGTGCTGTTCTTTCCTCCGGCAATATCAAATTCCATGTACTGTCTTCCGTCAACATACCAGCGGATTTTATCTGCACGCCAGTCAATTGAATATTCATGCCACTGAGTTACATCAACATCAAACTTTGTCCAGTACTTGTTGTTCTGAGTGCTGTTTCCGTACTGCGCATGTCCACCGTTTGCGTCCCAGTGAGCTGTACCGTGGACAGTGTTTTCCCAGCTTACGTGTTCCATAATATCAATTTCACCGCAGCGAGGCCAGTTGTTCCAGCTGATGTCTGCACCGAGCATCCAGAATGCAGGCCATACTCCCTGCCCCTTTGGCATCTTCATTCTTGCTGTGACTCTGCCGTACTTGAATTCCTTTTTTCCTTTTGTATTGATTCTTGCACTTGTCCACTGGCTTCCATAATAATTTTCCCTTTGGGCAGTAATAACAAGATTACCATTTTCAACACGGACATTGTTCCATCGGTTAGTATAATTCTGGAGCTCATTGTTTCCCCATCCGCCTGCACCGGTTTCACAGTTCCATGCACCGCCGTTCAAACTTCCGCCATTAAATTCATCCGACCATACAAGACTGCCGGCACGGTTCGATGATTCATAAATTTCATCGGAAGCAATTCCTGAATCTGCAAAACCAGAACCGGAACATGACGCCAGCATTACAACAGAAAATCCTATAAGAGTAAAAGATATAATTGTTGATACGAGAGTTTTTTTCATACTTGTTACATTTCCATTGATTTTTTTCCGCGCGGTGAATAAGATTATCAGACAGGTTTTAAAATAAAAATATCAAATTTTTACTATTTCTATAAAAATCTTTAAATTAATTAATTTTTTTAATTAAACCTGAAAAAACTCGCAGGCATCTCAAAAAAACACCATACAGAGCTTCACTGTACCTGGTCCGAAATCATATTGCCATTCAAAAGCCCAGATTCTTTTCCGCCGTGCCATTCTTCAAGCCGTTCCTTGGCCTGGTCATATTCGTATACATTGCAAAGTCAGTAATGCGTGGCGGCCGGTTACGAATGCCTGTCTGAATAAGTTTTATACCCTGAAGCCCTCCCCCCAGTTTCAAAAGGGACTCCTTATACGGGACATGTGGTATCTCAAATGATTTGTTATCAAGCTCCCTCTGTATAGATTCAAAATTTGAAGTCGTAACACAGTTTGCTGTGATTGCTTTTAAACAAGCTAAGAAAATTCATTAACAGAAGTATTCCTGACAATACCACTAATTTAGATTTCATAAAAACTACTTATTGTTTTATGAAAATTTATTTAGTTAATTTCTAAAAATTGCAATACCCGGAGATGCCTTTTATAACCACTCTCCAATTCCTAAGAAAAATCCTGGATTACGATAATCAGTTTTATAATTTGAACTCCAAGCTAAAGTATCCTTAACGTTTGCATCTGCAATGCCCCAGCCCGCTATTCCATCAACAGCAAATGCATTATCCGGCCTGTAACAGAATTTAATGCCCGACTGTAAATTTAAAAAACAATCCGCCGTCCAATTTTTATGATACTCCGACTCTTTCCTTACAAAGGATGATAACGCCCATGAATAGTTAAATTTCATGGGAACATGGAATGCAGCTGCAGAACAAAAATAATTTGACCCAACATTACCACCGATATCATTTCCTGTATTTTCTACGGAACTAAGTCTCCATGCAGCTGCAGGTCCTGTTCCTCCATAAAGCACACAGTTTCTGTAGCTGCATATCCATTTCTGAAGATTTCTTTATAATACTGTCCGCAATTTTTACAGGTTCTTCAATGCTCTGCATTTTCCATGAAGTCAACTTCTGCAGAATTTTTATATAGGGAACCTCTAAAAGCTTCAGTTTTTTAGAGGTAACTTTAGAAATGCGATGTTTAAAACCGCACCAATTCAACGGTTTTAAACTCGGCGGTGCACCTCAATTAGGGTTTACAGAAGTGCCATATACCTTACTTGAAACTGCGCATTTTAATCACCCTACAAAATAACAGTTTAAAAATACATCCCACATGTTCGGCCTGATTTTTATGGAACCCTTTTGCATTTCTCTGATAAAAGCTTTCGCACCACTTTTCTTTATGAAGTCACATGAAAATATTTTGAAAAGGCCCCGGAACAGACACCTTCATCATCTTTAAGAAGTTCTTCCATTGACTGACGCACACCGATTTCTGAGATTATCTTCAGCATTGAACGCATTTTTTTTTGCAATGGAATCTACAATAATTTTTCTGCCACGGAAGCAGGAATAACAATATCTGAACTTTGGCGACAAAAATATTTCCATCTAAATACCTTTTACTTCGTAGTTAACCGTATATGAATCCTGAACCAAATGTCTTTCCTGCACACTCGCAAACATAAGTTGAATAATTTGAAAAACCGTTTCTGTTAAGTTCATCAGATACGTCTTTACAAAAAATATTTTGTTCTCCAAAATAAACTTCACAGGCTGCAGAAATTTTTGATTTCAATGACCGGACTGTTTCTGCGGCTGAACAAATGCAGGAAGCAAACAAAAATGTTACCGCAGTTAAAACTTTTACTCCAAAACAATGGCTCACTTCTTCTCCGCGGCTCTTCAATTATAAAAAAAATTCAGATTTTCATTCACGCAATGTTTTTTTTTCATTTTTCTGATTACAATAAGGTTAGATAACAGGGAATCCCTAAAAAATATTTCCGGAGATGCCAGTATCAAGGGTCATTGGTCAGTGAAAAGAAAAATGAAAAAGTTGAGGGAACATTCATAAATGAAATTTAAGTCGATTCAATCAAAGATGCTTGTATTCATTATAAGCCATCTGGCTCTTCTTGCCCTGTGCATGGGAACTACCAGCATGATTTCTTTGAGCAGGATGTCAAAAAAAGATTCCCAGTCCCTCATGAGCTCGTCCTGTAAAGAGAAGCTCGTTGTTCTTGACTGCCAGCTCAGTCTTGTTGAACATGCAGTAAATTCCATTGCCGATTTTGCGCAGGACCTTATTGAAGATCCTGACGTTCTTAAAGATTCCCTGAGCCGCAGGAACTATATGCAGCAGATGGAGAAATTTTCTGTTGAACTTGCAGAATCTACGGAAGGAAGTCTCAGTGTCTACTACCATCTTTCCCCGGAAGTCACGAACAACGGAACAGAAGGTTTCTATTTCATCAGAAAAAATTTGTCAGCAGACTATGTTGAAATCCGTGCAACAAATCTTCTCAAATACGACCGCGATGATTTTGATTACGTAGGATGGTACTACATCCCTGTGGACAGAGGAGAAGGAACCTGGATAGATCCTTATAAAAATAAATCACTGGAAAAAGAAATCATTTCATACGTCGTTCCCATTTACCGTGACGAACTGATAATAGGCGTTGCAGGAATGGATATTGATCTTCAGGTATTCCTTAAGCTTGGACAAGTTGAAAATCTTTACAATGATTCCGAAATCTATATGACAAACAGCAGTGCAACTGAACTTTACAGCATTGACAATAACTCGGATGACAGACCCCTGATTGAACCTGCCGCTAAAAGTTTCCGCAAAATATTTGAGGAATACAGGAACTGCCATTTCGTTCAGATAAGCAAGGCTTCCCTCAAGGAAAAAAATTATTCCCTCACATTCGGAATCCTCGGAAACGGAATGAAATACCTGCTCCTATGTCCGAGAAAAGAAATTGTTGCCCAGCAGAACCGTCTGCTAGGATTCTCCATCGCAACTACAATTATTTTTCTTGCAATCGCAACCGGTGCTTCCATTTTAGGAACACGAAGCGTAACAAAACCGATAAAGCAACTAAGCTATGCGGCAAATGAGTATGCAAAGGGCAACTGGGATTTTGCCATAGAATGCAGCACAAATGATGAAATAAAAAGTCTCACGGACAACATAATGTTCATGGCTAGCAAGACGAAAAAATATATTGACGTCCTGAACAGACAGGCACTTATTGACGGACTTACGGGAGCAAAGAACAAGCTGTGCTACAAAAACTTCATCCATCTGCTCATAAATTCTCCAGAAATGGAACCCTATACAATTGTAATGTTTGATGTAAACGGACTGAAATCCATAAACGATGAATACGGTCATGAAGCAGGAGACAAACTGATCATACGCTCTTACCAGACTGTCTGCAAAATTTTTACCCACTCACCCGTTTTCAGAATCGGCGGAGATGAATTTGTTACAATTCTTCAGAACGAGGATTTCAGGAAACAGGAAAAACTTTTTGAACAGTTCGAAAGAGCCCAGATTATATATAGTGATATTGTTCCGGGAAAGGACATACCTATCTCCATTGCCTACGGAAGCGCCACAAAGAACGGACAGATTATAACCTACGACGAACTTTTTGACGAAGCGGACAAAAAAATGTATGAAAAGAAAACCAAGATGAAATCAGGGTACTAAAAATTTGAAGGCCGCATGCTCAGTTCAGGGATGACCTTTATTTTTTTTGACATAATGTTTCAGCATCTTTCCCTCCGGAATCCTGAAACCGGATGGAAAATCCAAAAGCGGTTCCGCTATTTTTTAAGACCTTCCCTGATTTTTCCTTCCTGCACAACTTGTAAAAGAATATGAAATAAAGTATCATATACGCGACATGAAGCTTCAGGTTTTACGTAAAGAATCTGGAGGTTTATCATGCCCCAAACTTATATACAAGAGGAATAGAATAATGCCGTATTCTGAACCTACTGATTTAGCTGTGGTTGCTTGTCCGGGTGGAGAAGCATTCGCAAACGAAGTAATTACACATTTACGTCACATGTACAAACACCGTTTCTCACTTAAGAACGATGTAATTTCAAAGCGCTACGGAATGCAGAAGGATATTCTTGTCCAGCAGATCAACCTTACAAATGATCTCAAGACAAGCGATCTCTGTGTCAGAGGAACAATCGACCGCTACCGTTCACCTTATTTCAAGGTAGATGCAAGGTTCACATATTTTGCTAACGGTGAATTCAAATGCGAACTCAACGAATGTGTCCGCGGAAAGGATGTCTACATCTTCCAGGATGTTGAAAACCATGAAGTTATTTCCTTGAACGACGGAAAGACAAAACTTTCCCTCAGCGTAAATGACCATGTAATGGCTTTGCTTGTTTGTATTGATGCAGTACGTCAGGCAGGTGCTAAACAGATTACACTTGTTCTTCCTGTTTACCCATACAGCCGCCAGCACAAGAAGAAGGGAAGAGAAGGTCTTACAGCAGCACTTCTCGGACACATCTATGAAAATATGGAAGTCAAGAGAATCATTACTCTCGACCTCCACTCACGCGAAATTGTTAATGCATTCGCACACACACATCTTGAAAACCTTCACGCATCTTACCAGATTATCCGTGAACTTGCAAAAGTTGTTGACCTTACAAAGGAAGACCTCTGCGTTGTAAGCCCTGATACCGGTGCCATCGACAGAAACAAGTTCTACTCTGCAGGTCTAAAGAAACCTCTTGCAATGATATACAAAGAAAGAGACTATTCCATCGTTACCCAGGATGCAAAGAATACAAACATCAAGAGCGTAAAGCTTCTCGGTGATGTCCAGGGCAAAGTTGCTTTCCTTGCAGATGATATGCTTGGAACAGGCGGAACGTTGCTTAAGGCTATGGAATTCCTCCACAACAACGGTGCAACAAAAGTTATCGCCGCTATCAGCCTTCCGTTCTTTACAGGAAACGCTATTGAACAGTTCGATGAAGCCTACAGGAAGGGGCTCTTCTACAGAATCATCGGTACTAATGCTGTTTACCACGAAGAACTTCTCAAGCGCGAATGGTACATCAGCACAAACGTTTCAGGTCTTTTCGCAAACGTAATCACAAGACTGCACCACGACCAGTCTCTCAGCGACCTTCTTGACAACCGCACAATCATCGACAAAATGATCCGTGCAAGCCGTCCTGAAGCTGCAGCAGATGAACAGTCTTCAGCAGATCCGAAAACAAAGACACCAAGCAACTGCGACCCTGTCGCATAAGCAGAATATATGAACACTAAGGTTGTATTGTGTGCCGACATCGGTACGTCATCGCTTAAACTGGCACTGATAGATCAGAAGGGAAATCCTGTTTCATATAGCAGACAGAATTTCTTTCTGTACAATACAGCCCATGCTGCCAGGGAATGGCCTGGGGCTCTTAAAAACGGAGTCTCGGACCTTTTCGAAAATCTAAATGAAGAAGTTACAGTTGAAGCTTTCTGCATCAGCGGTAACGGACCTACCATAACTGCACAGGACTATAACACCCTTCTCTGGAAGGAGGACATTTCTTCTGACCTGAACTTCAGTCCTGACAAATATCCGACAAAATCACTTTTCCTTCCACGGATCTGCGCCTTCAGGAACAGGTTCCCTGATTCATGGAAAAACTCAGAACATATTTTCTCGGGCCCGGAATTTCTGATATGGCATCTCACAGGAAATGCCATAACAATTCTTCCTGAAGCGCGCTACGAAACAGCATACTGGAACAGGGACTCAGCAAGACTTTGGGGACTTACAGAAGAAGACCTTGCAAAATTACCAGGTTTCGTTTCCCCTTCTTCCCTTGGAGGAAAGTTAACAGCTGATTCAGCAAATCAACTCTCCTGCCCTAAGTATAAGTTCGCACAGGGACTTAAAGTTTTCTGCGGTGCACCGGATTTTGTTTCAGCACTTGTAGGTACCAACACTCTCAAATCAGGAAAACTCTGCGACAGGGCAGGTTCCAGCGAAGGGTTAAATCTATGCACACCTTTCCCTGTTACAGCAAAAAATCTCAGGACACTTCCGTCAATAATCCCGGGTCTCTGGAACTTGAGCTATCTCATCCCCGACAGCGGAAAAAAATTTAATGACTTCAAGCAGCAGGTTGAAAGAACTTTGGGAAAACAGTTTTCTTATGACGAAATCGTTGGACTTTATATCGGGAACGACGGGACGGAACCTCTATTTGACCAGGGAAAATTTCTTATGCTGCAGACCGCTCTCAAAGTTAGAGACGGAATCCGCGAAATCAGGAACGCAATAAAAGATACGGACATACCGTTTCCGGATACAATGACAGTTACAGGAGGACAGGCACATAACAATCTTTGGCTGAAAATGAAGGCCGATATTACGGGAATGAAAATTACAAAGCCTGCCTGCACCGATGCGGAGCTTACAGGCGATGCAATCTTTGCATGGACAGGTCTCGGTCTTTATGAATCAATAACAGAAGCCGCAGAAAACTTAGTAAGTTCTTGAATCACATATCATCCGATATTTAAGGGCATCTCTAAAAATTGCAATTTTTAGGGGGTCCCTTAATTATTTAATTATATTTATCCAAAATTTATTATATACAAATCAGCAATCTGCTCTTATACTCAAAAATGGTATACTTAAACGTTAGCGTCAGTTGCTAATGAAATATCCATCACGCGAATATAGGAGTATTTTATGAACTACGGATACTTTGACGATGAAAACAAAGAATACGTTGTAACACGTCCAGACACACCTCAGTCCTGGAGCAACTACTTGGGTTCAACTGAATATGGTGCTGTTATTACAAACAACGCAGGCGGTTACGGTTTCTATAAATCTGGAGCAAGAGGACGTTTCATGCGCCTTCGCTTCAATGCAATTCCAATGGACCAGCCAGGACGTTATTTCTACCTCCGCGATATGGATTCAAAGGACTACTGGTCAGCATCCTGGCAGCCGGTCGGCAAGGACCTTGAATCTTATAAAAGTGAATGCCGCCACGGTACAGCTTATACTAAGATTACTTCTGAATATTCAGGAATCAAATCTGAAACATTATATTACGTTCCTCTCGGCCAGACATTTGAATACTGGCGTCTCAAGCTTACAAACAACTCCGGCCGTGCAAGAAAAATCCGAGCGTTCTCTTACTGTGAATTCTCTAACCAGTGGTCAACGGAGCAGGACCAGGTAAACCTTCAGTATTCCCTCTTCATTACACAGGGAAGCGTTAAGGACAACATGCTCCGCATCTCCATCCATGACAACTTCTGCATCCAGAACCAGGGAAAAGTTGCACTCGAAGATGACATTGCAATGAACGAATGGATGGCTCTTGTTGGTTCACCTGTTACCGGTTACGATACAGACCGCCAGGCATTCATCGGAACTTACGGTTCCTACGAAAAACCTGCTGCAGTTATCAGAGGCGAATGTTCAAACAGCAACGCTTACGGTGATTCAAGCTGCGGTACTTTGCAGACAGACATTGAACTTGCTCCGGGAGAATCAAAGGAAGTAATGATTCTTCTTGGTATCGGAGAAGCTCGTACACTCGGTGAAAAAACTGTCAAGGAATTCGGAAACACAGAAAGAGCTGACGTTGAATTTGACAAGCTCGTAAAGAACTGGCACTCAAAGCTTGACAGCTTCATTGCTGAAACTCCTGATGCAGATATCAACCACACAGTAAACATGTGGGGTCTCTATAACTGTCTCATTACATTTGCATGGTCCCGTGCAGCTTCACTTGTTTACAACGGGGAACGCGACGGTCTTGGTTACCGTGACTCAGTTCAGGACATCCTTGGTGTAAGTGCTGCAATTCCTCAGCAGGCCGAAGAAAGAATGTACCGCATGTTAAGCGGACAGGTTGCTTGCGGAGGAGCAATTCCGGTTATCAAGACAGAACATAATCCCGGACACGAAAAGGCTCCTTCTGAAGAAGAATACCGCTCAGATGACTGTCTGTGGTTCTTCAACGCTGTTCCTGCCTTTATTGCAGAAAACGGAAACTTCGACCTCTACAATAAGGTTGTTCCTTACGCAGACCACGGGGAAGATACAGTTTACGGTCACCTTAAGCAGGCACTCCTGTTTAACCTTAACCACATGGGAGCAGATGATCTTCCTTGCGGACTTCTGGCTGACTGGAACGACTGTCTGAAGCTCGGCTACCACGGAGAATCTCTCTTCGTTGCATTCCAGCTCCGCTTAGGTCTCACAACATATTCTGACATTTCTCTCCGACTCGGAAAGAAAGATGAAAGCGACTGGGCTTTGGCTACAAGGGACAAGCTTGATGCAGCCATCCAGAAAAAATGCTGGGACGGAAAATGGTGGATCTGGGCTATCGGTGAAGACGGTACTGTTTACGGAACAAAGACATACGAAGAAGGTCAGGTTTACTTCAATACACAGGTATGGTCCGTTCTCTCTTCCTGCGCAACACCTGAACAGGCAAAGGAATGTATGGAAACAGTAAAAGAAAAGCTTGCAACTCCATACGGTCTTATGCTATGTGCTCCACCGTTCGTTAAGACAAGCGTTGAAGTTATGCGCGCAGTTGTATTCAACACAGGTATCAAGGAAAACGCAGGTATCTTTAACCATACACAGGGATGGGGAATCATTGCCGAAACAATGCTCGGCAACGGTGACCGTGCTTATGAATATTGTAAGGCAGCTCTTCCGGCATCTTACAATGACAAGGCTGAAATCCGCCAGAGCGAACCTTATGTTCAGGGACAGACAACATATTCTGTATTCAGCCCTAGAGCCGGAAACACGAGAGTATCATGGCTCAGCGGTGCAGCAACATGGTCTTATTACAGCCTTACACAGTACATTCTTGGCATTCGTCCTCAGTACGAAGGCATGATGATTGATCCATGTGTTCCTTCCGGCTGGGACGGATTCAAAGTACAGCGCCGTTTCCGCGGAAAGATTTTACACATTGAAGTTCAGAACCCTGACCACGTATGCAAGGGAATCGTTAGGCTTACACTTAACGGAGAAGAACTCAAGGGCAATCTCATTCCGGCAGAACTTCTCAAAGACGACAACACAGTTGTTGCTGTAATGGGAAAAGACGGTGCAACAGATACAAACCCGCAGAGAATATAGGGAATCTTTTGAAATTAAAATTTCAGAGACAAGCTGTAAATGAATAAAAAATAAGAACTCACGCATGAACTGTAAAAGTTTGTTCGTGGGTTCTTATTTTTAAGCAACAAACAACTCCTCCGCAAAGTCAGAATGTCACTCCTGCAGTATGAAAAGGTCGGCATGAACTTATACAAGCAGAATTAATATCCCCCAACTCCAAAATGATAGAATCATTGAGAACAGTTAATTTTTTGGGAACTCCAGTACAAAGGAATGCCAAAAATGGTAGGCTCCATCATCAAAGAAAATTGAAATCCATAATTTGTATTCGCCGTCCGTGAAATAAAAAAAACTCCGAGCCTTAAAAAGTTCAGAGATTCTTTTAGCACCTGCGCTAAAGCTTAAAATCCTTGATTATGTCAATCATCTTGCTGGTACTTGACTCAACGCCAATTGCAGTCTGCTCAACATTCTCCGAAGAATTCTGAATAAAATTCGTGTCACCGGCAACTTCATCCATGAAAGAATTAATCTTTGAAGTAATCTTTCCTACATCGACAATTTTTTTATGAAGCTCTTCCATGGATTTTTTACCGGTTTCAACCTTAGCAACAATGTCATGGGATTCATTTGAAAGCGTACTAAGAGTCTTATTAATATCCTGGGTTCCGCGATTCTGCTCATCCATTGATATTTTAATTTCTTCTATAATAGGAGTAACAGTATTAGCAGAACTTGTAATTTCACAGAAAACATTCATAAGAGAAATTCCTGCATCACCTGCAGCATGAATTGTACTCTGAATTATTTTGATTTGAGCCGCAATATGTCTTGACTGATTACTTGAAGTTTCCGCAAGCTTACGAATTTCATCAGCAACAACACTGAAACCTTTTCCTGCATTAGCTGCTTCAATTGCCGCGTTCATGGCCAAACGGTTTATCCGGAATGCATTACTGGAAATAATAAGGTTGGCATCATTAAGAGTTTTTGAAGTCTGTTCAATCTCAGCAATGGATTTTTTGATGGCCTCATCAGCAGGCTGCCCGTTCTGGATATCAGAAATAAGTTTGATGAAGAAACTGTTCATGTTATTGACATTGTTTGTAACAGAATAAGTATTTTCCGCAATTTCGTTAATGCTGGAAGCCATTTCCTGAACTTCTGTCGTAAACATATTAATTGTATCCAAAATATCTTCCAGATTTTTTTGCTGTGTCCGTGCACCATCCAGAACCAGCTGTGAATTTGACTACCGGTCGTTGGACTGCATCTGTACCAGTAAAATATGTTGAGTAATAGAATTAACTGCACAAGTCAATTCTCTGGCTGTATTTTTCATTACATCTACAGCTTTTGTAATTTCCTGTGATTCTGAAGAAATATTTCCAATAATTTCATGAAGTCGTTCCAGGAAGTTATTAAAAATCTGGGAAATTCTGGAAAGCTCATCATTATGCCTGACTTTCAGGCGTAAAGAAAGATTCATTTCTCCGGTAGAAAGTTCCAGTGTAGATTCTCCAAGACTACTAAAAGGAGACTTTACAACTGCAAGAGAAACAATGATAATGCCAATAAGAATTACAAATCCTGTAATAAATACAACCCAGATGATTACACCTTCGAATTCCTTCGGATAATAAAAAAAATGACCATTGAAAATCAAAATCATCTTTGCTATACTTGATACATTAATGTTAAAAAATATTAATAAAAAAATCAGTCCAAAGATTAAATTTTTGAATGTGATTTTGCAGTAGGAGAAAATATGTTCAGACTTGAAAATGTATCTAAAACTTATGGCAGGCAGTCTGTTAAGGCTGTAAATTCTTTGAATCTTTCTGTAAACAACGGTGAAATATTTGGTTTTCTCGGACCAAACGGTGCCGGAAAGACAACAACGATCCGAATGCTTACAGGCATTCTCCAGCCTACAGAAGGTAACATTTATCTTGATTCAATAGATCTACGCAAAAACCCGATTGAAGCAAAAAAACAGTTCTCGTTTGTCCCTGACAATCCGGAAACTTTTTCCCGGCTCAAAGCTCTCGAATATCTGAACTTCATAGCAGACGTTTATAAAATCACTGAAGAGGACCGCAGGGAAAGAATCAATTACTACTGTGACAAATTCGGAATCAAAGAAGTTCTTAAAAACAAGATCGCCTCTTTCAGTCACGGAATGAAGCAGAAGCTCTTCCTTGTTGCAAGTCTCATTACTGATTCCCAGAACTGGATCCTTGACGAACCTATGGTCGGCCTTGATCCTGAAGCAGCTTTCACTGTAAAGGTTCTTATGAAGGAACGTGCAAGCAGCGGTAAATCTGTTTTCTTCTCCACTCACGTCATGGAAGTTGCAGAAAAACTCTGCGACAAAATCGGTATCATTAAAAAAGGTGAACTAATTTTTGTTGGAACTCTTGCAGAACTTCAGGCACAGCACGGAAAAAACGGACAGTCACTGGAAGATATTTTCCTCAGTCTCATTGATTCAAAAATTATGGAACCAAAATAAGAGGCAAAAAATGAGTAACACATTTTCACTTTTCAAACTTTTTTGCGGATCAATTATTTCTCCTGAAATCTTTGCAGGAGAAATAAAGAAAGGTCCAAAAGGAATAGCAAAATTAATTCTCATAGGACTTATCTTTGCTTACGTCATAGGTGGATTCGTTTTCCTGATGGTAGCACTGTTCCTTGGAACTTACAAAACACTTTCATCTTACGGAATACAAAACCTTATGCCGCTTCTGTCCTTCACTGTCAGCGCAATATCCATTCTGTTCTTCGGATTCATTACGGCAGCAACAAGCTACTGCACAGGAAGCGGAGAAGAGCAGCTTCTTTCATTGCCTCTCCTCCCAAAAGAACTTCTTGCTGCAAAATATTTTGTGACATCAATATCCGACGGACTCTTTGGGGCAGCAATACTTGGAACAGCAGGAGTAATTTACGGAAAAAATGAAGGGCTTCTTCTGAATCCTGTATTCTGGATTACACTTGTCAGTTCAATTATATTCATAACCTTTGCAGCTGTTTTCATAATCTATCTTTTTCTGATTTTACTTCTTACAATCTTTCCGGGACTGAGAAAGAAAAAACTTCTTACGACAGTCGCATCTGTTCTTGTTTTTATATTCGCAATTGGTTTTTCGATGATCTCTTCCCAAGCCGGCACAATAATAACGGAGGGACTCGGGAATATAATTTCAAATGAAACAGCATCACAGATGGTCGCAAGCAATTTCTTCTTCATAAAACTTTTTGATACAGCATTCAGAGGAAATATTCTTTGCGCATTAGTTTTCCTTGCAGTCACAGCTCTCATCATTTTCATATTCATGCCTCTTCTTTCAGAACTTTACATAAAAAGCCTGGACGGATTCAGCGATGTAAAATCAAAAAAATATTCAGCAGAAGATATTTCTTCGAGCCTTGAAAAAGAAGCAAAGGGAAGAGGAATATTCAGGGCACTTCTCGTACGCGACATTCAGGAAGTTCTCAGAGAACCTTCCTTCATTGCAAACGGACCATTATTTGTAATTCTTTTTCCGGCCTTAATTCTTGTTTCATCTGGAGTAAGCTTTATAAATGCATCCGGAAAAAATTTTTCTGAACTTCTTGAAGGAATACATTTAATTTTCCAGTCCGCAGACCAGAATATGATGAACGTAATTGAATTTTGGGTGATACTCGTCGGAAGCATTTTTGTTTCTTTCATAGGTACATTCGCAAACATTGCATCAACATCATTTTCACGGGAAGGAAAGGGACTTTCAAATTTGAAGTCAATGCCAATCTCCTTCAAAACAATTTCACAGGCGAAGATTGCACATTCACTTATATACTGCGGCATCGCTTACATTGAGTTCCTGATTCTGCTCGTAATCGCAAAATCTATTACAGAAATTTCTTTTAGTGGTTCCTCTTATATAAAAATTATAATCACTACCCTCATTACAGGTACTTCCATCTCCATGTTCCTGATTTATATTGACATTCTACTGGATGCATTTAATCCCAAGCTTAACTGGGAAAATCCCACAATGGCTTTTAAGAAAAATATGAACATTCTGTTTTCAGTTCTTGGAACAATGGCCGTTGCATTCATTATTGTACTGGGCGCGTTAAGGTTTTATAAATTCGGAATCTATACCATACTTGCTCTTACAGCAATTTTCATTGTCCTGGATGTATCAGTAAGACTCCTGTATTTCAGGTACGGAGAGAGACGATTTCTTGAAATGCAGTAAGGCACTTCAAGAAACCATATTGAAAGTTCAAAGGAAAATTTCAGGCCTCTGAACTGACAAGTTTTTTAGCATCGAATTTATCTGTAACAGACTATCGGGCAAATCGATGTTCGGGGATGTCTTAAGTACATCCCCATTTTTGTCGAAAAACAAAATTACTGTCCGTCTTGACACATGCAAGTTTTTCATTAGAATTTACTACATGAAGGAAATAGAAATAAAGGCACATGTCCGCAACCGGGATGAACTAATAAAAGAACTTAACGATTACGCAGTCTTTACCTGCACTCTTTCCAAAGAAGATTTTTACTGGGGCAAAAAAAAACAGGACGGAATAAATCCTAGAAAAATAAGAATAAGAAAGCAGACTGTCACAGACTCGAAGGGCAATACAAAAAACGAAATACTTTTAACGTACAAACAGAAAAAACTTGTAACCCCTGCAAACTCAGAAAATCCTGTTGAAGTGAACGACGAAAAGGAAACACTAATGGAAAGCAGCCTGCCGCTGGAAACATTCCTAAGCGACTGCGGCTTTGAAGTTATGCTGAATAAAAAAAAGGAAACCCTTTCCTGGCATAAATTTATTGAAAAAAAGAAACTTGAAGCAAACATAGAACTGTGCAATGTCCCGCCCCTCGGAGATTTTCTGGAAGTAGAAATTCTTTCTCCAAATCCGGAACCGGAAGCAATAGACGCAGCTCATGCAGCCCTGGAAAAAATTTTTCAGGACCTGCACATAAGCAAAGATGATATCGAGAACCGTTATTACAGTGAACTTCTGGCAGAACTGAACTAAGCCAGAACAGGTTCTTCCTCCATTAACGATTCAATGGATTTCTGCAGATCAGGAAGACTCATAGGCTTTCTGTAAAACTTAGAGACACCCAGGTCCATGCACTGGCCCTCTATTTCATCGTCCTGAAGGGAAGTTACAACTATAATTTCAGGTTTGCCGAAAGCATCACTTTCTTTTATATGACGACAGAGCTTCAGACCGTCAACTCCAGGAAGATCAAGGTCAAGAATTATACATTTCGGCTGCTTGACAACCATCATGGAACCTGCTTCAAAACCGTCAAAAGCCTGAGAGATTTCCATATCCGGATACTGCTTGTTCAGATATTCCATCATAACGTTGTTCCAGGCTCTGTCATCTTCAACAATAAGAAGCTTGAGCGGATCAACAACAAAATCTTCACCGCAGTCCCTAAGAAGTTCTTCAGGAATGCGCATGCTTCTGGATTCCATAAAAGTTTTAAGATCTTCAGGATAAACTCTGAACTGTCCGCCAGGTGTTTTAAATGCTTTCAAATAATCGCTTCGAATCCAGTTAATGGCTGTCTGGTTTACAACGCCACACAAATCTGCAACCTGGAGAGCTGAATACACGACTGGTTTTTTTGATTTTGCCTTAGACATTTATTACACCTTTTTTCTTTAAAATACCAACGAAATTATAGCATGAAATAAAAAAAAATACTAGCAAAAAATTTGTAATAAAAAAATTGGTTTCCTATATTTCAAAGTAAGCTCTGAAAATATTTTTAAGAGATACCTGAATATGAGAAACAGGACTTAATCTTCACTGCTCATGGCAAATTTTATAAGAGAGGAAGAAAATCCAAGACGAGCAAGTGACACCCTGATTTTATCTTCCGTTAAATTTCTGTTCATTCTCAGAATTTTCCTGTAAGCCCTCACACATATCTGCTTTTCATCATGGTCCTCAAAAAACTCATCAAGAGCTTTCCTGGCTGCACTTCTATCAACATTACGGGAAGCAAGTTCCGCAGAAAGTCTTCTTCTGCCTTCCGCATGATCAATATACCGTGTCCTTAGCCAGGCACCTGCAAAGCGCTCATCACTTAAATAGTTTATGCTTTCAAGATAATCAAGAGCCGTTTCAATATGATTTCTGCTGTAATCTTTTTTAAGAAGTTTCTGCGTCAGAGAAAATCTGCAATGCTCTGCCCTTGAAAGATAAGACATTGCCGCAACTTCCGCTGCATAAATGAGACTTGCATTATAAATATCAGCGGTCTGCTCTTCATTAAACACACCCTGCATGCCTTCAGCAAAGTCCTTTATATCAAAAAACAAAGAATCCCCCTGCCCTAGACCACCTTTAACCGGCAGCAGCAAATCAGGAGAAACTGAACAAAGATAATCTGCACGCAAAAAAAATGCAGACCCACTGTCTGGAGTAATTTCATATACTCCAAAAGAAGTCTGCTTTATGTTTGTAATATACAATAGCTTAGCGCTTGCTGAACTGGAATCTTCTACGAGCACCACGCTGACCGTACTTCTTACGTTCAACCATACGTGAGTCACGTGTAAGGTATCCGTTAGCCTTAAGAGCTGGGCGTGCGTTTGGATCAACCTGTGTCAAAGCACGAGAAAGACCGTGGAGGATAGCCTGAGCCTGTCCGTTAAGTCCACCACCGCGAACGTTTACCAAGATATCAAACTTGTTTGAGTTAGATGTAACGAGAAGTGGCTGATTTACAATGCGAACCTGTGAATCAACCGGGAAGTATTCAGCAACATCCTTTCCGTTTACAACGATCTTACCTGAGCCTTCGCGCAAAAAAACACGTGCTACAGCTGTCTTTCTTCTTCCTGTACCGATAGCAATATTCTTAATCACAATAGACTCCTAATTACACTTCAAGTGGCTGTGGGTTCTGAGCAACGTGCGGATGATCGCTGCCAGCATAAACCTTAAGGTTACCAATAATCTGGCGACCAAGACGATTGTGTGGAAGCATACCGGCAATTGTTCTTCTGAGTGGTTCTTCCGGATGCTTAGCAAGAAGTTCATTGAAAGAATATGAACGGAGACCACGAACGAAACCTGTATAGTGGCGATACATCATATCTTCAGGCTTATTTCCTGTTACCTGAATCTTGTCTGCGTTGATGATAACTACATGGTCACCACAAAGAACATTTGGTTCATAAGACGGCTTGTGCTTTCCGCGGAGAACACTTGCAGCTTTAGCAGCAACACGACCAAGAGTCTTTCCTGATGCATCAATGATGTACCAGTCATTCTTAACTTCATTTGGCTTTGAAAAAATTGTTTTCATGTATATATACCTACTATTAAAACGTTACGTTCGCCACTTTGCATCTAGTATTGAACGTTTATGAACAACGAGCAATTGTTCACAATATATACGGGGTACTAAACTATACCATTTTTAAGAGTCATTAGTCAATGACAAATTCTTTATTTATCAAGAATTTAGCAAGTTTTTGACTATTTATTTTCTGCATCCTTTGCAGCGTTAATCTCTTCCTTCTTTGCTTCCTTCTTGTCCTTTATATCAGCAAAACCGATCATAACAGCCACCATCCCGATAAATGCTGAAAGGACCGGTGCAAAGCCCTTGAGGAACTGAATAACATCCATTCCCCATGAAAGTCCTGCAGGAAGACATGCGAAAACACAGAACGCGATAAAAATAAGACCAACAATTACAGCTACCATAAAATTTAACTCCAATATAATCATGTTTGATTCTGCATCAAAGCAGAATCAATTTTTACTAATTATTCCATTGTATATAATTTTAGTCAATTAATAAAAAATAAAAAATCTTTTGAGAACCGCAAAACAAATTTGAACCCTTGAAACTACAGGGCCTTGAACATTGGATTTTCAACCTTACCTATAAAAATTACAAATTTCAGAGCTTCCCTATAGTAAATGAAAGTCAAAAGTTCTATACTAAATTTTATACGCCATAAAAATAAAGGAGTTTTTTGAGAAGTGAACGGAAGTACAGTTACAATTGACCACGTTTCCAAATGTTTTGGAAACTTTCATGTCCTGGACGATATTAACCTGACCATTAACAAAGGTGAATTCTTTTCACTGCTTGGACCTTCCGGCTGCGGAAAAACAACACTTCTACGCATGATAGCAGGTTTTGAAAAACCGGGTGACGGAATTATTCTTTTTGATGACCAGAACGTTGTTCCACTTCCTCCTAACAAGAGACCAAGCAATACTGTTTTCCAGAACTACGCTCTTTTTCCTCATCTGAGTGTATATGACAATGTCGCATTTCCTCTTAAACTCCAGAAACTTTCAAAGGACGAAATTAATGAGAAGGTAAAAAAATATCTTCACCTTGTTCAGCTTGACGCCCACATGTACAAGAAACCTAACCATCTTTCAGGCGGACAGCGGCAGCGTGTTGCAATTGCGCGTGCACTTATAAATGAGCCTAAGGTTCTCCTTCTTGATGAGCCGCTTTCTGCATTGGACGCAAAGCTCAGGTCAAGTCTCCTGATTGACCTGGACAATCTTCATGACAAGATTGGTATTACCTTCATATATGTTACCCATGACCAGAGTGAAGCTCTTGCCGTCAGCGACAGAATTGCTGTAATGAACGGCGGACATGTTCTTCAGGTTGGAACACCATTTGAAATCTATGAAAGTCCTGCCACCCAGTTTGTTGCACAGTTCATCGGGGAAACAAATATTTTTGAAAGCACGGTAGCCGAGTGCGTTCCTTATACAGATCCTAAGGGGCAGGAAGAATATATGGTAACCTGTTCAGTTCCTGAGCTCGGAAAACAGGCACCGCTTCCTACAGACTCACCTGAACTTGCACAGGGCGATAAATTCATGATGGTAACAGACTATGAAATGACACAGCCCGGACAGAAAATCGCTTTCACAATCCGTCCTGAGAAAATCAGAATCACGACAGAAATTCCTGACGTGAAGGGAAGAAAAGACATAAACGTTTTCAAGGGCACTGTTGAGGAACCGGTTTACACAGGCTTCCAGTCAAAATTCTATGTGCGCCTTGCAAACGGGACAATTGTAAAAGTATTCAAGCAGCATACAAACTATCTTGATGACGGTCCTGAAATTCAGTGGAAGGATACTGTCTATATTTCATGGGCAGCAGAAGACGGTTATATTGTAGAGGACATCAACAAATGAGAGACAAGAAATCAACTTTGGGTGCAAAATATGCATGGCCGATGGGTACATGGTTTTCACTTTTCTTTATAATTCCGCTTCTCATAATCGTAGTGTACTCATTCCTTAAGCGTGACGTCTATATTGGTGTCGTAAAAGAATTCTGCCTCGAAGCTTATGACCAGATGTTCAAGCCCAGGTACATGATAATTCTTCTAAGAACACTTTACATCGCCTTAGTTTCAACTGTCATTACAATTATAATTTCCCTACCCTGCGGATATGCAATGGCAAGAAGCAGGAACCAGACTTTGTTCCTCATTCTGATAATCATTCCGTTTTTAACAAACAGCCTTATCAGAATTTTTGCATGGAAAACAATTCTAGGAGAAAACAGTGCCTTTACAACAGGACTTAACAACTTCTGCAGATTCTTCTTCTACATTTTCCACACCAGGGAAGCGGTTTACAAACCTGTGCAGCTTATGTATACAAGGCAGGCGGTTATTCTTGTAAGCGTGTACATGTATCTGCCTTATGCGATTCTTCCAATATTCACTGCAGTAGACAGATTCGACTTCTCACTTCTTGAAGCTGCACGGGACCTTGGAGCAACAAAAGCACAGTCCATGTTCAAGATTCTGCTTCCCGGAATCAAAAGCGGTATTGTAAGTGCGCTTATTTTTACCTTCATCCCGATTTTCGGTTCCTATACTGTTCCTCAGATGGTAGGCGGAAAGGACAGTTACATGATAGGTAACTTCATCGTCGACCGTGTACAGAAAGTTCGTAACTGGCCTCTGGCAGCTGCATTCAGCGTTCTCATTACAGTCATTTCAATGGCAGCAATTCTATGGATGCTCTACACGAACCGTCAGGAAGCGTCCCTAAAAAAAATTTCCGCAAAAGAGGAATCCACAAAATGAAAAACCCTTACTCACTTTTCCTGAGCAAAAAAAACTCCACAGAACCTATCCGCCACGCTAAGCGTTCATGGAGAAACCGTGAAAGAAATTTCTCTTTCTCAAAACTTATTCTCTGGCTTACAATATTATTCCTCTTTGTTCCCCTGTTCGTCATAATTCTTTATTCCTTCAACGAATCAAAGGACACGGAATTCACAAACTTTTCTTTCATCTGGTACGAGAAACTTTTCATGGACTCAGATGATCTTTGGTCAGCAATGCTCAACAGCGTAATCATTGCAGTAAGCTCTTCACTTGTTGCAACAATACTCGGAACCCTTGCTGCCATTGGCGTTACCTGGTATGACTTCAAGGGAAAATCCTACATAAAGACTATCAGTTTTCTTCCTATGGTTCTTCCAGAAGTTATCATGGGAGTCTCGCTTTGCATTTTCTTTACGGCAATAAAGATGAGACTGGGAATGACGACAATTTTCATTGCCCATACAACTTTCTGTCTGCCCTTTGTCTACCTTATGGTAAGTGCAAGAATTGACGAGTTTGACTACTCAATAATCGAAGCAAGCTACGATCTTGGAGCAACTGAAAGACAGACGCTTTTCAAAGTTATAATACCTGCAATCATGCCCGGAATCATATCAGGTTTTGTAATGAGCGTAACACTTTCCCTTGAAGACTACGTAATAACTTCCCTTGTAAGCGGCCCCGGAAGCACAACACTCCCGGTCTATGTTTACTCAATGATAAGATTCGGTGTAAGTCCGGTAATAAATTCACTTTCACTGATAATGGTAATCATAATCTGTTTTGTGGCAGTCTCCATGCGCAAAAGACTAAAATCTTTTGCAAGCACAAGATAAGGAACAAAGTTATGAAATTTTCTAATTTTTTTTCAGCAATCGCTGCAGCCGTATCAATTTTCACTTTTACAGCAATTACATCCGCCTGCTCCAAAACTGCCGGCAATGTCCTGTACCTATATAACTGGACCTACTATACACCTGACTCTGTTCTTGAAAAGTTTGAAAAAGAATTCAATGTTACGGTAAAAGTTGACAGCTATTCAACAAACGAAGAGATGTTCAACAAACTTCTTGCAGGCGCAAAAGGTTATGACATTGTAATTCCTTCACAGGATTATACATCAGTTATGATAAAGCTTGGAATGGTAAGAGAAATTGACCAGTCGAAGTTTACGAACAAAGACAAAATCAATCCCAAGATTCTTGAAAAAGCGAACTACGATTCCCGGATGAAATATGCTGTTCCATATTATTACGGAGCATCCGGAATTGCAGTCAACAAAAAGAAAGTAACTTTCACCGACTACGAAAGAAGCTGGAACATTTTTTCTGATACAAGGTTCAGCCAGCATGCAACAATGATGGACGACTACCGTGAAGTTTTTGGAGATGCACTTGCCTACCAGAAGCACGATGTAAACTCTCTTGATGATGATGAGCTTGACCAGGCAATGAATCTTATAAATGAAAAATGGAAGCCTAATCTTGTACAGTTTGACGCGGAAGCATTCGGGAAATCTTTTGCTTCAGGTGATTTCTGGCTGTGCCAGGGTTACGCTGAAATTACATTCGGTGAAGTTCCCGAAGAAAAATGGGAAGACACTATCGACTTCTTCATTCCGGAAGAGGGAGGACCATCTTATCTTGACAGCATGATGATTCTGAAGGATGCACCTCATTATGATCTTGCAAATGAATTCATAAACTTCATACACAGACCTGAAATCTATGCAGAATTTCTTGATGCCTTCCACTTTCCTTGCTACATAAACATGGAAGCAGAACAGTACATGACAACTCAGCCCATGTATCCTGCCAGCGCAATGGACAACTGCACACTGAAATTTGATCTGGGCGAAGGTCTGGACAAATACTTTGACCGATGGGAAGAAATCAGATTCTATTGATACCGGCATTCCGTATTGTCTGAATCCTGTTACAGGGCATCTCAAAAAAATACTTTTAAAAGATGCCTGCGAGTTTTAATCCTTGAAATTCCTTGGCTTAAAACATCGCGTTTTCAAAGTTATCTCTAAAAATTGCAATTTTTAGAGATTCCCTACAATAAAACACTGGACAGAATTCAGACTTAATAATCATCATCTCAGAGGAGTACCACCTTTATTTACTGCACTGCAACTTCGGCTTCTGCAGTCCCATGCTGACTTCAGCTTTAACTGGACTCACATTCATTTTCCTTTCCAGTCCAAAAAACTCAAGCCCCTTCCTCCGGACGGAAACAGTGCCACAAAAAATCATAGCAGATTACAGTCCCCGTAGAATCACAAATCGTTTAACTCGTTGACATAAGACGACTTAAAACAGCACTTCCTTAGAAAAATAGACAAAACCGAAATTTTTGGAGGTTAAATATAATTATCAGCAACATAAATAAAAACATCGTTGTATAAAATAATTATAAAATCATTTTTTTTTAGACAAAAAATTGCACTTATTATATAATCTATTCCCATGAACGACGATTCTAATTTCAAATACATACTTAATGCCATTCCTTCAGCCATAATTGTAGTTACGCCCATCTATGATGTAGAAAAAAATATCGTAGATTTTTATATTGAATACGTAAACAACAGTTTCCAGAAACTTTTTGAAAAAAAAATAATTTCCGGAGGACGATATTCCAATATGCATAAATTTCTTCCAGTCCAGGTTCAATGGAAGGAACTTGCCAGCAGGACCATGAAGGAACGAATCACTGTTCATGAGAATTTTTATTACGAAGAAAACAGCACATACTACCACATAACAATGAACTGCGTTTCGGGAAAAAGTCTGGTTGTTACTTTTAGCGACATTTCTGATGACAGGGAAAAAGAAAATCAGCTTACAGAAAAAAATCAGAAGCTTGAAGCTATCAAGACGGAACTTGAAGAAAGCAGGCAGGATCTCAACCGCCAGATCACAAACATCAGAACCTTGAACCAGCAGCTTGAAATTGCAGCCTACCATGACACAATGACCAATCTTTATAACACTGCATGGCTGGACAAAAGTTTAAGAAGGACCATTGAAGAATCAGAAAACACTGACACAAAATTTGCCCTGACAATTTTCGGCATAGACAATATGCGCATGCTTAACGAATCAAGCGGTCACAAGGCCGGTGATGACAGGATCCGTAAAGTTGCAACAATTCTCAGAAAATATGAGACTGAAACGTCCGAGGCCTGCAGATATAATGGTGATGAATTTATTTTTGTACAGAAAAATGTTAAAGACAAAATCGAAGCCGAACGTACAGCAAAAAAACTTCTCAAGGAACTGAACGAAAATTCAATCGGCGTTTCAGGAGGAATTGCCCTTTATCCTACAGACGGAAAAACTTCCGAAGACCTTATGAAGTTTGCGGACATGGCAAAATCCGAAGTGAAGCAGCACGGTAAAAATAATATTGTTTCCTTCAAGCAGATAATGAAAGAGAAATTCCTTAAAAAGCTCAGCCTTGAACAGAAAATTGAAAATGCCATCAGGAATAAGCTTTTCCATTTATATTTCCAGCCCCAGTTCCAGCTCCGGAGCAATATGCTAAGAGGTTTTGAGGCTCTAATACGCTGGCACGATAATGAACTCGGATGGGTAAGTCCTGAAAAATTTATTCCTGTCGTGGAAGAAACTCTTCTCATAGTTGAGTTAGGTGAATGGATCATGGACACAGCTCTCAGTACTCTTGCAAAGTGGGAGCGTGATTTCAGTTTTTCAGGAATCATGTCCGTAAATGTTTCTCCTGTCCAGCTTAAGCAGCCTGATTTTCTTGACAAACTCAAACATAAAATTGAGGAAACTAAAATAGATGTCGCTCATCTTGAAATTGAAATTACGGAAGGAATTCTCATTGACAACTTTGAATCAATAATTGAACTTCTCAACAGAATCCGCCAGCTGGGAATAGGTATTTCCCTTGATGATTTTGGAACCGGATATTCTTCAATGCGTTACCTGCAGATGCTTCCGCTTACAACCCTCAAGATTGACAAATCATTTGTTTCAAACATCACTGAGCAGAACGGAATTGCAGCGAACATTACGGAAAGCGTTGTGACTCTTGTTTCAAAAATGGGACTGAATACTATTGCAGAAGGAGTTGAAACTGACAGCCAGATTGAAATACTCAAAAAGTTTAACTGCCAGAACATACAGGGATTCCTTAAAGCAAAGCCCATGCCTGCAAATCTGTGCGAGCAGTATTTAATGGGAAATTCGGAAGCTGTCCTTACAATAAGGGACATCACTCCCGAAAGCCAGTAAATACTATATATACTGTCTCCAGGGATTGCAATTTCTGGAGATAACTTTAGTAGCGAGTCATTTATAGCTGCACCAGTTCAGCGGTTATAAATTCCACATGCATCTCATTCAAGAATTTCTGGAAATGCCCTGAGTCCTGTTTTAATCAAGGATTCTGTATTCAACGTAGTGAACTCTGCCGTTCTTTACAGCGTCCCTGATTTGTTTTTCGCGCTCAGAAAGAGTGCTGCGGCCTGACTTTACTTCAATAAAATAAATGTCCCTGACAGGTTTACCTTCAGCCATACCGGAAAACGCAACATAATCTACAGGCTTACCTACAAAGCGCACATCACCAGGATTACATGGAAACTTAGGCAGAAAAGGTGCTATCTGCTCTCCGAACTGCCCGCCAAGAACTGCACGGCTTTTCTTTATGGCATCCGCTCTTTCCCGTTTCACTACTGATCTGTTCTTAAGTTTCTGAATTATTCCGCCAATGAATATTCCGGTGAAAAGAAATACAATGCATACAAATACTATGGATGTAACCGGAAGAGGCATACTTGTTTTAAATAATGTAATAAAATCTGTTTTGAACTGAATTAATGAAGAATTTTCCATTGGGCAATGATAACAGAAATCATTGAAAAATTCAAATTTTTCAAAGCTATCTCTAAAAAGTATTTTTCAGAGATACCCTAATTTTTGCCGATTCTTGAATTGAGGAATCATAATCAAATAGGAGAATTAATAAATTGATGAAAAACCTGAAGAAAATATTAACCTTAACTCTTATAGCCTTAATAAACTTAAGTGCCTTCAGTCAAACAAAGAAAGCCCCTCAGGAGACGGAACATTACGATACTTCCGGCGGCCCTGTAAAATTTGAGTTCAAATACCAGAAAGGAGATTCCTATAGAATTCTTTCAACTGTAAACGAATATGTGTACGTCAACAGAAAACTGCACCGCAAAGCTGAAATCATCAACAGAATTTCCACAACAATTACTGACGTTGATTCTGAACAGAACGCCACCCATAACTGTATTTTCATGACTACTGAAAAAGATGTTGCCGCAGGTGAAAATCCTGATACAAATATCCAGCAGAACTTTTCATGGGGAAAAGAATACACAAGCATTTTCATCCGCTCAAAGCAGGGAAAATACACTATTGAGGACCAGTATTTTATGCCGACAGTGCGGGATGTTCCCCTTTTTCCAGACAGGGAAGTTAAACCGGGAGAAACCTGGACAGCAGAAGGACATGAAGCTCACGACCTTACAGAATCTTTCGGGCTTCTGACTCCTTATAAAGTTCCTTTCACGGCAACATACACTTACCTTGGAACTGTAGGAAAATATAAAACTGAAGTCCGTCAGATGAGTTACTTCCAGTCATCAATGTCCAAGCAGGCAAACAATGAAGTTCTTTCAAAGACAGGCTCAAAGCTTCATGTGTTCAGCGTAAAGTATAATTTCTATACCGACACGCCTGAAAGAATCGGAAAATACAATGACCCTTACACAGACTATCCGAAGACAATGATGGGCTTCAGCGAAGAGCTTGTGTACTGGGACGCAGAAAAAGGTGCCATAGACCATTACAGTGAGACTTTCAGAATTGTTATGGAAACAGGCTACGGCTATACCTTTGAATTCCGGGGAAGCGCACACGCAGAAGTTCAGGACTTCAGAAGAACTTCAACTCCTGAAAACGTGAAGAGTGTTCAGTCAATCATCAATGAGCTGGGACTTGACAATGTTACCGTAAAGCAGGGAGAAAAAGGTCTCACACTTTCAATCGAAAACATACAGTTCAAGGCAGAAAGTTCAGTACTCATGGAAAGCGAAAAACTCAAGCTCCAGAAACTCAGAAAAATTCTTGACGCTTATCCTGAAAATGATATTCTTGTAAGCGGACATACAGCTTATGCGGACAACGGAAAGGACCCTCAGGTACTCAGCGAACAGAGGGCACAGACCGTCGCTGATTATCTTGTGCAGCTTGGAATGAAGGACCGATACCACATATTCACACAGGGCTTCGGAGATACAAAGCCTATTGCCCCTAACACAACTGAATCCGGAAAAGCAAAAAACCGCCGAGTTGAAATTACAATAATGGATAAATAAAAATGAACGGTCCCCGGAAGAATCAAACTTTCGGGGACCGTTCATTTTTAACCGAACTAAATTATTTATAGCCGCGGATATTATCAATATAAAGATGTATATCTGTACTGGTTGCCATAACCTGCATGAACATAAAGCGTCTTACCTTTGATGTTACACTCTTAGGAACGTTTCTGATATCATATACCAACGTGTATTCACCCTTCGGGAACCATATCCATTCCTCAGCCTGCCCCCATTCCCATACATCACTCAGAAAACAGAGCCCTATAACCAGAGGTTCATCAAAAGGATAATTCACGTCAACGGCAATGTAACTGTATCCGGAAATATCAAGATAATCACCTTCCACATATTCAGTAAACCACAAAGCGTTTGAACCGTTAAGGTTCGGAGCACTTGATACCATCAAAGAATATTTTCCTTCTGTCCTCCATTTGCGTGCAAGTTCAGCCCCGGAAGAAACACTTCCTTCAGCACCGAAGACCCATACATATCCTTCCTCAAAATTATCAACTACAGTAGAAGAACCTTTGGGCAGCGGAGAACCCATTACGTTCTGGGCGAAGGAAAGCATTGCAGAAAAAACTGCCAAAAATAGAATCAGAATATTTTTCTTCATTTCTTTACCTCTTATTCCACCTTGAATTTGTTCATAGCTTCATTAAGACTCTGTATGCTCTTTGTATTCGCAGCAACATTGCTCAAAGCCTTTACTGCGGCATCAGAAATTTCTTTTGTCTTCTGTGTCATTGAATGCATACTGTTGTTAACAATTTCTGTCATGCCCGCAAGCTTATCCATTTCGACAGAAACTTCGTGACTGCCTGAAAGCATTTCATTTGACCCCGCCTTAACTTCCGCCGTAATGGAATTGATATACTTAATTGTCTCAAGAACCTGTCCTCCACCTGCATTCTGTTCACGCATAGCTTCGTCAATAACACGTTCCTGCTCGCTTACAACCTTTGTCATGTTGAAAATATTATTGAACTGTTCCTGAACAGTCTTGCTTGATTCAGAAACGGCAACAATTGATTCCTGTACATCCTTGAGAGCAATCTGAATCTTAGTACCTTCAGAAGATGACTGCTCTGCAAGTTTACGAATTTCATCAGCAACAACAGCAAAACCTCTTCCCGTTTCCCCGGCATGAGCAGCTTCAATTGCGGCATTCATGGCGAGAAGATTCGTCTGCTTAGCAATGTTCTTAATAACTGCGGAGGCCTGGCCGAGAGTCTTGGATTTTTCCTGAATATCAGTTGCCATCTGTACAGTCTGATTAACAACTTCCATACCATGTTCAGAAGATTTTTCAAGGACATCTATTGATTCCTTGTTCTTTTCAAGAATCTTTGTTACGGAACTAATATTGGAAGTCATTTCCTCAATGGAAGCAGAAGATTCTCGTACACTATCAGCCTGCTGGTCGATTCTTTCATTAAGAACGCCTATGTTCTTAACAATCTGGTCAACAACAGACTTCGCTTCCTCCACTCCCGTTGAATGTTCTTCCATCTGTCCCTGAACAACAACTATACCTTCAGTAATGGACTGGACAGCAAGATTTGTTTCAGTCATGGAAGCATTTAAATCAATGCCAATGGCCTCCATATTTCTACTCTCATCCATGGCATTCCTGATTGAAGATGAAAGCTTTTCCATGGTTTTATTAAAACTTTCACACATCTGTCCGACTTCATTTGTCTGATTATTGACAAGCCTTACTGTAAGATCTCCGTCACCTTCACTGATGTTGCGGAAGGCATTTGCAGTCTTCTTCAAAGGTTTTGTAATACGTGAAACTGAAACCCAGATGATTCCAAGAACAACAAGAATCTGCATAATGAATGAGACAACAATTATATTAATTGTTCTGTGCGTATTCATCTTGACAGAATCATAAGGAGTCCTTGCAACAACATACCACTTTACCCAATCACGTTCATCAGGAGAAAACTTTGCAATGGTAATATATTCACGTCCGTTTTCACCGTCATTAATAAAAGTGACAGTACTCTTTACAAAATTCTTCTCTTCTTCACTAGCATCCTCTGCAGCCCAGACCCTAAATTTATCTCTTGTCCTTTCATCAACAAAAAGTTTGCTGACAGAACCTATGGATGCTCCGTCTGACGCCGCAATAACATTACCGCTGCCGGTAAGAAACTCACAGGTTGTTCCGTTATAGATTGAACTACCGTCTACTATCTCATTCAAATTTTCAAGAATGACATCGACCCCTGAAACTCCGACAGGAAACTGACGGCTTTCAACGACACGCATATACAGTCGTAAGGCTGTTTTCATTTCTCCGTCCATATTAACCTGCTCCGGTTCACCGAAAAATGCAAAATCAGATTCCATTGCATCAGTGAACCAGGCTCCGTTTACATCTTTAACCTCATCACTGCGAATTCTTCCTGTCGCTGTACGAAGATAACGCATCTTATAACGTCCGTCATCTCCATATTCAGGATCAGCACACTCTTCATCTCGTGAGTCGAAAACATGAGGCTTGAAACAGAACCATGCGCTCTTAAGTTTAGGATTATTTCGCAGAGCCGAATAAAGAGACATATTGATGGCATTGCGCCTATTGCCGTCTGCAATTGCCCAGAAACCTGAAAGCATACCGTTAATACCTTCAAGTGCAGCCATATCCTGCTTCAGCTCCTTATCCAAAATATCAGCCTTTCGCTCAGTCAAGGCTTCAATACTTTTTGTTATCTGTTTAGAGTTAACCTTGTCTACGGTTATTCCAATAACTAAAGTCATCAGAACTGAAACCAAAAACATACCTACACCAAGAAGAATCACAAGATTTCTTCTGATTGAGGATTTCGCATACTGAATAACTGATTTACTTGCCATATCCTTTAGTCTATCACCTTGAAATATAAAATTCTATGCTATACAAAAATAAATTCATTTCGCATATCCCGAATAATGACGGACATCTGCAATGATTATCAAATGACAATCCTGAGGAATAAATTTTCTTTCATCGGCCATCAAACCAATGAGAATCCGTTCTTTCCGGCCTGCTTGACTTTATAAAGCTCCTCATCAGCCCGGGACATAACATCTCTTACATTCTTAACATTTTCATCACATATAACAGCTCCCATGCTGCAACTAACTTTGCTGTCTTTTCCGTAAGTAAGATTGTTAAGTTCTTCCAGAAGAAAATCGAGTTTCTTTTTTACATCCTCCACATCCGAAAGCCCAGAAAGATAAACAACAAATTCATCTCCTCCGTAACGGCCTACAATATCATTCTGACGGAAACTGGTTTTAAGACGGTCAGCAATTCTTATGAGAACAGAATCTCCCGTAAAATGACCGAAAGTATCATTTATAATCTTAAAATCATCCACATCAAACAGAACAACCGTGCCAAAATCCTTTGAAGCAATCTTCTTTTCTATTGCAAGAATAGTTGCATCATGATTCAGCAGACCTGTCATGCTGTCCCTTAAAGCCTTGTCCTTCCAGTGAATAATGTCCTTCTCTTCCTCGTCAGTATTACTTGCATAGCCGAGAAGCCTTTCAGGTGTACCGATGGAATTATGGATGCAGATGAAATAACATCTGTAGGTATGGAAGAACTCCCCTTTGAAGCGGCAGACTACACGAATATTTCCGTCCATAATCGTATTATCCATGGCCTGTGCATGAATAGTTGCAATCTTTGAAGCTGTCGAACTGTCAACAAGACCGTCCCTAAGCATCCGTGAAATGAAGCCTGCAATTTCGGCAGAGAATTTATATCCGTTGTTCCTGGTAATATCTGCCTTGAGCGTATCATTTGCGAAGGTATATTCAAATACATTGAAACCTTCTATGTTTGAAAGGAACTGAAGACGCTCTCTGCTGATATTTTCCTTTTCACGCTCCACCATAAGATAGTTCATGTCAGCAACTACAACGTAATACCACTTCTTGCCTTTTTCATCAGTAACAAGATTTCCGCAGTCGTATACCCATTTCAAATTTCCTTCCGCAGTCTTGATCCTGTATTTACAAAAATCTGTTTTTCCGTTCTTTGAAATCTGTACAGAAATTTCTTTCTGCACACGTTCCCTGTCCTCTTCATAAATCATATTATTGAAACTGTTGTTGAACTTGAGCTTGAAACTTTCAAGATTAGGAAAGCCAAGCATTTCAAGAAGACCGTCGCTTACATAAGAAAACTTCTGCTCCCCTTCCGCTTCATAACGTAAAAGACCTGCAGGCAGGGAATTCAGATGCATCCTGAGTTCCTTGCACAAAACCCTGTAGCTTTCCATGTTGTTATGATTTTCAGTACAGTCCATGGCATTGCATATAAAATAAGTTGAATCATCCTTCTTGAAAATCACTCTGAAATTAATAAGAATCCACCGGTCCGCAGCGGAAAAATAAAATTCCGAAGTAAAATTACCGGACCTGTAAGCTTCAAGGACATCGTCACGCAAAATATTCTGTTCAGTATTAGTAAATACAGACAGGTCCCCCTTCTTAAGAAAATCTCCCGCAGAATATTCCATGTCCATCTGTTCAAGGAAGGCATCATTTACTTCTTCGACATTGATATTATAATTCTTGTGGTTAAAAGAAACTATTGCCGCACTTCCCATATAATGTTCAAAAATATAGGAGCTGTTGGAACCTTTAACAAAAATATCTTCAAAGCGCTGGACATCATTTAATGAATTCAGTCCCATCAGGGTGCTCTGCCTTAAAACAATCTGCTTAAGCTCCTTCTTCTTGCGCTCCCTGTTAAGCTGGGCCAGAATTTCTGAATTATAATCCTGGTCAATAAAAATCTTTGTAAAATCAGCAACGATGAGAGGCCGGTAGAAAAAATACCCCTGCATGATATTACATCCAAGTTCCCCAAGGAATTCCGCCTGCTCAACAGTCTCTATGCCTTCAGCAATAACAGAAATGCCGAGGTTCTTTGCCATCTTTATTATTCCGTCAAGAATCTTTCCGCTGCGCCTGTTGGTATCGTACTTGTCCTTGTTATAAAGGAATCCCATATCAAGTTTTACAACATCAACATCTATATCCTTCAAACTGTTGAGAGAAGAATAGCCGCTTCCGAAATCATCCATTTCTACGATGAATCCCCGTGAATGGAAACTGTTTACAAGTTTTATAATATTCTCTGTATCTTCTACGTAAGCACTCTCCGTAATTTCAACATGAAGATTTCTTGAAGAAAGTCCATATTTATCTACAAGGGCAAAAATGACAGCATCAGGACTTTCACTTGCAGTTATGTCGGCACGTGAAATGTTAATGGAAATGCTGAGAGATGAAGCAGCATGATGACTCTGCCACTGCTTAAGAAGTTTGCAGACCTCTTCCCAAATGAATTTGTCAAGAGCATAAATCTGCCCCGTAGATTCAAGGACAGGTATAAAGTCACCGGGAGATATGAAACCTAATTCGCTGTGATTCCAGCGGCACAAAGCTTCAGCACTTATGACACGCTGCCTTGTGTAACTGAACTGAGGCTGCAGCCACAAAGAAATTTCCCTGTTCAGGAGAGCATCTTCCAATGACTTTGAAATCATCATTCCACGCCACTGGGACATCCATTCATCATCATTAAAAAATTCATGGCAGGTTCCCGGCCTGCGCTTTGCCTTGTCACGAGCAAGAATTGCATGACTTATCAGCTTATCTATATCAAGGGTACCGTTTGCAAGGGCAAGATAGTCCTTCTGCATTACAATATAGGAACCTGAAGAAAGTTCCAGTGAATAAGACCGTCCCGGAAGATCAAGATAATGACTAAGACCGTACGCTATATCCTCGAACCGGGAATCTATCTTGTATTTTTCATGCAGAACCGTAAGCGCAACAAGACAGTCAGCTCCAACACGGCCTATAATCTCATTCTCCTCAAGCACGTCCCTAAAAAGTGAAACCCAGTAACAAAGAAGCTCATTGGCTTTTTCAACTCCGTAAAGGTCATTGACAAACTTGAAGCCCTTTATGTCAACGTAGGTTATGGCAAACTGAAGTTCAGGATGATTCTTGATTTTAGCAAGAGCATTTATTCTGAAACCGCTCATATTGTATATGCCCGTAAGCTTGTCCATGAACTGAAGCTTGGTGTTCTCCTCCTGGATAAGCTTCATCATGAGACGCTGCTTTGCAAAAAGGCGGATTGTATTTGAGACGCGCTTGTTAATTATAGTTCGCCTGATGTTCTTGTTAATAAAATCTGTTACACCCATATTGTAGGCTGTCTTTATAACGTCATCAGATTCTTCCGATGAAATCATTATGACAGGAATATCTTCTATCCAGCCCATCTCGTTCATCTTTTCAAGAACCTGCTTGCCGTCCATGACAGGCATAACGTAGTCAAGAAGAATAAGAGCTATGTCGCCGCGGTTCAAGGTAAGAAGGAACATTGCGTCCCTGCCGTTCTCAGCTTCAAGAATATCATAATCCGTTTCAAGAAATCTTTTAAATAACGCGCGCTCATATTCAGAATCATCAACAATTAAAATTTTAAGGCGTGCTGTCAGGTCTTCTGTATTTTCTTCTCCACTAAACGTAAGCTGATCCATCTGCTATCCCCAATTCTTATAATCAAAAACAAGCAAGGACCTCCCAGAAACTGCAATAAAGGAGGCTCCAATAAACTTCTGATATCAGCACAAGGCTTCCAGGGTTCTATAATACACGGACTTGACAGACTCATAGTCCTTGGAAAAACCTTCCATGTCACCGTTACGATACTTGAGACACATTTCCGCAGAAACATCAAAAAGAGCAGCAAGGCCTATCTGACTTGAAATTCCTTTCAAAGTGTGGACCGCCCTATACATTTCTTCCATATCTTTTTTTTTCAAAGCTTCAGTCAGATTCAAAAAACTTGTGTCTCTCCTAAATTTATCCATGAAAATACAAAGCAACTCCTCGTCACCGTCAAAACGTTCCAGAGCTTCCTCATAATTTATTCCAGCTTCCCTGAACTTTTTTAGCTTATCCTCATCCATAAATATCTCCCCGAAGGCCAATACAAGTGCTACCCTAATTATAATACATTATGAGGGGAATTCAATTTTGCATACAAAATAGATGCATGAAGAAAATTCTATATAAAACAAGAAAATAGAAGAGACAATCCTATAGGATTTACACAAATGTCATGCAAAAGTTGTTACAGAATACAGAACTTAAACGTATACGATGGTCGGCTAAAAAGTTTCCAGGGGACAGTAATACTCCTCCTCCAGCCAAAAACATAGTCTGCCGGCAAGCTTTTCAATTTTTTGTCTCCGGTTCTTTCCGGAAATGGAACACTCCCACACTACACCAACTCTCCACCCCATGTCATGAAGAAGCTTAAGATCCCGGGAATCCCGCTCACGGTTACGGCGAATCTTGTTCTGCCAGAAGGTGACATTTGTTTTCGGAACCACATAATTTCTGCAGCCCTCATGTCCGTGCCAGAAACATCCGTTCACAAAAATAACAGCATGATAATGAGGAAACACAATGTCAGGAGACCCCGGCAGCTTTCTGTCATTCTTCCTGAAGCGGTAACCCATTCTGAACAGGGCGGAACGGAGAAGCTTTTCGGGTCGTGTCCCAGTGCTTCGTATGCATGACATATTATAGTGTCTCTGTTCAGGAGTAAGTTTATCCATTTATGAAAAGTTTCCTCCAATTGTCTTCACTTAAAACTTTACGGGCAAAAGGAACGTCCGCAGCCGCAAATTCCACGTCCATAAGTTCGCAGGGCAAAACCCATCTGCCTTCAAGATGCTCCCTAAGTTCAAGAATCCCGTCATCCTTTTCCAAAGTGCAGCAGAATCCGTGCATGGTTATGCTGAAGTTTCTGTACTCATGTTCAACTGTCCCAATAAATTTTCCTACCCTGATTCCCGCTCCGAACTCCTCAAAAATTTCGCGCTCCAATGCAGACTCACGGCTTTCACCTTCCTCAATCTTTCCGCCCGGAAACTCCCACTTGAAATCGGTTTCCGCCGGCTCCCTACCAGGTTTCGGCCCCGGACGCCTGGCACAGAAAATTCTTCGGGAACCGTTTACATTTTTCATAATCACAGCGGCAACAACATTGTAGTGAGGTTTATCCTTCATAATTTCATCTCCCCGTTATTTCAGAGCGGAACCAGAACTTCCAGTCCCGCTTCACCGTCAAATCTATTTTTTTGACGGACACTTATTTTTCTTCAGGCTCTTCAATGAAATCCCGGACCGGATGACGAATAAAATCATTACATCCACCGCATTCCCTTGCGAACTTCAGCTTATCCCTGATTACATCAAAATCAGTTTCACCTGCCAAAACTTCATTACAAATTTTCTTGTAAACAATATTCCTGCCGGCACAGTCAATCTTATTTTCATCAAGCATCAGTTCTCTCCTGCACTGAAGCACGACAACAGATTCCACTTCCGGTCCGAATACTTTCTGCGTTAGTCAGACCGACAAAAATTACTTGTCCTTCCTATTCATGAACCTTTTAATAAAAAATTCCGGCCATATATATTTTTCATAGGGAGATTATATAGGGAACCTGCAAAAATTGCAATTTTTGCAGGCAGGGATGAAAAAGTATTTTCAAAGGATGTCCTGTGTCTCCGTAATTTTTTATTGGACAGACCGGAACATAGACTTACGTATCCTGAATTTCTTGCCTTTTACCTGAAAAATCAGTATCTTTAATGCAAACAAAAACTTAAGTGAACCTCCAAAACTTGTAATTTTAGAGATAACTTTGAAGGTGCGATGTTTTAGGCCCTGTAATTTCAAGGATTAAAACTCGCAGGAATCTCCAAGAATATTTTTGGGAGATGCCTTTAATTTATAAAACCGGAGTCCCTATGACAGATCTTGAATTTAATGAAGAAAATCTTTATACGACTGAAGGAAACCAGTGGCTTGAAGGAAGTTACGGATTTTTTGGAAACACAAAAGATGACATCAAGTATGCAGTAAAAAACTACGGCAACTACATCAGACTTAAACGTGTAGGTGAAAAAGCTTTCCAGTGCAGCGACGACTGTACATGGTATACATATTTCTATCAGGTAAAGGACCGGAACGGAAATTTCATTCATCTTAAGGAAGCATGATTCCTGATAAATGTCCGGCACAAAGAATACCGCCTGGACTTCTGCTGAAATATACCTGAACACTGTCCGCATCCATATTCTTGAGCATAAGCGCAAAATCTTCTGCCTCAGAAAGAGAATAATCAGGATGCAGACGGAAGTAAAGGTTTCTGCCAAGAACAGGTTTCAGTTTTTCCATTTCACTTTCCTGAGGAACAGCACATATTACTGTTGCAGCATTCAGTTCATTCATACATTCAAAGACAGAACCCCGTATTCATTCTCTGTTACGGAATTCTACGGCAGCCGGAAATGCTTCAATTTTTTTTAGCAGATTCCAGAGATACTTCCTGTTTTCCACTGCATATCCAAAGTTCATGGAAAACTGAAAGATTATTGAATTCAGTTTCCCCTTTGCCGCAAAAGGTTCAAGAGTTTAAATGAAATCATCAGCATAAATTTTCCACAGCGAGTTTACCTGATGAGTAAATGCTTTGTTCGTCTCCACACTGAAATTTATTTTCCCCCTGATTTTTCCAGAAAACTTCTGACCTTGTTCTTGTCCGGCATGAAATAGAATGTGCTGTTTAGTTCAAGAGAATTAAGATGAGATGAATAATAGGAAAGAAAATCACTGCGGCGCAAGTACTGCGGATAGAAAATATTTTTCCATTCAGGATAATCATAACCGCCTGTACCTATAAATATTTTCTGCATAAGCCTGCGTTCATTCTAACATATATCACTTCCGCCGGAAAGCATTTTACTGAAAGGAATCTCTAAAAAGTATATTTCAGGGGTCCCCTGAAATATGTTTAAGATGACTAGCCTATGACCTTCCTGAATGCAGTGTAATTTTCTGTTTCGTAGTCTCTGCAGAATACCGGGAACTCGACTGTTTCAAAATGATAGCGTCCTGTCTCTAAAAGTTCGCGGAAAATATCAGCAACAATTTCAGGCGGATTGTTAAAAGCCCCGCAGCCGAAGGCACCCAGAATAAGAACCTGGACATTCTCTTTTTCAGCGGCATCAAGAATAACTTTGATTCTGTGGGTCATTGCTTCAATGAAATCTTCTGCCCCGCACTCCTCCTGACCGAGCATTGGAGCTGCTGCAACTATTACATCTGTGTTCACCCAGTCTTCTTTCTTCATAAGTTCCGGAACAGAGACATCTGTCTTAAAAATTGTTACGTCCGGAACATAGATAATATCATCGCCTCCCATGAAATCAATTTTTCCGTGTGCACGTTCACGGGAATGTTTTTCAAAATATTCTTTCTGCTTTGCTGCAAGACAGGGATACAGAGTTGAAGTTCTGCACATTGATTCTTCCTGGGTCCCCGCATACCACGGATTCCCGCCTGCATGATAATAGTTTGCAAAATCAAGGCAGCAGATTTTTTTTCCGGCATAGTTCATCGCCGCTTCGAAGGTCCGTTTTTTTGAAACAAAGATTTTCATGACCTTAGTTTCTTCTGCATTTTCTGGCAGAACAATTTTATCGTCACCAGAAACTATATATTCCTTCTCCAGTGAATTGCGGAGAGAAGCTGCAAGGTCTGCATTTTCCTTGCAAAGTTTCTGGGTGTCATTCATTACAATGAAATTTGTTTCGCGATAATTAATCACCATAAAAAATCCTCCGAAATAATTCAGCTGAACAATAATAAAGTAATTTATGAAATTACAGTGAATATTAAAGCACAGAAAAAAATTCCGGAGGTCTATTTTCAGGCGACAAAATTATAAAGTAAATTTTTCCATTTCACGCTGAAGATGATTCAATGTAGCACGGTTGCGTTCAGAATTTGCGTTCACATTTTCAACTGAATCAAGAATCTGTTTTGAACCGGCAGACATTTCTGTAATTGAATTTGCAATATCTTCTGCGGAACTTTCAAGAATTTTCATTTCATTTTCCACAACTTTTCCAAGATCAATTACATTTCCGGCCCCCAGCTTAACTGCTGCAGTAGATTCATCTATGTTCCTGATTGCTTCAAGAATCTGACGGCTGCCTGCAGTCTGTTCAAGCATTGCGTCCTTGACATAACGCTCCTGGTCAGAAACATTCTGGGTCATCTTGAATATAACATCAAACTGTTTCTTAACTTCATCATTGTCTATGCTTACCTTCACCATTGTTTCGTTAAGCTGCTCAAGCGTTTCACCAATCTGCTTTCCCTGGGAACTTGAAAGTTCCGCCAGCTTACGGATTTCTCCTGCAACAACAGCAAATCCGTGTCCCATTTCACCTGCATGGGCTGCTTCAATCGCTGCATTCATTGAAAGAAGATTAGTCTGTTCCGCAATGGACTGTATCATCTTGCTTGCTTCCATTACGGCCTTTGAATTTTCAAGAATCAGATTAGAGGACTGGACAGCCGAAGCAACCTTCTTCTTTGCAGATTCCGCCTCATGCTGAAGTGCTCCTACTGTAACAATATTCTTATCAATGATTCCGCTTACGCTTTCAATATTTGCAACCATTTCACGAACCGCAGCAGAACTTTCTGCTACACCGGTACTCTGGTTTTCAATGCTTTCATTAAGAACATCAATATTTTCTATGATGCTGCTTGTCGCTCTGTTTGCATTTACAACAATTTCGTTCTGCTGAAGAATCTTATCCTTGATAGCAGCAATGTTACTCATAATCTGTGCAACACTTGAAGCTGTCATTTCCATGTCCTCATTAACTTCTTCACCAAGCTGGACTGTGTCATTTACATTACGTCCAACACCTGCAAGAAGATTTCTTGTCTGCCCGTAGAAGCTGTTCATGTTATTAAGAACAATCCCCAGTTCATCACGGCTGTTAACAACAAAGGAATCAACTGTATAATCTCCACCGGCCAGATTCTTTGTGAACATTGAAATCCTGTTAAGATTCTTAACAAAATTTCCGACAAGAACTTTCATATCAACAAGTGCCAGAATAAAGTTAAGGGAAGTCTGAACAGCACCTTTCTTTGCGAATGCCAGAAGATAAGGTCCGCCCTTCAGGTACTTGATTTCCTCACTGTTTGCAACGGTAACATAAAGTCCTGCATAACTTGATGCCAGACAAAGAAACGATACAATAATAATTCGTCCTGTAATACCGATTCTGACATCATCTTCTTCAAGAGGCAAAAATTTAAGCCAGTCCTCAAATTTTCCGATCCACAGGGAGTAAAAGAAAACTGAAATAAGACATGTGGAATTGATGCATACCATAAAAAGCTTAAGCTTCTCTGCATTTATCCCGAGCATATCGGCGGAACAACAGATAATCATTGGAAGAAGCAGACCAAGTATAACCGGTGCTGCTAAATTTGCACAAGCATGAACCCTATAATATTTTCTTAATTCCACATAACTTTCTCTTGTTCCGTCATAACCGGAAAGACATTCCAGACTTTTATGCTCTATGCCGATGACAAGGAGCGTGCATGCAAGTACAAATACAATAACAGGCCAGGAAAGAAGAGCCGCATTAGATTCAGCCTTTGAAGCAAAAACACCGCAGTTAACTATTCGTACATAGCTGTAGAGAAGCGGAACAATATAAATACATGCGTTAAGCACATAAACCGAAGGACGAGGTTTCAGCTGATTTTTTAGGGATTCTACAGAATCATTCATAAAAGTTCTCCATAAATTAAATAAAAATACATTTTCACAAAACTTTTTATATTATGGGAATCTCTAAAAAGTATTTTTAAAGACGCTCATTATTTTACACTTTTTTCAATTAAATGATTCTAAATGATTTTATAAGCTTATAATATGAAGTAATGCAGATTATTTGTCAATAATTTCTAAGCAAATAGGTTATTTTTTTTCTGATCAAATAAATACGAAGTTAAATTCTCCTGTTTTCTTTGCCATGAAACCTGAAAACCAGGTCCATAAACTTTGTATGTTTTTATTCGCTTCAAGCCCGTCCTGACGGACCGATGTTTATTTAAAACAAAAAACCCAGGCTTTTAACCTGGGATTGTTATACGCGCCCCTTACCGGGCTTGCCCTCCGGGCCGGCTTCATAAAAAACGATACGCCCCTGCTATCTTTTTTTATTCGCTTCAAGCCCGTCCTGACGGACCGATGTTTATTTAAAAC